>NZ_JAOWIE010000032.1:0-912915 GCF_030332265.1 Citrobacter sp. Cu231 | reverse complement strand
GCCACGGGAATATCTGCGGCAGCGGGCCTGTAATGGGTTAAGTGATAACAGATGTCTGGAAATATAGGGGCAAATCCAGGTAAACAGCCAGTTCCAGATATGCAGCGGCCAGCGGGCGGAGAGCAGCCACGGGATGGCATTCTCTTTATTGGGTTGTGCCGACGGCGTAACGTCATGCATAAAATAACGATACAGCGCCTGTACATCCTCATCAGACAACTTCGCATAAGAGGGATAAGGCATAGCCGGATAGAGCGGATGACCGTCTTTAGCAATTCCCTGACGTACGGCCTTTTCAAAATCCGCGTATGAATAATTACCAATACCCTGCGTCTTGTCTGGAGTAATATTGGTCGAAAAAATATCGCCCACCGGCGTGGGAAACTTTTTACCCCCCGCCATCGCAACACCACCCTCTGCGGTATGACAAGCCACGCAGTCAGAAATTCGCGCGATATATTCACCACTAGATTCAGCAGCACTTACCGAGGCGGTAAATAAACAGGCGGCAAGAATGGTTACGTTACGCATAAATCACCCCATATCCTTGAGTTCGTTAACCGCACGCCATGCCTGATCGATGGCTGTGTGCGCATAAGCACTCCAGTCAGAATCAGAGTTGGCGATAGCAATGCGGCCCACTGGTTGACGCGCACGCTCGATAATTTCTGGCATTTTATCCATATCATCAAACAACGAGTTGGCGTAATACGCATAACCATGCGCCCAGCGGTTAACAGTGATGGCGGAGATGTCGCGTTGATTATCAAAGCCTGTCGAACCAAACATTTCCTGCAACTGGGCGCGAATCATCTCCTCATGCGCCGCAAATGTGGTCCCCAGCAAATAGGCTCGTCCCAGACGGAACTGCTCTCTGGCGGACAAGTTACTGCCCGGATAGGTAGGCACATAAACCATGTGAATAACCATCGGATCGTCCGGTGAGGCCGGATGTTGATACCCTCCGATGCTAACCGGATAGTCGAGCTTAACCCGGCTGTAAGGTGCCGCCGGAGAATAAAATTCATGTACGCCGAGCTGTTTGAACGCCTGCCAGTTCTTGACTACCACGTTGGTATACACCAACGGCGCCTTCACGTTTAGTTTGAGATCCGCCTGCTGCTGTTCAGGCATCTCAGGCACCAGATAAGGGATCATCATGTTATAACCCGCCATGATGGTATTTTTGCCGCGCACACGGTGCATTTTGCCGTCACGCAGATAGGTCACCACCACGCCATCCTGTACATTAGCCGCATTAATCACCGTGCTGTTCAGGCGCAGGCGCGTGGCGTTTTCCGGCAGATCCAGCTTTTCGTAATGCAGTCTTGTGAGGACAGAATCTTCCATCGTGTTACCCGGAAGCGCATCCGGCAGCATATACCTGACGAGCAGTCGGGCCAGGCCAGCGTTACCGTCCGGGAAATGGTAGACATACGGTTCTTCGAGATCGGCCAGCGATTCTCCGTCCAACGGCGGTAGTCCCAGCGCTTCCATGCCGGGTAATGCGCATGCCCTGGCATCGCTGCAGGAGATACCCTCAATGCCGATGGCAAAGAAGTCGTTGGAACGCTGCTGGAAATAGAGCAGCGCCATTTTGCTCAAACCGACTTTTGTGGCCAAAAATTCACTGTAGCTGTGGGTATCCAGCCATGCCATTTTCTCATCGACCGTCATACCGGGAAGATAGTCGCCTGGATGCACGTGCAGGTCGATCAGCGCTTTTCTGTCGTTCTCACTGAGTGGGAAATCATTGATAAAGTCTTCAATTTTCCGGCCATTTAGTCTGTCCGGCGGAATATCATCTGATACCGCGCGCCCCGGATCGCCGCTGACGATTTTTGTCTCGCCAAAATTCTTTTTATCGAAAAAAACCCCGCGACTGAGCTGCCAGTCGGGGTAGAAGTTTACGTCAAAACTCTCTTTTAACCGCGTGACGCTGACGCCTATGGTTTCCATCAGTTTTTGTACTTCAGGGCTGAAATTATGCGCGGGCGACTGGAATGCTTCGCTGCCGCCATAACCGAGTAATTTTTTGCCCGAGTGAGTGAATTCATTACGTTTGGCGTGCCCGCCAAAATCGTCATGGTTATCGAGGATCAGTACCCGGCTATTTTGCCCGGCAAGTTGTCGCCAGAAACACCCGGCAGCCAGCCCGCTAATCCCGCCCCCCACAATCACCAGATCGTACTCTTCCTCAACGGGCAGAGCGTTTAAATCAAAATGCTTCTGCTCGCGGCCTAGCGCATGCGCCATTTCAAACGATCCTGGATGATTTCCCCGCAGCCCGGTGAGTGCCGGCGGATAATAACTCCCATCGATAAATGCGTTGCTCTTTCCTGCCGCCCTGACCCACTCCAGCGGAGTAAGCCCCGCAGCAATAGTCACCGCGACGCCGTTCAGAAAATCACGTCTGGTAATTGCCATTTACTTTTTTCCTTATTGCTACACACTGCCCTAAATACGACCAAATAAGAGATATATCCCTTCATCTTAATAAAGCGATACAGCCGACGACCTCACTGGCTTTAACTCTTCATCCCGTTTTTTAGAATCATAATAATTGATGAACTTCCTGCTAACCGCTATTCAGCGATATCACACATGATATGTTTCACTCGGGTATACTCATCAAGTGAATAAGATGAAAGATCTTTCCCGTAACCCGATTTTTTGAACCCCCCGTGCGGCATTTCGGCGCACAGCGGAATGTGATTGTTAATCCATACCGTGCCAAAATCGAGGGCAATGCTGAAACGCTGGGCACGACCATGGTTGCTGGTCCAGACGCTGGCAGCAAGACCATACTCCACATCATTAGCCTTGAGTAACGCATCTTCATCAGTTGAAAACGACTGAATAGCCATCACCGGCCCAAATAATTCATGTTGTATTGCTTCATCATGTTGATGCAACCCGGAGACGATCGTCGGCTCAAAATAGAAACCCGGCCCCGGCCCGGCTCGCCCACCGGTTTCAACTATTGCATGTGCCGGTAAACGCTCAATAAAGCCTTTCACCTGCTCGAGCTGGTTTCTGCTGTTCAATGCGCCGTACAGCGCATCCTGATCCTCTGGTGGACCAAATTTAATACTCTTCGTTTTCTGGATCAGCTTTTCCAGAAATTCAGCGTAGATGGACTGTTCGACCAGGATACGCGTAGCCGCCGTGCAGTCCTGTCCGGCATTGAAAAAACCTGCCGTGGTAATCGTCGCAATCGCTTTGTCGATATCCGCATCAGCAAACACCACTGCGGGCGCTTTTCCGCCCAATTCCAGATGTGCTTTAGTCAGATTCGCCGCTGCAGAGGCAGCAACCTGCAGACCCGCGCGAACCGAACCGGTAATCGAAACCAGCGAGGCCTTCCGGTTTGAGACCACCAGCGAACCAGTATTGGCTTTGCCCAGCACGACGTTAAATGCTCCTCTTGGGAACAACGGCGCAGCCAATTCAGCCAACAGCAGCGTGCTGGCTGGCGTTGTATCGCTTGGCTTTAACACGACCGTGTTGCCTGCCGCCAGCGCTGGCGCAATCTTCCATACTGCCATCATGAACGGGTAGTTCCACGGTGTCACTTGTCCAACAATACCCAGCGGTTCACGACGGATAGTCGAGGTAAACCCGGCGGAATATTCTCCTGCTGCCTTCCCTTCAAGACAGCGCGCCGCGCCGGCAAAAAAGCGGATGGCATCACAGGATGCCGCGATCTCTTCCTTCTCAATAAAATGACGGAGCTGACCGGTTTCCTGGCTCTGCGCGTTTACCAGTCGCTCAACGTTTCGCTCTATCTCATCTGCAAGGCACAAAAGTGCCTTCTGCCGCTGTGCTGGCGTCGATTTTCTCCAGATGCTAAACGCCGCCTCCGCCGCCGAGTAGGCCTGCTCCACCTCTGCCGCACTAGCGTTGGGAGATAATGCGTACGTTTCGCCATCGACCGGACTTACCAGTTCGAAGGTATCTTGGCTGCTGCCTGCTACATATTGCCCATTGATGAAATGCTTCAGGGTTTTCATGCCTTTCTCCTGCCGGTTAATACATAAAGAATCTTATGTAATATATATATTGTAAAAAAATTTCAAATACGCAACATTGACACTATGATAGGGCTCGCATTTTTAACTTAGATTTCACATTTACAGGAAAAGGCTTTTCATCGTGAGCTGACGCGTTATGTCCAACTCATCATGAGGTTATCGGGACACACATCCGCTTGTGCTGTGAAGTTGCGTACAGGCATGTAAAGTAACTCGGCCATTCTTACCTTCCTTGCCCGGCGGGCATGTGTTAGAAATGGTCGTTGTTTCAGGGAATTGAGTGCAGAAAAGTTATGATTACTCACGCGGTCATATTTGCGCCTATCGGGCAGGTCAGTCGTTCGGACCAGATAGTGCAACGCCTTTCAAACGCTATTATCACCGGGTTGCTGGAGCCAAAGGAACAACTTCCCAACGAAACTGATTTGGCAAAGATGATGGGCGTCTCACATATTACCATCAGAGAAGCGCTCAATACGCTTCGGGCTAATAATCTAATCTATACGGTTCGTGGTCGTAATGGCGGGAGCTTCGTTTGCGAAAAGATTGATAGCAAAAACAACGCTCTGCATCCGTTCAAAGCGATAAGCACAGATTATCTTTCTGATCTGGGTGAAATGCATTGTGCCATCATTAGCCATAGCGCAAGGCTGGCTTCCAGACGAATGACCAGCGCGGACATCGCCAAATTTCGCGAGTTTGTTGAGGTGCTCAGAAAGGCAAATTCACCTGAACTAATGACCCAGGCAGATATGCGTTGCCTGCTGGCGATAGCCGCCAGTTCGCATTCCGCGCGGCTGGCCAACCAGGAACTACAGGTGCAGGCAGAATGGGCATCGTTGGTGGCGATACTCTATCGCATAGACAGCGTTCATGCGGAGATTATCGCGCTTTATTCAGCGCTGGCGGATGCGTTAGCGGCTCACAACGAGGCGGAATCGGTGCAGCTTGCCACGAGGATCATCGACACGTTTACCTATTACCTTATTGAAAAAAAGTTGAAATATAACGCGAACTGACAATCAGTGAAGGCAGAACAGACAATGAGCTCTTCGACATCTTTAAGCGCATTAATTCGTAAGATTGATGATATTACCGCCTCTACCGTAGAGTCTACCGTTGCGCTGGCGAGGAGCATCCATGAGGCTATTTCTGGGGTGCAAAAGGCCTCCGCAGAAGTAGTTCTCGATCCGTCGGTGAGATCGACCGTTCAGCAGCACATCAAACGCACCCTCAGTGACAACCATTACTGCTCAGGGGCCGGGTTCGCCAGCCATATTGAGAGCACCGCAACCGCAAAAGAGTATTGGCTGCTGGAATGGTGGTATAAGAAAGATAATGGCTTGAGCCAGGCCCATCTCGATTTAGATCAGGCCACGCAGCAACGACTGGATTTCAGAACCTTCGAGTGGTTTAAGCACTCACCTCCGGAGGGAAAAGCGTATATCCACGGCCCCTACGTCGACTATATCTGCAATATCTCTTACACCCTGACCTCGGCGGTGCCGGTCTATTACAACGAGCAGTTTCTTGGCGTCGCCGCCGTCGATCTGCTGGTCAGTCAGATTGAAGCCGAACTGCTTTCCTGTCCCCACCCTGACTATGTCATTCTGACCAATCTGGAAAACCGGATTATCTTCTCCAGTTGGCCGCGTTTTCGCGTGGGGGAATTGCTGTCCCCCACGCACAGCACCGTGGTTTACCAGAGCGACTACTTTATCCTTTATCACTATCAAAACTAAGGGCCCGAGGGCCCTTAGTTTTAGTTATCCTGCCCCACATTGAGTTTGTTAGCGTAAGCAATGGCGTCGTTTTCCGGTGCCGCAGATCGTCCGAACGGTCGTGTCAGGAACATATAGATTAGACCAGAGCCAACAACAATCGCCAGGCCGAACAGTACCGTCCAACGATCGATGAAGTCGCTGCTGTCTGCCGGTTGTGCCAGCAACCAAATCCCGCACAATCCATAGGCCAGCGCCAGCACATTCACAATCACGCCCCAACCGCCAATAGTCCACTCTCCAGCCGGTTTCCAGCCTTTGAGACGCTGGCGTAGCGCGGCAAGCACTACCATCTGGAACGAGATGTAAATCCCGATAACGGCAAATGCGGTAATACGCGACAGGTTGTCTGGCTGGAAATAAACCCAAACACAGATGATGACGGGCAGCAGACAGCTAACGACCATGGCATTATCCGGAACACCATTTTTAGATATTTTTGACATCCATTCACTGCCCGGCAGCATTTTGTCGCGGGAGAAGGAAAAGATAAGACGGCTTAACGCAGCCTGCAGAGACAGAATGCACGACAGCATCGCCACAATCGCAACAATGATAAAGACAGTTGCACCGGTTTCACCAAGTGCTTCATTCAGGATGGCCGGGATCGGGTCGGACGTTTTGCCATTGACGATACTTATCAGATTTGGCGAAGCCAGCAGGTAACCCATAACGGAAATAATCGCGGAAATCGCGCCAAATACGATGCTTAGAATCATCGCAACAGGGATCTTTTTACTTGGATTTTGTACCTCTTCCGCAACATTACCACAGGCCTCAAAGCCAAAGAACATGAACAGCCCCATCAGCGCGGCAGACATAAATGCAGTTGAATAGCTGCCATCATGAGCCAGCACCCCCATCGAATCGAAGATGACCGAGAACGGCTGCGAACGGTGGAAAATCAACAGATAAATCCCCAGCGCAATCACGCTGACAATTTCACACCAGAAGCCAATTTTTGCGACCCGGGCCAGATTTTTAGTCCCGGACATATTAACAGCCATCATCAAAAGCAGCAGTAAAACGGACGTCAGCAGCATCGTGGCTGGCGTCTGACCATAGTGAAAGAGCGACTCTACAAACGTTGATGTATATTCCGCGATTGACGTAATGGTGACCACCAGCGCCCACAGGTAAATCCAGGCGGCGATCCACGCATATTTCTTGCCCCATAACCTCCTGGCCCAAGGATAAAGCCCGCCGGTTATGGGATACTGGGAAGCGACCTCACCAAACACCAATGCCACTAAAAGTTGTCCACATGCAACGATTAAAATCCACCATACTGCCGGCGGCCCCGCCAGCGTTACGGCCAGCGCAAACAGCGAATAGACAGCGGTAAGCGGCGACAGATAGGTAAAACCCAACGCAAAGTTTGAAATAAGACCTATCGAGCGATTGAATTGTTCTTTGCCATCGTTCTGAAAATTATCGTTTTTCTTATCAGGTGTCTGTTCCATATAGCTTTCTCTTTTGTGGAATAGTCGCAGGGTTGAACAATTAATGTATAAAAGATATTAAGTTATATGTATAGTGATTTTGTCACGTAATTGTTAAAAATGATCGCGCATCACATTCCCGAAAAAACTGGAATAAACCATCAAAATTAACAACAAATTAACAAAAAAGTGATGTATTCATGCTGAGAAAAGAGAAAGGAGCCATACGTTACTGAGGAATCGCGCATCTGTTCGGCGTGGCTGTTCAGATGCGCGGCTGTTGAATTGTTAGCCAGTGCAGACCGACAAACTAAATTGTGAAATAAAACGATCGATAGTAGTGATATCCTCCTGCGTCAATGACCAGCCAGGTTTGCGACAGTAATCAGCCGTAATGATCCCCCTGCGCTGTAAGATTGTTTTTTCTACCTGAATGATATATTCGCAGTGCTGCATCCAGCGTTGTATATACGGTAACAGCGTCTCATGTAACTGCGTCGCTTGCTGATGTTCACCCACCAACCAGTGACGATAGATTTGCACATAAATTTCGCTAAACGAGCAGCCAGGCATCACCCCTTTTCCTCCCGACTCCAGCATTTGCAGCATATACAAACCGGCATAACCGTTTAGCACATGCGCGTCTGGCGCCTGCTGCAGAAATTCACGCGTATAGTTCACCGGCGGATTACATTCAATCTTGAACACCGCATGTGGGTAACGTTTTGCCACCTCAGCCAATTGCGCAGGTGTAACCGGGAACCCCGTTTCTCCTGGCGCGTACTGCACCATCACCGGAATAGTGACCGCTTCCAGTACCGCGGCAATATGCGCCTGCACTGCGGCAAGCGATGGCTGTAGGAAAAAAGGCGGCAACAACATTAGCGCGTCAGCGCCCATACTCTGGTAGCGCCGCGCACGGCGAACGGCCACTTCTGTGCTATGGTCGGTGATCGACAGTGCGCGAAATATGCCTTTATCCGCTAACTCAGCAACAAAGACTTCCGCCAATTGCTGACGTTCATTATCGTCAAGTTTCGGAAATTCACTGGCAATGCCAAACAGTGTGAGCCCATTAACACCGATGCCAGAAAGATGCGCCAACAAACGACGAAAGCTCGTAAAATCCACGTCACCCTGCGGTGTAAACGGCAGAGCAACAATGGGATTAACCCCCCGGATGCGCGCAACCGTAATCATTACAAATCTCCCCTATCCGCCAATACAGCCCCCTGCGCAGCCGGTAGCGCCCAGCGACGATACAAACGTAAGAACCCACGTGGAACGTCTTTATGGACCAGTTGGCAGTGTTGCTGACGTTCGTTCAAGACCCTCTCTTCCACATTCAACATTAATGTCCGCTGAGGAATATTAATGCTGATCGAATCCCCGCTTTCGACCAGCGCCAGAACACCACCATCGCTGGCTTCTGGCGAAATATGCCCAACAAACAGCCCACGATTCGAGCCGGAAAAACGTCCATCAGTAATCAGCGCACAGGAGTCTGACAGCTTCATTCCTTCGAGGAATTTCATTGGCTTATACATCTCTGGCATACCCGGTCCGCCTTTTGGTCCTTCGTAGCGCAGCACCAGTACGCTTCCCGGCTGAATATCACCGGAGAGAATCGATTCCACGGCCTCATCTTCGCTGTTAAATACCACAGCAGGTCCGGTAAAGACCATCAAATGGTCCGGCACTGCAGCTGGCTTCACGACACACCCCATTGGTGACAGATTGCCATGTAACACAGCAACCCCCGACTCATTGCGTACCGGGATAGCCAGTGTATGGATAACTTCCGGGCGGCGGGAATTGGGAACACCCCGTAGCCATTCACCTTTTGTTTGCCCGTTGACCGTCAGGCAACTGAGATCCAGTAAATTGGCGATCTCTTTTTCCACTGCCGCGACACCGCCCGCTTCCCAGAAATCGATCATGTCATACTCCGACGCCGGATAGAGCGAGGCGACCAGCGGTACCTGGTGACTGAGAGCATCAAATTCAGCCAAGGGCAGATGTCCCAACTCGGCTTCATAATAAATAGCCTGTAGATGCAAAATAGCGTTAGTGGAACCTCCCGTTGCCAGCAGATAAGTCATCGCATTGCGGATCGATTCGCGCGTAATAATTTGTCGGGCGTTCACGCCACGCTTAACCAGATCAACAGCCGTTACCCCAGTCGCATAAGCACAATCTCGTCGTTCATGTGAAATCGCAGGCAGCATACTGCTCCCTGGCAGGCTCATGCCTAATACTTCTGCAATACAACACATCGTGTTGGCTGTACCGTACATCGTGCAGGAACCGTGGCCCGGCTCAGCAATATCTTCAATATGGCGGAATTCAGCGTCATCAATTTCGCCACGACGTTTCCAGCCAATAGCCTCGGTGACGATATTGCCGTCCCAGTGTTTACCTTTGTATTCTGCGGGATACATTGGCCCGCCATTTACTAAAATAGCCGGGATATCGAGACGTGCTGCCGCCATCAGCATAGCGGGCACGATTTTATCGCACGACCCCAACAGCACCATGCCGTCGAAGCGGTGAGCGCGCATCATCACTTCGATCGAACTGGCGATAATTTCGCGGGCCGCCAGAATATAGCGCATACCCAGATGCCCTTCAGCAATCCCATCGCATGGAGCGATAGTGCCAAACACCATCCCCACGCCACCAGCCTCATCGATGCCTTTCAGCACATGCGCAGTCAGTTCATTCAGATTGGCATGTCCCGCTGTCGCATTGGTATAGCTGTTGACGACGGCAATCACCGGGCGATGCAACTGTTCGTCTGTATGGCCCATTGATTTATACAAGGCGCGTTTTAAAGCGCCATCATCACCGCTGAGGATCGGGTTGAAGTGCTCGCCACCACAACCTGCGCATCCGCTGCCACAACTGCTCATATATGACCTCTTTTCGTTAATACACTGTTTTCTGCTGGTGTTTTTTTGCGGTCGCGGGGATTAACCAAGCGTCCGGGAATGAGGAAAATCAGCGGCGCGCAGAGTACAAGGAAGCCCGCCAGAATATACAGTCCGCTACTGGTGCTGCCGGTGGTGTCTTTCAGCCAGCCGAGAACGGTTGGACCAAAGAATCCGGCTAGATTACCAATCGAATTGACTAATGCGATACCAGCAGCCGCTGCCGTACCAGAAAGTAACGTCCCCGGAAGGCTGATATAGGTTGGGATTAGGGATAACGTGCCGGACATGGCGACACAAATCCATGCCATCATCCAGAACGTGGAGCCTTCATTCAGGGCGCTAAATGTCAGACCAATCGCACCGATAATCGCCGGAATAGCTATGTGCCAGCGACGCTCCTGCTTCAGATCAGAGTGACGGCTGTTCCACAACATGCAGGCCGCACCGAAAATATAGGGTACCGCCGCCAGTAGGCCGATAGCAAAATCGTCCTGTACGCCGGAGCTTTTAATAATCGATGGCAGCCAGAAGTTAATACCGTAATAGCCAATGTTAAAACTGAAGAAAATCAGCGCCAGCAACCAGACGAAGCGGTTACGGAACATTGCAGACAGGCTGTGCTGCGGCATTCCGGCGTTGGCTGCGACTTTATCAAGCTGATCTTTATGCAGATCTTGCTCAATCAGCGCTTTCTCATCATCCGATAACCATTTGGCCGATTTCACGTCATTATCGAGATAACGCAGCACGACGAAGGCCAGTAGGAATGACGGGATTGCTTCCACCAGGAACAACCATTGCCAGTTGTGCAGTTGACCAACACCTTCGAACATTTTCAGGATTAGCCCTGACAACGGGCTGCCGATAATAGTCGACAGCGGCGTCACCAGAATAAACAGCCCCAGCGTGCGCGCTGAACGCCAGGAAGGGAACCACAGCGTTAAATAATAAACAATCCCCGGAAAGAAACCGGCCTCTGCGATACCAAGTAAAAAACGTACAATGTAAAACTGGGTTGGTGTGGTAACAAACATCGTCAATGCTGATAAAACTGCCCAGCTTGCCATGATGCGTGCAATCCAGAAACGGGGACCAAAACGCTGCATTAGCAGGTTACTCGGCACTTCAAAAAGAAAGTAACCGATAAAGAAGATACCAGCACCGATCCCATAAACCGTATCGCTGAGATTCAACGCATCCTGCATATGGAGTTTGGCAAAACCCACGTTCACCCGATCGAGATAGGCGAAGAAATAACACAGGATTAAAAACGGGATCAGCCGTCGGGTCACTTTACGATAAACCGCATTTTTATTTTCAGTATCAAGGGTACGCGTATTCATCTTTCAGCCTCTTGAGTTGTTATTGTCGCGATGCTCAGGTATTAACCTGTTGCCATGCCTGGGCATAGGCCTGCGCGTTGGATCGAACCTGTTCATAATCTGCGCCCGCACGATACAAACCGCCGCCGCAACCAAAACCTTTTGCTCCCGCCTTACACCAGTTTTGTAACTGTTGCGCTTTAGCGGAAATACCGCCAACCGGCATACACACGACGTGAGGGGGTAAAACCACGCACATGGCACGGAGTATCTCCGGTGAGATCATTTCCGCCGGATAAAACTTCAATCCGCTGGCACCAGCATCCAGCGCCATAAACGCTTCGCTTGGTGTGGTAACGCCGGGCAAACTGATGACGCCATGATCTCTGCTACGGCTGATCACTGCGGTGTTCATATTGGGTGAGATGATGACCTGACCGCCCGCATCGACAACACTATCGACCTGTTCTGTCGTCAATACCGTACCCGCTCCGACGATAGCACGCTCACCCACCCTTTCACGGAGCAGCGTGATAGAATCGAGCGCTCGCGGTGAATTCAGCGGGACTTCGAGCCAGGTGAAGCCGGCCTCGAGTAATACGTCGCCAATTTCCGGCGCGTCCTCTGGTGTCAGACCGCGTAAAATCGCGATCATAGGAAGCGGCGTTTTTTGCCATAAGCTGGCAAAGTTAAAGCTGTCCATTTTGTTTCTCTGCTAGTTGTTGTTGAAGAGACTGCATACCGGCAATAAAACAGCGATCACCATCGATGCAGCGTGTCTGAATACCAAACGCATTGGCAGCCAATTGATAACGTCGTGTTAACGCCGTACTGCCCACCAGCCAAACGAGTCCGGTGTTGTCAGTGCAAAACTCCATTCCAATCAATAGACCGGAGAGATAATCACTCACAGATTCAGGCGGTATTTCCCCCGAAAGCCGTAGCGTCCGGGCAGAAAACAGAAGTTGGCTTAATGCAGCGTTGCGCCGGGATGCCGCAACACCGCGCAAGAATGCACTGTCATCAACCACCGCATCTGGAAGCGCACGTCCCAGCAAGGAGTGGGTAATTAGCACGTGGAATAGTTCGCCTGTCATATAAGTCGAAAAATCAACGATTTCTCGCTTCTTCATTCGAGCGTGTTTGCTATGTGTACCCGGCAGAATCGCCCGGAAGTCGACGATACCTTCCAATAAGGACAGCCCGAATAGTTGTACTTCTTCACCGCGCATCACATCCGGTATGTCACCGTTAGGTGCTTTACGTATGCCTGGTACAATCCATGCTTCGCTGCCCCAGGAGGTGGTGAATTTTTTGCTGTGCGTAAGCAGGCTATCGGTGCTCGCGGGTAATGGACAGTAATCAACCTCATACCAACCCTGCTGCGAACCTACCATTCCTGCCATTGCAATCATCGGTGAACCTGATTCCACCCACTCGCCCAGTAGCATTTTTAACGTCGAATCGAACCGCCCCGGCTCGACGTGAAGAAGTCCGCAGCTGGCGCTGCGCTTATCCAACACATCGTTTCCTGCCATCAACCACGCGCGAAAATTCGAGGTTCCCCAGTCGATCGCGATCCATTCCCCACTCATCTTGTAACCTCAATAAACATATCTTGTATGACAAGAATGTAATTGAGTTAATGTTACCGATCTGTGATCGCGATCGTGAAGTGAAATAAAACATTTCATGTCGTAAGCTGATCTCACAAGAAGAACTATCTTGTATACCTAACATTCTGTTTTTCGAGTACAATGCCTCATTCTCATTTCTTCAAGGCCGAATATGACTACCTCGCTAACAAACATCTCTGAAACGATTACCCGCGATCTGGCGATGAAAATCATTCGCGGAACCCTGGACGATGGAGAGATGCTCCCCGGCGAAAATGAACTTGCCGTGCAATATTGCGCGTCACGTACCTCTGTGCGTAATGCGTTGCATGTCCTGTCGGCGAAAGGTTTATTATCAATTCAGGCGAAACGACGCAGCACGGTTAACCCGCGTGAACTCTGGAGTTTTCTGGATACGGATGTACTGAGCTGGATGGAAGAAGTTGGTATTTCGCCCGATGTTGCAGAGCAACTGATGGTAACGCGTCTGATGTTTGAACCTAACGCCGCTGCGCTGGCCGCCGCTAACGCTACAGCTCGCGATTTAGCTGCCATTGAAGATGCCTGGACGCTTATGTCGCGCGGGCAAAGGCAGGATCAGGTTGCCCTCTTCGAGGAAGGTGATTTAGCCTTTCACACGGCATTACTCAAGTCCTGCCATAACCCCTTTTTAATGTCCATTGGCAACGCCCTTTCAGCCGCCATGATGCTGTCGTTTAAACAGACGCAGGAGTCATCGGTTAAGGAGACCGAGCATGCCGTTGAGCAACACCGACTCCTTCTGGAAGCAATACGATTACGCCAGGCCGTTACGGCGCGGGAATGCATGCGCGATATTATTCTTAGTGCGGCCAACCGCCATTTGTGGAAAACAGTGCCGGATAAATACGCGCACCTGGTTTAAGTCGGAGGTTAAGTAGCAAAAATCGCTGCTGTTAAACAACATTTTTGCAATATAATAACGAGATGTTAAACGATGAACCTGAGCAGGTGAATGATGGAAATTGATCTCGATAATCTGGTCTTTGATGGGCTGGAAGAAGCGCAGGCCCGCAACGCCGAACGTCTGGAAGATGCAGACCAAAAAGCACAAGAAATTGTTGCTGATAACGACTGCGGCGATGCCTGCAAAATCTGATTTCCACACCGGCGCAATGCCGGTTTTTACTTCCTGCAGATTCCTTCCCGGTAAGAGATTCAACATTCAATAAATTGATGTTCTTCGTTGAGCCGATATTTCACCCCCGCCCGAATGTTGTTTTCCCCCTCAACAGCAAGCGCAAAGCGCATTCTCTCGCCATCGTGATAGGCCAGCGCCGCGCAGCCGCCGGGGCCGAGAATGATCGAGTCGACGGTGCCGGTACTGGCAACAACGGCGTTTTCTCCGCTGGCAATAATGTGGATGTTGTCCGCACAGTTGGCAATGTTAGATTCTGCGCCGAAGCAGGCCAACTGGGTTAAATCACCGCTGCAGGCAATCCGGTTCCGGTCGCCGAGCGAGCTGATGCGTACTCGCATGCCGGTACAG
Organism: Citrobacter sp. Cu231; assembly: GCF_030332265.1. Lineage (NCBI taxonomy): Bacteria > Pseudomonadati > Pseudomonadota > Gammaproteobacteria > Enterobacterales > Enterobacteriaceae > Citrobacter > Citrobacter sp. Cu231. Next base: position 898,259 of record NZ_JAOWIE010000032.1, on the reverse strand, counting down.
GCGATACGCGTTGCGTCGCCCACGCTACTGATCCGCGCCGAATTACCCGCTACCGCAATTCGCCCGCGATCGCCTGAGCTGCCAATATGCGCGTTATAGCCGACGCTGCCAATACGTGCGCTGTAACCTGCGCTGGCGATTTGTACGGCATACCCGGCGCTGGCGATTTTAACGTTATCGTCTGCGCTACTACATCGGGCGTTATCTTCCGCACTCGCCAGCGGACGATTGATTTCCCCCGCCGTTTGCGCACGGGCAATATTCCCCATAGCATAAATATCCTGCTGGACAAAACTCGCCTCTTCCCGCCATTTTGACCAGCCGTATTCCACCAGGCTATTTGCCCAGTCTGTATACCCTTCCCGCTGGAGCGCACGATGAACATCGGCGTAACTTCCACCTAACGGAAATGCACGTAGAAACCAGCGATACATTACGGGCCCAACGCGCCAGGCCCGTAAATCACTTCGCGTAATCATCATCGCTTAATGCCGGTGATAGCCATCCACCATACACTTGAAGGTTTCGCCCGGCGTACGACCTGTTGTGCAAAGATAAAGATGCCCAAAAATGAAAAAAAGACTGACAATTGCCAGCGCAAAGTGCGCCTGAAGTAACCAGTAACGCACGCCAGGGAACACATCGCCGACGACCGTAGGATAGAGCGACAGCAACCCAGAGATAAGCAGCAGTGGCAGCAAACCATACATCACGCCAACATAGGCCGCTTGCTGTAGCGGATTGAATTTAGAACGCTTTGATGCCGGGAATGGATGTGGCTCACCCTGCATAATGCCAAACAGATAAAAACGTGCTTGTCTCTGCGCGCGAGCGATCCAGCCCTGACGTTGAATAAAATAGTGATGCCCGTTGCCGCCAATCATGTTGATCAGAACAAAACCCATCCAACAAGCGAGCAGCAAAAAGCCGCAAACCTCATGTACGGTAAGCAGGCTTTTCATCACCGACGCGCTGGCAGCAGAGAAGTGATTGATCAGGCCACTGACCAGAAGTAGCAGGAATAATAGCGCATTCGACCAGTGCCACAAACGAACGGCCTTTGAGTATAAATAGACCGTCTCACCGTGCCCTGCCGGTGCTTTATGCGCAGCCCGAAAGCGCAGCATGGCGTGTAGCGCCAGCACCATCCACATCCCCACCAGCATCAATCCGGCAATGACCAACCACACGGGCCAGTAGTCCGGTGAAAACAGGGGAACATACTGCGCAAGCTGGGCATGAAACTGTTCGGCATTCTGCGACGCGTTCATACATTATCCTTTTTAATCAAATGTTGACCGAACCGACGATACAGATGGGGTTTTCCGGCGCCTGCAAGTTGATATTCGTAATATTTGTTCTCTCGCAACCAGGTCTGAATTTCCGGGCTATCTTCACGACCAAAAATCAGCGCATGTTCCGGGCAAGCATTAACACAGATCGGCGGGAAACCTTTCGCCAGACGAGATTCAGCGCAAAAGTCGCATTTATCCGCTACTTTGGTCTGCGGGTTTAGATAGCGCACCTGATAAGGACACGCGCCAATACAGTAGCTGCAGCCGATACAGGAAGACGCGTCAACCCGCACAATGCCGTTCTCATCTCGCCAGGAAGCACCGGTTGGACACACCTCAATACAGGGCGCATCATCACAATGCTGGCAGGACTGACGGAAATAGTGATACAGCGTTTCGTTGTCGTTATCCGAGACCGGAATATGCGCTATCGACAATCGACTGCCCTGGGCAGGGACATGGTTGGTTTTCCTGCATGCTCGGGCGCAGAGATTACATCCGTTACACAGTGATTCGTCGTGAATCATGACGTAACGCACGGCTTTAGGGCTCTTCGTACTCGCTAACAAATTTTGACCCGGGCCGGTGAAAAAAATTACCGTCCCCATGCCAATGACAAATTTTCGTCGGGTGAAGGACATCGGGTTATCCTCTAATACTGTGACAGTGGTCGTCCACACGTTCCATGACATCAACCTGAAAAATTCAGGGGTTCTGATACTGCTCAACCTCAAGCCATTCGCACAGGCCGTACGCTTTGCCATAACTCATAAAACGTTCGCTAAACAGATAAGGCTCCGCATTTGACGATTCCACAGTCCGTATATCTGCGTAATCAGGATGCATTTCCATGGCCGTTAGCGCCGCTGTAACCTGCTGAGATTCAAAGCTATACGGCGGTTGCATCAACATGGCGACCTTATAGGGGCGAGGGTACGTTCGACAATCAAAACGTACCGCCTCGGCAATCGCGAGGCAGATGTCGTTTTCCACTACCTGCACACACATGTTGGCGTAGTTTGCCGTCATGGTTTGCGTCGAATAGAAATACGCATCTTCGGTGCCCTGCACACAGGTGATATCCGTGCTATTCGCATCCAGACACAGCGCATCCAGTAGCGCGGAGAGATCGGTTTCAGGGACCGAGTAAGGTGGTAGCAAAAACAGACTACGCGCCACCAGTTGCCCCGAAACTGAATGCTGACGGATAAAATCTGCCACAATCGCCTGCGGGTTGGCGGGGTCCTGAACCTGCGGCACACTCACCTGTTCTACCGGCGGGTGAAAAGCCTGCAACCATTGTCTCTTGTGGCCATCTACCTCGTCAGGAAGCGCCTCATCGGGTGTCAGAACATCGCTCACGTTTGTCATCTCGCGTTCCTTACGCCGGCAACAGATCTTGCGCCGCCAAATCAGCGGCTACATCTTCAAGTCCGAGTCGGTACAGGGTTTCACGCGTTGGGCAACCCAGCTCTGGATCCCAGCCCATTTCCTGATAGAACATCGTCAATGACTGACGCATATCTTCCCGATCCATCTTGTCGGTCCCTTCAGTGAAGACGGGGATCTTCGGATCTTTATCGAACACCCAGGAGCAGATGAGATCGTGCTCATTGCGCATATCTTTGGTTTGCATCAGTTTGACGGTATAAGCACGATGCAAAGTAAAGATGCGTTCAGCAGCCAGATCCAGACTCGCTTGCGTGGTTTCATCGCCGGTGACCGCCTGGAAGAATTTTGCTTCCAGATCCAAATCCCCGCGATAGTTGCGGCTCTTGAGCGGGGAAACCGTCATCGGCCAGACCCAGTTGCACAACGTCACCGCGTTATGCAGGCAGACTTTCAGCAGCGTCCATTTGGCATATTTGATCTTGGCAGCATTGATCGGGGTGTAGTTTTTGGTTTCATCGTAGGCATCCTGTGAACCAAACAGCTCGCCCGCCACTTCGCGCTGCAATTTCAACGGCAAACCGGAACCGATGAAGTTGATATGGGTGTGCGCCATGCAGTCACGGTTAAACATACAGTTGGTGATCGCCCCCACCTGCGCTGAAGCCTCGTTCGCATGGTGAACAGGAAAACCGAACGGTGACCACAGTTTATTTTTGGCGTAGCCCCAGTACTCTTCGCCCAGATCCCAGCGCTCAGCAATGGCATACGAGCCGTCCGCAAGGTGGCTAAGTTCGCCTACGCGGTGCGCCAGTCGATAGTAAAAGTCTTTAATAAAATTAGGATCGCCTTCTTCCAGCTGATCCCACCTGATCTCCGCATACTCCTCTGCTGGCAGCACGCGCTTAAATACGCCTTTCGAATAACAGTAAGTAAAGTCACGATGCAACTGCCCGTAGTTACACCAGATGCCGTAATCGTCAAACAGGTTCAGGCCAATCAGGTTCCCCACCACGCGCCCATCGTCTTTATCGTCGAAATCTTTCGGGCCATTGGGGAAAATGGTGGTGTGGACAAAGTTCGCTACGCAAGTATTACCACCGGTACTCGGTACACCAAAATCTTTCACTCGCGGGACATTGAGCTGCGACATACAGCGAATTGGGCAAGAATGGCAGCCACTCATTTTGACCGTGTACTTCTCAGCTGCTGGTCCCAGATCGAAAACGGATTTATAGGTTCGAAAACCCACGGTATTCTGGTTGCCAGGTGGGATTTCCCCGGTTTCGATTGGTCCCCCTTCTGCTGCGCCCCAGAAGAGTCCCTTACGCGCCGTCCAGCGGGAATTTGGCGAAGAGTATTCCGCCCAGGCCTGCGGGGTGCTTGGCACAACGTGGTTGTTGTTGGCACCGATGAGCTCGGTCATCATGTAGTCATTGAGCCGTTTCATCTCTTTGCGGTCGGCAATATTGACGCCTTTAGTGCCTTCTACCGCAATAGCCTTCAGGTTTTTCGAGCCCATTACTGCGCCGGTACCAGCACCGCCGCTGTGGTTACGACTGTTGATCATGCAGGAGAGCGGCACCAGATTTTCCCCCGCCTGGCCTATCGCGGCAACGCAGGTTTCAGGACTGGTAATGCGGCAAATTTCTTCAGTTGTGGCGCGCGTCCCCTTACCCCACAGGAAATCGGCTTTTTCGATGCTAACCTTATCGTCTTTAATGTTGAGCCAGACGGGGGTCGCGGATTTGCCTTCAATAATAATGGCGTCGTAACCGGCGAATTTCATTTGCGCGGCAAAGAATCCCCCCATATGGGCATCCACGACTAAATTACCTTTGGTAAAGGTCGATAAGGAGGTGATATTGACGCGGGAGCTACACGGAGCACCAGAACCCGTTAACGGCCCGGTGGCAAAAACCAGCTTATTCCCTTCATCAAAAGGCATGGTGCCGGGCGGAACTTCGTCGTACATAATTTTATAACCAAAGCCCATCCCGCCGACAAATTTTTTAAATTTACTGGAATCCTCAAGGGTGATATTACCCGTAGAGAGATTGACCCGTAAAATATTACCTGTCCAACCATTAGCCATCATATTTTCCTTTGCAAGAAGGTTTAATAGATATACTCGCCATCCGTCAGGCATTTTTTTCTGCAACACCGCGATATTTTCGGCAATTAATGACGCGTATCAGGCATGCCTGCTATCTATCAAACAGTAATATCTTTCCACTCGATAATTTTTAATGCCCCAGTTGGACACGCATTTGCGCATTCCCCGCATAACACACATTTTGAGGATTTTTTGGTTTCGGTATTCACGGTCGCCATCATCCACGGACAGGCAGTAGTACACGCGCTGCAGCCAATACAACGTTTGTGATCCACGGCAATACAACCGTCTTCCTGTTTCCAGGTAATAGCGCCAATGGGGCAGACCTTCATACATTGCGGATCTTTGCACTGACGACAGGTATCAGCGGTATAGTTTAAATCGCCATACAGTCCGCCACCGGAGCCAACACCATCATCGCCAAAGAAGAAATTGCGATGGATTTTTATACGGGAAAAGAAAGTGCCCACGGCACCATCGTTATAATTAGTGCAGGAAATTTCACAGCGGTGGCAGCCCGTACAGCGTGCTCGTTGGGTCACCAGCACCCCTTTCGGCGTATTGATAAGACCCACAGTACCGCTGTCGACATCTTCCTGCTTACAGCCAAAAAGTGATAACAACGCAGGGGCGATGGTTAATCCCGCAAGACCTTTGCCTGATATCCGCAGAAATTCAAGCCGCGTTAAACCACAATCTAAAAATGGACGATCAACCTGGTTCATTTATTTCGCATCCTCTTCGCAAACGCTGTGGTAGCAACACCTCCAGGCTAAATTAAACCAGTGCAGCTCAAGCCATTTCGAGCGATTAATGTTGCCAACAACACGTAAATTTTTGCCCTAACCTGATCGTGTAAATGACGGTGGTTAAACTGAATGAATCTAATCCTTTGGGGTTAGGCACAGGAATAATGTGGTTATTTAGGGCTTATAGTTTTGATCGTCATCAATTAAAAAACGGAAGGGAAATAATTAATGCGGAGTGATATTTATTATCATTAAGATAAATTGAAATAGAATTTCATATGATTTACAAATATTTGTGACCCCACTCTCATATATATTTTATATATCAAACGATATACAATTTAATATACAGCGAAAAACCTTCTTCTGATTGCAGTACTAAATTATATATATTGGTAGATTAACGTAACGAGAATAAGAGGACGGCGAAGAATCTCCCTTCCTCTTTTTATGAATTAACCGGCCAACGCTTTAATTACAGTCTCGATTGCCTCTTTTTCTAACTCGCTGCGCTTCACACGCTGATTGGCGAGGGTCGTCCTCAGTACTCCCGCAATGACGATATGCTTAGGCTCCTGTCCCAGATCGCGCATTTCCAGCACTACTTTACCGACTACTCTGCACATTTCACGGTACAACTCGTCGTCTTTGGTCTGATTTCCCATTTTTGCCTGCTCGTCATTAACTCAAACCCACAGCATATATCAGTATGGCGGTTTAGACAAAATTCAATGAAAATCAATCAAATGTCATCAATCTACAGAACCTGTTGAAGACGGTTAACCAGCTCAGCCAGGCTCCCCGCCTGCATTTTTTCCATCACCCGCGCCCGATGAACCTCAACCGTACGCACGGCAATATTCATGGCGTCAGCAATTTCCCGATTCATTAACCCTTTTGCTACCAGTTGTGCCAACTCTCGCTCCTTTGGCGTAAGCTGCTGATAGCAGACCACGATCTTTTGTCGCGAGAAGGCGGCCTGAGAAACCTGCAATGCATGCTCTAATGCCGCCTGCAGCGGCGCGGCGGACACCGGCTTTTGCAAAAAATCGACCGCACCGCGTTTCATTTGTTCAACCGCCATCGGCACATCGCCATGCCCGGTGAGAAAGACGACCGCCAGCGTGCTCTTTCGCTGACGCATTGCTTCATGCACCGCGTGTCCATCGAGTACCGGCATCCGCATATCCAGCAGAAGTACGCCCACCTGGTGCAGATTTGCCCTGGCAAGGAATGTTTCGCCTTGCTCCCAGCAACTCACCTCATATCCCAGACTTTCCAGTAAAAACGCACAGGCCTGGGTTACAGCGATGTCGTCATCCAGCAGATGAATGATTGCCACGACGGCCCTCCTCCTGGTTTTGCTTAAAATGTAATGTCACTACTGCACCTGCTTTTTCATCGGGAGCTGGATGATTTTTGATATCAATGTCTCCGTTTGCGAAGCGTACCAACCGCTGGCAAATCACCAGCCCGAGTCCCATGCCCTCTTTACGCGTGGTCATAAACGGCTGAAAAGCCTGGTACAACTGAGCCTCGTCAATGCCTCCGGCATTATCCTGCAGCTGAATACTCACACCGCCATCCTGACGCAAGGCGCTAAACCACACTGTGGTAGCCCCGGCCTGGGCGGCATTGAGTACCAGATTGGCCAGCACCTGTTCGAGAAGAACGCTCGGCAACGTTAGCGTTAACGCCTTGCTAACTCGCGTTTGCAGCGCTATCGCCGGGAATTGCTGAGGCATGCGCAATAATTGCCAGACGTGATGGATTGCATCGTGAACGTTGACGGCTTGCCAGTCATCGGTCATCACCGGATTACCCTGTGCCTGACTGACCCACTGACGAAGATTGCGCAGCGTATCAGCGCCCCGCTGCGCCTGAGTATCAATGTGTTCCAGCGCGGGTAACAATGGGTGTTGTTCATCCTGACCGCGCAGGCGAATCAGACAACCTTGCGCATAATGGCGGATAGCCGACAGCGGCTGGTTTAGCTCATGGGCAAAGCCGGAAGTCATCTCTCCTAACACGCTCATTTGGCGAGCCGTTTCCAACGCCTGCTCCTGTTTGCGCAACAGCACGTTGTTTCGTTCCAGTTGCCTGCCGCGTCGGCGAACCAACAACATCACCCAGATGTAGTTGAGCGTGAGCAACAACAGCACGATGGCCGCCGCTCCCATCGCCAGCCGATGTTGAATAAACCAGCTTTTGACATCAAGCCACAGCTGCCGCTGCTGCGGATGCTGGCGGACATCGCGCAGCAACGCTTCCACCTCGCGGGTCGAGGCGGGCGCTCCCCAGCGAAATGTCGCGTCCTGCGGCGCATTAAACAGGGCCCGCGTGACGCGATCGGCCAGCTCGTCGCTTACCGCGGGCAGCGCCGCAAATGACCAGTCAGGATAGAGCGGCGTGCTGGTTAAACAGGGAATCGACGTCGGATAGTTAAGCACGGTCATAAAATCTGTTTTACGAATCAGCCCTTCTTCATCCATTTTTTCCAGCAGGCATACCGGCACAATCACCGCCTGCACGGCTTTTTCGCGTAATAAATAGAGTAACGCGTCAGCGGGAAATCCAGTAAATGTCAGGCGCAAATCACGCTCCGGGCGCAGGCCTGCATCGCTAAGTGCTTTATATCCTAATAAATAGCCGCCAAATGCCTGCGCATCAATGGCGCCAACGGTTTTGCCGATCAGATCGTGTGGAGAGGTTATCCCGCTGTCGCGTCTGACAAGGATCGCGCTGCCAATTACGTTACTGGCGGCTTTCCCGCCGCGGGTAGAGCGCAGCGAAGCCAGCCAGCGCAGCGCCGAACGGCTGTTTAGCTGAACAAACTGCGCCGGATTAGTGACTACAAATTGTACCGTTCCGCGATTCACCGCCTCCTGCATCTGGTGCAGATCCAGCGGTTGAATGTGAAACTGTTCGCCGGGGATTTGCTGATTTAACATAGCCTCCAGCGGCTGCCAGTGATTACGTGTGGAGACGTCCCCACGCATTGCCAAAATACCAATGTTCCATGTCTGCGCCCTGACTACACCGCTCAGCATCCACAGCGACGCCAGCAGCGTCAGACATTTTACTACGTTGCGTCCCACTCAATTATCCCTGTCTTATATGTTGTTTTAGATCAACAACTAGCCGGGTATGTGGTTAACCACAATAGAGTACTCCCCGTCACGATTTTTACACTGTAAATCATCGAGATTCTTTATTCATCACACGCAATCAACGGCGTGACCAATGTTTCGTTGTTGCATCGTGACGGGAGAAAATATGGACAGCAGTAAACGGCAGTTTCTCCAGCAACTTGGCGTCCTGACCGCTGGCGTATCGCTGGTACCTTTGGCTCAGGCGCAATTTCCCTTTTCGCCTGAACGCCATGAAGGCTCACTTCAGCATCGCTACGCCATGCTGGTTGACCTGCGACGCTGTATTGGCTGCCAGGCCTGTACCGTCAGTTGCGCTATTGAAAACCAGACGCCGCAAGGCGAGTTTCGTACCCTCGTCAATCAGTATCAGGTGCAAATTGAAGGCCAGCTGAGCGTCACTAACGTTCTGCTGCCGCGTCTGTGCAATCATTGTGATAATCCCCCCTGCGTTCCCGTTTGCCCAGTACAGGCCACCTTCCAACGCGAAGATGGCATTGTGGTGGTCGACAACACGCGGTGTGTGGGGTGCGCCTACTGCGTTCAGGCCTGTCCTTATGATGCGCGGTTCATCAACCATGAAACGCAAACCGCCGATAAATGCACTTTTTGTGTTCATCGCCTGGAAGCTGGCCTGCTCCCGGCCTGCGTGGAATCCTGCGTCGGCGGCGCACGCATTATCGGCGATATCAAAGATCCGCACAGCCGAATTTCGCAAATGCTGCATGAACACCATGACGCCATCAAAGTCCTGAAACCGGAAAACGGGACTTCACCCCACGTGTTCTATCTGGGACTGGATGAAGCGTTTGTCACCCCGTTGATGGGACGCGCTCAACCCGCTCTCTGGCAGGAGGTTTAAATGAACCATTCACTAATTATCGACGAGGTTCTGGCCCATCCCCAGGACGTAAGCTGGTTACCCTGGGCCGTACAATATTTCTTTTTCATCGGCATTGCTGCCTGCGCCGCGCTGTTCGCCTGTGTGCTTCACTGGCGCAAACAAGAGACGCCGGAACTGGAAAACATGACGCTGCTAATCGCCCTGACCTGCGCAATTACTGCGCCGCTAGCGCTGACCGCTGACTTACACCAAACTGCCCGCGTCTGGCATTTTTATGCTTTTCCGACGCCGTGGTCGTGGATGCCGTGGGGCGCGCTGTTTTTACCGCTATTTACTGGCTTCCTGGGTCTGTGGTTTCTGGCGCAGCACGTTAAACGGCTCACACTTAAAAGTTACAGTGTCACAAAATGGTTAGCATTGGGTAGCGCACTTTCGGCCATCGGACTGCTGATTTATACCGGACGCGAAGTGTCGGTAGTTCAGGCGCGCCCCGTCTGGTTCAGCTACGCCTTTCCGGTTGCGATGTTTCTCAGCGCCTTGCAAACATTTCTCGCCCTACTCATCTCAGTATCTAAAAGCGAGGGAACATTAGCGCGCAAACTGGCGTGGGGACAGATAGTCACCCTGGTAGCACTGGCTTTAGTGGTAGTGGCGTGGGCAAGCGGTAATACGCTTTCCGGTTCGGCTATCCGCCAATGGCTGGACGTGGCCTCTTCGGCACAACACTACGCCATCGGCTGGGTTGTGCTCTGGCTTATTTCGCTTGTTCTTTGCACGCTGGTGCTACGTAACCCCTTATCGCTGCCGCTGCGCATAGTACTCGCGTTAAGCGCAATGGCACTGTGCTGGCTGATGCGCTGGACATTACTCATTCAGGTACAGACCGTACCGAAATTTAACGCGCAGTTTAATCCTTACACCTTGCCCAGCGGTACCGATGGTTGGCTAGCCATTGTGGGTACCTTCGGCCTGTGGATTGCGCTGATCATTATTGTTCGTGAAGCCCTGAACGCGATCGCAAGGAGAATGCAACATGGCTAATTTAACCCGTCGTCAGTGGCTTAAAGTGGGCCTTGCCGTAGGTGGTATGATGACTTTTGGCCTGAGTTATCGGGACGTGGCAAAGCGCGCGATAGACGGTTTACTGGACGGAACCTCGGGCAAAATTACCCGTGACCGCATTTTTGGTAACGCCCTCATCCCTGAAGCTAATGCCCAGCCGCGCTGGCAGCAGAACCCACAGCAGGTTATCTCCATGACGCAGTGCTTCGGCTGCTGGACGCAGTGTGGCGTGCGGGTTCGCGTTGACAGTGAACAAGGTAAGGTACTTCGCATTGCGGGCAATCCGTATCATCCGTTGTCTCAGGAGCATCATATTGACTCCGCCGTCCCCTTTGCCACTGCAATGGAACAGCTGGCGGGCGAATCGGGTCTGGACGCGCGTTCCACTGCCTGCGCCCGTGGCGCCACCTTACTTGAAGGACTATACAGCCCGCTGCGCATTCTGGAGCCAATGAAACGCGTCGGCAAACGCGGTGAAGGAAAATGGCAACGCATTAGTTTTGAACAATTGATCAAAGAGGTAGTGGAAGGTGGCGATTTGTTTGGTGAAGGTCACGTTGATGGCTTGCGCGCAATCCATAACACCAACACACCGCTTGATGCCGGACATCCCGGATTTGGCCCAAAATCCAATCAACTGCTGGTAACCAATACCAGCGATGAAGGTCGTGATTCATTTTTACGCCGCTTCGCACTGAACAGTTTTGGCAGTAAAAACTTCGGTGCCCATGGCGCATACTGCGGTCTGGCTTATCGGGCAGGTTCCGGCGCGCTAATGGGCGATCTGGATAAAAACACCCACGTGAAGCCCGACTGGGACAACGTCGAATTTGCGCTGTTTATGGGTACGTCTCCGGCGCAATCCGGCAACCCGTTTAAGCGCCAGGCTCGCCAACTGGCCAGTGCCCGTTTACGTAACGACTTCCGGTATGTAGTGGTGGCACCAGCCCTGCCATTAACCACCGTACTGGCTGACGATCGCGGCCACTGGCAGCCCGTACGCCCAGGAAGTGACTCCGCGCTGGCGATGGGGATGATCCGTTGGATTATCGATAAACAACGTTATAACGCCGATTACCTCGCCATACCCGGCGTGCAGGCCATGCAGCAGGCAGGAGAAAAAAGTTGGACCAACGCGACGCATCTGGTGATTACCAATGAGCTTCCAACCCTTGCCGGACAGCATTTAACCCTCGCGCACCTGAGCGCAGATGCCGCCCAGGTGCCGGTAGTCATTAACGAAGCTGGCGAAATTGTCGCGGCCAGCAGTTGTGCGCGCGCGCAGCTATTCGTCGCCCGCGACGTCACGCTGGCAGACGGACAGACGGTGACCGTAAAAAGCAGCCTTCAATGTCTGAAAGAGTCCGCAGGGAAACTGTCGCTGGCACAATACAGCCAGCAGTGCGGCGTATCTGAAGCAGACATTGGCGCACTGGCCGACGCGTTTACCCGCCATGGCCGTAAAGCGGCGGTGATCACGCATGGTGGAATGATGGCAGGCAATGGATTCTATAATGCCTGGTCAGTGATGATGCTCAATGCGCTGATTGGCAACCTCAGTCTTGAAGGCGGCGTGTTTGTCGGCGGCGGCAAGTTTAATGGCGCCACCGACGGCCCACGCTACAACATGGACAGCTTCGCCGGGAAGGTTAAACCCAAAGGGTTAAGCATCGCGCGCAGTAAAACGGCTTATGAGTCTTCCGAAGAGTACCGTAATAAGGTGGCTGCCGGACAGTCGCCCTTCCCGGCCAAAGCCCCGTGGTATCCGTTTGTTGCCGGTCAGCTCACTGAACTCCTCGTCTCAGCGTTGGAAGGTTACCCTTATCCGCTAAAAGCCTGGATCTCTAATATGACCAATCCGTTCTACGGCATTGCAGGGTTGCGCGCCGTGGCGGAAGAAAAGCTTAAAGATCCTGCGCGTTTGCCGCTGTTTATCGCCATTGACGCTTTTATGAACGAAACCACGGCGCTGGCAGATTACATCGTGCCAGATACCCACAACTTTGAAAGCTGGGGATTCAGTGCGCCGTGGGCGGGTGTCGCCAGCAAAGCGACCACAGCGCGTTGGCCTGTCGTCAGAGCCGCAACCAGCACTACCGCAGATGGTCAACCGGCCTCGATGGAAGCTTTTTGTATCGCCGTTGCGAAACGTATCGGACTACCCGGATTTGGCGACAACGCAATTACCGATCCGCAGGGCAATCACTATCCGTTGAATCGTGCGGAAGATTACTACCTGCGACTCGCCGCCAATATTGCGTTTATGGGCAAAGCGCCTGTGGCAGAGGCACGGGAAGATGACATCGCGCTAACCGGGGTGCAACGAATCTTGCCTGTAATGACTCAAACGTTAAAAACCGATGAGGTAAGCCGCGTGGCGTTTATCTATTCGCGCGGTGGCCGTTTTGCGCCGGATAACAGTGGTCGGGTCGATAACCGTGTCGGCAATGCGTGGGAAAAACCGCTGCAAATATGGAATGCGGACGTCGCCGCGCACCGCCATGCGATTACCGGCGAGCGTTACAGCGGCTGCCCCGCCTGGTATCCTTCGCGCCTGTCAGATGGACGTGCGGTCGAGGAATTGTTCCCGGAACAAGAGTGGCCGCTGAAACTGATTTCCTTTAAATCCAATACTATGTCCAGCGCCACGGCGGTGATCCCGCGCCTGCATCATCTGAAACCGGTTAATCTGGTGGCGCTTAATCCGCAGGATGGTGAGCGGTATGGTTTAGCACATGGCGATAGGGTGCGGATCACTACGCCTGGCGGGCAGGCGCAGGCGCAGATAAGCCTGCTGCATGGCGTCATGCCGGGCGTGATCGCCATTGAACACGGTTACGGGCATAAAGAGATGGGCGCAGCTCAGCATACGCTCGACGGCAAGCCAATGGCATTTGATGCACAAATAAAGTCAGGAATTAATCTCAATGATTTGGGCTTTGCGGATCCTACCCGACAGGTTGCCAATACCTGGCTTGACTGGGTGTCGGGAGCCGCAGTGCGCCAGGGATTGCCAGCGAGAATTGAGCGTATAAATTGTTAATCATGTTAATAAAAGCATCGGAAAAAAATTATAACGCATTCGTAAATCAAATTTAATTAAATTAATTATTGAAAGCCTGAATTATTCAAAAAAGATTCAGGCTTTTTTATGTTTTATGCTACAGGAATCACATAATTGATATAAAAAATAGTTTTTATTGTTCTTTTAACCGATGAGTAAGTTTCTGAAATGTATTTCTATCAAAGCAAAAGAGAAATTTGTCAGTACATAAGCGAACATGAATTATGGGTTTTAGGTCGGGTCACTGGGATATTTTTAAAAATATTTAGAGAGCATATTGGTCTTGCACAGTATGATGATATTAAAAAAGCAATGATATTGTCTTCGTCGTCTATTGTTCATAAATGGAATCAGACCGGAATTAACGATATTGAAGGTTACGCAACTTATATAGAAAAATCAGCAAAACTGGTAAAGCTAATGAAAACATTCAATAAAGTTGGCATTGCCCTGTCAGCATTGAATGGTGCTAATTCTATTTATGATGCCTGTACAATTGGTAGAGATTGTGAAAAAACGGCTTACACTGAAATTGGCAAGTTTTCAGGGGATTTGCTAGTTCCAGCTATGTTTAATGCTTCAATCAAATCTGGTACGACCGCTATATGTTCAGTAGTATTGACTGTATTAAATGCTCCAGAAGGAGGTATTGCTTGCGGGATCGTTGTACAGGCAGCGGCAGCATTTGGCGTAAGCAAAGCAGGAGAAAAGATAGGTGAAACGTCCGGAGAGGTAATATACAATACGAAAAAATAAAATATGGGAAAAGCAAGAGTTATTATTTATCTATAGGATAAAGAGAGAAAATGATTAGTAAATCATTAATTACTTTAAGTTTAATAGGTATAGTATTTTTAGGAGGTATAATTATATACATTCTAATGTTTATAGCCAATAGAAATTTTTATACTATATGTGATTTATATAAAAATAAATTTGGGAGCTTACCATTAAGCACAGAGTTATTTTACACGTCATCACCATTTTTTTGGCAGGATATAATATGAAAATGAGCTTCATATTATATCCTATACTATATAATAAAAAGTCAAAATATAGCGAAAATATTAATGATGTGAAGTTTATACGTTCGCTTCCTAAAAAACTCACAAGAATATATGTAATAAATTATTATTTTAGCATCATTATCTCCTGTTTTTTTTGTATGCTTGCGGCAATGTTATATGTAATAAAATAAATGTTTTATCATGCTGGTGATAATGGTTACATTAATAAATAAAGGGACTCCATCAGAGTCCCTTTATAGTTTTTATTTCAACACCCCATATATCTGATCACCTATCCAGCCATATGGTTAACCGGATCGATTGACGTCAACGTTCCGGTCCATCCTGTATGACCGTATGTTTCTGAACTGGCTAATACACCGAACGTTAACGTCATCAATATGTTACCGTTCCTACGCCACTCGGCAAAAAGCGGATCAGTTATTAACCGGGATCACCGCGCCTTTATATTTGGTACGGATCCAGTCCTGGATTTCTTTGGAGTGCAGGACATCGACCAATGCGACGATATCCTTCTTCTTCTCGTCGCCACGATGCACGGTAATGATGTTGGCGTACGGGTTGTTTTCACCGCTTTCAACGGCAATCGGATCTTTCACCGGATCCAGCCCGGCGTCGATGGCGTAGTTAGCGTTAATCACCACCGCATCGCCTTCATCATTGTTATACATTTGCGGCAACAGCGCGGCTTCCACGTTAGGCAGGAACTTCAGTTTTTTTGGGTTCTCAACAATGTCGCTAATGCGCGCGGTCACTTTATCTACGCCCGGCTTCAGCTTGATCACCCCCTCTTTTTCGAAAATCGACAGAATACGGCCTTCCTCAGATACCGCATCGCGCATGATGACCTTGCCACCTTCCGGCAGATCTTTAAGCGATTTCACTTTTTTCGAATAGATACCAATCGGCTCAATGTGGATCGCCCCAGCGCTGACGAAATCATAGGTATTATCGCCAGCATGATCTTTTATCACGCTGTTAAGGTACGGAATATGCTGGAAGTAGTTAGCGTCAATCTCACGGCCAGCCAGCGCGGTGTTCGGCAGAATGTAATCCTGGAACGGTTTGATCTCCAGATCGATCCCCTGCTTCGCCAGTATAGGTTTAGCCTGCTCAAGGATCTCTGCATGCGGCACGTTGGACGCGCCAACGGTCAGCGTATCTGCCCACGAGGCAAAGCTCAGGGCGCTTAAGGTTGCTGCGGCAAGTAACGTCAGTGATTTTTTCATGATAATGGTTTCCGTATTTTATTAGCGTTTATCTAACAGAGAGGTGATCACATCGCCGCAAAGCTGGATGATGAAAACAATGAGCAAAATCGTCACTGTCGCCACCAGCGTAACGTCGCTGTGGTTGCGCTGGAATCCTTCCAGATAGGCCAAATTCCCTAAACCACCGGCGCCAATCACCCCCGCCATCGCGCTGTAGCTAACCAGTGCAATCAGCGTTACGGTGATGCCGGACACCAAGGCAGGAGAGGATTCTGGCAGTAAAACCCGAAAAATAAGTGTGCTCAGACGTGCGCCCATCGAACGCGTCGCTTCAATCACGCCTTTATCGACTTCACGCAGGGCAATTTCGACCAGCCGCGCATAAAACGGTGCAGCCCCTACGATCAGCGCAGGCAGCGCGGCATTGGCGCCGAGAATGGTGCCAACCATTACTTTGGTAAACGGGATCAGTAGCACGATCAAAATGATGAATGGGATCGAGCGAAAGATATTCACCACCAGCGAAATACCGCTATACACCGCGCGATTGTGAAACAGTCCACCGCGTGCGGTCAGGAATAACGCCAGCCCAAGTGCGATTCCCAGAATAAAGGTCGCTGCGCCTGAAAGGGCAGTCATGTAGAGCGTTTCCTGGGTTGCCGCCAGCAGTTGGTCCCACTTTAGATGAGGAAAAAGTTCTTCAGCCATGTTGGATCACCTCGCCTTCAATGTCGCTCTGGCGCAGGTCGGCCAAAATATTGTTCAATTGTTCTTCTGAGGCCACCACGTGCACCCAGAGCTGACCAAACACACCGTGCGCGGTTTGCGTCATCTTGCCGTGTAAAATGTTAAACGGCAGGCCATAGCGTAGGGTCAATTCGCCAACCACTGGCCGATGCGTACGTTGCCCGGTAAACGTAAGCTTGATCACCACGCCGCCAAGTTCGCTGGCCAACTGCGGGTTGAATTCGTCTTCCTCGCCGTATTGACTCACCTGACGAACGAACTGTCGGGTGATCGCCTGTTGCGGATGAGTAAAAACGCTGAGCACGTCGCCTTCTTCAACGACTTTGCCATTTTCCATGACCGCCACGCGATCGCAGATCTTGCGTACTACGTGCATTTCATGGGTGATCAGCACGATGGTTAATTTGAAGCGACGGTTAATATCGAGCAGTAAATCGAGAATCTGATCGGTGGTTTGCGGATCCAGCGCCGAGGTGGCTTCGTCACACAGCAATACGTCAGGATTATTCGCCAGCGCGCGGGCAATCCCTACCCGTTGTTTTTGTCCACCGCTTAGCTGGGACGGATACGCATTTTCGCGACCGCTCAGCCCAACCAGCGCAATCAGTTCGGCAACCCGCGATTTGATAGACGCTTTCGACGCGCCAGCAATTTGCATAGAGAAAGCAATATTCTCGCTAACGGTCCGCGACCACAGCAAATTGAAGTGCTGAAACACCATGCTGATTTTCAGTCTCGCCTGACGTAACGATTCCCCACGGGCGGCAGAGATATCGTGACCGTTAATTGTTACGCTGCCTGAGGTTGGTTTTTCCAACCCATTGAGCAAGCGAATTAAGGTGCTTTTCCCCGCCCCGCTGTAACCAATAATTCCGTAAATCTGTCCCTGTTCAACCGTCAGGTTGACGTTATCGACAGCGGTAATGGCAAGCCTGCCTGGCGTAAACACTTTCGAAATATTTTTCAGGACAATCATGTCGTTTGGGTATCCGCTGCTGCTTAGTGTTCTTCTGCTAGCGCTTTTAGCTGTTTAGCAGTATGGATGTCCAAATGAGTGTAATCAGCAAGATTGGCTTTTAAAATGAATTAAAATGAATTTGATATAACATTTAGAAATATGTCGATATGGTTGGCGTCATGTGCATATAACACAGGCACCGAGATGACGTTTTCAGCGTGTTGCGCAACAAACCACAGTGGCAAACAACTTCTTTATCCCTACATCTGAACAAATTAATGAATATTTTCTGTAAAACTGCACAGAAGTGTTTTGAAACGCTGTTTCCATTTTCCTTTTTGATATTTTTCAGCGTATAATGCGCGCCAATTGTCTCTTGAATGGTTTCAGCACATTGACCTGTAAAACTCAACGACTACAAAACTCACCATCCCGTTGGGCTGAAACGCAAGCACACATTCCTCTGCACGCTCTTTCGATGTCACCTATCCTTAGAGCGAGGCATCACAACTTTCGTAACTCAGGTTTAGCTTCCCGTCCGTGCGCGGCGGGAGCCAGATTTCCATATCCTTCTCAACTTAAAGACTAAGACTGTCATGAAAAAGACGAAAATTGTTTGCACCATCGGTCCGAAAACCGAATCCGAAGAGATGTTAACCAAAATGCTGGACGCGGGCATGAACGTCATGCGTCTGAACTTCTCCCACGGTGATTACGCAGAACACGGTCAGCGCATCAAGAATTTGCGCAACGTCATGAGCAAAACCGGTAAGAAAGCCGCAATCCTGCTCGACACCAAAGGTCCGGAAATCCGTACCATCAAACTGGAAGGCGGTAACGACGTTTCCCTGAAAGCGGGCCAGACCTTCACCTTCACCACCGACAAATCTGTCGTAGGCAACAACGAAATCGTTGCTGTTACCTATGAAGGCTTCACGAAAGATCTGTCCGTCGGCAACACCGTTCTGGTTGACGATGGTTTGATCGGCATGGAAGTTACCGCTATCGAAGGTAACAAAGTTATCTGTAAAGTGCTGAATAACGGCGACCTGGGCGAAAACAAAGGCGTTAACCTGCCAGGCGTTTCCATCGCGCTGCCAGCACTGGCTGAAAAAGACAAACAAGACCTGATCTTCGGTTGCGAACAAGGCGTTGACTTCGTTGCGGCTTCCTTTATCCGTAAACGTTCTGACGTCGTTGAAATCCGTGAGCACCTGAAAGTGCACGGCGGCGAAAACATCCAGATCATCTCCAAAATCGAAAACCAGGAAGGCCTGAACAACTTCGACGAAATCCTCGAAGCGTCTGACGGCATCATGGTTGCTCGTGGCGATATGGGCGTTGAGATCCCGGTTGAAGAAGTTATCTTCGCACAGAAGATGATCATCGAAAAATGTATCCGTGCGCGTAAAGTCGTTATCACTGCGACCCAGATGCTGGACTCGATGATCAAAAACCCGCGTCCGACCCGTGCTGAAGCCGGCGACGTTGCTAACGCCATCCTCGACGGTACCGACGCAGTCATGCTGTCTGGTGAGTCTGCAAAAGGTAAATACCCGCTGGAAGCCGTCACCATCATGGCGACCATCTGTGAGCGTACTGACCGCGTGATGACCAGCCGTCTGGACTTCAACAACGACAGCCGCAAATTGCGCATCACCGAAGCCGTTTGCCGTGGCGCGGTTGAAACTGCAGAAAAACTGGATGCTCCACTGATCGTCGTTGCAACCCAGGGCGGTAAATCTGCTCGCGCAGTACGTAAATACTTCCCGGATGCGACCATTCTGGCGCTGACCACCAATGAAACTACCGCGCGTCAACTGGTGCTGAGCAAAGGTGTTGTTGCACAAGTTGTTAAAGAAATCAGCTCTACCGATGATTTCTATCGCCTGGGCAAAGAAGTTGCTCTGGAGAGCGGTCTGGCTCAGAAAGGCGACGTAGTTGTGATGGTTTCCGGTGCGCTGGTTCCGAGCGGAACCACCAACACTGCATCTGTTCACGTGCTGTAATAATTCCACCGCGAATTAATTTGCTTGAAAAGCGCCCTTGCGGCGCTTTTTTTATTTTATCGATAGCCACAATTAATAAAAAATCAAATCGGATTTCACTATCTAATCCGAGATTATCTAAGATGAATCCGATGGAAGCTTTCTGTTTTCACTCGGTTTTTTAGCTGTTTTTGCACAATTCGATGCTTCTTTGAGCGAACGATCAAAAATAAGTGCATTCCCATCAAAAAAATATTCTCAACATAAAAAACTTTGTGTAATACTTGTAACGCTACATGGAGATTAACTCAATCTAGAGGGTATTAATAATGAATCGTACTAAACTGGTACTGGGCGCGGTAATCCTGGGTTCTACTCTGCTGGCAGGTTGCTCCAGCAATGCTAAAATCGATCAGCTGTCTTCTGACGTTCAGACTCTGAACGCTAAAGTTGACCAGCTGAGCAACGACGTGAACGCAATGCGTTCCGACGTTCAGGCTGCTAAAGATGACGCAGCTCGCGCTAACCAGCGTCTGGACAACGCAGCTACTAAATACCGCAAGTAATAGTATCTGTGTAATAAAAATGGCGCACATTGTGCGCCATTTTTTTGCTCTGAATTTCCTTTCCCTGCTATTGCGTTGCGTGCACCTCTGCATCCCCTCCTGGTACGCCATTACGCGCAGACTTCACTTCCGCACCCTTGCTAACTACCGAGACTTGTCCGGCTGTCACTGTGACAGGATAGCCCGCGCGGCGATACAACGCTCGTTCCACCAGGCTGTTATCCACGGCTTTGTCGTCTTTAAATGAGGTAAAACCGGCGGGTAGTACATAGGGCATAGTCTGGACGTTTTGTTCCTCTTCCGGCGACAACGGTCGATGCACTTCGACATAGCGCATGCCGTTCGGCTCAACCGAATATTTAATCGGTTCATTAATCACTCTGACCGGCGTTCCAGTGCGGACCTGAGCAAACAATGCTTTGATGTCCGGTGCATTCATGCGAATACAGCCGGAACTCACACGCAAGCCCACGCTATCCGGCGCGCTGGTGCCATGGATCAGGTATTCACCGTTTCCATGCGCCAGACGCAGTGCAAAGCGCCCTAACGGATTATTTGGCCCAGCGGGTACAACTGGCGGTAGAGTTATGCCTCGCTCCAGAGAGCGTTTACGGATGCCTGGTGTAGGAGTCCAGGTGGGATTTGGGATCTTCTGCCCAACCCGGGTTTCCATAACCGGCGTTTCCAGTCCTTGTAAACCAATCCCAATCGGGAAGACCTGAACAATATTCTCACCCGGCGGGAAGTAATACAGACGCAGTTCCGCAAGATTCACAATAATGCCTTCGCGTGGCGCATCTGGCAGCAATAATTGCGAGGGAATGGTAATCAGCGTTCCGGGTTTTGGGACGGGGGCAATAGTATTATTGGCTTCAAGGATCAGCATTGCGGCAGTATCAAACTTACGGGCAATCGCCTGTAGGTTTTTATCGCCTTCCTGCACGGTGTAGGTTTGGTTTTGCCCAACAAGACGGCTGTTCGCCTGTGGCAAAGGATAATCGACCGCCCATGCGGCCTGAATAGCACTGTAAGCGCCGATTAGCATTAACGTAATAACAGACGCGCGTTTCATACTCACTCACCCCCCTGGCGTTCATGCCGGATGGCGGCAAGCGCCCGATCCGGCCTACGAGTCACTGCGTTGCCCAACACGAGATTGTTCAGGTCGCTCTGAAAAATGACGTGTCTTATCAGTTTAGCTAAGAGTTACGGCTTTGGCGCGAATTGCCCGAATCATCGCTTCGAGCCCTTGTGACCGAGACGGTGTGAGATGCTGTGCGAGCGCCATTTTTTCAAACCACGGACGCACATCAAAATTCACAATATCCTGGGCCATCATGCGGTCATACAAAATGAATACCACCGCAATAAGCCCTTTCACAATAGCCGCATCGCTGTCGCCCTGAAATTCAATAATTCCTTCGGCATTCTGACGCATAACAATCCATACCTGGCTTTGACATCCCTGGATGCTATTTTCCACATTACGATCGTCGTCGCTTAATTGTGGCAGACGTTGACCCAGTTCAATAATGTACAGGTATTTCTCTTCCCAATTAGCGCAACGCGTAAAATTACGCAACAACTTTTCTTTATCCGGTAGCGCAGCCATAACGCCTCCCTGTTAGCCCAGTAAGTGATGAATACGCTTGAGACCTGTTACCAGGCGATCCACTTCTTCATGGGTGTTGTACATGGCAATCGACGCCCGGCACATCGCGGGAACGTTATAAAAGGCCATCAGCGGCATTGCGCAGTGATGCCCCGTTCGTACAGCAATGCCATAGTTATCGAGAAAACTCCCGACGTCATAAGCATGATGCTTGCCGAGGTTAAACGCAATCACGCCCAGACGGTTATCCGGTCCGTAGATCGTTAAATCCGGCACATCCCCCAGCTGTTCAAGCGCATAGCACATCATGAATTGTTCATATTCGCTGATTTCAGCCAGCCCCAGCGCTGAAATATATTCAATAGCCGCGCCGAGCCCAATAATTCCACCCGTATTTGGCGTTCCGGCTTCAAACCGCCAGGGGGCTTTGGCCCATGTCGTTCCCTGGCTCAGGCTCACTGTCGCAATCATCGACCCGCCACCTTCCCACGGCGGCATCTCCTGTAGCAGCGACTCTCTGGCATACAGAACACCAATACCAGTTGGCCCATAGAGCTTGTGACCGGAGAAAACATAGAAGTCGCAATCCAGCGCCTGCACATCCACCTGATGATGCATAACCGCCTGTGCGCCATCCACCAGTACTTTTGCACCGTATTGATGCGCCAGCGCGATCATCTCACCCAACGGGTTTTCCGTGCCCAGTACGTTAGATACGTGGGTAATCGCCAGCAGTTGCGTGCGATCGTCAAACAGCATCGGCAGCGCTTCCAGTTGCAATGTACCATCGTCATTAAGTGGAATAACGCGCAGTTCAGCCCCGACGCGGGCACACAGCATCTGCCAGGGCACAATGTTGGCATGATGCTCCATTTCGCTGATGATGATGTTATCACCCGCCCGCACATTGCTGTTGCCCCAGCTGTTTGCTACCAGGTTGATCCCTTCCGTGGTACCGCGAACAAACACCAGCTCCTCCGCTGAGCGGGCGTTAATAAACAGCGAGGCGAGCTTGCGCACATTCTCCATTTTTTCCGTGGCCTGAGCACTCAACGTATGGATACCACGGTGGACCGCCGCATAGCCGTGACGGTAAAACTCGGCTTCAGCATCAATCACCTGGTTAGGTTTTTGCGCGCTGGCGGCGCTGTCCAGATACGCCAACGGTAAACCATTCACTTCACGCGTCAGGATTGGAAAATCGGCCCGCACTTTTTCAATGGGAAATGTCATGCTACGCCTCCCGGCAAGCGTTGGGCGATCCTTGCCAATACCTGTTGCTTCAGCGTTTCCTCGTCCAGGGCTTCCGTTAGCTCAGCGGCAAACGCATAGAGAATCATTTGTTGGGCATCCTGCTGGCCGATCCCACGCGAACGCAGATAGAACATCTGCTCGTCGTCGATCCGCCCTACCGTCGCCCCGTGGCTGCATTTCACGTCGTCGGCATAGATTTCAAGTTGTGGTTTGGTATCCACCTCAGCCAGTTTACCGAGCAGCAAATTATTGTTGGTCATCTGACCATCAGTTTTAATAGCGTGCTGAGCAACGTTAATCAGGCCATTGAATACCGCCCGCCCCTTATCGCTGACAATCGTTTTATGCAACTGGCGGCTGTTGCAATATCCCTTGTTATGCTCAAGCCAGGTACGGGTGTCGCAGACTTCATTTTTCACCGGCATCGCCAGGCTGTTGAGCCGAAGCGTCGTGTTTTCGCCGTTAAGCTGAGTGCTGGTGTTATGGCGCAGCACCGCATCACCGAGTAAAAAGCTGTGGCTGGTGGCCGTGGCATCCGCCCCCAATTGAATGTCATTATGTGCGAAGTGGTGGCTTTGCGGATTCTCAAACGCCAGTTTGATATGGCGCAAGTGCGCATTCGCCGCGACATTCATGGTTAAGCGTGCGCCAGTGAAATGACGAAGCTCGCTAAGGCTGACATAGTGTTCAATGACGGTTGCTTCAGCCCCTTCCGCCAGTTCCAGATGGTGGCGATAGTGCGCCGTATTCACCTGATCGCTCGCCAGCCCCTGGGTAATGTGCAACAACAACAGCGGTTTCTTCGGCCGCTGGTTTCGCTTCACCTTAATGTACGTGACGCTACGCGACAGGCTTTCGGTCAGGTGCAGAAAGACTTCCGGTTGGATGGCGGCCGGTAGCGTCTGGCGTACATCATCAACGGTAATATCAAAACCACTACCTTCCGCGCTGTCGCTCAGCGTTGGAGAGAATTGCCCGTCGACAAATACCAGTCGTATGGCCTCAATAGCCGGTGCTAACGCTTCACACTGGGCTGACGATATCTCATTGACATGGCTGACAAACTGGCTGTGGGTTAATCCCTCCAGCGGCGTGTATTTCCAGTCCTCATGCTTACGCGTTGGCAGCCCCAGTCGCAGCATCTGTTGCAGGTGCTGCTGGGCATGTTGCGAGCGAGTCTCACCTTGCGTCGCAAACAGATGGTGCCACTGTTGCAACACGTTACTGCTGTTCGCTAAGCCAGCCATAACCTTGCTCCTCCAGTTGTTTGACCAGTGTGAAATCACCGGATTTCACAATTCGCCCCTGGTAGAGAACGTGAACATAATCGGGTTTGATATAGTCCAGGATACGCTGATAATGGGTGACGATAATGAATGAACGTTGCCCATCACGCAGCGAGTTCACGCCGTCGGCGACGATTTTCAGCGCGTCAATATCCAGCCCGGAGTCTGACTCATCCAGAATGCACAACTGAGGCTCCAGTACCGCCATTTGCAAAATGTCATTACGCTTTTTCTCACCGCCGGAGAAACCGACGTTGACCGAACGCGTGAGCAAATCTTCCGGCATCTTCAGCAACGCAATTTTTTCTTCCATCAGATCCTGGAAGTCAAACCTGTCCAGTGACTCTTCGCCACGGTAGGTGCGCACCGCATTCAGTGCCGTTTGCAGGAAAAACTGATTACTTACGCCGGGGATTTCTACTGGATACTGAAATGCCATAAAGATGCCTTCACCGGCCCGCTCTTCCGGTGACAGTTCCAGTAAATCTTTACCGTTGAACTCTACCGTCCCGCCGGTGACTTCATAGTCTTCACGTCCGGCGAGCGTGGCGGAAAGCGTACTTTTCCCGGAACCGTTTGGCCCCATAATGGCGTGCACTTCTCCGGGGCGAATGTCAAGACTCAGCCCACGCAGGATCGTCTTATCTTCCACACTGACCTGTAAATCTTTGATGCTTAACATGTGCTTTCCTTAAATTTTAACCGACGCTGTGTTCAAGACTTATGGCGAGAAGTTTTTGCGCTTCCACGGCAAATTCCAGCGGCAGTTCAGAGAACACGTCTTTACAGAAACCATTCACGATCATCGAAATGGCATCCTCTTCGCTGATACCGCGCTGCAGGCAGTAAAATAGCTGGTCTTCACCAATGCGCGACGTCGCGGCTTCGTGTTCAAGCTGGGCGCTGTTGTTACGACACTCCACATACGGGAAGGTGTGCGCCCCACAATCCGCGCCGATCAGCATCGAGTCGCATTGGGTATAGTTGCGGGCATTGGTGGCGGTTGGCATGATTTTCACTAAACCGCGATAGCTGTTCTGACTGTGTCCGGCGGAGATACCTTTAGAGATGATGGTTGATTTGGTGTTCTTGCCAATGTGGATCATCTTGGTGCCAGTATCGGCCTGCTGATGACCACTGGTCAGGGCCACGGAGTAGAATTCGCCGATAGAGTTATCCCCACGCAGAATGCAGCTTGGGTATTTCCAGGTAATGGCCGAACCGGTTTCTGACTGCGTCCACGACATTTTGCTGTTTTCGCCTTCGCACAGCGCCCGCTTGGTAACAAAGTTCAAAATGCCGCCGGTATTGCCATCGCCAGGGAACCAGTTTTGTACCGTCGAGTATTTCACTTCGGCATCTTTGTGGATGATGACCTCCACTACCGCAGCATGCAGCTGATAGCTGTCGCGCACAGGGGCCGAACAGCCTTCGATATAGCTGACGTAGCTTCCCTCATCCGCAACCAGAATGGTGCGTTCAAACTGCCCGGTTTTTTCCGCATTGATACGGAAATAGGTCGACAGTTCCATTGGGCAACGCACACCTTTCGGCACATAAATAAACGTACCGTCGGAGGCCACTGCCGCATTCAGCGCGGCAAAGAAATTGTCATTACCCGGAACAACCGTGCCCAGATACTGTTTTACCAGCTCCGGGTGGTCGTGAATCGCCTCACCGAACGAACAGAAAATAATGCCCTGTTCCGCCAGTTTGTCGCGATAGGTGGTCGCCACCGACACCGAGTCAAAAATGGCATCAACCGCCACCTCTTTGCCTTCGCGGACCGGCACGCCAAGCTGTTCAAAGGCGTCCTCGACCTCTTTACTTAAAAATGCATTTGCGCCCGTTTGCTGCACCGCTCCCGGTTCAGACACACAGGTTTCATCGCAGTTGCCGCAGGACGGCGCAGAGTAATAGCTGTAATCCTGATAATTCAGTTTGTCATAGTGCGCTTTTAGCCAGTGCGGTTCTTCCATGGTCAACCATGCCTGAAAGGCATTAAGGCGGAATTCCAGCATCCAGTCGGGTTCATTACGTTTTGCCGAAATTGCGCGCACGACCTCTTCGCTAATCCCTTTCGCCAGCTCGTCGGTTTGCAGTTGGGTGAAGAACCCCTCTTTGTAATTAAGGTGCCCGTCAGCCCAGGTGTTGACATCGTCAGTTGCTTCAGTATTACGAGACATAGTACCGCCTATACCCCAAAACTTTCGCCACAGCCGCATTCGTTCTGGGCTTTCGGGTTATGAAATTTAAATAACTGATTTAATCCTTCGCGAACAAAATCGACTTCTGTGCCGTCGATGAACGGCATCGCCTGTAACGGCACATACAGTCTGGCACCATCCATTTCAAACAGGAGATCGTCTTTTTGAGTCTCACGGACGGTATCCAGCACGTAGCCGAATCCTGCACATCCCGTTTGCTTCACGCCCAGGCGAACGCCCAACATGCCGGGTTGCTTTGCCATCAGTTCGCGGATGTGCGCCGCAGCCGCTGGCGTTAACCTCAGTCCACGCCAGGCAAAATCTTCCGGGTTAAATGTTCCTGAATGCAATTCCATAGGGTTACCTCGAGTCACTAGCTTTTAGACTATAACAATATGTTAGTGATAATGATTATCACTTCAACCCCTCAACAGCAGGGGCATTCGGGTTAATCGCCCTTTTTGGTTACTTTTAATAAGCATAGACCCTGCAGCGCGGGTTATCAGAGATGGATTATTTTGTTCAATGCTTTGATTAATAATGGATTATGAAAATCCAATCGTTCAGGCAGGTCAAAGATCAAAAGATGTATAGATAATGTCTATTTAAGGGATAGGTTTTAAAAATTTAATGAAATCATTGGATTATAGTGTAATCAGTAACTTAGTCTTTTCTCGTGATAGATAAGTACAGACTATTTAACGCCCCAAATTGAGCCCTCAGCGCGATTTTGCCCCCCAAATCCTAAAATGGAGGTTATGCGAGGCGTGTTCCCGATTTTAAACGTCATAATTTACAAGCCAGTTTGATTTTAACAGTAAACATTACGCAAATAAGATTAACTTTGGGATTTGCAGGACTAATTGCTAATTCAATATATTGCCATACGCTTTAATTATCAATTCGATAATTAATATTGGCATTACATATGTTGATTAATTAAATCTCACTATAAAATACAATTTCGAATTAAGTGCCGGAGTATTATTATTTTATGATTCATTCTATTACTAAGGGGAAATTATGTCATGGAATAAACATGATGCGGTCTCGTATACGCGAAGTCACGCGCATCAAAAAAGCCAGGGTTATTGCGCTCGAGCAGTAGCTGCAGCAATTCGCGCTGGCGGCGTCAAAATTGAAGGTACTAACGCCAACAGTTTTGCAAGGTCACTAGAAAAAACAGGATTCAGCAAATCATACGGCACCCCAATAGAGGGCGATATAGCGGTTATTGATGCTTTACCAGGTCCAAACCAGTATGGGCACGCCTGTATTTACGATGGGACGGGAGCCTGGTACTCCGATTTCGTACAGCGCAGTTTATGCCCTGGCCACAGTACAGAAAAATCCAGCCCACTGTTACTATATACAGGCACAAGTGACATGAAAAAATTACTGCTTTTGCTACTGGTGACCTCATCTGCTATGGCAAATAATACCAACGATCCTGTTAACCAGGCCGTTGCATTTAATAAGTGGTACGTGAACAAAATTAACAATAATAATTTCCCGATTACCGACGGTAAGGATATCGATAAATACGTTACTGCATCAACAATGCAGAAACTAAGGCGAACACAAGATCCAAATTATGATGATGAGGTTTTCTATTCTGCTGATTTTTTTCTAAAATCACAATATATCGGTGACGACTGGACAGAGAATGTGGCCATATCCTCATATGACTGGGATCCTGTCTGCGTAAACGTCAATATAACATTCGGCAAAAAAAATCCTCACACGGTTATTGATTGTATGGTTAATGAAAATGGCGAGTGGAAAGTACAGTCCGTTGCTGCACGCGATAACAATTAACGACGTTATGACAGAGTTACTATGCCATGGCACATCCGCGAATACCCCTGCTATATCGCCGGAAAGTAAAAAAGCCTGCGCGAACTGAATGGGATTTTTATATTTTCCGTGTCAATGATAATGGAATCGACCCCAGCTAATTGACAAACAACAAAAAACCCTTAAGTCTGCTTGCTGGCAGGCTTAAGGGTTCCGGCCCCATCCGGCGCTTATCTCCGGCACTCACAATGGCTTAGCTCTTGAAGGGGCGATAAGAAGAATCTCATACACTGATAAGTTTTTTTTAACACAAATTGCGGTTTGACTATTTTATGAGCACGTTTAGCTACCTTTTTAGCATTGCGCCCCACTGAGTGCGTCCAGCAGCAAGCGTAAGCCCGCAGGCTGATGTTCACGAGAAAGGTATAAACCATAAATCGGCAGGCATTTGGGCTGTAGCTCTGGTAATATGCGAATCAACGTCCCCTGCGCCAGCCCTTCCCGCGCCTCCAGTTCCGGCACCAGCGCAATGCCCATTCCCGCCTGCGCCGACTCACAGAGCAGCGAAGAGATTCCGGCGCTCAAGTTCCCTTTAATCGCAACGGCGACATCCTGGCCGTAGACATCCTGAAAGTGCCAGGATTTACCAGCAAACCCGCTGTAATAGAGGCAATTGTGCCGCGTCAGATCGTCGAGCGTTTCAGGAGTACCGTATTGATGCAGATAATCTACAGACGCGCAGAGCACCGATTTACAGTCGCCAAGGCGACGGGCGATGGTTCCGGGTTCGGGATTTTCCGTTATGCGGATTGCCACATCGATACGTTCTCCTACCAGGCTTACCGGTTGATTATTGATCTCCACCTCGATCCGCAACTGCGGATACTGCGCCAGAAATGTGGGCAGTACCGGCGCTAATATATGCATAGCAGTAAAGTGCGCACAGGCCACACGTAGCGTGCCACTGGGCGTTTGCGCGGCGCTGGCGGCCCCGATATCCAGCGAAAGTTGCGCCAGAGAACGTGTTTTCGCTAATGCCTCTTCACCCGCTGGCGTGATCGTCAAGCGACGCGATGATCGATGGATAAGTCTTGCGCCTGCCCATTTTTCCATCTCGTCGAGGTAACGACTGACCATCGGACGGGAAAGCCCCAATGCACGTGCAGCGGCGCTCAGACTGCCCAAATCACAGATATGGTTAAATACCGTTGCCGCCATTACTCTGTCCATTACATCCCATCCGATCGTTTTATGAAACTCAGCATGTCCTAATGAGGGAATTCTAACAGATCCGAATTTCCTTAAAATACGGGAACTATCAAAAGACAATTCCCTGCATAAGGTTACCCGGCATGAAAGTTAAAACTCTGGCCCTGCTGTTACCTCTCTTCGCTTCTTCAGCCTTCGCCGCGCCGCTACAACTGGAGGTTTACAATCCCCAGGACAAGGGTATTTTCCCGGTCTCTTCGACGCTGGTGTCTGGTCCCAAAGAGGCCATTTTGTTTGACGCCCAGTTCAGTACTAAAGATGGCGAACAACTGGTGCAGATGATTCACGCCAGCGGTAAAACGCTGAAGGCTATCGTGATCACCTCCGGCGATCCGGATTTCTATTTTGGCCTGCAGCCTATCGTCAATGCCTTCCCACAGGTAAAAGTTCTGGCAACACCACACGTAGTGGACCATATCCGCGCCACCAAAGAGGCTAAACTGCAGTTCTGGGGTCCGCAAATGAAGGATGGTGCGCCAACATCGCTCACCGTTCCGCAGGCGACAACGCAAACGCAGTTCACGGTTGATGGCGAAACACTGGAACTGCGCCATCCCGACGATTATGCAGCCTATGTCTGGATCCCAGCAAACCGTGCCATTATTGGCGGTACTGGCGTGGCTTCCGGTATACATGTCTGGACGGCAGATACTCAGTCTGCAGAACAACGTAGCGCATGGCGTAGCGTACTGAGCGAAATGCAGAACTTACACCCCACTCAGGTGATCCCAGGTCATTACATTGGCGAACGCCCTACGGGCGATAAAGCGATTCGCTTCACTCAGGACTATTTGCAGTCGTTTGAGCAGGCATTAGAGGCGAAGAAAGGATCTGACTATGTGATTAAAACCATGACCGCGGCTTGGTCAGGTCTCGCGGACACAAGCTCTCTGGAGCTAAGTGCAAAAGTCAATACCGGTGAGATGAAGTGGTAATGAAGATTTAAGGCAAAAAATAACCCCGAACGCGTGTCGGGGTTTTTACTCGATAAGCATACCGGAATCAATGAACGCCCATGCGCCAGGCAAAATAGATCTCTTCTTTCAGTTCAATCGATGAAAGCGCCAGTAAATCAGCAAACTCCAGTTCGAGTTGTTTCAGTCTTTTCAGGTACTGAGCCGGTGAAAGATCGGATTTATCACGACGTAAAAATTCTATTGCCAGTTGGGCCGGGTCTAATTGGGTAGACATATCATCCTCGCTTGTGTTCAAAACCTGCACAGTATAACACCATTCCCTGCGCAGATAATGACCAAAAGCAATATGCTTCACAAAATTGCGGTCGTCAGACGCGACGTGCAACACAATCGTCCCTGGTCATCGAAAATCTCAATTTGCCACACCTGATGACGGGAGCCGGTATGCACCGCACGACATAACCCTCTGACGCGGCCCTCCCGCGCGGAGCGAATGTGGTTGGCGTTGACCTCCAGGCCCACCACTTTCTGTTCACCCTGAGTACACAGGTAGCCTGCCACCGAACCCATGCTTTCCGCCAGTACTACGGATGCGCCGCCGTGCAGCAAACCAAAAGGTTGTTTGGTACGATGATCCACCGGCATCGTGGCTTCCAGCGAATCGTCACCAATGTGCACAAAACGGATATCGAGCAGCCCAACCATGTTTCCTTCACCCATGGCATTGAGCGCCTCAAGGGTGACTTCACGTTTCCAGATCATCCTATAATCTCCAGCAGTGCCTGTAATGGATGGCGAACTCCCGTACCTTCAACGCGTTTTACCTGACTGCGACAGGAGTATCCGGTCGCCAGACAACGGTTACGCGGCAATCGTTGCATTGCCTGGTGCCATGATAACTCATAGATCCCGAGTGAGTTCTGATGATTCTTCACTTCGTGACCATAGGTACCCGCCATACCACAGCAACCCACGCTGACGTTTTCCAACTTTGCGCCAAAGCAGGCAAAAATAGCCGCCCACTGCGCAGGCGCGCCTGGCAGAGCCGTCACTTCGGTACAGTGACCAAAGAAGTACCACGGTTCACCGCCAACCGCGATTGGCTGCTGCGCTTCCACAATTGTCGATAACCACTCGTTGGCTAACAACACATGGAAATCACCCCGCTGTTCCCCGAGCACCAGTTTGTATTCGTCGCGATAGCAAAGCACCAGCGCAGGATCAACACCCACCATCGGAATATTCAGCTTCGCCACCCGATTGAGAAACTCCGATGTTTTCTTCGCGGTTTTCGCAAAACGGTTTAAAAAGCCCTTAATATGCTGCGCCTTGCCGTTTGGCGAGAACGGTAGCAGTACCGGCTGCATGCCCAGCTTTTCAACCAGGCGTATAAAATCAGCCACCACCTGTGCATCGTAATAGCTGGTGAACGGATCCTGCACCACCAGCACTATACGCGCTTTTTGCTCAAGAGTGAGTGATTCGAGCTGTTCCAGCGTCATATTGGCGGAGCGATGGCCAACCAGCTGACGTTGTAGCGAAGGCGCAGACAACAGCGGTAAATCGACCATACCGATGTGCTTTTTCGCCAGATTACGTACCAGCGGCTGATTGATGAAAAAGTTAAACGTTTTGGGTGCACGCGCCATTAACGGCGCATAGCTCTCAACGGTCGCCACCATGTGATCGCGCAGCGGGCGCAGATAACGCGTGTGGTACAGCTGCAGGAAGCGCGAACGGAACTCCGGCACATCGATTTTAATCGGACACTGTGTTGAACAGGCTTTACATGC
This sequence comes from Citrobacter sp. Cu231, assembly GCF_030332265.1. NCBI lineage: Bacteria > Pseudomonadati > Pseudomonadota > Gammaproteobacteria > Enterobacterales > Enterobacteriaceae > Citrobacter > Citrobacter sp. Cu231. Next base: position 865,958 of record NZ_JAOWIE010000032.1, on the reverse strand, counting down.
CAGACAGCCGGACATTGCCTCTTTTACTTCGTGCGAGAAATCATATTCGCCCTTGCGCGCATGCCAACTGTTGCGGGTACGGGCAATCAGCGCACGTAAACTGGCGCGTTTTTCCGGTAGCTCTTTTTCCAGCTGTATTGGGTCGATCCCGCGATCCGCTAACAAACGCAGCCATTCACGCACCAGGGTAGCTCGCCCTTTTGGCGAATGAATACGGTTGAGGCTGATTTTCATCGACGGGCACATGGGACTTTTCGCATCGAAGTTAAAGCATAACCCGTTGCCGTTACACTCCATTGCCCCGCGCCACTCCTGGCGTACGGCCAGTGGGATCTGACGATCATACGTCCCGCGCTTCACCGCATCTACTTTCATCATCGGCGCATCTACGTCTTCCGGTGGACAGATTTTCCCTGGATTGAGACGGTTTTGCGGATCAAACACTGATTTCACTTTACGCAGTTCGCGGTACAGCTCCTCCCCGAAGAACGCCGGACTGTATTCTGCACGAAAACCTTTCCCGTGCTCGCCCCACAGCAAACCGCCATATTTTGCCGTCAGCGCGACAACATCATCAGAAATGCGCTTCATCAGTACTTCCTGCTGCGGGTCGCACATATCCAGCGCCGGCCTGACGTGCAGCACGCCGGCATCCACGTGACCAAACATGCCATAACTCAGACCGTGGCTGTCGAGCAGCGCACGGAACTCGGCAATATAGTCAGCCAGATGCTCCGGCGGAACACAGGTGTCCTCGGCAAACGGAATAGGTTTTGCAGCACCTTTTGCATTCCCCAACAAACCGACTGCTTTTTTACGCATGGCGTAAATACGCTCTACGCCCGAGAGTTTAGTACACAGTTGCCAACCAATGACACCGGCTTCCTGACGGGCAATTAACCCATCCAGACGTTCACACAGCGCACTAACCTGAGCATCGATCAATGCTTCATCGTCACCCGCAAATTCGACGATATTCAGGCCCAACATCTCTTTATCAGGAACATCGGTAATCAATTCACTGACCGAATGCCAGACAATATCTTCCCGCGCCAGATTAAGCACTTTGGAGTCGACGGTTTCTACTGACAGCGCGCGCGCGTCCACCATCACCGGAGCGTTACGTAGTGCCGAGTCAAACGAGTCGTACTTGACGTTAACCAACTGTCTGACTTTGGGCAACGGCGTGATATCCAGACGGGCTTCGGTGATAAACGCCAGCGTACCTTCAGAGCCGGTCAGAATGCGGGTTAAATCAAATTCGGTCATCTCATCATTAAAGACGTGCCGTAAATCGTACCCGGTCAGGAAGCGATTAAGTTTCGGGAATTTATCAATGATCAGTTTTCGGTTGTCGCGGCAACGTTCATAAACTGTCTTGTAAATGCGTCCAATGGTGGTATTGCTGTTACCCAACGTTTGGGCAAGTTCGACCGGCATGGGTTGAGTATCAAGAATATCGCCCCCCATCAGCACCGCGCGGATCCCCAGTACGTGATCGGAGGTTTTACCGTAAACCAACGAACCTTGTCCGGAGGCATCGGTATTGATCATCCCTCCCAGCGTAGCCCGGTTACTGGTAGATAATTCGGGAGCAAAGAAATAGCCGTAAGGCTTCAGAAACTGGTTGAGCTGATCTTTGATTACCCCAGCTTCGACCCGCACCCAACCTTCCTGCACATTGATTTCAATGATACGGCTCATGTAGCGAGACATATCAACAATAATGCCCTGATTCAGCGCCTGACCATTGGTTCCGGTGCCGCCGCCGCGCGGGGTAAAAATGAGCGAAGAGAAAAGAGGTTCTGCCGCCAGACGGGCGATTAGCGCCACATCTGCGGTTGAACGAGGGAAAACCACAGCATCAGGAAGTAGCTGATAAATACTGTTATCCGTCGACATTGTCAGACGATCGGCATAGCTCGTTGCCGTATCGCCCGTAAATCCTTGCTGCTCCAGCGCCTGCAAAAAGTTGAGCACCAGTTGAACGACACCCGGTGCCTGAGAAATTTGTGGAATCATTATAGTGACCCTTTCCTGCGGTCTGTGTTGTGAATTTAATCGTTTGCGTGTTGCTTTGTTTGTTGTATCACATTTTTTTCTAATACGCTCAGCAGATTTACAGGCAGAATCCACCTGTTCAAAACCGCTGAAATTGCTCATCATTACAGGGTGTCATTTAGATGTTCACGTCGCGTCAACGTTCTGACGCAAAGACAAAGGTGAAAAGTATTTATGGTAAATTTCCGTCAGCCCAGGGATATTGCACAAGTGCTGCTATCGGTGCTGTTTTTAGCCATCATGATTGTGGCGTGTCTCTGGATTGTTCAACCCTTTATCCTCGGTTTTGCCTGGGCAGGTACGGTGGTCATTGCGACCTGGCCCATCCTGCTACGCTTACAAAAACTGCTCTGGGGGCGTCGCTCGCTGGCCGTGCTGGTGATGACCCTGCTGCTGGTACTGTTGTTTATCATTCCTATCGCGCTGCTGGTTAATAGCATTGTGGATGGCAGCGGGCCGTTGATCCATGCCGTAACCGCAGGCGATATGACGTTGCCGGATCTGGCGTGGCTGAACAGTATTCCATTGGTCGGCGCCAAAATGTATGCCGCATGGCATAGCCTGCTGGATATGGGCGGCTCGGCCATCATGGCGAAGGTTCGTCCTTATATTGGCACGACGACAACCTGGTTCGTCGGTCAGGCTGCACATATTGGCCGTTTTATGATGCACTGTGGTCTGATGCTGCTGTTCAGTGCCCTGCTGTACTGGCGCGGTGAACAGGTGGCGTTAGGTATTCGTCACTTCGCTTGCCGCCTGGCATCCAAACGCGGCGATGCCGCCATTCTGCTGGCAGCACAGGCCATTCGCGCCGTCGCATTAGGCGTCGTGGTCACCGCACTGGTGCAGGCCGTGCTCGGCGGTATTGGTCTGGCGGTAACCGGCGTGCCGTATGCCACGCTGCTGGCAGTGGTGATGATCCTCTCTTGTCTGGTACAGCTGGGCCCCTTGCCGGTGCTGGTCCCGGCCATTATCTGGCTGTACTGGACGGGCGATTCAACCTGGGGCACAGTGCTGCTGGTGTGGAGCGGTGTGGTCGGAACGCTGGATAACGTGATTCGCCCGATGCTGATTCGTATGGGTGCCGATTTACCATTGATCCTGATTCTCTCAGGGGTCATCGGTGGACTAATTGCATTCGGCATGATTGGCCTGTTTATCGGCCCGGTGGTCCTGGCTGTTTCCTGGCGTCTGTTCTCCGCATGGGTAAACGAAGCCCCTGCGCCGGATAGCGATCCGGATACAATCCTCGAAGAAATTGCTGAAATAGAACGCAATAAGTAATCCCACGTCAGGCGGCACAGCTGCCTGACTGTTTAACAATTCTAATTAATCCCTCCCATTTACTGAATCAGACCCAACGTTGCCCTTCTTTAAACACTCATTTGTGTCGCAAATTCTTTACAGTTTTTAAACTATTGAGATGAATCTGATCGACGTTAAAAAGCCGTATGCCTACTATTAGCCCATGGCTTTAGATCAACACATTGATTTATAAGCATGGAAATCCCCTGAGTGAAACAACGAATTGCTGTGTGTAGTCTTTGCCCATCTCCCACGATGGGCTTTTTTTTGTCCTTCGTACCCTTCTAATCGCCATACTCTCCTTTCTTAACTTTCCCGCCATTCAACGGTCTGTACCAATTAAAAAAGTGGTTTCGATATCAAGCACAAAACCGTGATATTGTTGAAGGCTCAGGGGGCTGACGGACAGATATCAGCCAATATTTATAGGGTAATCAATGAAAACCGTAACTGTAAGAAATGTCGTAATTGGCAAGGGTGCGCCGAAGATCATTGTCTCACTGATGGCTAAAGACATCGCAATGGTAAAAAGTGAAGCGCTGACCTATCGCGAAGCGGATTTCGATATTCTGGAATGGCGCGTTGACCATTTTGCCGATGTCGCATCCATTGACGCAGTACTGGACGCTGCGCGCGCCATCCGCGAGATTCTGCCTGACAAGCCGTTACTTTTTACCTTCCGTACTGCGCAGGAAGGCGGCGAGCAGGCCTTACCTGCTGAAGACTATTTCGCACTAAACCGTGCAGCGATAGACTGTGGTCTGGTGGATATGATCGATCTCGAGCTATTCACTGGTGATGCGCAGGTGAAAGCAACCGTTGAGCAAGCTCACGCCAAAAAAGTCCTGGTTATTATGTCGAATCATGATTTTCATAAAACGCCGGCCGCTGAGGAGATTGTTCAGCGTCTGCGTAAAATGCAGGAACTGGACGCCGATATCCCCAAAATTGCGCTGATGCCGCAATGCAAAACGGATGTGCTGACGCTGCTCAGCGCGACGCTGGAAATGCATGAACGCTATGCCGATCGTCCAATTATCACGATGTCGATGGCAAAAAACGGGGTGATTTCTCGTTTAGCTGGCGAGGTTTTTGGTTCAGCAGCCACGTTCGGTGCGGTGAAAAAAGCATCTGCTCCGGGGCAAATCGCAGTGACCGATCTGCGCACTGTACTGACAATATTGCATCAGGCTTAAGCGTGGAAGGATAAAATACCGGATGACGATGCTACCGCATCTTATCCGGCCCACGAATGATACTCACCGTAGGCCGGATAAGGCGCTTACGCCACCATCCGGCATAATGTTACTTGTTCAGTTCAGCCAGGCTCAGCCAGGTCTGCACGACGGTATCCGGGTTCAGCGACAGGCTGTCGATCCCCTCTTCCATCAGCCAGGCCGCGAAGTCTTCGTGGTCAGAGGGACCCTGACCGCAGATACCCACGTATTTGCCTTGTTTCTTGGCTGCGCGAATCGCCATCGACAGCAGGGCTTTCACCGCGTCGTTACGCTCATCAAACAGTTCAGAAACCACACCAGAGTCACGGTCCAGACCCAGCGCCAGCTGCGTCATATCGTTTGAACCGATGGAGAAGCCGTCAAAGTATTCAAGGAACTGCTCGGCCAGCAAGGCGTTGGACGGGATCTCACACATCATGATGATCTTCAGCCCGTTCTCACCGCGTTTCAGCCCCTGACGCGCCAGCTCTTCCACCACCGCTTTCGCCTGCGCAACGGTACGTACAAACGGCACCATCACTTCGACGTTAGTCAGGCCCATATCGTTACGGACACGTTTCACTGCGTCACATTCCAACGCGAAACAGTCGCGGAAGCTATCAGCAACGTAACGGCCCGCTCCACGGAAGCCCAGCATCGGGTTCTCTTCATGCGGCTCATAACGCTCACCGCCGACGAGGTTGGCATATTCGTTGGACTTAAAGTCAGACATACGCACGATGACGCGTTTCGGATAAAACGCCGCCCCCAGCGTCGCGATCCCTTCCGTCAGACGACCCACGTAGAATTCACGTGGAGAATCGAAACCTTTCATCATGGCGCGGATTTCGTTTTGCAACTCAGGCGTCTGGTCATCGAACTCCAGCAGCGCGCGAGGGTGTACACCAATCATGCGGTTAATGATAAATTCCAGACGAGCCAGGCCAACACCTTCGTTTGGCAGGCAGGCGAAGTCGAAAGCGCGGTCCGGGTTACCGACGTTCATCATCACCTTCAACGGCAGATCCGGCATGGTTTCGACGCTGGAACTCTTCACGCTAAAGTCGAGCATTTCAGCGTAAACATAACCGGTGTCACCTTCGGCACAGGAGACAGTAACCTTCTCACCGTCTTTCATGCGCTCGGTAGCATCGCCACAGCCAACCACTGCCGGGATCCCCAGCTCACGGGCGATGATCGCCGCGTGACAGGTACGACCGCCACGGTTGGTGACAATCGCCGCTGCTTTCTTCATGATCGGTTCCCAATCCGGGTCGGTCATGTCAGTAACCAGCACATCGCCGGGTTCGATACGGTTCATTTCGCTGATGTCCTGGATGACTTTGACCGGACCCGCGCCAATGCGGTGACCGATGGCACGACCTTCAGCAATAATTTTACCCTGCGCATGCAGCGTATAACGCTCCATCACCTGGCCACGAGAACGCACGGTTTCCGGACGCGCCTGCACAATAAATAGCTTACCTGTATGACCGTCTTTCGCCCATTCAATGTCCATCGGACGACCGTAGTGCTTCTCGATCTGTACCGCCTGCTTCGCCAGTTCCTGCACTTCAGCATTGGTCAGGGAGAAAATGTCGCGCTGTTCCTGCGGGACATCTTCAATCGTTACCTGCTTACCGTGTTCCTGGGTTGGCGCGTAGACCATACGGATCTTTTTCGAACCCATTGTGCGACGGACGATAGCCGGACGATTAGCCGCCAGCGTCGGTTTGTGCACGTAGAATTCATCCGGGTTAACGGCGCCCTGCACGACCATCTCGCCCAGGCCCCATGCAGACGTGATAAACACCACCTGATCGAAACCGGATTCGGTATCGATGGAGAACATGACGCCGGAAGACGCGAGGTCTGAGCGCACCATCCGCTGCACACCCGCAGAGAGCGCTACGCCACGATGGTCATAACCCTGATGGACACGATAAGAGATCGCACGGTCGTTAAACAACGAGGCAAATACGTGTTTGATAGCAACCAGTACAGCATCAAATCCCTGGACGTTGAGGAAGGTTTCCTGCTGCCCGGCAAATGACGCATCTGGCATATCTTCTGCGGTGGCGGAAGAACGCACGGCAAAAGATGCATGGGCATCGTCCGCTGACAGCTGCGCGTAGGCATCGCGGACGGCATTTTCCAGCTCCGGCTGGAAAGGAGTGTCGATAATCCACTGGCGGATCTGCGCGCCGGCTTTTGCAAGCTCGGTGACATCGTCAATATCCGTTTTATCCAGCAGCTCATAAATGCGCTGGTTTACACCGCTTTGGTCCAGAAACTGGTTAAACGCATCGGCGGTCGTTGCAAAACCATTCGGTACGGAAACACCCATACCTGAAAGGTTAGTAATCATTTCACCCAGGGAGGCATTTTTGCCCCCAACTCTGTCTACATCATTCATGCCGAGTTGGTTATACCAAAGCACCAGCGGTGACGAGCCATTGTTGGACATCGAACAATCCTTATATTTGAACGAGGTTAGAAAACTCAATTTTGCGTAATTATCTTTGCATATTTACTCCAGCGAAAAAAACGGTGAATCGTTCAAGCAACTTTATTTTTTATTTTTTCAGATTGTTTCCGCATTTGCGCAAACCCGCGAGCCACAAGGGATCTCCACAAAAACTACCGGTATAAACATTTGTTCCGAAAAATGAAATGTACTTTTCATTAAATATAAAAATACCGTTTCATTTTATAAAAAAGATGCAGCAATATTCGCTTCTGGCGAATTTTAATTTATGCTTTCAGAGAATTATGTCTGCCCAGGATGAGCAAAATGGATAATGCTGTTGATCGTCATGTATTTTATATTTCTGATGGTACGGCCATCACCGCCGAGGTATTGGGCCACGCGGTAATGTCGCAATTTCCGGTCACGATCAGCAGCATTACGCTGCCGTTTGTGGAAAATGAGAGCCGTGCGCGGGCGGTAAAAGACCAGATTGACGCGATCTACCAACAAACTGGCGTGCGTCCTCTGGTGTTCTACTCCATCGTCCTGCCAGAAATACGCTCAATCATTTTGCAAAGCGAGGGTTTTTGTCAGGATATCGTGCAGGCGTTGGTTGCTCCGCTGCAGCACGAGATGAAGCTCGATCCCACGCCAATCGCCCATCGCACCCACGGTCTGAATCCCGGTAATCTCAACAAATACGACGCGCGCATTGCCGCTATTGATTACACCCTTGCCCATGACGATGGTATTTCGTTGCGCAACCTCGATCAGGCGCAGGTGATCCTGCTTGGCGTTTCCCGTTGCGGCAAAACACCGACCAGTTTGTACTTGGCGATGCAGTTTGGTATTCGCGCCGCCAACTACCCCTTTATTGCCGATGATATGGATAATCTGGTACTGCCAGCGTCCCTGAAGCCGTTGCAGCATAAATTGTTCGGCCTGACCATCGACCCAGAGCGCCTGGCGGCAATCCGCGAAGAACGCCGGGAGAACAGTCGGTACGCTTCGCTGCGCCAGTGCCGGATGGAAGTTGCTGAGGTAGAAGCGCTATACCGGAAAAATCAAATCCCATGGCTGAACAGTACCAATTATTCGGTAGAAGAGATTGCTACCAAGATCCTCGACATTATGGGGCTGAATCGGCGCATGTACTAGAACGCTAGTTCATTGGTTCGATTTTTTGTTATGATGCTCGCCACCAGGCAGGATGAGTGTGATATTGTGATGTACATCACTTCCCGGTAGTCCTGCCGTTGAAGCAACAAATTTCTGAGACAAATAATGAACAGAACCGATGAACTCCGTACTGCGCGTATTGACAACCTGGTCACTCCAGCAGAGCTTGCGCAACGGTATCCTGTTTCGTCCTCCGTCGCCCGTCATGTCACGGAATCCCGACGCCGGATAGAAAAAATTTTAAATGGTGAAGACCCGCGTTTGCTGGTGATCGTGGGTCCCTGCTCGATTCACGATCTTGATGCCGCCATGGAATACGCGACGCGTTTGCAGGCCCTGCGCGAGAAACATCAGGCGCGTCTGGAAATCGTAATGCGCACCTATTTTGAAAAACCGCGCACCGTCGTGGGTTGGAAAGGTTTAATTTCCGATCCGGATTTAAACGGCAGCTACCGCGTAAATCACGGCATTGAACTGGCGCGTAAACTGCTGTTGCAGGTTAATGAATTAAGCGTACCGACGGCAACAGAATTCCTCGACATGGTGACCGGTCAGTTTATTGCCGATTTAATCAGTTGGGGAGCCATTGGCGCGCGCACCACCGAAAGCCAAATCCACCGCGAGATGGCATCCGCGCTCTCCTGCCCGGTCGGTTTTAAGAACGGTACAGATGGCAATACGCGTATCGCCGTCGATGCAATTCGTGCCTCTCGCGCCAGTCACATGTTCCTCTCACCGGATAAAACCGGCCAGATGACCATTTACCAGACCAGCGGTAATCCTTACGGGCATATCATCATGCGCGGCGGTAAAAAACCGAATTATTATGCGGAAGATATTGCCGCCGCCTGCGATACGCTGCACGAATTTTCGCTGCCTGAGCATCTGGTGGTCGATTTTAGTCACGGCAATTGCCAGAAGCAGCATCGTCGTCAGCTGGAAGTATGCGATGACGTCTGTCTGCAAATTCGTAATGGTTCGACGGCGATTGCCGGGATTATGGCCGAGAGTTTCCTGCGTGAAGGTACGCAAAAAATCGTTAGCGGCCAGCCGCTGGTGTACGGTCAGTCCATTACTGACCCGTGCCTGAACTGGGAGGATACCGAACTGCTGGTTGAAAAACTCGCCTCTGCGGTTGATAGCCGTTTTTAATGCTGTTCGCCGGGTAACACTACGTTGCCCGGTGCTAATCCTATGTTTTCCCCCTCTTTGCTGTACAAAATCCGTTCTCGTCACAATTATTTCACAAAAATGCTTGCCGCAAATTTGCTGTTTGATGATAATGATTATCATTGTTACATTGATTGTTATTTTTAAACACTATGTCACGTATGGATAACTCAACAACAACGTCTGCAAAAGAAAATGCACCGCCTTCTGCCGCGCCAAATGAGCGTCAAATTGACAGCAAAAGCCTGCTGGGTAAAGAAGGACGTGTGATCATAGAACATGATGGTCAGCACTACTTGCTGCGCCAGACCCAAACCGGAAAACTCATTCTGACCAAATAAACAATACTGTTCGCCAGCCACCCAGGTCATACCCAGGCAGCCAGCGCTTTTCGATTTCCTAATGGAGAGTTGCTATGCCATACCTGCACACCGCATCCCTACGTCCTTCGCTGTTGGCGCTGGCGATTGTCAGTAGCCTGCCCGCCATCGCGTATGCAGCGGTCGAAGATATGACCGTCACCGCCACCGGCAACGCCCGTAGCGTCTTTGAAGCGCCAATGATGGTCAGCGTGATAGATGCCACCGCCCCGGAAAACCAGACCGCCAGTTCGGCTGCTGACCTGCTACGCAAGGTTCCAGGGCTGACCCTCGATGGCACGGGGCGCACCAACGGTCAGGACGTGAATCTGCGCGGCTACGATCGACGCGGCGTTCTGGTGCTGGTTGACGGCGTTCGCCAAGGAACTGATACCGGGCACCTGAACAGTACCTTCCTCGACCCGGCGCTTATCAAACGCATCGAAGTCGTACGCGGTCCCTCTGCACTGCTGTACGGCAGCGGCGCACTTGGCGGCGTGATCGCGTATGACACTGCGGATGCCAAGGATCTGCTGGAAGCCGGAAAAAACAGCGGTTACCGCGTATTTGGTACTGCGGGAACCGGCGATCACAGCCTCGGTATGGGCGCCAGCGCGTTTGGGCGCACCGATACGCTGGACGGACTGCTTGCATGGTCGAGTCGCGATCGCGGTGATTTGCGCCAGAGCGACGGTACTACGGCGCCAAACGACGAAGCGATCAACAATATGCTGGCGAAAGGCAGTTGGAAAATTGACGGCGCCCAGACGCTGGCAGGCTCGTTACGCTACTACAACAATGAGGCCCGTGAACCTAAGAACCCACAAACCAGCGCGACGGATGCCACCAGCAACCCGATGACTGACCGTTCAACCATCCAGCGCGATGCGCAACTGACCTACTCGCTCGCTCCGGCAGACAATGACTGGCTGAACGCGGATGCCCGTATTTACTGGTCCGAAGCGCGCATTAATGCACAAAACATGGATAACACCAGCGAATTTCGCAAACAGACCACCAAAGGCGGTAAAATCGACAATCGCAGCCGCCTGTTTACCGACTCTTTTGCCTCTCACCTGCTGACCTATGGCGGCGAATATTATCGTCAGGAACAACAGCCTGGCGGCACAACCACCGGTTTCCCGGAGGCAAAGATCGATTTCAGCTCCGGCTGGCTACAGGATGAAATCACCCTGCGCGACCTGCCGGTTACGCTGCTCGGTGGGACCCGTTATGACTCGTATCGCGGTAGCAGCGATGGTTACGCGGATGTTGATGCCGACAAATGGTCGTCCCGCGCCGGACTCACCGTTACGCCAGCCGACTGGCTGATGCTGTTCGGTTCATACGCTCAGGCCTTCCGTGCGCCGACCATGGGCGAGATGTATAACGATGCTAAACATTTCTCTATTGGTCGTTTCTACACTAACTACTGGGTACCCAATCCTAACCTGCGTCCGGAAACCAACGAAACGCAGGAATACGGATTTGGCCTGCGCTTTGACGATCTGCTGATGGCAAGCGATGCGCTCGAATTTAAAGCCAGCTATTTCGACACCAAAGCGAAAGATTACATCTCCACCAGCGTCGACTTTGCTGCCGCAACAACGATGTCCTATAACGTCCCCAACGCCAAAATTTGGGGTTGGGACGTCATGGCGAAATATACCGCCGACTTATTCAGCCTCGACATGGCCTATAACCGTGCGCGCGGCAAAGATACTGACACGGGCGAATACATTTCCAGCATTAACCCGGACACCGTCACCAGCAAACTAAATGTGCCGGTTGCGCACAGCGGATTCTCCGTGGGCTGGATAGGGACATTTGCCGACCGCTCCACGCATATCAGCAGCAGCTACGCTAAACAGCCCGGCTATGCGGTAAACGATTTCTACGTGAGCTATCAGGGTCAACAAGCGCTGAAAGGCATGACCACCACGCTGGTGCTGGGCAACGCCTTCGACAAAGAGTACTGGTCGCCGCAAGGCATTCCGCAGGATGGTCGCAATGGCAAAATTTTCGTGAGTTATCAGTGGTAATCACTTTTCCCCGGTTCGCCGGGGTAGCAATCTGGAAGGAAGAGACAATGAATCATTACACATGCTGGCTGGAACTGAAGAAAGAAAATCCCGGTAAATACGCACGCGATATTGCAGGGTTGATGAATATTAGTGAAGCCGAGCTGACCTTTGCGCGTGTCGGCCATGACGCCTGGCGCTTACGTGGCAAAGTCCGCGAAATCCTCGGCGCACTGGAAGCCGTAGGCGAAACCAAATGCATTTGCCGCAACGAATATGCGGTGCATGAACAGGTTGGCGCTTTTACCAATCAGCACCTGAACGGTCATGCCGGACTGGTTCTTAATCCGCGCGCCCTCGACCTGCGTCTGTTCCTTAATCAGTGGGCAAGCGCCTTCCATATCAGTGAGACCACGGCCCACGGCGAGCGTCAGAGCATTCAGTTCTTTGACCATCAGGGGGATGCGCTGCTGAAAGTCTATGCCACACAGAATACTCTCGTTGAGGAATGGGCTGCGTTGCTGACCCGTTTCATCTTCGCTGAAAACCCGCCACTGGTACTGCAACCTGCTAACACGTCTGCACCAGCCGCCATCACGGTCGATGCGCATACGGTTGATCAAGAGTGGCGAGCCATGACCGATGTACATCAGTTCTTCGGTCTGCTGAAACGCCACGAGCTCACCCGTCAACAGGCATTTAATCTCGTTGGTGACGATCTGGCCTGCAAAGTTTCTAATCGTGCACTGGCGCAGATACTTGATGCCGCACGCCAGGATGGCAATGAAATTATGGTCTTCGTAGGTAATCGCGGGTGCGTACAGATTTTTACCGGCGTAATAGAAAAACTGGTGTCGATGAAAGGCTGGCTGAATATATTCAACCCGGCATTTACCTTACATCTGCTGGAAGAGAGCGTGGCAGAAACGTGGGTAACGCGCAAACCGACCGCCGATGGCCACGTCACCAGTCTGGAACTGTTTGCTGCCGACGGCACGCAAATCGCCCAGTTGTATGGTCAACGTACGGAAGGCGAACCTGAGCAGACGCAATGGCGCGCACAGATTGACGCGCTCACGCCGAAAGGACTTGCCGCATGAAAAAACTGCTGGTCCTGATTGCTCTGCTGCCCATCGCAGCGCTGGCTGCGCCCGTGGAACGAGTTGTTGCGCTCGGTGGGGATGTCACGGAGATTGTCTACGCGTTGGGCGCACAGTCATCTCTTGTGGCGCTCGACAGCACCAGCCAGTGGCCGGAAGCGGCAACCGCATTGCCGGATGTGGGCTATTTGCGCCAACTCAACGCCGAAGGGATCCTTGCCACCCGCCCTACGCTGGTCCTTGCCAGCGCACAGGCGCAGCCCTCTCTGGCGCTAAAACAGGTTGAGCAGAGCAATGTCAGGGTTGTCACGATCCCGGCGAGCAACGATCTCAACGTGATTGATGAAAAAATCCGCGTCATCGCCGAAGCAACCCACCGGGAGGATGAGGGCGAAACGCTGCGCACCCGCTTACGTCAGGAACTGGCGGCATTGCCGTCATCCGGACTTAACAAACGCGTACTGTTTATTCTCAATCATGGCGGAATGACCGCGATGGCAGCAGGCCAACAAACCGGAGCCGATGCGGCGATTCGTGCCGCCGGTTTGCGCAACGCCATGCAGGGCGTTACCCGCTATCAGCCGATGTCACAAGAAGGCGTCATTGCCAGCCAGCCCGATCTGGTAGTGATTTCACAAGATGGCGTTAAGGCTATGGGTGGCGAAGCGAACCTGTGGGCGCTGTCGGGTCTTGCGCAGACGCCAGCTGGACGGAATAAACAGGTATTGCAGATTGACGATATGGCGCTGCTCGGCTTTAGCATACGCACGCCACAGGCGATATTGCAGCTTCGTGCCAAAGCAGAGCAATTGCCCTGATGTCCCGACGAATCAGTTGTTCTTTATGGGCACTCGCCTTCATGTTGGTCGTGGCAACCATCCTGGCTACCGGTTTTGGCGCGTTGCGCCTGCCGGTAAGTCTGCTTTGGCGCGATGGCGATGAAGCGCTGCGTCAAATTTGGCTCACAATTCGTCTGCCGCGCGTTCTGCTGGCGTTAATCATTGGTGGCGCTCTGGCGCTCGCAGGCTGCGTGATGCAGGGACTGTTTCGCAACCCGCTTGCCGATCCGGGATTGCTGGGCATAAGCAGCGGTGCCGCCTGCGCCGTCGCTTTATGGGTCGTGCTACCTGTCTCTTTACCCGCATTGTTGATGCTGTACGCCCCAATGCTGGCCGCTTTTATTGGCGCCCTGGCGGCAACGGTAGTGATTTTTATCCTCAGCCAACAGCGCGGCGGTTCACTCTCACGTCTGTTACTGGTCGGTATTGCAATTAACGCGCTCTGCGGAGCGGCGGTTGGCGTTTTGTCATGGGTCAGTAATGATGCGCAATTGCGCCAGTTGTCGTTATGGGGGATGGGAAGTCTGGGGACCGCGCAGTGGCCAACGCTGCTGGCTGTCACGTCACTGACTATCCCGACGGTACTGACCATCTGGCGTCTGGCACCGGCGCTGAACCTGCTGCAGTTGGGTGAAGAAGACGCGCATTATCTCGGTGTAGATGTGCGTAGCGTTCAACGTATTTTGCTACTGTGTAGCGCATTGCTGGTTGCCTCAGCCATAGCGGTAACCGGTGTCATTGGCTTCATCGGGTTGGTTATCCCACATTTAATGCGTATGTGGCTCGGTTCAGACCATCGGGCCGTTATCCCCGGCTCCGTGCTGGCGGGCGCGTTTTTATTACTGGTTGCCGACACGCTGGCCCGTACGGCGGTTGCGCCTGCGGAGATGCCAGTCGGTCTGTTAACCAGTCTTCTTGGCGCTCCGTGGTTTTTATGGCTTATTTTTCGTCAGCGAGGACCGCATGGCTGAACATTTTATCGCTGAAGGGCTTCATTATCGTGTGGCTGGCAGAGCGGTGATTAACGACGTATCCCTCTCCCTCGCAAAAGGTGAACTGGTGGCGCTCATTGGCCCAAACGGCGCGGGGAAATCCACCCTGCTGCGCCTGCTGACCGGTTTTCTGCAACCGGCGAGTGGATGCTGCATGCTGGCGGACAAACCGCTGGATGAATGGCCTACCCAGACGCTGTCGCGGCATCGGGCAGTGATGCGCCAGCAAACACGGCTGGGATTTGACTGGCCGGTAGAGGCCGTTATCGCGATGGGACGCGCGCCCTGGACGCCGCGGCCGGAGCCACGACTCATCGCTCAGGTGATGGAAATGACCGGATGCACACCGTTGGCGGGCCGGCAATACGCCGCGCTTTCCGGCGGCGAGCAACAGCGCGTACAGTTGGCCCGTGCGCTGGCGCAACTTTGGTGCGACGGTGCGCCTCGTGGCTGGTTATTCCTTGATGAGCCTACTTCGGCGCTGGATCTTTATCACCAGCAGCATTTGTTGCGCCTGCTGAAGACGCTCACCGCGTCACAAGAGCTACATGTGTGTATTGTGCTTCACGATCTGAACCTCGCCGCATTGTGGGCAGACAAAATAGTGCTGCTGCACAACGGCAGGCTGGTGTCGCAGGGAACGCCGGCGGCTGTGTTACAGGCCGATGATCTGCAGCACTGGTACGGTGCTCAGGTACACGTTGGTCAGCATCCGGCCACCGTGTCCCCGCAGGTGTTTCTGGCACCTTAGCTCGAACAGCTCACCTCCAGCCGTTTACCCCAGTCAGGAGGACGGCTGACATAGTCATCATCACGATCGACAAACGGAGTACGCAACGCTGAATGCAACCGATGCAGTTCGGCGTAATCCCCCTGCTCCGCCTGACTAATCGCCCGCTGCGCCAGCCAGTTACGTAACACCATTGCCGGATTTGTCGCTTTCATCTGCGTTTGTCTGACCGCATCGGCGATGCCGTCTTGCTGCAGGCGCGCGCGATACCGAGCGAACCAGTCGTCAAACGCCGCGCGGTCGATAAACTCATCGCGCAGCGGGGATTGCGCACTGTGTTGTTCCGTTTGGCAGAGCATGCGAAACGTTCGCGTATAATCACTTCTTTCTCGCGCCATCAGACTAAACAGTTCGCTAAGCAGATCGTTATCGTTTTTTTGCTCGCTAAAGAAGCCGAGTTTTTGCCGCATCCGCTGACCGTAGCGAGTCAACAGTGCCAGTTGGTAACTGTCCAGCGCATCATTCAGCGCCTCGACCGGGATAAATGGCGACAGGGTTTGCGCCAGACGTTGCAGATTCCACAGCGCCGCGGCTGGTTGATTATCGAAACTGTATCGCCCCTGATTGTCTGAGTGGTTGCAGATAAAATCGGGCACGTAGTCATCAAGAAAACCGAATGGACCGTAATCCATCGTCAGCCCCAGAATCGACATGTTGTCCGTGTTCATCACACCATGCGCGAATCCTATCGCCTGCCAGTCAGCGACTAGTGTTGCAGTACGCGTGACAACATCATTAAACCACAACAGATACTTATCGGCTTCTTCCTGCCATTGCGGCCAGTAATGCCGAATCGCAAAGTCAGCCAGTTGGCGCACTTTTTCCGGCTCGCGACGATAGTAAAAGTGTTCAAAATGGCCAAAGCGCATATGGCTTTGCGCCACACGAATGAGCATCGCTCCTGCTTCTACCGTTTCGCGATACACCGGCGTGTCGCTGGTCACAATCGACAATGCCCGCGTGGTCGGTATGCCCAGATAATGCATCGCTTCGCTGGCCAGACTCTCGCGAATTGTCGAGCGCAGCACGGCGCGCCCATCTCCCATGCGGGAATAAGGCGTAAGCCCGGCCCCTTTCAGGTGCCAGTCAAACGTTGAGCCATCCGCAAGTTGTTGTTCGCCTAGTAGGATCCCGCGGCCATCGCCAAGCTGGCCTGCCCAAACACCGAACTGATGCCCGCTATAAACTTGCGCTACAGGCGACATCCCGGGCAGCAGCGATTCGCCTCCCCAAATACCTGCACCGGTTGGAATATCAAATAGCGACTCCGGTATCGCTAATTGCTCCGCCAGCGCATCGTTATGCCAGATCAGGCGCGCATTTTTCAGGGGAGTAGGCAAAAGAGCTGTATAGGTTGCTGGTAACTCATCACGCCAGCGGGTGGTAAAAGACAGGGTCATAGGGCCTCCTGCCTCTAGTGTAGACTGTTAATAGTCTGTTAAACACCAGCAAATAATAGGGTCATCTCTTAGCGAGCGAAATTATCTGCGCAGGAGGCACGGCAGGCCATAATCCTCCCTGCATGGCACTGAATCCCAGAGGTAATACACGTGCTAACATCTCTGGTGTATCAATACCGCTAATGATGACGGACTCACTACAGGGAGATATCTGCGCCAGGATAGCCCGCATAAATGGCTCAAATGAAATATGTGCAATCCTTTGTTGAACAAAGTTTTTATCCAACACGACGCGTTTGAACAGCCCATCAAAAATTGCCCGGGTAGATATCCCGCCAGCACCATAGTTTGTCAGTACTAATGGAAATCGCGCCGCCAATGCAGCCAGCGTTGGATTCTCTCTTCCATTATTTAACTCTGGAAAGTTTTCATTAATTGCCATTTCCAGAAACGAAAATCGTTCAACTTGTGAAGCAAATTTATCATCTGATAATAAAGTATTAGCAATTGCCGGCGTTAAATTAATCCAGGCAGAAACTTTTCGTTGAATAAAAAAATGTTGGCACGTTTCGATTAAATCAAGCTTTTCGGTAAATAAGCGACATTGCTCATCGTCCGACATCCGAGGCAGTACCAGCTCGGTGGGTATACGCACGCCCCCCTGCTCACTGGCAAAACTGGTGATGATATCAACGTATTCAAGATCGCCTTTTTCGCTTCTCGCAGGAAGAAAAGAAAACTCTGAATGGTATAGCGTATCCAGTGAAACAATCATCGTGCCAGCCCCTCTGCATAGGTGTTATCCGGCATCCTGTAGCAAAGGATGGAGAAATACGTTATTGCTGATGCAAATAGAGGCTCTTTCATTTTTCCCTTTTTAGCCAGTAAATCGAATCCTTTTTTTTAGCTTATCCTGATTATAAGCGAATATCCAGCTTTGCACTTTTTAATATCTCGGAATAAATCATATTTTTAGCAAAATACGCTCTTAATGCTCAGGGTTATTGTTCGGCTGGCGGCAGAAATAAAAGTTAACTTTCAAATGGTGATGTCGAGGCTGCGCAGTCGTTGGCAGCCTTGTGTCTTATGAGGATTAAATACGTCGCGCCTGCCAAAAGTTTTTACGCCAGTAAACGTTATCCAGTGACGAGCGCATAACTCCACGACTGGTTGAGGCATGAATAAATTGATTGTTGGTATCGTAAATTCCGACATGCAGACCGCTTTCCCCTGATCCGGTTTTAAAGAAAACCAGATCGCCTGGCAGCAAATCATCTTTATCAATTTCGGTACCAATCTTTGATTGTGTGCGTGTGTCACGCGGGAGTTGCAGATCGAATTTGTCGCGCATTGTCATCAAAACAAATCCAGAACAGTCTACCCCGCTACGACTCATGCCACCGTAACGATAGGGTGTTCCGTGCCAGGTTTGTAGCTGGTCATTCAGACCGGCGATAACGGCGATAGAATCCGACAAGCGAGCATTTGGCGCAGGAGCACGATGGCTGCTGCAGCCCGCCAAAAACAATGCTGTGATGAAAATAAGCCAAAAGCGCATTCAGGAAGAATCCTCTGAATTATATTTTTATACCAATTTAGCGTGGAAATTATATGATTTTCAAGAACCCATTTAACTTAAGTGGTTGATATGAGCATTCTGTGGCCTTCAATGTCCAAACGACGGAAGTTTACGCCATAAGCCGCAGTCAAATTAGCTGGCGTCAGCACTGCATCCCGTGGGCCGCTGGCAAGCAACTTCCCGCGTTTAAGGAGCCAGGCCTTATGCGCATGGCGTAAGGTGTGATTAAGGTCATGGCTGCTCATAACAATCGCGATGCCCTGCAAACACAGCTGACTCAATAACCGATCCAGTGCATTTTGTTGCGCCACGTCCAGGCTGTTCATCGGCTCATCCAGCAGTAAAAGCTGGCCAAAGGGATTCGCTTGCGGGCAAATCTGCAGGATAACCGCTGCCAGGCGCACGCGCTGCCATTCTCCGCCGGAGAGCTGATTCACACTACGTGGCAGCTTATCTCCAAGCCCAAGCGTATCGGCGACGTCCTGTAGCTGATCGGTACGTGCTTTATCTGGTTGATGCAGCGTCAGAAAATGCCAGACCGGCATCGCAAACGGCGGGTTTTGCTGTTGCGCAAGATAGGCACGATATTGCGCCAGCTTTGCCGCTGGCCATTCGTCCAACAACATATCACCAAAGGTGATACTGCCTTCTCCAGTCGTCAGACCCGCCATCCGCGCCAACAGCGTGCTCTTTCCGGCGCCGTTAGGGCCCACTAAATGCAGAATCTCCCCCGCTTTTATCTCACCGGAAAGCGGGCCGAGCCGGGTTGATTCCGCTACGTCCTGTAGCTGCATCAATCGAGACATTAGTTTACCAGCGCCTTCTTGATAGACTGCACCAGGATGGGATCCTCAGGCGTCATATCGGGTGAGAATCGTTGCAATACCTGACCATCTCGCCCCACTAAAAACTTCTCGAAATTCCACAAAATATCGTCCGGGTAGAGCGGCGCCCGACCTTTACTCGCCATGCGCTCATAGAATCCGCTCTCCACAGGCGTAGTGGCTGTTGGCGCGGCATCAATCAGTTTCTGATACAGTGGATGGCGTCCCTCGCCGTTAACGTCAATCTTGCTGAACATCGGGAAGGTAACCCCCCAGGTAGTACTGCAGTACGTTTTGATTTCCTCTTCGCTGCCCGGCTCCTGGCCCAGAAACTGGTTGCAAGGGAATCCAAGTACGGTGAAACCCTGCTGATGCCAGGTTTTCTGTAGGTTCTCCAGTTGCTCATATTGCGGCGTCAACCCACATTTTGACGCCACGTTGACAATTAACAGCACATTTCCGGAATACGGCTGCAGTGAGGTAACCTCACCGTCGATGGTGATCACTTCTGTATCGAGGATAGTGTTTTGCATAGCATCTCCAGAACAACAAGTGGATTTTCAGTTTTTAATCATAGACCGAACCAACACGTTCTAGCGCGCGGCTTTTAGCAATAGCCAGATAAATACCGGTGCGCCCATGGTGGCCGTCACCACGCCGATAGGCAGCTCAGCCGAGGCCAACACCAGACGCGCGACAACATCAGCTAACAGTAATACGATAGCGCCAGCCAACGCACAGCCCGGCAGTAACACGCGATGATCGGTTAAACCGCACAGCCGCAGAATATGTGGGATCACAAGCCCAATAAAGCCAATCGCCCCCGCCAGTGCCACGCTGACGCCAACCATCCAGCCCGTAGCGACAACCAGCAGATTACGCCAGAACCACAATGGCAGCCCCAGCTGGCGTGCAGAAGTCTCCCCCAGCGCCAGCATATTCATCGGCTGCGACTGACAGCAGATCCACACCAGTACTGGGATCAGCGCCACCATTAGCCAGGCCTGATGCCAGTCGACGCCGCCGAAACCTCCCATCATCCAGTACATCAGCTGTCGTAAATCGAAAGACGTGGAAAAATAGATGGCCCATGTCATTAGCGCGCTACAGATAATTCCCAGCGCCACCCCCGCCAACAGCAGGCGGCTGGTAGACAAATGGCGACGGGCGAAACGGAGCAAAATAAGCGTGATAATCAGCGCCCCGGCGATGGCGCATAAACCCAACGCCCAGCCTGGAAGCTGGCCCTGTCCCAGCAGCACTGCCGCGATGAGTCCTACCCCTGCACCGTTAGACACGCCCAATAACCCAGGCTCCGCCAGCGGGTTTTCAAACAGAGCTTGCATCACTGCGCCAGATATGGCCAACGCAGCGCCTACCAGCAAAACGGCCAGGGTTCGGGGAAGTCGGATTTGCCAGACGAACAGATCGCCGCGGGCACTGAACCAGTCGCCAGGGGCGATCCACTGTTCTCCTGCGCACAAGCTTAGAATCGTTGCCAGCAGCATCAGTACTGACAGTGACAATATCCAGCGCACATTTCGTCGCTGCTGTAGATGGGCGAAAGTCAGCATGTTTTCCATTCTGCTGAAAAGAGATGAAGGTGATTCTACGGTGCTGATTCGGTAGTGAAAAGGAAAAAGGCCGCAGAGCGGCCTTTTTAGTTATATATCATGGTTTGCGCTGCCGCTTTGATGGCAGAGCAATTGACTTAGCTGATCGTTAAATCACTCTTCTTTGGGCGTTGCGTTTTCGACTCGGCTTTTTAACTTCTGTCCGGGTCTGAAGGTCACCACGCGCCGTGCTGTAATGGGAATATCTTCGCCCGTTTTCGGGTTACGTCCCGGACGTTGATTCTTATCACGCAGATCGAAGTTACCAAAACCAGAGAGTTTTACCTGCTCACCATTTTCCAGAGCACGACGGATCTCTTCGAAAAACAGCTCGACCAGTTCTTTGGCATCCCGCTTGCTAAGCCCAAGCTTATCAAACAGATATTCTGACATTTCAGCTTTTGTAAGCGCCATAGGTTCAATCCCTCAATGATGCCTGGAATCGCTCTTTTAATGCCCCTACACATTTGGCGACGGTAGCGGCAATCTCCTCTTCTTCAAGTGTACGGCTGGTATCCTGAAGGATCAGGCTGATAGCGAGGCTCTTATAACCCTCCGCAACACCCTTACCGCGGTACACGTCAAATAAGTTTACGCCAACTACCTGATTTACGCCAACTTTCTTACACTCGGATAAAATATCCGCAGCGGGAACGTTTTCTGCCACAACAACTGCGATGTCGCGACGGTTCGCCGGGAAGCGAGAAACTTCACGCGCCTGAGGCACCACGCGGTCTGTGAGCTTATTCCACTCCAGTTCAAACACCAGAGTGCGACCGTTCAAATCCAGTTTACGTTCCAGTTCAGGATGAACAACCCCAATGAAACCAATGCGTTCACCTTTCAGATAAATCGCCGCAGATTGACCTGGATGCAGGGCTGGATTTGCTTCAGCTTTGAACTGAATGTCCGCCAGTTTGCCGGTCAGGTCGAGCACCGCCTCCAGATCGCCTTTCAGATCATAGAAATCAACGGTCTCTTTTGCCAGATTCCAGTGTTCATCATGACGGTTACCGCAGATCACACCCGCCAGCATCAGATCCTGACGGATCCCGAGGTTGGCCTGCGTATCCGGTACAAAACGTAAACCCGTTTCGAAAATACGCACGCGGTTCTGCTGACGGTTCTGGTTATACACTACTGTAGACAGCAGGCCTGTCCACAGGGACAAACGCATTGCCGACATATCAATAGAGATTGGACTTGGCAGCAGCAGCGCTTCTTCACCTGGATGCAGCAGCGCCTGAACTTTCGGGTCGACAAAGCTGTAGGTAATAACTTCCTGATAGCCTTTATCATTCAGCATGGTTTTCACACGTTTCAGCGATAAATCCGCTTCACGATGCGTACCCATGATAAGCCCCGCCTGAATTGGCGTATTCGGGATATTGTCATAACCGTACACGCGGGCGACTTCTTCGACCAGGTCCTCTTCGATCTCCATGTCGAAACGCCAGCTTGGGGCTACCGCTTTCCACTCATCTTGCCCTTCCGTAACGTCACAACCCAGACGACGCAGAATATCGCTCACCTGCTCATCCGCAATATGGTGCCCAATCAGACGATCAAGTTTGCTACGACGAAGCGTAATAGTTGCGCGTTTTGGCAGTGTGGCTTCGTTCGTCACGTCAATAACTGGACCCGCTTCACCGCCGCAGATATCAATCAGCAAGCGCGTAGCGCGTTCCATGGCTTTATGTTGCAGCGCAGGATCGACACCGCGCTCATAGCGGTGAGACGCATCGGTGTGCAGGCCGTGACGACGTGCGCGACCGGTAATAGACAGCGGGCTGAAGAATGCGCATTCCAGCAGGACGTTTTGCGTTTCATCATTCACACCGGAGTGTTCGCCGCCAAAGATACCGCCCATCGCCAGCGCTTTGTTATGGTCTGCAATCACCAGCGTATCCGCGTTCAGCTTCGCTTCGCTGCCGTCCAGCAATATCAGGGTTTCCCCCTCTTTTGCCATACGGACAACAATCCCACCTTCAATGCGGTCTTTGTCGAAAGCATGCATTGGCTGACCCAGTTCGAGCAGCACATAGTTCGTTACGTCAACCACGGCATCAATAGAGCGGATCCCGCAACGACGCAGTTTTTCTTTCATCCACAGCGGGGTTGGCGCTTTAACGTTGATGCCCTTCACCACACGGCCCAGATAGCGTGGGCAGGCTTCCACAGCTTCGACCTGAATCGGCAGGACGTCGCTAATGGTTGCGGCTACTGGTGCCATTTCCGGCTCAACCAGCGGAGCTTTGTTCAGCACAGCAACATCACGTGCGACACCGATAATCCCTAAGCAGTCGGCACGGTTCGGGGTGACGCTAATTTCGATAGTATTATCGTCAAGCTTAAGATATTCACGGATATCCGTACCAATTGGCGCATCGGCTGGCAGTTCGATAATACCGTTATGATCGTCGGAAATGCCCAGCTCGGAAAACGAACACAGCATACCTTCAGACGGCTCACCGCGCAGTTTCGCGGCTTTGATTTTAAAATCGCCCGGCAGAACGGCACCAACGGTTGCCACGGCCACTTTCAGCCCCTGACGGCAGTTTGGCGCGCCGCAGACGATATCCAGCAGGCGCTCGCCGCCTACATTCACTTTGGTGACGCGCAGTTTATCAGCGTTCGGGTGCTGAGCGCACTCAACCACTTCGCCCACTACAACGCCGTTGAACGCGCCGGAAACAGGATCCACACCGTCAACTTCCAGACCCGCCATCGTGATTTGGTTTGACAGCGCATCGCTATCAATCGCCGGGTTTACCCATTCGCGTAACCACAGTTCACTGAATTTCATTGTTTTATCCTGCCCTTATTTAAACTGTTTGAGGAAACGCAGATCGTTTTCGAAGAAAGAGCGCAGATCGGTCACGCCGTAACGCAGCATGGTCAGACGCTCCATACCCATGCCGAATGCAAAGCCAGAGTAGATTTCCGGATCGATGCCGACATTACGCAGCACGTTCGGGTGAACCATTCCGCAACCCAGCACTTCCAGCCATTTACCGTTTTTGCCCATCACGTCCACTTCCGCAGAAGGTTCGGTGAACGGGAAATAGGAAGGACGGAAACGAACCTGCAGGTCTTCTTCAAAGAAGTTGCGCAGGAAATCGTGCAGCGTACCTTTCAGATTGGTGAAGTTGATGTTGGTATCAACAATCAGCCCTTCCATCTGATGGAACATCGGGGTGTGCGTCTGATCGTAGTCGTTACGATATACGCGACCCGGGGCGATAATACGAATCGGTGGCTGTTTTTCCTTCATGGTGCGGATCTGCACGCCGGAAGTCTGTGTGCGCAGCAGACGCGTCGCATCAAACCAGAAAGTGTCGTGGTCAGCGCGCGCCGGGTGATGGCCAGGAATATTCAGTGCATCGAAGTTGTGATAGTCATCTTCGATTTCCGGACCGGTCGCCACGGTAAAGCCCAGCTCACCGAAGAAACTTTCAATACGGTCGATAGTACGTGTTACCGGATGCAAACCGCCGTTTTCGATGCGACGCCCTGGCAGGGAGATATCGATCGTTTCTTCAGCCAGACGTGCATTCAGCGCAGCACTTTCTAATTCGGCTTTACGCGCGTTGAGCGCTTGCTGAACCTGCTCTTTGGCTTCGTTTATCACCGCACCTGCAGCCGGACGCTCTTCCGCCGGCAGTTCGCGCAGGGTAGTCATCTGAAGGGTCAGATGCCCTTTCTTGCCCAAATATTCGACGCGGACATTGTCTAACGCGGCAACATCTGAAGCCTGGTTAATGGCGGCCGTTGCACTGGCAACCAGCTCTGCGAGATGTGACATGGTTTTCCTCGTTATGTTGCGATATTCACTAGTCGCTCGTAAATACGCAAAATCATTCAAGTTGTGTCACGGCGGCAAAAGAGCAAACCCTCAGGAACGTACATCAGTACGTGACTGGGGTAAGCGAATGCAGCCAACACAGAGACAACTTGAAGGATGACGCGTATAAAAAAAGCCTCCACCAGGGAGGCTTTTAGGCGCTGTTTTCCGTTTCTTCTTTCACGCGCAAGCCTCCTGAGTTCAGGTGCTAAAGTAAAAGAAGAAGCGGAAAATAGCAGCATTCATGCTTGCGTTACCTTGTGTGGTAAAAACCGGACAACCTTTATTGAAAAGGCTTACGAATAAATTGTCAACCAATTGATTGCACTACAAATAAAAGAGAGGGAGCCAGGCTCCCTCTTTTCACCGGCTTATGCCAGAGCTGCTTTCGCTTTTTCGACCAGAGCGGTGAACGCTACTTTGTCGAATACTGCGATGTCAGCCAGGATCTTACGGTCGATTTCAACAGAGGCTTTTTTCAGGCCGTTGATGAATTTGCTGTAAGAAATACCGTTCTGACGTGCTGCTGCGTTGATACGCGCAATCCACAGTTGACGGAACTGACGCTTTTTCTGACGACGGTCACGATAAGCGTACTGACCAGCTTTGATAACAGCCTGGAAGGCAACGCGGTATACGCGAGAACGCGCACCGTAGTAGCCTTTAGCTTGTTTCAAAATTTTCTTGTGACGTGCACGGGCAACTACACCACGTTTTACGCGAGCCATATGTGCTCTCCTGTATCTATATTCTTAGTAAAAAAATTAATTAAACGTTAACGGCTTATGCGTACGGCAGGCACGCGATAACCAGACCCAGATCGCCTTTAGACACGAGGCCTTTTGGACGCAGGTGACGTTTACGCTTAGTAGATTTTTTGGTCAGAATATGACGCAGGTTTGCGTGCTTACGCTTAAATCCACCACCACCGGTTTTTTTGAAGCGCTTAGCAGCACCGCGTACGGTCTTAATTTTTGGCATTTTAATAACTTCCACTTCGCATTGTTAATAAACGAAACGTAGGCGAACAACGGCTGTGGAACCCGCAGGCTCCACAGACATTGCTACTTGAAGGCCTTACTGTTTCTTCTTAGGAGCGAGCACCATGATCATCTGGCGGCCTTCGATCTTCGTTGGGAAGGATTCGACTACTGCCAGTTCACTCAGATCGTCACGGACGCGGTTAAGCACTTCCATACCGATCTGTTGGTGGGCCATTTCACGACCGCGAAAACGCAGCGTGATCTTAGCCTTATCGCCATCTTCCAGAAAGCGTACCAGGCTGCGGAGTTTTACCTGGTAATCGCCATCGTCGGTACCAGGACGGAATTTAATTTCCTTAACCTGGATAACTTTTTGCTTTTTCTTCTGTTCCTTAGAAGACTTACTCTTTTCATAAAGGAACTTGCCGTAGTCCATAATACGACAAACTGGCGGTTCGGCGTTAGGGCTGATTTCAACTAAATCTACTCCAGCTTCTTCAGCTTTTTCGATCGCTTCTCTCAGACTCACAATACCCAAAGCTTCGCCTTCCAGACCTGTTAAGCGAACTTCCAGGGCGCGAATCTCGCCATTGATACGATTCGGACGTGCCGTTTGAACTCGTTTTCCGCCTTTAATACCTTATTCCTCCAGTTGTTGAAGACTGCGGCTGCGAATCTCTTGTTGCAGCTTCTCAATCACTTCATTTACGTCCAGGCTGCCCAAGTCTTTGCCACGACGGGTGCGCACGGCAACTTTGCCTGCTTCTACCTCTTTGTCGCCACAGACCAACATGTAAGGGACACGACGTAAAGTGTGCTCGCGGATTTTAAAGCCAATCTTCTCATTTCTCAAGTCTGCTTTTACACGAATACCCGCATTTTGTAGTTTCTGCGTTAATTCGTTAACGTATTCAGACTGAGAATCGGTGATGTTCATGACCACAACCTGAACTGGCGCAAGCCAGGTCGGGAAGAAGCCAGCGAACTCTTCGGTCAGGATACCGATGAAACGTTCCATCGACCCAAGAATTGCGCGGTGAATCATAACCGGCACCTGACGCTCGTTGTTTTCGCCAACATAAGAGGCGCTTAAACGGGACGGCAGAGAGAAGTCCAGCTGTACAGTACCGCACTGCCATGCACGATCGAGGCAGTCATACAGGGTAAATTCAATTTTCGGACCGTAGAATGCGCCCTCACCCAGTTGGAACTCAAACGGGATGTTGTTTTCTTCCAGCGCAACGGCCAGGTCAGCTTCAGCACGGTCCCACATTTCATCGCTACCGATACGTTTTTCGGGGCGAGTGGACAGTTTGACGACGATCTTCTCGAAGCCAAAGGTGCTGTACATATCGTAGACCATACGAATACAGGCGTTAACTTCATCACGGATCTGCTCTTCTGTACAGAAGATATGCGCATCATCCTGAGTGAAGCCACGAACACGCATCAGGCCATGCAGCGCGCCTGACGGCTCATTACGGTGGCAGCTACCAAACTCGGCCATACGCAGCGGCAGATCGCGATAGGACTTCAGACCCTGATTAAAGATCTGTACGTGACCCGGGCAGTTCATGGGCTTAATGCAGTACTCACGGTTCTCAGAGGAGGTCGTGAACATCGCATCTTTGTAGTTATCCCAGTGACCTGTTTTTTCCCACAGCACACGGTCCATCATGAACGGACCTTTCACTTCCTGATACTGGTATTCTTTCAGTTTTGAACGAACGAAAACTTCCAGTTCACGGAAGATAGTCCAGCCATCATTGTGCCAGAACACCATACCCGGCGCCTCTTCCTGCATATGATACAGGTCAAGTTGCTTACCGATTTTACGGTGGTCGCGTTTGGCCGCTTCTTCCAGACGTTGCAGGTAGGCATTCAGGGCTTTTTTATCTGCCCATGCAGTACCATAAATACGCTGCAGCATCTTGTTATTGCTGTCGCCACGCCAGTATGCCCCTGCGGTCTTCATCAGTTTGAAGTGATGGCAGAAACGCATGTTCGGCACGTGCGGGCCACGGCACATATCGACATATTCTTCATGATGGTACAAGCCAGGCTTGTCATCATGGGCAATGTTTTCATCAAGAATGGAGACTTTATAGGTCTCGCCACGCTTCACGAAGGTTTCACGCGCTTCGTACCAGCTAACTTTCTTCTTAATGACATCGTAGTTTTTCTCAGCGAGCTCGTGCATCCGCTTCTCGAGCGCGTCGACGTCTTCCTGGGTTAACGTACGATCAAGATCGATATCGTAGTAAAAACCGTTATCAACAACCGGTCCGATCGCCATTTTGGTGTGCGGCCAGAGTTGTTTGATCGCGTGCCCTAACAGGTGCGCACAGGAGTGACGAATGATCTCCAGACCTTCTTCATCCTTCGCGGTGATGATGGAGAGCTTCGCATCATGCTCAATCAGATCGGAAGCATCTACCAGCTCACCGTCAACACGGCCAGCAATAGTGGCTTTCGCCAGACCTGGACCGATGTCCAGCGCAACATCCATGGGGCTTACAGCGTGGTCGTAATGGCGTTGGCTGCCATCAGGAAGAGTAATAACAGGCATGTTATATCCTTATTTGCAGTGGTGACCCACACGTAAGATCACATACAAAGAGAAAATTTATTTGTTTACAGTAAGTTGTGCAACCATCTAACCAACAATCGCTAAATTGGTACACAATCTGGCACACAAATGAAAAACTGACATCCTCAGTCCCTCACTCGGTAAACCGATGGTAACACTAAAAAAGTGGTGATTGCACCACTCTGTTTCACATTGCTTCAAATTGTCTTGCAACGATAACTATGATCGACTAAGAGAAGAGTAAGCAAAGCCTTGCAAGCCGGTGCAAAGCTCTGTGTGTGCAGCATTTGTCTGAAAGATTTGTGGAGACGATGCTCTTCTTGGAGGGGCGCTTGATGTGAATGTAGATTAGGCAATCTTATCAATGATTTTATTATCAAGATAACTCATTAATTATTAGACATATAATTATGGTCCATGATAAAATTCCGAAGTTTATCTTAACGCATTAAGAGTACACGCATGTTATTGTCCTTACAGTATTTGAGAGGAATTGCCTCGCTATTAGTGGTTCTTTACCATGCAAGAGGCGAAATAAGTAATGTATATGCCCAAAGCAATTTAGGTGAATTGCTTTTTGGGAATGGTTATATTGGCGTTGACTTATTTTTCATGATAAGCGGGTTTGTTATTATGTTATCTACTGAAAAGGATAAGTCAGCTTTCTCATTCATAATAAAAAGATTATTTAGAATTTACCCTGTTTATTTAGTCTGCTTGTTCGTTTTAGTTTTTATTCAAGACAGGCCAATAGACATCAACGTAATAAAATCTTTATTTTTTGTAAATCTTGATTTGTTTTCAGAAGCTCCGTGGTTTGGGTATACAATTATATTCACAGCATGGACATTGATGTTTGAGATCATCTTCTACATACTTTTCTATATTTCATTGGCTTTATCATGGATAATATAGAGGATATATTTCCATGTTGTTAATTTCTTCTATCGTATTAGGAACGAATTTCTATTTTAATGGCAGTGTTAATTTTAGTGGATATTCCAGCATAATTATTAGCCCCAATCAAGAGCATAGTGTTATGTTAGGAATAGCTAGAGTTTTTTCATCTCCTATGTTTTTTGAGTTTGTTATTGGGATAATTATTTATAAAATATACAACTCAGCTAAAATAAACATAAGTAATGATTACATACGAATTATTACAATTGTATCTATAGCTTTATTTTCATACTTTTATGTTACAGGGTACAATGGAGGCCATGGACCTTTGAACTGCGGAGTCTATGCAGCACTTCTGTTATTAGCATTAGTTCTCTTTGAGAAGACGTGTAAAGTGAAAAACTCAGCAACACTAAGCTATTTTGGGAATATTTCATATTCATTGTATCTGACTCACGCTCTCGTCATGAACATATTACCAACCGGTATAATTGCTGGTTCGCTGTACTCTCAAGCTCATGGATTCTCAAGTTTATACCTGATACTATTATCTTCCATTTTTATTTCAACCATTCTTTACTATACGATAGAATTATATTTTGTGAAGTTTGCCAGATTAATACTTAATACCACTGCGACAAAAAAATACATCAAATTTAATTTGTGAGGTTATAGGTGCATGGGTTCATAAATATGTTTCCATAAAGATATTAGACACCAATAAGCATACTGGCTTTATGAGAATGGAGATTACCCCATCCTCTCATAAAGCCATGCAACAGATTCAATATTTATGCTCGATATGCAATTATCGCAAGAAGCTTTTCACTCATCCCCGGCATCTGGATGCTTTTTTACAACAACATCTGTAGAACCAACATTAATAATGTTGTACAGTGACTGAGTTCACACCCGATGCAACCTGAACAATAATACCTATGTATAAATGGCCCATCTCCACATGACTGCACTACAACTTTTTATTCCAGGAACTGCAACGGACGTTGCGAATGTTCCACAGTTATAAACAATTGTAGTGACAATAGTCGCACTTCCTTAAACCTTGGTGAGAATACCAACTAGTGAATCGCAACGGATTTCACAAACACCTCAGAATCATCAAAAAGGTATGGGCTGATTCCCGCTTCACTCTGCGAAATATGTCACTGGTTTCCTGAATGGCTACACTGGACCTACACCCGCTTTTTGATAACACCGTTTGACGGTGTACACGGCATTAGGATGCGATCAAAGCAACAATCAACGTGCACTCTATGATGTAAATCAATTCACTGACACCCTGACGTCTTTGTTACACTTACAGAAAGTCATTTAACCAGAGCAGGAAAAAACAATGCCAAAAAACCGCTTTGCGAAGAAACACTGGAAGATGGTGGTGATCCTGCTGGTTATTTGTGCAGCAATGCTGATACTGCGTTGGGCAGCGATGATCTGGGGTTAAAATACTGGTCGCTGTTCTGGTTCCATTGTATTTATCAACTAAATCGAATTCGTCTAAAAAAAAGCGCGTTATTGATAAGTATTAAAAATAAAACACAGATTAACTATTAAATTAACTTAACGTTAATAGATAAAAGCCGGGCCAATTATTTGACCCGGTTTGTCATTACATACGATAGCCGAGTGAAACAGTAGTACGGCGATCGGTATGTTCCGGCGCTGTTGCCGGTGGTTCAGAGTTCCAGGTGACGTTGTAAGCCACTTTCAACCCAAAGTGTTCGTTGATAGCAACGTTCAACGCCGTTTCAGAGTTGAGTGTTGTATCATCAGCACCAAATACCGACACACCTTGTGTAAACTTAGTATTGTCAGTCATCTGCCACGCATAAGCTCCTGACGCATAACCCAGCGGCTGCGTTTCAGTGGTGCCATCCGTATGCTCGTCATAGCGTACGCCAGGACCGAATTCAAAACGGAAACTGTGTACTGGTCCGTTGAGGAACTGACGACCATAACCTGCGGTCAGCACATCGCGCTCACGATAGCCGTTGTAACGGTCGGTCAACCAGCTTGCCTGCCCAAAGAGATAGTCATAGTCGGTCATGTTGTAGCGACTACGGCCACCTACGGCATATTTCTCCGAGGAACGCTCATCATTCGAAGAGGTATTACTGGCATTTCCCCACAAAGACCACGCCGTGGATTCACCATACCAGGTCATGGTGGTGTCTGCCGTTAAGGAGGAACTTTTTGTGTTGCCTGACTGGGCGAGATATCCCGCGTTCAGGTTACCTTCAAAGGGTTTTTTCGCGCTGGAAGGGTCATCCATGACAGTAAAAACGGAATCATCGGCAACAGCATGCATTGACGCAAGCAGGCCCCCCGTCAGCAGTAATGCTGCGGGCACTGTCTTCAAAAGCTTCATTTATTAAGAGTCCGTACAACAAAAAAAGAGACCATTACGGTCTCGGAAACTTTCATATGGATCAATGACAAGAGACCCTTGAAAGGTAACAAATTATAAAAAGACTCGAATAACATAGCAATAAATTCTTATTTCATTTTTTGAATAAGAGCCTTCCTAAACCGTTTTTTTATTTATATATCTTTAACGCAAATGTTTTAAATAAAGACACGAAAAATCATGTTGTTAATTACTTCACTTTCGAAAGGTTAAGTGCCAGACTGAGGAAAGCCTAACAGGAGGTAAAGATGGTACGTATCTATACGTTAACACTTGCGCCCTCTCTCGATAGCGCAACAATAACCCCACAAATCTACCCGGAAGGTAAGCTTCGCTGTACCTCGCCGGTTTTTGAGCCCGGTGGTGGCGGCATCAATGTCGCTCGCGCAATTGCCCATCTTGGAGGAACCGCCACGGCCATCTTCCCCGCGGGGGGCGCCACTGGAGAGCATCTCGTCGCATTGCTTGCCGACGAAAATGTTCCCGTATCCACCGTCGAGGCCAAAGACTGGACCCGACAAAATCTCCATGTCCATGTTGAGTCCAGCGGCGAACAGTATCGCTTTGTCATGCCCGGCGCTGCGTTGACCGATGCTGAGTTCTGTCAGCTTCAGGATCAGGTGCTGGAAATTGAGTCTGGCGCGCTGCTGGTTATTAGCGGCAGTTTGCCGCCAGGGGTACAGCTTGAGAAGCTGACCCGGCTCATTAGCACGGCGCAAAAACAGGGAATTCGCTGCATCGTCGATAGTTCTGGCGAAGCGCTGGCAGCAGCGTTGGCTATCGGCAATATCGAACTGGTCAAACCCAACCTCAAAGAGCTGAGCGCGCTGGTAAACCGCGAGCTTACCCAGCCCGATGATGTGCGTAAAGCCGCACAGGAAATCGTGCAAAGCGGTAAAGCACATCGCGTTGTGGTCTCGCTTGGCCCACAGGGGGCGCTGGGCGTTGATCGTGAATCCTGCGTCCAGGTGGTTCCGCCGCCGGTGAAAAGCCAAAGTACTGTGGGCGCAGGCGACAGTATGGTCGGGGCCATGACGCTTAAACTGGCTGAAAACGCACCTTTTGAAGATATTGTTCGCTACGGTGTCGCAGCCGGTAGCGCCGCAACCCTGAACCAGGGGACGCGCCTGTGTGCTTTAGACGATACGAAGAAAATATACGCATACCTTGCTCAGCAATGAGACCTTCCCTTGTGTTAGGTTAAAGGAAGATTTTCCCGTAAAACTGTCGGCGCTAGTGTTATACGTCTATGATAAAAAGTCACGTGATTACAAAGCAGTGAATCACGAGCAACCGGACGTCTTCACAGCAATGCGAGGTGAGGAAGAACGACAAACATTAAGTGCCTTTCCAGCGATGACGCGTCCGTGGTGTGCGTCAGTTCGTGTTTTTTAACCGCATTCTTGCGCTAACCTTATGATCTGGCAGACAACATGGGGAGAGACATCATGTGGCAGGCTATCAGTCGTCTTTTAAGCGAGCAATTAGGTGAAGGCGAAATCGAACTGCGTAACGAACTGCCCGGCGGAGAGATCCACGCCGCATGGCATTTACGCTATGCGGGGCGCGATTTTTTCGTCAAATGCGATGAAAGAGAGCTGTTAACCGGCTTTACGGCGGAAGCCGATCAGCTGGAGCTACTTTCACGCAGTCAAACCGTATCTGTGCCGAAAGTTTGGGCGGTAGGTGCAGACAGAGATTACAGCTTTCTGGTGATGGATTTCCTCCCTCCCCGCCCGCTTGATGCGCACAACGCCTTTATCCTCGGTCAACAGCTTGCGCATTTGCATGAATGGAGCGATCAGCCTCAGTTCGGGCTCGACTTCGATAATGCGCTCTCAACCACGCCGCAACCTAATACCTGGCAACGTCGCTGGTCGACCTTTTTTGCCGAGCAGCGTATTGGCTGGCAACTGGAGCTCGCCGCGGAAAAAGGCATTGCGTTTGGCAATATCGACGCCATTGTCGAGCATGTTCAGCAGCGTCTGTCTTCACATCAGCCGCAGCCGTCTCTCCTGCACGGTGATTTGTGGTCAGGAAACTGTGCCCTCGGCCCGAACGGTCCCTATATCTTTGACCCTGCCTGCTACTGGGGAGACCGGGAGTGCGATCTGGCAATGCTACCGTTACACACCGATCAGCCGCCGCAAATTTATGACGGTTATCAGTCTGTGTCGCCGTTACCATTAGATTTTCTCGACAGACAACCTGTCTATCAGCTCTATACGCTGTTGAATCGGGCAATTCTGTTTGGGGGGCAGCATCTGGTTGTGGCGCAGAAGGCACTGGACAGATTACTGGCAGCTTAGCACGCTTATCAGGCCTGGCGGTTCACAATGCGACAGGCCTGAACGTGCAGCACTTACAGAAAGCCCAACAATGAAAAGAAGAAGTAGCCGATTACGATAACGATCACCGGCAAAATATACAGCGGGAAAATTTGTAAAAAGATCGTATGGTGCGGAACCACAATACGCGACTCAAGCTGCTCTCGCGTTAACCCTTCACTGCCTTTTGCCTGTTCCAGAATCAGTTGATCCTGAACGCCCTCGCGTAAAAAACGCGCCTGACGGCTCATCCTGGCGCCTGAATCCTGCAACGCCAGACCGATAAAAATCAGGATGAAAATCAGCCAAAAGACGAGATTCAGTCCACTTTGAAAATCGGGCGTCGGCGAGTTATACCAAAACACGTTAAGAAAAGGGGTATTAACCCGCATCATATCGATCATTACATGGGCAAAATCGAGCATGACCGCGTTAATTCCCTCCTGCTTTTCGCTGTGCGCATACATAAACTTCAGTACTGAAACCAGTGTTGAAATCAGCGCGGGAATGAAAATTACCCATCCCACCAGCCTTTTCAAGACAGCAATGCGTCCAGCTTGTTGATACGTCATGAGTTCCCCTTGATAAAGACGTGTCATTTTGGCCTAAGTTTACCCGTTGATAACCATTTTCGCCTGATCTTTAAAGGCAGTATACTGTTGAATTAGCCATAATAAACGCCCAAAGCCTGTCCAGACGGGCTCTTAATCCCTTTTATTACCGTAAAGGAGAGGTTGTAATGTCAACCCCGCGTCAAATTCTTGCTGCAATTTTCGATATGGATGGATTACTGGTCGATTCTGAACCGCTCTGGGATCAGGCCGAACTGGATGTGATAGCAAGTTTAGGCGTTGATATCTCCCGCCGCCATGAACTTCCCGATACCCTGGGCTTACGCATCGACATGGTGGTTGATTTGTGGTTTACGCAGCAACCGTGGAACGGACCTTCACGCCAGGAAGTCACCGAGCGCATCATATCCCGCGCAATTGCGCTGGTTGAAGAAACGAAGCCGCTGCTGCCAGGGGTGCGCGAAGCCGTGGCGTTATGCAAATCACAGGGAATCAAAGTAGGTCTGGCATCCGCTTCGCCGCTGCATATGCTGGAAAAAGTGTTGACCATGTTTGATCTGCGCAGCAGCTTCGACGCACTGGCTTCTGCGGAAAAACTGCCCTACAGCAAACCACACCCGCAGGTTTATCTCGATTGCGCCACAAAACTGGGCATTGACCCTTTAAACTGCGTCGCGCTGGAAGACTCGGTGAACGGTATGATTGCTTCGAAAGCCGCCCGCATGCGTTCCATCGTAGTACCTGCGCATGAAAATCAGCACGATCCCCGCTTCGTTCTTGCCGACGTTAAGCTGACCTCGCTCACCGAACTGACTGTCGCAGATCTGCGCGGCTAATCCTGCCAGGGGCAATGATCGCATTGCCCGCTTATTTTAAAACACCATTTCATTTTAATTGTATTTCTGTTTAACCTCTCCTATTCTTCCCCTATCGTAAGCGTTGATGACATAAATAGTTGGGGTGGACATAATGCAGAATGCTTTTCGTCTCGAGGGTAAAGTCGCCATCGTCACCGGGTGTGATACCGGCCTTGGGCAGGGTATGGCTGTAGCGCTGGCCGAAGCAGGCTGCGATGTGGTCGGCGTGAATCGCAAAATACCGCATGAAACCGCAGAGAAGATTAACGCGATCGGTCGACGTTTTATGGCAATTCAGGCCGACCTCAATCAACAGGAAACGATCACCAGCATCGTCACGCAAACAGTGTCAACGTTTGGCCGGGTCGATATTCTGGTCAACAATGCGGGAACCATACGTCGTCAGGATGCGCTGGACTTCAGCGAAAAGGATTGGGATGACGTATTGAACCTGAACCTTAAATCCGTTTTCTTTTTGTCACAGGCCACGGCGCGCCAGTTTCTGGCTCAGGGCAACGGCGGAAAAATCATTAACATTGCCTCAATGCTCTCTTTTCAGGGTGGTATCCGCGTGCCTTCCTATACCGCATCCAAAAGCGGCGTTCTGGGTATCACCCGCCAGCTGGCTAACGAATGGGCGGCTCTGGGAATTAATGTCAACGCCATCGCGCCCGGCTATATGGCGACTAATAACACCCAGCAACTACGCGAAGACAGCGAGCGTAATCAGGAGATTGTCAATCGTATCCCCGCCGAACGCTGGGGCACGCCTGATGACCTGAAAGGCCCGGTCGTTTTCCTCGCTAGCTCTGCCTCTGACTATATTCACGGCCATACGCTGGCCGTAGATGGCGGGTGGTTGGCGCGGTAAAGACACACTTGTGACAAAGGGTTACAACGTCACCTCTTCCGCCTACTGTATAAAACCCCTATACTGTATGAATCGACAGTTTATTGGGTTTTATCATGACGGCGGAAGGTCACCTTCTTTTTTCTATTGCCTGTGCGGTATTTGCCAAGAATGCCGAGCTAACGCCCGTTCTTGCGCAGGGTG
The DNA here is from genome assembly GCF_030332265.1 of Citrobacter sp. Cu231. NCBI lineage: Bacteria > Pseudomonadati > Pseudomonadota > Gammaproteobacteria > Enterobacterales > Enterobacteriaceae > Citrobacter > Citrobacter sp. Cu231. The sequence continues at coordinate 829,487 of NZ_JAOWIE010000032.1, read as the reverse complement.
ACTGGTGGCATATTGTTCCTTCAGCCATTTTAACGTGCCTGCTGCCGGATATTGATCATCCCAAATCCCTGCTGGGACAGCGTCTGAAGTGGATATCTAAACCCATTGCCAGGGCATTTGGTCATCGCGGATTTACGCATAGCCTGCTGGCGGTTTTTGCCCTACTGACCACGTTTTACCTGAAAGTCCCTGATACCTGGATAATCCCGGCAGATGCCTTACAAGGTATGGTTCTCGGTTATCTCAGTCACATTCTGGCTGACATGCTGACTCCAGCTGGCGTTCCCCTGCTTTGGCCCTGCCGCTGGCGTTTTCGTCTGCCCATCCTCGTGCCGCAAAAAGGCAACCAACTGGAACGGTTTCTGTGCATGGCGCTGTTCGCGTGGGCAATCTGGATGCCGCAGACCGTACAGGAGAACAGCGCGATACGCTGGTCATCACAGATGATTAATACACTACAAATGCAGTTTAATCGCTTTATAACGCACCAGGTTGACTAATAAACCAGCCAAAATGTCATTTTTGGTATAAACAATTCCATTTGAATATAAGAGGCATGTCACAGTTCTGCTAATCTTGCGCCAACAGAATCACCTTCACACGGTGATACGCATAATAAGATCAGGAGAACGGGGATGAACTTTCCTTTAATCGCGAACATTATCGTGTTCATAGTGTTGCTGTTCGTGCTGGCGCAAGCCCGGCACAAACAGTGGAGTCTGGCCAAAAAAGTACTGGTCGGTCTGGTCATGGGTGTGGTGTTTGGCCTCGCCCTGCATACCATTTATGGCTCCGACAGCCAGGTTCTTAAAGATTCCGTACAGTGGTTCAACATTGTAGGCAACGGTTATGTCCAGTTGCTGCAAATGATTGTTATGCCGCTGGTATTTGCGTCCATTCTCAGCGCCGTTGCACGTCTGCACAACGCCTCTCAGTTAGGTAAAATCAGCTTCCTCACCATCGGCACGCTGCTGTTTACTACGCTGATTGCCGCACTGGTCGGGGTTCTGGTGACCAACCTGTTCGGCCTGACCGCCGAAGGACTGGTACAAGGTGGTGCCGAAACTGCACGTCTGAACGCTATTGAAACCAATTATGTTGGCAAAGTGGCTGATCTCAGCGTTCCGCAGCTGGTGCTGTCGTTTATCCCGAAAAACCCGTTTGCCGATCTGACCGGTGCTAACCCGACGTCGATTATCAGCGTGGTCATCTTCGCAGCATTCCTCGGTGTTGCCGCGCTGAAGCTGTTGAAAGATGATGCGCCAAAAGGCGAGCGCGTCCTGATCGCTATCGATACCCTGCAAAGCTGGGTGATGAAGCTGGTTCGTCTGGTGATGCAGTTGACGCCGTACGGTGTTCTGGCGCTGATGACCAAAGTGGTGGCCGGTTCCAACCTGCAGGACATCATTAAGCTGGGTAGCTTCGTCGTGGCCTCTTATCTCGGTCTGGGAATTATGTTCGTGGTTCACGGGATCCTGCTGGGTATTAACGGCGTTAGTCCGCTGAAATACTTTCGCAAGGTGTGGCCGGTGCTGACATTCGCCTTCACCAGCCGTTCCAGCGCAGCCTCAATTCCGCTGAACGTTGAAGCGCAAACCCGTCGTCTGGGCGTGCCTGAATCTATCGCCAGCTTTGCCGCCTCTTTTGGTGCCACGATTGGTCAGAACGGTTGTGCGGGTCTGTACCCGGCTATGCTGGCAGTAATGGTCGCACCGACCGTCGGGATCAACCCACTGGACCCAATGTGGATTGCCACACTGGTAGGTATTGTGACGGTCAGTTCTGCAGGGGTTGCGGGTGTAGGAGGCGGTGCAACGTTTGCTGCGCTGATCGTCCTGCCTGCAATGGGTCTGCCGGTCACGCTGGTTGCCCTGCTGATCTCTGTTGAGCCACTGATCGATATGGGTCGTACCGCCCTGAACGTAAGCGGTTCCATGACTGCCGGTACGCTGACCAGCCAATGGCTGAAGCAAACCGATAAAACGATTCTGGACAGCGACGATAACGCTGAACTGGCGCATCGCTAAGCCTGATAGCTGAAAACAAAAAACCGCCGGAGTGTCATGCTCCGGCGGTTTTTTTTATATCCATTACTCGCTTAGTTCATTTTCCTGGCGAATTTGATTAGCCCAACGTTGCGCTGATTCCGGGACCGTAAATGCAGGCGAACGTTGAAATGCCTCCCCCATTAAGACAAAAGCGACATATTTTCCGCGCAGTATCCATACGTCACGAAACGCATCCATTTTAACCGCATGCTCTGGCGGCGCGGGCTCCACGCGCGGAACATAGCTGATAACTGGACGATTTTGTTGGCGAAGAGGTTTCATAATCAATTGCTTCACTAAAGACAAATTCTAAAAATCAGAAAACTGCTATCTTAGCCGATTTCGCCCCCTTGCGTCCTGCCTTGCGTGCGCGGTTTGTCTGTTTCATCGCGCTTTACGCCATCGGCCCGCACCTGCGCCATTGAGTGAGTGGTCTATAGTTAAAGCTTTTGACAGCAGCAACGACCCTTTCAGCAATGAAAACAGGAGACGAGTTTAATGTCACAGAATGATAAGCACCCACTCCATCACTCAGCGCCGGTTCATGATGCCAGCGAATCCCAGCCAGGACTTGACTCACTGGCGCCAGCTGACGGTTCACACCGGTCAACACCAGAACCCACTCCACCGGGCGCGCAGCCAACCACGTCCGGCAGTTTAAAAGCGCCAGACATCAGAAGTGACAAACTCAATGCGCTGGAAAGTTTTCGTAAAGGAAGCGAAGATTTTGCTCTGACCACCAATCAGGGGGTGCGTATTGCGGACGATCAAAACTCTCTGCGCGCCGGAAACCGAGGGCCAACCCTGCTTGAGGACTTTATCCTGCGGGAAAAAATCACCCATTTTGATCATGAACGCATCCCGGAGCGGATCGTACATGCCCGCGGTTCTGCCGCGCATGGTTACTTTCAGCCTTATGCCAGCTTGAGCGCGACGACGAAAGCAGACTTCCTCAGCGACGAGAATAAAATTACACCGGTTTTTGTGCGCTTCTCTACGGTTCAGGGCGGCGCAGGCTCGGCGGATACGGTCAGAGATATACGGGGATTTGCGACCAAATTTTATACTGAAGAGGGTATTTTTGATCTGGTGGGAAACAATACGCCCATTTTCTTTATTCAGGATGCCCATAAATTTCCGGACTTTGTCCATGCGGTAAAACCGGAGCCGCATTGGGCTATCCCGCAAGGCCAAAGCGCCCATGACACCTTCTGGGATTATGTCTCATTACAGCCTGAAACGTTGCACAACGTTATATGGGCGATGTCTGACCGGGGTATCCCACGTAGCTATCGCACGATGGAAGGTTTTGGCATTCATACGTTTAGGTTGATTAATGATCAAGGGAAAGCCACCTTTGTCCGTTTCCACTGGAAACCGCTGGCAGGCAAGGCCTCGCTGGTATGGGATGAAGCACAAAAACTTACCGGTCGGGATCCCGACTTTCATCGCCGCGAACTTTGGGAAGCGATTGAAGCGGGCGATTACCCGGAATATGAACTGGGGCTACAACTCATTCCCGAAGAGGACGAATTCAAGTTCGATTTTGACCTGCTAGACCCGACCAAGCTGATCCCGGAAGAGCTGGTTCCGGTCCAACTCGTCGGTAAAATGGTGCTAAACCGCAATCCGGACAATTTTTTTACCGAAAATGAGCAAGTGGCTTTTCATCCCGGGCACATCGTCCCTGGCATCGATTTTACCAATGACCCCCTATTGCAAGGCCGCTTGTTCTCCTATACCGATACCCAGATCAGCCGCCTGGGTGGTCCCAATTTCCATGAAATCCCAATTAATCGCCCAACCTGTCCGTACCATAATTTCCAGCGTGATGGCATGCATCGCATGGACATCGATACCAATCCAGCCAACTATGAACCGAATTCCATCAATGATAACTGGCCGCGTGAAACACCGCCGGGGCCAAAACGTGGTGGATTTGAGTCGTATCAGGAACGGATTGAAGGAAACAAAATCCGCGAACGCAGCCCCTCTTTTGGCGAATACTATGCGCAGCCTCGCCTGTTCTGGCTAAGTCAGACGCCAATTGAGCAGCAGCATATTATCGGCGGATTCAGTTTCGAACTCAGTAAAGTTACGCGCCCCTATATCAGAGAAAGAGTGGTCGAACAGTTAGCCCATATTGACACTGCTCTCGCTGTGGCGGTTGCCGGGAATCTCGGTTTTGAACTCACTGAGGAACAGACCCAAATTGTGCCGCCGCCCAACGTCAACGGTTTGGAAAATGCGCCGTCACTCAGTTTATATGCGGGGGCGAAAGGTGAGATTAAGGGCCGCGTAGTCGCCATTTTACTTAATGACCAGGTAAAGTCGGGCGACCTGCTCGCCATCATGCAAGCCCTACAGGCCAAAGGTGTTCACGCCAAACTGCTCTATTCCCGAATGGGTAATGTGGTAGCCGACGATGGCTCCGTCCTGACTATCGCCGGTACCTTTGCGGGTTCGCCATCACTGACGGTCGATGCGGTCATTGTTCCATGTGGGAATATTGCGGATATCGCAATGAACGGAGATGCCCGATATTACTTACTCGAAGCGTATAAACACTTAAAACCTATCGCCCTGGCTGGTGATGCTCGTCAGTTTAAAGCAACGTTGAATATCAAAAATGAAGGAGAAGAAGGCGTGGTGGAAGCGGACTGTGCAGACGTACAGTTTATGGATGCTCTGCTGACACTGATGACCGCGCACCGCGTCTGGTCACGCGCGGGAAAAGTTGACACAATCCCTGCCTAAAAAATGCGGCGCATTAAGCGCCGCAAACTCAGGAATTACACGTTCAGAAAACTGCCAAGACGATAACCACGCTCCGCAATAGCATATTTCAGTGACGAAGACGTCAGCACGTCGAGCTCAGTTAAGCGGGGGTAACAGTAGGCACTTTGACGAATAATCTCATCGATAAAGGCCGGATGACACATCACTTCCAGCGAAGACTCTCCCCGGTCTGCTGACGCATCAAGCATCTGCAAGAACAACGCTTCGGAAATCGCTTCGCCATAAAACTCGCTGCTGAATCCCTGGGAAGTCCGTAACGTTTGCGGAAAGTCAGACGCCTGAAATACCGTCTGACGATCAATCCGTAACGCAATCCCCTTTTGGGCAGCAAACCCGGCCACTATAGGGAAAATCTGCGGGAACATATGCACATGGTGATGGCTATCCAGATGCGTTGGCTCCCGTCCGAACAGGTCAATAAAACGCTGATACTGCGCGGCCAGTTCCTGTGAAATTTCATCCAGTGGCAGAGTGTCTTCCTCTGCCATCTGCCAGATCCATTTCCCGAGTACCCCTTCACGAGTAAGGCCTGGCATTACCGTCAACGGCCTGCCCAGCGTCAGAACAAAGTGCATTCCGACGGCAAGTTCAGGTATGTCGCGACTCAGCTGTACCGCATGGTCAATTGCCGCGCCGTTAACCAGCGCCGTTGTCGAGGTGACAACACCATTACGACAGGCTTCAACAATGCCATAGTTTTGTCCTTTACTCAGGCCAAAATCATCCGCATTAACAATCAGTACGCGTTCCATAACCGACCTCAGTTAGTGTTGTTCGCTTTTGAGTTTCTCGATGCACACGGCGAAGTTTGGCAGCCATTTTTCATGCGCCAGAATCAGCTCACGCGCCAGAATTTCGGCATCGCTGTCAGAGTGAACCAGCGGGCTAAGATTCAACGCAAGCAGCACATCATTCAGCTCACCGCTCAGCGCCGCATTGCTCGCCGCAACTTCAAAGCCTTTAATGGTATAGATAAGGCCGAGTACTTTCTCATCAAAATGGGTAATACGTGGATGTGGCGTAGCACCGTTGCGTCCCAGCGTACAGGTCATCTCCACCGCCCAGTCGGCAGGAATATTATCAACATGCCCATGATGAGGAACGTTGACATAGTGCTCGGTCTGTTTGTCGTTGTAGATGGCATTGATCACTTCACAGGCCGCATCGGAGTAATAGGCCCCGCCGCGCTGCTCCAGCTCTTTTGGCTTCACGTTCAGATCAGGGTTTTTGTAGAGCTCAAACAGTTGCTTCTCAACTTGTTGTACCACCTGAGCGCGCGCGCCGCCCTTATAGTATTCGCCCATTTCAATCGCCAGCATCTCTTTTGGCTTGAAGTAGTACAACAAATACGAGCACGGCAGCAGTTTCAGCGAGCGAATCAACCCTTCACTGAACGGCAGGTCGAAAATATTCTTCACGCCAGAGGCTTTCAACTGACCCGACGCAACGCCGTCCAGCAGTTCATCAAAGCGTGACACACCGTTGACCAGAACATCCTTAATAAAGACCATATGATTCAGACCGAACAGATCGATGGATAAGTCATCGCTCTCTTTCAGCGCCAGCACGTCGCTGATGAACATTTTCATGCCGATCGGAATATTACATACCCCGATGAATTTCTTGAAATTCGTATGACGATAAACCGCCTCAGTTACCATCCCTGCTGGGTTAGTGAAGTTGATCACCCACGCATTCGGGCACAATTCTTCCACATCTTTCACAATATCAAAGATAACCGGAATGGTTCGCAGCCCCTTGAACAGCCCACCAGCGCCGTTGGTTTCCTGCCCCAGATACCCGTGGCTCAGGGGAATGCGTTCATCCTTTTCACGGGCTTGCAGTTGCCCAACCCGCAACTGGGTGGTAACGAAATCAGCATCTTTCAGCGCTTCCCGGCGATCCAGTGTTTTAAACAACTTCATTGGGATGCCCGCTTTGTCGATCATACGCTGACAAAGGTCAAAAATAATGTCCAGCTTCTCTTTTCCACCGTCGACATCAACCAGCCACAATTCAGAAACCGGTAATTCATGATAGCGCTTAATAAAGCCTTCAAGTAATTCAGGGGTGTAGCTGCTCCCGCCACCAATCGTGACGACTTTTAATTTCTGGCTCATATTTTCTCCCTTCAGTGTCAACACACTGACGTGTATTATGCTCAACCCGTTTGTCAGGTATAGCGTGGCTGTCCCGACGCTATTTTGGGCAAGCTATAAAAAATGGTTTATTGGTAAATAATATTTACTGATTAAATTCAGTTAATTTCTTACGATAGCTATTAGGTGTAAATGACGTCAGCTTTTTAAACGTTTTAATAAACAGACTTGGACTACTGTAACCTGCCTCGTAGGCAATATCCGTTACTGAATAGTTCGTCATTTCAAGCTGCTTTTTAGCAAAATTAATGCGAATTTCATTAATAATCTGCATTGGCGTTTTGCTGTAATAACGCTGGGTTGCACGGGTCAGATACTCCTGGGATTTCGCGGACAGGTGTACCATATTTTCCAGCGCATTCTCGCTAAACTGTCGTTTGTCGTGCATGGTCTCGACGGTGGTTTTAAGCCACTGCGGAATATCATCTAACACCTGCTCTTCACGATGATGGCGTAACCGATTAATAATGTAGAAGGTGACCACTTCGACAAATTCATCCAGTCCGCTCTCACGAAAGTTCAGTGATGCAATAACCGTTTCAATGTAGGTAAGAAACGAATTATTCGCCCGATAGACCTGCGATGCAACAAAACAAAATGGCAGCAGCGGGTGGTAATGCTGTTCAAAAAAACGTTTGCTGATACCGACGTTAAGGATCCTTGTCGCGCCAAAATCATAGAAACTCTGATGGTGCGATCCCAACGGGATAAAAACAAAATCCCCACGCTCAAGCAATACGCGTTTGCCGTTGATTTCCTGATAATAGCGCCCGGTTAAAACCAGGGTAAATTCATAGTAGTCATGCTGATGCAGCCCACTGATACTCTCAGTTTTGTTATAGATGAACACATGGAAATTTTTGCCGTTAAACAGTTGTTGCTCAAAGACGGTTTTGATTTCCGGTGCGTTAATCTGTAGCTGCATTATGCACTCCTCGTTATTTCAGCTTTTCATGAAGCTCAATCAGTTCAGTTACCAGCTCACGCGCCAGCATAGATGTCATTAGGTGGTCCTGCGCGTGGACCAGCACCAGGCTGACTTTCATTTTACCTTCGCCCTGATCGCCTTCAATCAGTTTCGTTTGCACGAGGTGCGCTTCGTTCAGCGCCAGGCGAGACTGGTCCATCATGGCCTTTGCTGACTCGAAATCGCCTTGCTTGGCCATTTTGAGCGCGCCATACGCCAGGCTACGCGCCTGACCGGAGTTGATGATGAGGCCCATCACCACTTCTTCTAGTTCTTCTGCTTCTGACTGCGTGTCGACGATGTTCTCGATATCCAACATACTTTTTTCCTCTGGTTCAGTCCGGCATGACCGTGAAGCCATGCCGGATTAAATTTAGAATTTCAATGCGTTAGCGATATCTTCTTCGCTTTCTTCTTGATCAATAACATTCTGTGCTTTATTAGCTACCACCACGAACGGCAGGTAAACCAGCGTGGCGATGCCGAGGTTGAACAGCGCGACCAGCAGAGCAGCGACACTACCGTTGGTGTTAAAGAACGCCCCCAAACCGGTTGGCATTGTCCACGGCGCAATATTGGTAATCGGTGGAATAATACCTGAGTAGTAAGCTGCCAGCGTAATTGCCGCCAGAATCGGCTGCACCAGAATGAACGGGATAAACATGACCGGGTTCATGATGATCGGCAGACCGAACAGGATGGGTTCGTTAATCTGAAACAGGCCTGATGGCAGCGCCAGTTTAGCCACCTGACGATAATCCGGACGACGGGATGCCAGGAAGATAGCGATGATCAGACCCAGCGTAGCCCCGCTACCCCCAAGGAAAATATAGGAGTCGAGCATCGGCTTCGCCCAGACGTGGAACGTCTTACCGGCTTCCAGCGCGGCGTCTACGGAACCAAACTGTTGGTAGATAGAGATATTTTCCAGCGCCCATGGCGTCATGATGCCGCTGTCAAGCGCGGTCAGCGCCAGCGAGCCGTGAATACCGAAGAACCACAGCAAGGGAACAAAAATCACATACGCCCAACCCACCACACTGCCCAGCGATGCCAGCGGCGTTGAGATGGAGTCCATGATGATCTGGTGGAAGTTTGTACCCCAGGTGTTCAATGCCCAGGCGATAATCCCCATAATGGAGAGAATAATGAAACCTGGGATCAGCGCAGAGAAGGAGCGCGAAACAGAAGCCGGTACGCTATCAGGTAATTTGATCACCCAATTGCGACGGACCACAAAGGTAAACATTTCCGCGACCACGAGGCCGATAATAATACCGGAAATAATATTGGCACCGCCGAGCCAGTTTGCGCCAACGGCATAGGCTTCACCTACGCTATATGGCGTTACGGTCATAAACGCGGCGACGGATAACAGACCGGCAGCCAGCGCATCGACTTTGCGTTCTTCCGCCAGCGCCATGCCGATAAAGAACGGCGCCATCAATGACATGATACCCAGCGTACCGTTATAGACGTTTCCACCAATGCCTTTCAAACTATTAAGCGTTTCAATAGTTGAAGCATCAAGTCGAATGCCCATTGAATAAAAAAACGACCCCTCCCCAAAGCTCAGGAAAACGTTATTGATTAATACAAACATGGCCCCTGCGAGGGTCAACGGCATCAAGCGAATAAAACCGTTTTTGATTGCATTAACGTGTGGCTGCTTTCCAATTTTTACAGCAAAAGGAAGGAGTACCTTTTCAAGTGAAGCAATAGCGTTACTCATAGAAAAATACCCTTAAATACCGCAATTAATAATTGCGGTGAATGTTAATGAAATAACTCTTTGACGGGAAAATTAAAATAAAATAATTAATTTGCTGCGGCTTTTTTAATTGCTGCCACAGCAGCCTTAAGCACGCCTAAACCATCGACTTTGCCATACAGCAGCGAGTCAATCACTTCCACAGGCTTGTTTGGTAACAAGCGCTGAATTTCGGGCAACATATAAGCAATTTGTGGACCTAATAACACGACATCAGCCGCTTGTCCTTTTTCTCCGGCCAGCGTTTCAGGAAACGCTTCAATAATAACCGGCACTTCATATTTTTCGGCCTGAGCACGCATCTTCGAAACCAACAATGAAGTCGACATGCCCGCAGAACAAAACAGATAAATGTGTTTCTTTTCCATTAAAACGATCCTCATGTGCGATTATCTGTCAACCAGACACTCCGCAAGCCATAACCTGCATCCATGCTCTGGGTAACTTGCGTCAGCTAAATTATTTTTTTAGGTGGCTGAAATGAGTATACGGGATTGCACCGGTGGATGGTATTTCCTTGACCACCTAAATTGTCTCTCCTTGACCTGTGGTTATGACCCCCCTCACATTTCGGGCAAATAATTCGCGGCAATAAATAAGATCGTGGGGCACAAAAAAACCGGCTCGATGGCCGGTTCTTCTGAGTGCTCAGGCAATAAACAGTTGTTACTTCTTCGCCGCCTGCGGGTCGGTATCGTACTCTGCGCAGGTTTGATAACCAGAGTTAATCACGTGCCCGGTATCATCTAAAGCAACAAAATAGGTTTCAGCTTTACCATCTCGTTGACCCAGGATGTAGGTCTGACACGTCCCACGCGCATGGATCATACTGACTTCAGAAGAAGGTTTACCGGCAATCTGCGCCACTTGCGCCCGGCTCATTCCTTTCTTCACATCTTTCACCACGGGCTGAACAAATTGGTCTTTCGTGCGATCGTAGGCCGTACACCCTGCCAGCATAGTCAAAACAGCCGCTGCGCTCAGAATTCCTGTTAGATTCTTGTTCATATTCCGTCCTCTTTTATTTCAGCGTGTTATATAAGCCTGGAGCACAACAACGCATTTTTCAAGCAATCAGATGATACTTAGGCGGTTTCGGAAAATTCTATTAAAACAAAATGCTGCGATATCAGGCTCGCATCCCTTGTCGTTTGGGCCACAACGCGATAGCTTTAACACATCATTTTTTTGATCATTTTATTTTTCACAGGGGGTTAAATGACTCTGCAGCAAGAGATAATCCAGGCGCTTGGCGCTAAACCGCACATTAATGCAGAAGAAGAAATTCGCCGTAGCGTGGATTTTCTGAAATCTTACCTGCAGGCCTACCCCTTTCTGAAATCGCTGGTATTAGGGATTAGCGGCGGACAGGATTCAACGCTCGCGGGCAAACTATGCCAGATGGCGATCTCCGAGCTTCGCAACGAAACGGGCAATGACGCACTGCAGTTTATTGCTGTACGCCTACCGTATGGCATTCAGGCTGATGAACAGGACTGCCAGGACGCCATCGCTTTTATTCAACCGGACCGCGTACTCACCGTCAACATTAAGGGTGCGGTGCTGGCCAGTGAACATGCCCTGCGTGAAGCTGGTATTGAACTGAGCGATTTTGTGCGCGGCAATGAAAAAGCCCGTGAACGTATGAAGGCACAATACAGTATCGCCGGCATGACCAGCGGCGTTGTCGTGGGGACAGATCATGCAGCAGAAGCCATCACCGGATTTTTCACCAAATACGGCGATGGCGGTACAGACATTAACCCACTCTTCCGTCTGAACAAGCGTCAGGGTAAACAGCTGCTTGCCGCGCTGGGTTGCCCGGAGCACTTATATAAGAAAGCGCCAACCGCTGACCTTGAGGATGATCGACCTTCTCTGCCGGATGAAGCCGCATTAGGCGTCACTTACGACAACATTGACGATTATCTGGAGGGAAAAACGCTGGATGCCAGCATCGCGAAGAAAATCGAAGCCTGGTATGTGAAAACCGAGCACAAACGTCGCACGCCGATCACCGTGTTTGATGATTTCTGGAAAAAAGCCTGATTCTTTTCTTTCATAAGGGCAGAGTGCCTCAGGATTGCCGCTCACTGCCCTTAGCCTGCTACTTCATGCCGCTTTTTTAATCGCCGCCAGGCTGCTATACTGGATGAATAACCAGCATCCGGAGTGAACTGTGGTACGGCGTCAATCAGCCCCTCGTCTGACCTTTGAGGCAGCGGCAATCTATGAATATCCTGAGCATCTGCGCCCATTTTTGAGTGCGCTTCCCACTACGCCCGGCGTGTATCTGTTTCACAGTGATAGCGACACCATGCCGCTTTATATTGGCAAAAGCATCAATATTCGCAGCCGCGTGCTGGCGCACCTGCGTACTGCTGATGAAGCAAGTATGCTGCGTCAGGCCAGGCGCATTAGCTGGATTTGCACCGCTGGAGAACTTGGCGCTCTTCTGCTGGAGGCGCGGTTGATCAAAGAGCAGCAGCCACTGTTTAACAAAAGGCTGCGGCGTAATCGTCAGCTTTGCGCCTTGCAGCTTACCGAGCGGACTGTTCAGGTTGTCTACGCACGGGATATTGACTTCTCCCATGCCACCAATCTGTTTGGCCTGTTTGCTAATCGCCGAGCCGCACTACAGACGCTGCAGAGCCTCGCCGATGAACAACAGCTATGCTATGGCCTGTTGGGGCTGGAACCCCTGAGTCGCGGGCGCGCCTGTTTTCGCTCCGCGCTTAAGCGCTGCGCCGGAGCCTGCTGCGGGAAAGAAAGCCCTGAAGCGCATCATTTGCGCCTGCTGGAAGCCCTGGAAAGAGTGCGCGTAATCTGCTGGCCGTGGAACAACGCCATTGCGCTGCAGGAAACCCGTGCGGAAATGACCCAGTACCACATCATCAATAACTGGCTGTGGCTGGGAGCCGTTTCAACACTTGATGAGGCGGTAACACTGGCACGTATGCCGGCCGGTTTTGACCATGATGGCTACAAAATTCTCTGCAGGCCTGTTCTGTCTGGTCAATATGACATTATTGAACTGAGTCCGGAGAATGGCCCGGCATCCAGTTAATTTCGCTGAACAGCAGTTTTCCCTCGCGCTCCAGCAGTCGTACGGTGTGTTTACCGTCGTGCCAGCTTGCCCCCTGATCGGCGGTCAGTAGCTTATCACCCAATTGCCAGGCACCGCTGATAACAAATACCACGCCACCGCGCGAACCAAAGGTCGTAAACGTGCGGTCGGCAACTCTGACTTTCGCCTGGCAGACATCCCGTCGGGTCATGATATTGAAATCCATCGACATCTTTCCTTCTGTCAGCTTCGCTTTTACCACCTTGTCACCGGCAAAGGTAAAAGGCTGATGCTGTTTCAGGGTATGTGTGAAGGTGTTCGACTCTTCCAGGGTCACTTCACCGCCCTCCAGCAGGGTAATCACGCGTTCTACGCCGGGAAAAAGAGAAAACTCTCCGTTGGCTGCAATGGAGGCGATACTCGCCCGCCAGTGAAAATCTCGTGTTGCTGGCGGAAAACAGCAAATCTCACGGGTTTCTCCCGCACCATTTCGCCACAGATTGACCGGCATTTTGCGGATATCGAAGTATTCCATCATCCCTCCAGAAAGGCGCAGTACGGCAGCCCACCGTAAACTGGCAGCCATAAATCATCATTGTTATGTTAACCCTGCAGATTATTGTTATCGGCAGCAGAGTTGATTTGCCTTAGCGATGAACCCGGTGTTTTGCAAAAAAGACTGACGCGTCGTCCCGGTGGAATTTTCGCGGGCTTCAGGAGAATAACGTGTCACAAGCGCGGTGCAAGAGGCGGTAAAGAAAAAACCGCCGATCCTGCCCACCACGTTAAACGTATTGTGGACAAGAGCGGCGGTCTTGAGTTTGGTTTCACACTGTGCGGCAATCAGGACACACAGCATGAATGATTTAGTGTAAACGCTGAACGATTACTCGGCAGCTTGTGGCATTTTACCCTTCTGCGCCGCACGTTCTGTCAGACGCTTCTCAAAATTGGCATTAAACTGCTTTTTCTGTTCCGGGGTTAAAATGTTGTAAATCTTGTTCTGGGTTTCCATATGCGCCAGCATGTTGGCTTTGCGCTGTTCTTCCATCTTCGCAATCTGCGCTTCGGCCTTCGCTTTATCGAAGCTATCGCTGGCAATAATGTCGTGCATCGCGCGACGCTCCTCCAGCGGCGGACGTTTCATCTGGTCACGCTGACCTTTCATGATCTCGCGAATCTGCTGTTTCTGCGCATCGGTCAGGTTCAGGTCTTTGAACATCATGTCGTGATGCGGGGCGAATTTACCGTTGTGGTGCATCATCGGTTTGGCATCAGCTGGCGCAGCTGTTGTCGTGTCAGCGGCGTGGGCCAGGTTGGCAGCGCCCAGGGCCAGAGTAGAGGCAACAAACAGAGCAGTCAGTTTACGCATAATTTCTATCCTTTCTTTCAGTTATTTTTACGACACTCATGCGACTCTTATGCAATGTGATGTCGTGTTGACGAGATTAACTTTACCGGCTTAAGCGTCAATTAATCAGAGTAACGGTAAAACAGTGAAAGTATAAAAAACAAATTTTCATCAATTATGAAGAAAAAAAGAATAAATTGCGCAGAGTTGCAATAAAAATTCACAACAGGATGATTTTGAAAGGATTATGAAGAACTATACCTGAACCCTGATTATTAAGAAAGCAATTCACCAGGAATAATCCGTAATAAATAAAAACAGCACGCAAAAATAAGCCCTTAGGAATAAACCATCAGGGCATATATATTTATCACATTTTTTGGAGCATCAACCCGGCACGTAAACCACAGGCCACACTGGGATTCGGAAAGAGAACGTATTCAACATCATGGGTGACAATAAAACGTTCATCACCGTCCTGCGCCAGCAAAGTTCCCTCTTTAAAAGGGGTAAAGTTGAGCGTCTGGTTATCCATATGAAGAATGAAATCGTCGCTACGTCGCGTGATTTGCGATACAACGCGGTAACGCAGCGGAGATGTTTTTCCTGCAGGCATTCGCTCGCCTTGCAGCAGCCTCGCCAGCGCATCCGCCGTCTGCGCAAACTGGGACAGATCGTTTTGCCCAAACGGCAGCGCTTTACCCAGTTCCAGTGTACAGGCCAGCGCGCCAAAATGTTCAGCGCTAAAATGGGTGAACGTACCGCCAGGCGTCTGATGGAACACCAGCGCCTCAAGTCCTGCATCTCCCAACCACCCCAAAAAATCTTCGTCCCAGGCAATATTTCGTTGTGGCAGCACGCCAAAACGCAGATGCTGTGAGCCGCGAATCGCGGTATGCAGATCCAGATGCCAGCGTACAGACTCTTGCGCGCGCGTATAAAAATCTTCCAGACACAGCTCAAGCTCATGGGCACGTTGCGTTTCATCACTCGCGGCGAGAACCTGCCAACGGCCGCCAAACATTCGGTTCAGGTCGCTATGGCAATACCGTTTTCCCGCCGCCAGCGCCAGTGGGTTGCCCAGAATCACCAACAGCCGCCATGTCAGCGTCAACTCACCGCGAAACAGACTGGACAGCAATGAATCCAGGATCTCTACCGGGGCCGTTTCATTGCCGTGGATCCCCGCTGACAGCACCAGAGAATGTTCGACCGGTGCGTCCGGCGTCAGCTCCAGAATCCCGTAGCCGAGCCACTGCCATGAAAAACCGCGAGCGGTGCCCTTGGTTTGCTCGGGGGTTATCCCTGCAAGCGTTTGGGTCAGAAAATCATTCATGGTTCGACCTCTCCAGTTGGAAAGGATAAACCGAGCCGAGACTAAGCAATTGTGTCAATGTATCCAGAGCTTCACGTCCCTCGCGCAGCAGTTGCGGGTCAGCAAGGTCGGCGGCGGTAAGACGATCGCGATAGTATCGATCAACCCAGTTATTCAGCGTGTTAAACAGCGTATCGTTCATGAAAACCGCCGGATTCACGGCCTGCTGCTCCTGAGGGGTAAGCACCACTCTCAGGCGCAAACACGCCGGACCGCCGCCGTTGGACATGCTTTCACGCAGATCAAATACCCGCAGCTCATCGATCGGATTGTCTTCCTCAAGCAGACGGTTCAGATACCGCCACACGCCCGCATGCTCCCGACACTCTTGTGGCAGAACCAGCATCATCGAGCCATCATCACGACTCAATAACTGGCTGTTAAACAAATAGGTCGTCACCGCATCCTGCACCGACACTTCAGCAGCCGGGACTTCCAGCGGCGTAAAACCTGCCACCTGGCTGTGCAACTGCGTCAACAATGCCTGCTGTCTGACAAACGCCTGCTGATGACAAAACAGCACCTGGCGATTCGACACCGCAATCACATCGTTATGAAACACGCCAAGATCGATGACATCCGGATTTTGCTGGGCAAAAATACACTGATGCGGGTTGACCTGATTCAGTCGCGCGACTGCCTCACTGGCCTCACGAGATTGTCTCGCCGGATAGCGCGTCGGCTGGGACGCATTCCCTTCTTCACGACCATAAATGAATAGCTGTACGCCGGGGCCGCCGTACTCCCCGCCAAGGCGGTTATGGTTGGCCGCACCTTCATCACCGAAAAGCGCCACCTGGGGTAATGCACCATGGACCGCAAAGCGATGCTCATCACGAAAGATAGCCCTTAACAACGCTTCAGTGGTTGGCGCTTCCAGCGAACGGTGGAACTTGTTATTCAGATTCGCCACCGTCAGATGCAGTTTCCCGTCCAGCGCATCTGCTGAAGGGCAGACCGTTGCCGCATTCGCCACCCACATCGGCGATGCGGAGCTGGCACTGGAAAGCCAGTGCGGTGCCTGACGCGCCACTTTCCCCAGCACCTGTTCGTCGCTGCCGCTAAATCCCAACTGCCGTAGCACCGGAATATAAGGCCGCTCATGGGGCGGGATCACCGCCTGGGGAAATCCCGCATCCGCCAGCGCTTTCATCTTTAGCAGACCCTGTTTCGCCGCCAGACGTGGGTTCGACACCTGAAAACGGTGTTTGGTTGAGGCCTCATTACCAAATGACAATCCAGCATAGTGGTGAGTAAGCCCCACCAAACCATCAAAATTTATCTCACGGGCTTTCATCGCTTATCCTCACGAGAAAAATCCAGGCCAGGGCTTAACGCTGTTGGCAGCGTTAAGGCTGGTGATTCCAGACTTGCCATCGGCCAGGCGCAATAATCTGCGGCATACCACGCGCTGGCACGATGGTTTCCGGAAGCACCTACACCACCAAACGGCGCTGTACTCGCCGCGCCAGTTAACGGTTTATTCCAGTTGACGATCCCTGCCCGCGCCTCCAGCAGCAGTTGATCAAACTGGCTGCGATCGGGTGAAACTAACCCACAAGACAGTCCAAAACGGGTGTTGTTCGCCATGCGAATCGCGTCATCAAAGCTGTCATAGCGCCAGACGCCAAGCAGAGGGCCAAAAACCTCTTCATCCGGTACGTTCGCCGCTCCGGTCAGTTCAATGATACCGGGAGCCAGCAGTGATGTTCCGCCTTTCACCAGACGTGGGGCTAACAGCGTACGTCCACCCAACGACTCCAGACGCTGCCAGGCATCATAAACGTGCTGCGCGGCCTGTTCGGAAATCAGCCCGCCAATAAATGGCTGCGGTTCTGCGTCCCAGTTACCGGGCATTAAACGCTGGCTGACTTCCACCAGACGTGCGAGGAACGCATCACCCTGCGCGCCTTTTTTAACTAACAGGCGACGAGCGCAGGTACAACGCTGTCCGGCGGTAACAAACGCAGATTGAATGGTCAGATGCACAGCAGCATCAATATCTTCCGGGCTCTCAATAATCAGCGGGTTGTTCCCTCCCATTTCGAGGGCGAGGATTTTTTCCGGCTGACCAGATAACTGTCGATGCAGGTGATAACCAGTATTGGCGCTGCCGGTAAACAGCAGACCATCGAGGTCTTCCAGCGCGCTCAGCGCCTGCCCCGTTTCACGCCCGCCCTGTACAAGGTTCAGCACGCCCGGCGGTAATCCCGCTTGCGCCCACAGCTTTGCCACAGCTTCACCGGTCCACGGCGTCAGCTCGCTGGGTTTGAAAATCAATGTATTGCCTGCCAGCAGTGCCGGAACAATATGTCCATTAGGTAAATGACCTGGGAAGTTATATGGGCCAAAAACTGCCAGCACGCCGTGTGGGCGATGGCGCAACGTTGCCGCGCCATCCGGTAATTCGCTATGCTGCTCTCCGGTGCGGGCATGGTAAGCTTTCACGGAGATAGCAATTTTATTGATCATCGCCGTCAGTTCCGTGGCTGCTTCCCAACGAGGTTTTCCGGTTTCCTGGGCGATAATCTGTGTTAGCCCGGCTTTATTGCTTTCCAGCAGAGCAGCAAATTTCTCCACAATCGCCTGACGCGCGGCAAAAGGCTGCTTTGCCCAGCCAGGAAAAGCCGTACGCGCTGCGTGGCACGCCTGCGCCACCTGAGTTGCCTCGGCATCATTACCCTGCCACAGCACATCTCCACTGACAGGATTGGTTTTCACCCGACGCTCGCCGAGCCCTGTTACCCAGTCGCCGTTTATCCATAATGTCATGCTGTTTTCTCCTCTGCACAAAGACGCACAAAACGTACATGGTCGCCCGCGTGGCATTTCAGGGCATCCAGTTGTGCCGCCGTCAGCACCAGACGTTGAGTATTCGGGTCGGCACGAACCAGCATGACGCGAAAGTTTTGATAGTTTTCATTGGCAACCAGACAAGCCGGATAATCCCCCTGTGCTGGCTGCCCTTCAGCCACCTCAACCAGTCTGCTTTTACGAATCGCCCGCACCCGGTCAATATCGCATTCCAGGGTCGGCCCGCCGTCAAAAATATCGACATAGTTGCGATAGCGAAATCCCTCTTTCTCCAACACCGCCCGCGCGGGTGCCGTTTGCGGATGTACCTGACCAATCACGCTTTGTGCTTCATCAGACAGGAAATCGGTATAAATAGGATGCTTGGGCATTAATTCAGCAATAAACGCTTTTTGCCCTGTTCCGCAGAGAAAATCCGCCCGGCTGAATTCCATTGAGAAAAAACGTTTGCCGAGGCTTTGCCAAAACGGAGAGTAGCCGTGCTCATCAATCACGCCGCGCATCTCGGCAACGACCTTCTCGTTAAACTTGTCACGAAAGGCGGCCATAAACATAAAGCGCGACTTCGACAACAAATAGCCGTTGCCTTCTTTTCGCCAGTCAGGGTCGAGAAACAGCGTACAGAGCTCGCTGCTACCCGTGTGATCGTTACTCAGGAACAACGTCGGTAGCGCGTTATACACGTTCAATTCTTTCGAGGCGTGCACCAGAGTACCGACCCGATAGTTGTACCAGGGATCGTTAAGCCCGACTGCCACCTCGATGGCGCAAATCCCCGCCACGGTTCCGCTGGTGCTGTCTTCCAGCACAAACACATATCCCTGCTCACTTTTGGGCAACTCACCGCGCCAGGTTTGTAGCGAACGTTCGATACGTGCCATTAGCGTCGCTTCATTCGCCGGTAGCGAGGTCAATCCGCCGCCGGTCTTACTGGCAAGCTGCATCAACGCGGTGATATCAGCACGTTCAATGGGACGAATCACCATCATGATGAACCTCCTGCTTTAATGCGTTCGCAGGCCAGCGCAAAGCGATCCAGGCCGGTAGCAACTTCTTCCTGGCTGACGTTTAACGCTGGCGCAAAACGCACCACATTCGCACCAGCAATCAGTACCATCACCCCGGCGACAGCCGCTTCTTGTGAGATAAGTTTCGCTTTCCCTGCATATTCCGCATTCAGCACGCAGCCGATCAGCAGTCCAAGTCCACGAATTTCACTAAACAGTTCAAAACGCTCGTTAATGGCGTTAATACGCTCCACAAACCAGTCATGTCGCTGTTTGACTCCGTTCAACACTTCCGGCGTGTTAACAATTTCCAGCAGTTTACCCGCCACCGCAGTGGCCAGTGGGTTTCCGCCGTACGTTGTACCGTGCGTACCTACCGTCATCACACTGGCGCAATGCTCTGTCGCCAGCAGTGCGCCAATAGGGAAACCGCCGCCCAGCGCCTTTGCGGTAGTCAGCAGGTCCGGCGTAACGCCGTAATGCATATAGGCATACAGCTCGCCAGTACGGCCAACCCCGGTCTGAACTTCATCAAAAATCAGCAGCGCATTATGGCGATCGCATAATTCACGCAGCCCCTGCAGAAACGCGTTTGTTGCCGGCACCACGCCGCCTTCGCCCTGCACAGGCTCGACGATGACCGCACAGGTGCTGTCATCAATCAGTTGGCTGGCAGAATCGAGATCGTTATACACGGCATGGCGGATATCCGGTGGCAGCGGCGCGAAATCCTGTGAATAAGCAGGCTGACCACCAGCACTGACGGTAAATAGCGTGCGGCCGTGAAAAGCATTTTTAAACGCCACAATGCCGCTCTTCTGGCTACCAAAACGATCATGAGCATATTTACGTGCCAGTTTTAACGCCGCTTCGTTGGCTTCTGCCCCTGAGTTACAGAAGAAAATGCGCTCGGCAAAGGTGGCGTCAATCAGCTTTTTCGCCAGACGCAATACCGGCTCGTTGGTGTAACCATTTCCCGTATGCCAGAAT
The DNA here is from genome assembly GCF_030332265.1 of Citrobacter sp. Cu231. Lineage (NCBI taxonomy): Bacteria > Pseudomonadati > Pseudomonadota > Gammaproteobacteria > Enterobacterales > Enterobacteriaceae > Citrobacter > Citrobacter sp. Cu231. The sequence goes on along the minus strand of NZ_JAOWIE010000032.1, from coordinate 809,139 downwards.
TTGCTCGCCTGGTCGTTTAATGCCTCACGCAATGCTGGATGTGCGTGGCCCAGCGCATTAACCGCAATGCCTCCCGCGAAATCGATATACTCTTTACCCTGTTGATCCCACAGACGTGAACCTTCACCCCGTACCGGAATAAAAGGGGCCGGAGCGTATACGGGCATCATCCATTCATCAAAATTTTCACGCGTAATTGACAGAGACATAGCGACCTCAACGGTAAATAAAAGGTTATTTATATGTTAATAAATATAGTGTTTGCGGTGTAAATGTAGATTGCAGGGTTCGTGCCAGCCAGCGAAAAAAGTGCATAAACGGAGGTCCATGACGGAATATCAACAAGTTACAACGTGACGATATTCACTATATGTGCATATAAAGTGAATATGTTTGCACATCAGGCGACTAAACAGAGGAAAAAACGCAGTTTTATTCAGTCGCCAAATATAATTCTGGAATTGTGATCGTATACGAAATTTTTCGGAAATTATTGCCCCATTCCGACGCGCTTCGCGCCAAAACGGTGCAGTTTTTGCTCCATCGTTAACACCATTAGCAATCATTGTTGGAATCACGTGACAAGAAGCAGTCAGTCTGCAGAAATTCTGCTACCATCCTTGCACTATTCATCTTGCAAAGTGGCAGTGACTATGAAATTTGTCTCTTTTAATATCAACGGCCTGCGGGCCCGTCCCCATCAACTGGCAGCCATTGTCGAAAAACACCAACCGGATGTGATTGGCTTACAGGAGACAAAAGTCCACGACGATATGTTCCCTCTCGAAGAGGTGGCAAAACTCGGTTATAACGTCTTTTATCATGGCCAGAAAGGTCATTACGGCGTCGCGTTGTTAACAAAAGAAACACCAATTGCGGTGCGTCGTGGCTTCCCAGGCGATGGCGAAGAGGCGCAGCGTCGTATCATCATGGCGGAAATTCCGTCTCCTCTGGGCAGCATCACGGTGATCAACGGTTATTTCCCGCAGGGCGAAAGCCGTGACCATGAAACCAAATTCCCGGCCAAAGCCGCGTTTTATCAGAACCTGCAAAACTATCTTGAGACAGAGCTGAAGCGCGACAATCCGGTATTGATCATGGGCGATATGAATATTAGCCCAACCGATCTCGATATCGGCATTGGCGAAGAGAACCGTAAACGCTGGCTGCGTACCGGAAAATGCTCCTTCCTGCCGGAAGAGCGCGAGTGGATGGAGCGTCTGCTGGGCTGGGGTCTGGTGGATACCTACCGTCACGCCTATCCTGAAAAGAACGACCAGTTCTCGTGGTTTGATTACCGCTCAAAAGGCTTTGACGATAACCGTGGCCTGCGTATCGATCTGCTGCTGGCGAGCAACCCGCTGGCGGAGCGCTGCGAAGAAACCGGCATCGATTATGAAATTCGCAGCATGGAAAAGCCGTCCGATCATGCGCCGGTATGGGCTAAATTCCGCGTCTAATCTTTTGCGTTTTTGCACTCTCCGGGCCAGGCCTGGAGAGTGTGTTTATTTGGTGCAAAATCAATAAAGCAACGGTAATTCATTGTTGTAGTCGGAATTTTACTATATCTTCGCGCGCACTTTTCGCTGATGAAAATGCTGCATTGCACTCAGTTTTACAGGAGAACCCCCATGAAAAAGAAGCTCGCATAAAGCAGAATACCGGCTGCTGATTGTCGGGGCCCTGTTCTGCGTTCTGGCGGGAGTTTTCCATCATTACGGTCTGACCGACCTGATAACTAATTTCCATCATTTACAAGACGTCATCCGCCAGAGCGGCATGTTCGGCTATACGCTTTTTATCCTGCTGTTCATTCTCGCGGCGTTGTGTCTCATCCCAGGCAGCATCCTGGTGATCGTTGGCGGTGTGCTGTTTGGCCCCGTGACCGGGACGGTTATCTCATTAGTGGCGGCAACTGTGGCTTCATCGCTGTCTTTTTTGCTGGCGCGATGGCTGGGCCGGGAACTGCTGCAAAAATACGTTGGGCATACGGCAATGTTTCAGGCTATCGAAAAAGGCATTGCCCATAGCGGAGTTGACTTTCTTATCCTCACCCGCCTCGTGCCGCTGTTCCCTTATAACATTCAAAACTACGCCTATGGGCTGACGGCCATTCCGTTCTGGTCATTTACCGTGATATCTGCTGTAACCACCTTACCTGGCATCTTTATCTATACACTGATGTCGCACGAACTGGCCAGCGAAGGAATTAGTTGGACATTTATCGGTGAGCTCAGCGTTGCGGGGCTGGCGCTTTTTGTCCTCGTACAGGCTGCCAAAGCCTGGGCTCGTTATAAGCATGTCGATCCATCAGCTCCTCACGAGTGCGCAGATAAATGATAAAACGACGCATCCATTTCTACCGGGCAGGAGTGATTATCCTGTTGCTGCTCGCGCTGATGGCGTGGGCGTGGATACCTGGTGTGAGCGATTTTCTCCGCGCCAGCCTGGCGGCATTTGCCACGCTCGATCAGCATGCCATTGAGAATTTCATTCGTTCTTACGGAACTCAGGCGGCGGTTGTTTCTTTCTTCCTGATGCTCTTACAGGCCATCGTAGCCCCCCTTCCGGCCTTTGTGATCACCTTTGCCAACGCCTCGCTGTTTGGCGCATTTTGGGGCGGCGTACTGTCCTGGTGCAGCGCGATGACCGGCGCGGCGCTGTGCTTTTTTATTGCTCGCGTTTTAGGCCGTGGCGCGGTGGAGAAACTGACCGGAAAAACGGTGTTGAACAACATGGACGCTTTTTTCGAGCGCTATGGCAAGCACACCATTCTTGTCTGTCGCCTGTTACCTTTTGTACCGTTCGATCCGGTAAGCTACGCAGCAGGCCTGACCTCGATTCGGTTTCGCCATTTTTTCATTGCCACCGGCATCGGCCAGTTACCCGCCACTATCGTCTATTCATGGGCGGGTAGCCTGTTAACCGGCGGTACATTTTGGTTTGTGACCGGACTGTTCATCCTGTTCGCCCTGAGCGTGATGATTTCAGTGGCGAGAAGCCTGTATCTTGAACATCAACGAAAAAAAACCTGAGAATTCCCCCATTTTTAGCAATGGAGATACTATGCGTTACTGCTTATTGTGCCTGAGTTTATTGCTCTGTCCGCTGGCGACGTTTGCCCAGGATGCCGACTGGCAGCAAATCAAAAATGACGCCCGCGGTCAGACGGTGTGGTTCAATGCCTGGGGTGGCGACAACGCAGTTAACCAGTATCTCGACTGGGTTAGCGGCGAGATGAAAACACACTATGCCATAAACCTGAAAATCGTACGTCTCGCAGATGCCGCCGACGCGGTAAAACGCATTCAGACTGAAGCTGCATCCGGGCGAAAAACCGGGGGGTCTGTCGATTTACTGTGGGTAAACGGCGAAAATTTTCGTACGCTGAAAGAAGCCGGGCTGCTGCAAACCCAGTGGGCGCAAACGTTGCCTAACTGGCGCTATGTTGATACCCAAAAACCGGTGAGCGAAGATTTCTCCGTTCCAACCGAGGGGGCTGAATCCCCCTGGGGTGGCGCACAGCTAACCTTCATCGCGAGGCGCGATCTCACCGCGCAGCCACCGCAATCCCCACAGGCGCTGCTGGAATTTGCCCAGGCGCATCCTGGCACGGTGACCTATCCGCGTCCACCAGACTTTACCGGCACGGCGTTTCTGGAGCAGTTGTTAATTTCGCTCACCACGCAACCACAAGCGCTTAAAATCGTACCAGATACAGCCACATTCGCCGACGTTACCGCGCCATTGTGGCATTATCTTGATACACTGCACCCTGTACTGTGGCGTGAAGGTAAAGACTTTCCGCCCTCGCCTGCACGAATGGATGCGCTACTCAATTCTGGAACCCTGCGTTTATCATTGACCTTTAACCCTGCCCACGCGCAGCAAAAAGTAGCCAGCGGCGAATTGCCTAAAAGCAGCTACAGTTTTGGTTTCTCACAGGGCATGCTCGGCAACGTGCACTTTGTTGCCATTCCGGCGAATGCCCGCGCCAGTGCAGGAGCAAAAGTCGTGGCAAACTTCCTGCTTTCGCCCGAAGCACAACTGCGTAAAGCCGACTCAACTGTCTGGGGAGATCCTTCGGTGCTTGATCCACAAAAATTGCCCGTCGAACAACGTGATGCACTGCTGGCACGGATCCCGCAAGGACTTCCCGCCGTGCTGCCAGAACCGCATGCCGCCTGGGTAAACGCTCTGGAACAAGAATGGCTACGCCGCTACGGTACGCATTAATTTTGCTACTCTGGGCCATCATGGTGGCAGTTTATCTGCCGCTGGCGCCAGCGGTTTTCTCTCTGATAGTGCCAGCCCTTAGTCTGACCCATTGGCTGGCGCTCTTTGCCGACCCTCAACTTGCGCAGGCATTACTGGCGACGCTTGTTTCCACAGGACTCGCTGCCGGCGGCGCACTGATCATTGCACTACTGGCAATCCTCGCCTTATGGCCCGGCGCTGGCTGGGCGCGTCTGTGCTCGCGCCTTCCGTGGCTGCTGGCGATTCCGCACGTTGCCTTCGCCACCAGCGCGCTGTTGATTTTTGCTGAAGGCGGTAAAATCTGGCAATGGCTCCCGTTCCTCAGCCCACAGCCAGACCGTTACGGCATTGGACTTGGCGTGACGCTGGCGGTGAAAGAAAGCGCCTTTTTGTTATGGATCCTCTCAGCCCAACTGAGCGAAAAACACCTTTCGCAGCAGGTTATCGTTCTGGATTCGCTGGGCTACAGCCGACTGCAATGCCTGAACTGGCTAATCCTGCCTTCAATCGCCCCAGCCTCAGGTAAAGCGATGCTGGCGATTGTCGCCTGGTCACTCTCCGTTGTGGATGTGGCAATCGTTCTTGGCCCCGGAAATCCGCCAACGCTTGCCGTTTTGAGCTGGCAATGGCTCAGTCAGGGCGATGCCGGGCAGCAGGCGAAAGGCGCGCTCGCCAGCCTGTTGCTGGTGCTGTTGCTCCTCATCATCGCGCTGGCAGGGTATCTGTTGTGGCGCGTCTGGCGACGCACCATTCCCGCAGTAACCGGTGAACGCCTGCGTTTTCCATCCTGTACAACCGAACGTTCGTTAGTACAACTTTTACCCCTTAGCGGTATGGTATCCGCGCTGGTTCTGGCGCTGCTCGCCAGCTATTCATCGCTAAATAGCGAGGCGCTCAGCAATAGTCTGCAACTGGGACTTGTCTCCAGCCTGCTGGCGCTGCTAATACTTTTTGCCTGGCTGGAATGGGGGCCGCAAACCGGACACCGTTGGGTCTGGCTACCGCTGATTTTGCCCGCGCTACCGCTGGTAACCGGACAATATCTGCTGGCGTTATATGCCGGACAGGATGGACTGATAACGACCATTATCTGGGGCCACCTGCTGTGGGTGATGCCCTGGATGCTATTTGTGCTTAAACCGGCCTGGCAGCGCATTGACCCGCGATTGATTTTGATTGCGCAAACGCTGGGCTGGACACGGAGCCGCATATTCTGGCAGGTAAAATGTCCCCTACTGGCTCGCCCGGCGCTGATTGCCTTCGCGGTAGGATTCTCTGTCAGTATCGCCCAGTATATGCCGACGCAGTGGTTAGGTGCTGGGCGCTTTCCCACGTTAACCACCGAAGCGGTCGCATTAAGCAGCGGCGGTAGCACTGCTATTCTGGCAACCCAGGCGCTATGGCAACTTCTGTTGCCACTCACCATTTTCGCCCTGGTCGCATTTCTCGCTGCATGGATTGGCCGCTTTCGACAAGGACTCCGCTAATGCTCATTGTGCAAAACGTTTCGTTGTACCAGGGTGCGACTGCGCTGCTGAAGAACGTTACCTTTCAGGTTGATAAAAGTGACATTGTCACAATTATGGGTTCTTCCGGCAGCGGAAAGTCTTCGTTATTTTCGTGGATGGTCGGGGCGTTGTCGCCGCAGTTTCAGGCATCAGGCGAGCTGTGGCTCAACGAACGACGCGTTGACGCGCTGCCTACGGCGCAGCGCCAGATTGGCATTCTGTTCCAGGATGCGTTGTTGTTTGACCATTTCAGCGTTGGGCAGAATTTACTGCTGGCTCTGCCCGCCAGTCTGCAAGGACCAGCCAGACGACACGCGGTGGAAAGCGCTCTCGCACGTGCGGACCTGGCCGGTTTTTATTCGCGCGATCCGGCGTCGCTCTCCGGCGGACAACGCTCGCGTGTCGCCCTGCTCCGCGCGCTACTGGCTCAGCCCCAGGCACTGTTACTTGATGAACCCTTTAGTCGGCTGGACGCGTCGCTACGTGATACCTTTCGTCAGTGGGTCTTTACCGAGGTACGTAAGCAGGGTATTCCAGTGGTGCAGGTTACCCATGACGCGCAGGATGTCCCGCCAGCAGGTCGTGTATTACAGATGGAAAACTGGGCGTGAATGTGGCGATATGCTGCGTTAACGCAAGGTTTTTACTTAACCGGCGGCACAGAATGTCGTCCTCTTTTTTCAACGTCGGGCTATTCGATGAAACGTGTTTCTCAAATGACCGCGCTGGCACTTGCTTTAGGGCTCGCTTGCGCTTCCTCCTGGGCTGCTGAAACAGCACAGACGCTCACCCTCGACCAGTTACACCAAAAGCAAGGCGCGGCGATCGATACCCGTCAGAGCGCTTTTTACAACGGCTGGCCGCAGTCGCTTAATGGCCCTTCAGGACACGAACCTTCCGCTCTGAACCTGTCTGCTGCCTGGCTAGACAAGATGAATGATGAACAACTCAGCGCCTGGGTTAAGTCACATCAACTCAGCACCGATGCGCCGGTGGCGCTGTATGGCAGCGATAACGACATGCAGGCTGTCAAATCCCGCCTGCAAAAAGTTGGCTTTAACCATATCTCTACCCTCAGCGATGCGCTTACGGACCCTGCCCGCCTGCAACGTCTGCCGCACTTTGAACAGTTGGTGTACCCGCAGTGGCTTCACGACCTGCAGCAGGGTAAAAACGTAACCGCTAAACCAGCGGGTGACTGGAAAGTGATTGAGGCCGCCTGGGGCGCACCGAAGTTGTATCTGTTGAGCCATATCCCCGGTGCGGGCTACATTGATACCAACGAAGTCGAAAGCGAACCGCTGTGGAACAAAGTGTCAGACGACCAGCTCAAAGCGATGCTGGCGAAGCACGGCATCCGCCATGACACCACGGTGATTTTATACGGCCGTGATGTCTATGCCGCCGCGCGCGTGGCGCAAATTATGCTGTATGCAGGCGTAAAAGATGTTCGTCTGCTCGACGGCGGCTGGCAAACCTGGTCCGACGCAGGTTTACCGGTTGAACGCGGCACTGCGCCATCGGTGAAACCAGAACCTGATTTCGGCGTGACCATTCCCGCCCAGCCGCAGTTGATGCTGGATATGGAACAGGCTCGCGGCCTGCTGCATCGCCAGGATGCGTCTTTGGTGAGCATTCGTTCATGGCCGGAATTTGTCGGTACCACCAGCGGCTATAGCTACATTAAGCCAAAAGGTGAGATCGCAGGCGCACGTTGGGGCCACGCGGGCAGTGATTCCACCCACATGGAAGATTTCCATAACCCGGATGGCACCATGCGCAGTGCGGATGACATCGCCGCCATGTGGAAGCAATGGAATATCCTGCCACAGCAGCAGGTCTCGTTCTATTGCGGTACCGGCTGGCGTGCTTCGGAAACATTTATGTACGCCCGAGCGATGGGTTGGAAAAACGTCTCAGTCTACGACGGCGGCTGGTATGAGTGGAGCAGCAATCCCAAAAATCCGGTTGCCAGCGGTGAACGGGGTCCTGAAACCAGCAAGTAAGGCTGTCATTATTGCCGGATAAGCGCATCCGGCAACGCAATACGCTACGCCTGACGCTGGACCGCTTTCAGTGTCAGGTATCCGCTCCGGATCCGGGTAAACGTCGTCATCCAGCACAGTGCGCCAAAGACCCACGCCATCATGGCAAAATATTCCGGGAACAGACACCCCAACACAAACAGCATAATCGTCTCGGTACCTTCGGTCAGCCCCCCCAAATAATAAAACGATTTATGCGCGTACCCCGGGTTATCAATTTGATGTTTCGCCGCCAGCGCGGCAAAGGCCAGAAAGCTGCTGCCGGTTCCCATAAAGGCGAACAGTAGCCAGCCACCAGCCAGCGAGTTAGCCGCCGGATCGGCGAGCATAAAACCGAATGGTACCAGGGCGTAAAACAGAAAATCGAGCGAGATATCAAGAAATCCTCCCGCGTCGGTTAGCCCTCTGCGCCGCGCCAGCGCCCCATCCAGCCCATCAAAAAGCCGATTAAGCACAATCGCCGCCAACGCTGCCAGATACCAGCCTAACGCCAGAAATGGCAAGGCCAACACGCCAATAGCAAAACCGACCAGCGTAAGCCCGTCCGGCGTAATCGCAGGCTTATCAATAATGCCCACGCAGCGATGCAAAAGCGGTTTTAATCGCGGATGAAGATGACGATCAAGCATGCGGGCGTCCTTTAAGGCTGTCGCACAGCCCCTGGGAAGGGATCTCGAGAGCGGCATTAAAACGCGCCGAGAGATTTTGAAACGCAATCAACGCGGTCATTTCAGTAATGGCGTCCTCGGTAAAATGCTGCTTCATCTGCGCTTTAAGCGCAGCGTCAACCTGTGGAGGCGTAGCGGTGACCGCATCAGCATAGGCCAGCGCTACGCGCTCTTCTGTGTTAAATAGCGTCGATTCTTGCCAGTTGGCAACCTGTAAGACTTTATCCAGCGCGCCACAGCGTTCAGCCAACCGTAAACTGTTGGCATCAACGCAGAAAGCGCAGTGGCACACCTGAGAAACGCGGGTCATCAACAGCGCGCGCATCACCGGCGTTAAACGTGCTTTTTTACGCTCCAGAAATCCGACAAACAGCGCCACCAGCCAGAACAGAAACGGCATCCGCCCCCACCAGCGAGTAGGATGCAATACATCGCCATAATGCTTTTTCTGCGTAGCAACGAGCGGTTTTAAACTGGAAGGGATGCGCGTTAACGGTTTTACCCACGACTGAGGATCATTCAACGGTTGCTCCTGAATACTTTAGATAAAACAAAGATAACGATAGTATGTCATTTTCTGTCATTAGATCTTGATGAATATAATGAAAACCCTCGACGTGGTCGCCGCTATTATTGAACGTGATGGCAAAATTTTACTGGCTCAACGTCCGCAGCATACAGATCAGTCAGGGATGTGGGAGTTTGCGGGCGGCAAGGTTGAATCGGGCGAAAATCAACCCGAGGCGCTGATCCGTGAATTGCGTGAAGAGTTGGGCATTGAGGCGGTCGTGGGTCGCTACATTGCCAGCCATCAACGCGAAGTTTCGGGCCGACTGATTCACTTACATGCCTGGCATGTACCGTCATATCAGGGGGAACTGAAAGCGTATGAACATCAGGATATCGTCTGGTGTTCACCCGAAGAGGCGCTGCGTTATCCGCTGGCGCCTGCTGATATCCCACTACTGGAAGCGTTTATTCTTTTACGCGACGCCAGACCAGCGGATTTGTGCTGATCGTTTTTTCATCGCGTTGGCACTGAAGCAAAACGCCGTCCGCTTTAATCACTGCCCCTTCTGAGTAGTTTTGATCCTGATAAATACAGCACTGACTACAGGGTTGCGCCCGCTGACCGCTGGAGCTAAACACTTCCGGCGGTACATTCACCTGCACGTCCAGGCGATAAAGCTGATTTGCCAGCGTCGCGCTGGACACCAGGGCCAACACGCCTGCCACGATTAAACGGCGCATATTCTTTCCTTTTTAACTGACAATTATGCTCAGTATAACGGTATAAATCGGCAGAAACTTTAGCCTCTTCGATCATCGCTTTTAGTTATGACCCACGACGCAATATTAATTTACTTAGCGGGGTTAATTTTTTCTTGCGTCGCGTCACAGTGCTGATGGTATAGTCAAAAACTGCACAACACTTAACACAAAAATCAAAAATATAACCATATCAATACATAAGAGGTTCTTATATCTATGGATCAGACATGTTCTCTGGAGTCATTCCTTAACCATGTGCAAAAGCGCGACCCGAATCAGACCGAGTTCGCGCAAGCCGTTAGTGAGGTGATGACCACGCTGTGGCCTTTCCTTGAACAAAACCCGCGTTATCGCCAGATGTCATTGCTGGAACGTCTGGTTGAACCGGAGCGCGTAATCCAGTTCCGTGTAGTCTGGCTGGACGACCGCAATCAGGTGCAGGTCAACCGCGCATGGCGCGTGCAGTTTAGCTCTGCCATTGGCCCATACAAAGGCGGTATGCGTTTCCACCCTTCCGTGAACCTGTCGATCCTGAAATTCCTTGGCTTCGAGCAGACGTTTAAGAATGCCCTCACCACGCTACCAATGGGCGGAGGTAAAGGCGGGAGCGATTTCGATCCAAAAGGGAAAAGTGAAGGCGAAATCATGCGTTTCTGCCAGGCGCTGATGACCGAACTGTTCCGCCATTTAGGTCCCGATACAGATGTTCCGGCGGGCGATATCGGTGTGGGCGGCCGTGAAGTCGGCTTTATGGCCGGGATGATGAAAAAACTCTCCAACAACAGCGCCTGCGTCTTTACCGGTAAAGGTCTCTCTTTCGGCGGCAGTCTGATCCGCCCGGAAGCGACCGGCTACGGTCTGGTGTATTTCACCGAAGCGATGCTCAAACGCCATGGTCTGGGCTTTGAAGGTATGCGCGTAGCGGTTTCTGGCTCCGGTAACGTAGCCCAATTCGCCATTGAGAAAGCCATGGAGTTTGGCGCGCGGGTGGTTACCGCCTCCGATTCCAGCGGTACTGTGGTCGATGAAAGCGGATTTACCAAAGAAAAACTGGCGCGGCTGTGCGCAATCAAAGACAGCCGCGACGGTCGCGTAGCAGATTATGCCCGTGAGTTTGGCCTGACCTACCTGGAAGGCAAACAACCGTGGTCAGTTCCGGTCGACATCGCCCTACCGTGTGCCACGCAGAACGAACTCGATGTGGAAGCCGCGCAAATGCTTATCGCCAACGGCGTCAAGGCCGTGGCTGAAGGCGCGAACATGCCGACCACCATCGAAGCCACCGACCAGTTCCTCGAAGCGGGCGTACTGTTTGCGCCGGGTAAAGCCGCCAATGCCGGTGGCGTCGCCACATCCGGTCTGGAAATGGCGCAGAACGCCGCACGTCTGGGCTGGAAAGCGGAGAAAGTGGATGCGCGCCTGCACCACATCATGCTGGATATTCACCATGCCTGCGTTGAGTACGGCGGCGAAAGCAAGCAAACCAACTACGTACGTGGCGCCAACATCGCGGGCTTCGTGAAAGTTGCCGACGCGATGCTGGGCCAGGGAGTGATCTAATTCATTCCGTACGCCGGATGCGGCACACGTGCCTTATCCGACCTGGAAACTACACGCCCGCCTCTTCAGATGGCGGGCTTTTTTTCGCCGGGCGTTTACGCGGCGCACTCTTTTTCTTATCGCCACCACCACCGTCCGGTGCAGCAATTCCACGAAAGCGTCGTACCGGTGTGCTGCGCGCCTGATCGATAAGCTGATACAGCGTTCCCACCAACGGTTGCATAAAGTCCTGATAACGACACTGCTTTTCACTGATTTGGGTCAGGATAGATTCCCAGTGCGCGGTCATATCCGGACGCGTCGCCATTTCAGGTAGTGAATGAAATAGCGCTTTTCCGGCATCGGTGGAATGGATATAACGCCCTTTTTTCACCAGAAAACCTCGTTTAAACAGCAGCTCGATAATCCCGGCGCGTGTGGCTTCCGTTCCCAGGCCATCCGTTGCACGCAGGATCTTTTTCAGATCTTTGTCTTGCACAAAGCGCGCAATCCCGGTCATTGCTGACAGTAGCGTGGCATCGGTAAAGTGTCGTGGCGGTTGAGTCTGGCGTTCAACCACTTCGCCTTTTTCACACAGCAACTCGTCGTCTTTTGCCACCACCGGCAACGGCGTCCCGTCGTTATCTTCGTCGCGCTCTTTGTTGCCAAGCAGCGTGCGCCATCCGGCTTCCGCCAGAAAACGTGCTTTGGCGACAAACTTGCCTTTGGCGATGTCCAGCTCAATAACGCACTTCCTGAATACCGCATCCGCGCAAAATTGCATCAGATACTGACGGGCAATCAGGTTGTAGATTTTCGCTTCGTTGTCATTCAGGTTGATGGACGCAGTGCGTGCGGTAGGAATGATGGCGTGGTGCGCATCCACTTTTTTATCGTCCCAACAGCGGTTTCGCGTATCTGGATTGACCGCCGGTTGTGGGAGCAGATCCGGCGCATGAACGCTAATCGCGTTCAACACCGCGTGACGTCCGGCAAAGTGTTCTTCCGGCAGATAGCGGCTATCCGAACGCGGATAGGTAATCAGCTTATGGGTTTCATACAGCTTCTGACAGATATCCAGAACGTTTTGGGCGCTTAAGCCAAAGCGTTTCGCCGCTTCAATCTGCAACGCCGACAGCGAGAACGGCAGCGGCGCAGATTCTGATTCCCGTTTATCGTTATAGCTGGTGACTATCGCTGGCTGACCGTTAATGCGGTTTACCACGTGTTCAGCCAGCGTGCGATTCAGCAAGCGCCCTTCTTCATCCTGATACGGCTCACACGCTTCGCTCGGCTGCCAGATAGCGGTAAACCGCTCATCAGCAGGCGTCACGATATGCGCCTTTACCTCAAAGAAGTCTTTGGCGACAAAGTTTTCAATCTCTTCATCGCGACGCACCACCAGGCCGAGCACTGGCGTCTGTACGCGTCCGACCGAAAGTACGCCCTGATAACCCGCATTACGCCCAAGAATGGTGTAAGCGCGCGTCATATTGATGCCGTACAGCCAGTCGGCACGCGCACGCGCCAGCGCCGAGACGCACAGCGGAATAAACTCACTGTTGGCGCGCAGACGCTCAATAGCCCGCTCCACAGCCTGCGGGTTAAGGTCGTTAATCAGGCAACGTTGCACCTGCTGGCGCTTTTCAGGCGCCAGTTGCAGGTAATCCAGCACTTCATCCACCAGCAGTTGCCCCTCACGATCGGGGTCACCTGCGTGAATGACTTCACTGGCCTCATGCAAAAAACGCTTAATGACGTTAAGTTGCTTGGTCACTGAGGGACGCGGCTGCAGTTGCCACTTTTCCGGGACAATCGGCAGATCGACCAGACTCCAGCGAGCATAGCGACTGTCGTAGGCGTCTGGCTGCGCCTGCTCAAGCAGGTGACCGATGCACCAGGTCACCACTTGTCCGTTTCCGCATTCAATAAAGCCGTCACCTTTGCGATGTGGCTTTGGCAACACATCGGCGATAGCGCGCGCCAGACTCGGTTTTTCGGCAATAAACAACCGCATCGAGTTAACGGATCTCAACCATGGCGCGACCGCCACGAGCTTCCACTAACTCACCAATCGCGGTGAGGTCGATGCCAAACTGCGCCGCTGCCGCTTTAACTTCAGCCTCAGCTTCCGGCGTTACCGCCAGTAGCAAACCGCCGGAGGTTTGCGGATCGCAGAGCAGATCGCGTACCGACTGCGGCATTTCACCCATCAGGTGGCCGTAGCTGGCAAAGTTACGCTGGGTGCCACCCGGCACTGCGCCCAGTGCAATGTACTCTTCAACACCGGGAAGCTTAGGAATATCCTGGTAGACGATCTGCGCCTGAATGCCGGCCCCCTGACACATCTCACTCAGATGTCCCAGCAGACCAAAACCAGTAACGTCGGTCATGGCTTTCACGCCGTCTATGTCGGCGAATGCCGCACCAGCAATGTTCATCTGGCACATCACTTCCGTCGCCAGTCCTTTGTGTTCGTCCTTCAGCAGTGATTTTTTTTCTGCGGTAGTCAGGACGCCAATCCCCAGCGGCTTGGTCAGGAACAGTTTGCATCCTGCCTCGGCGGTGCTGTTTTTCTTCACACGTTCGGTCGGGACAATACCGGTTACCGCCAGACCAAAGATAGGCTCAGGGGCATCAATAGAGTGACCGCCCGCCAGCGCGATACCCGCCTGACGGCAGGCAAAGCGCCCACCTTCGGTGACTTCGCGGGCGATTTCCGGCGCCAGCTTATCAAGCGGCCAGCCAAGAATAGCAATTGCCATAATCGGTTTGCCGCCCATGGCGAAAATATCGCTGATGGCGTTAGTGGCGGCAATACGCCCAAAATCAAACGGATTATCGACAATCGGCATAAAAAAATCGGTGGTACTGATTACGCTGGTACCGTTCCCCAGATCGTATACCGCCGCGTCATCGCGTGTTTCATTACCCACCAGTAAGTTCGGATCAACAAACTTCGCCTGCTCACTGTGCAGGATGGTTTCCAGTACTTTGGGGGAAATTTTACAACCGCAACCGGCTCCGTGGCTGTATTGCGTTAAACGAATAGCTTGCTCGCTCATGGACATCTCCTGTCAGTGCAATCCGGATATGGTAGCGCTCATTCCATGATGTGGTAAGAGTGACTGTCTGAATTCGGGTCTCTTTGCTCATAATCCAGACAGTTTTGCCGTTGTTATCAGAAATAACGGACGAATGCGCTCGGATCGGCCAGGTTAATCGTCGAGGAGGGTTTGAGCTGCGGTGTGCCCAGATAGAGGAAACCGACGATTTTATCCTGTGGACGACAGTCGAATGCTTCGCGAACAACCGCACTTTCGGTTAATGCACCGCTGCGCCAGATACCGCCAAAGCCTTGGGCAACTGCCGCCATCTGCATGGCCATTACTGCACAACCGGCAGACATTTCCTGTTCCCACAGCGGAACCTTGTCGTTTTCTTCACATTTCGCCACCACGGTAATAATCAGCGGCGCGCGAAACGGTGCGCTGCGCGCTTTTTCCTGAGCTTTTTCATCGCTACCTGCGGCAATCGCGCCTTTCTCAAGTACGGCGCTAAAGCGTTCACGCCCTTCTCCCTCAATGACATAGAATTGCCACGGTTGCAGCGTTTTGTGGTCCGGAGCGCGCATTCCCGCCCGCAGAATATTTTGCAGTTGCTCTCCTGTCGGGGCTGGCTCGACGAGACGAGAAGCGCTACGACGGGTGATAAGTAATTCGAGTGCATCCATTTGCTTAACTCCAACAATGAAATTTGTTCACAAAATTAACACGTGAGCGGATTTTGTTACAGCACAGGCGGCGATTCCTGCTGACAAGTGCCTGTCGGGTCATTACGATAGCCTCATCTTAACGCCTTTCTCCGGAATTTCGGGTGGCGTGTTGTTAATCGGTAGGGAGAATACATGCGAACCCTGTGGCGATTTATTGCCGGATTTTTTAAATGGACATGGCGATTACTCAATTTCGTCCGTGAATTTGTGCTTAACCTGTTCTTCATCTTTTTGGTGCTGGTTGGTGTGGGCATCTGGATGCAGGTCAGTAGCAGCAACACCAGCGAACATGCTGAGCGAGGCGCACTGCTGCTGGATATCTCGGGCGTGATTGTTGATAAGCCCTCGAGTACCAGTCGCTTAAGCGTTATTGGCCGTCAGTTGTTTGGCGCCAGTTCCGATCGTCTGCAGGAAAACTCCCTGTTCGATATCGTGAATACCATTCGCCAGGCGAAAGATGACCGCAACATCACCGGTATCGTGATGGACCTGAAAAACTTTGCCGGGGCCGATCAGCCGTCCATGCAGTATATCGGCAAAGCGCTACGGGAATTCCGCGATAGCGGTAAACCGGTCTTTGCCGTGGGCGATAACTTCAGCCAGGGGCAGTATTATCTCGCCAGTTTTGCCAACAAAATTTACCTCTCTCCACAAGGTTCCGTTGATCTGCACGGCTTTGCCACCAACGGCCTGTACTACAAATCCTTGCTCGACAAGCTGAAAGTTTCCACACACGTGTTCCGCGTCGGAACCTATAAGTCTGCCGTCGAGCCATTTATCCGCGATGATATGTCTCCTGCCGCGCGTGAAGCAGACAGCCGCTGGATCGGCGAGCTGTGGCAGAACTATCTCGACACGGTCGCCGCCAACCGCCAAATCCCTGCGCAACAGGTGTTCCCCGGCGCGCAGGCCATGCTGGACGGTTTGACGAAAGTCGATGGTGATACCGCGAAATATGCGCTCGACAACAAACTGGTGGATGCACTCGCCTCCAGCGCTGAAGTCGAAAAAATGCTGACCAAACAGTTTGGCTGGAGCAAAGCGGATAAAAACTACCGCGCCATCAGCTATTACGATTACACGCTGAAAACCCCGGCCGACACTGGCGACAGTATTGGCGTTATCTTCGCCAATGGCGCGATTATGGACGGTGAAGAAACGCCTGGGAATGTGGGCGGTGACACCACTGCCGCACAAATCCGTGAAGCACGTCTTGATCCGAAAGTGAAAGCCATTGTTCTGCGCGTAAACAGCCCTGGTGGCAGCGTGAGCGCCTCTGAAGTGATCCGTGCTGAGCTGGCTGCGGCAAAAGCGGCGGGTAAACCGGTTGTGGTGTCCATGGGCGGCATGGCAGCCTCCGGTGGGTACTGGATCTCCACGCCAGCCAACTACATTGTGGCGAACCCCAGCACTCTGACCGGTTCAATCGGCATCTTTGGTGTGATCAATACCGTTGAAAATAGCCTGGACTCTATCGGCGTACATACTGACGGCGTAGCGACCTCCCCGCTGGCGGATATCTCCGTCACCAAAGCATTACCGCCGGAAGTGCAGCAGATGATGCAACTGAGCATTGAGAACGGCTACAAGCGCTTTATCACGCTGGTCGCAGATGCGCGTAAGACAACGCCTGAGCAGATTGACAAAATCGCCCAGGGCCACGTCTGGACCGGTCAGGATGCGAAGGCCAACGGTCTGGTAGATAGCCTCGGTGATTTTGACGACGCCATCGCGAAAGCGGCTGAGCTTGGCAAACTGAAACAGTGGCACATTGAGTATTATCAGGACGAACCAACATTCGTTGATATGGTGATGAACAGCATGTCAGGCTCCGTTCGTGCCATGTTACCTGACGCCATACAGGCTATGCTCCCGCCACCGCTGGCCTCTGCGGCCAGTGCAGTAAAAGCCGAAAGCGATAAGCTGGCCGCATTCAACGATCCGCAAAACCGCTATGCGTTTTGCCTGACCTGCGCCAACGTTCGCTAACTATTGACCCCTCTTCGGGATGAAGAGGGGTTTTCTTTGAGACAGAAGAAAAGTCATGCAGAAAAAATCAATTTACGTTGCCTATACCGGCGGTACCATTGGTATGCAGCGCTCAGAACAGGGTTATATTCCCGTTTCCGGTCACCTGCAGCGCCAGCTGGCATTGATGCCTGAATTCCACCGTCCGGAGATGCCAGACTTCACCATCCACGAATACGCCCCGCTGATGGATTCCTCCGATATGACACCGGAAGACTGGCAGCATATTGCGGAAGACATTAAAGCGCACTACAACGATTATGATGGCTTTGTTATTCTGCACGGCACCGACACCATGGCGTTTACGGCTTCGGCGCTCTCTTTTATGCTGGAAAATCTGGGTAAGCCCGTAATTGTGACAGGGTCACAAATACCGTTAGCCGAGCTACGCTCAGACGGGCAAATCAACCTGCTCAATGCGCTGTACGTTGCGGCAAATTATCCGATTAATGAAGTGACTCTGTTTTTCAACAATCGACTATTTCGTGGCAACCGTACCACTAAAGCGCACGCCGATGGTTTTGACGCCTTTGCCTCACCCAACCTTGCACCGCTGCTGGAGGCAGGGATCCACATTCGTCGCCTGGGGACACCGCCTGCACCACATGGCACCGGCGAACTGATTGTGCACCCTATTACGCCACAACCGATTGGCGTGGTCACCATTTACCCCGGTATCTCCGCTGATGTGGTGCGAAACTTCCTGCGCCAGCCGGTAAAAGCGTTAATTCTGCGTTCTTACGGCGTGGGCAATGCGCCGCAAAATAAAGAGTTTCTGCAAGAACTTGAAGATGCGAGCTCACGTGGCATTGTGGTGGTTAACCTGACCCAGTGCATGTCCGGCAAGGTAAATATGGGGGGCTATGCGACGGGGAATGCCCTGGCACATGCGGGTGTGATTGGCGGCGCGGATATGACGGTCGAAGCCACGCTCACCAAATTGCACTATTTACTGAGTCAGGGACTGGATACGCAGACCATTCGTGAAGCAATGACGCAAAATCTGCGCGGTGAGCTTACCCCGGACGAATAAAGGAGTTTATGCCCATGACCCGAGCCTTACTGTTGGTCGATTTACAAAATGACTTTTGTGCCGGTGGTGCGCTCGCCGTTCCGCAAGGCGACAGCACAATTGATATTGCCAACCGTCTGATTGACTGGTGTGCCATACGCGGTGACACCGTCGTTGCCAGCCTGGACTGGCACCCGGCTCATCACGGCAGCTTTGCCAGTCAGCATCAGGTTGCCCCCTACAGTCAGGGACAACTCGATGGCCTCGCGCAAACCTTCTGGCCTGACCATTGCGTACAGCACAGCGAAGGTGCAAGCCTGCATCCACTGCTGAACCAGCGGGCAATAACTCAAACCTTTACCAAGGGCGAGAACCCGCTGGTCGACAGTTACAGTGCGTTTTTTGATAACGGTCGTCGCCAGGCTACAGCACTGAATGCGTGGCTACAGCAACATCATATTACCGACCTCATCATCATGGGGCTGGCAACTGATTATTGCGTCAAATTTACCGTTCTCGATGCGCTCGACTTGGGTTATACCGTCAGCGTTATTACCGACGGTTGCCGTGGCGTTAATATTCAACCCCAGGACAGTGTAAACGCCTTTATAGATATGGCGGCGGCGGGCGCAACGCTGTATACACTTGATGACTGGCTGGAAACCCAACGCTAATTGATGCCGACAGGATCCCCCTGTCGGCACGTTATCTCAAGCCAGTGTTGAAATCTCTTCCAGCGAAACTTTGCGTGTTTCGATGCCAAAGCAAAAAAGAATCAGAGCGCACAGCACCAGCATTATGCCTAGCACGATAAAGACCGTGATCGAGCCGTAGCGGGTCAATAAGATTGCGACGCCATAGGGAGTAAATACTGCGACAATTCTTCCCACAGCATTCACAAAGCCTGATCCCCGCAATCTAAGGTGTGTGGGCCACAGTTCGGGGACATATACCGCAGAGGCAAAGCACACGTACATATACAAAAAAAAGATCATCACCAGCCCATAGCTCAAAATAGCCCACTCTTCGGTTTGAATTGAATAGAAATAGCCGAGCAGCGCGATAATAATCAACAAGAATGAACCAAACAATCGCCGTGGAAAACGATCGATAATCAGTGTGGCGATAAATATTCCAACGGGTGCGCCAATCATAATTATCGCGGTCATAAAAATAGATTTCGTCACATCTATTCCCGAATTAACAAAAATCGTCGGGATCCATACCGTAATAGTATAGAGCGAAATATTCATCGCGATAAGCACGGTGATTGCCACCAGCGTGCAACGCAACATCGCCCCTTTGAACAAGAGCCAAAATGAATCACTTTCCGTGCATATATCAGTCGTCAGGCAATCGCTATGACAGGAAGGTAAAGTGATGTTTTTTTCTTTCTGAATTTGGAGTTCCACCTGCAGAAGATGTTTTTCAGCTTCGTTTCTCTGTCCTTTGCCAGCCAGCCAACGAGGAGATTCAATATAGTACTTCCCCGACAGATACCATGCTAAGAGCATTGCCATGCCACCGAGTAAAAACATCATCCGCCAGCTTAGAAAGGCGATAATCACAACGCCAATTGCCGCGGACAGCATCGGCGACCAGTTGCCGACAAACGACAGGCGAGCAGACCACTTCCCACGTACCCCGGGCGGAATAAATTCAGTAAATGAGGCATAGCCCACCATAATTAGCGCTCCCATTCCACTCCCCATCAGGAAGCGGAAAAAGATAAGCCAGTACATGTTAGGCACAAACGTTGCCACACAGGCAGAGATCCCGACGATCAGCAAATTGAAGCGGAACGCTTTGCGTCGACCAAGATAATCACCAATAAAGCCACCGGTTAGTGAACCAATAAAATAGCCAAACATCAGAGCCGAGGTAAACATGGCGTTGAGGTAATTATTAGACCAACCGGTACTGACTAATTTTGCCAATACCACATTCCCGGAATAGCTGAGAAAACCGGTGACTAATAAACTAAAACTGATAATGCCGAAAATACGAAAATGAAATCGAGATAAAGGTAAGCGATCTAATCTTGCACCGATAGGGTCACATTGTTCCATCTGGATGCCTCAAATTAAGCTAAATAGAAAGTATGGCGATCGCGGCAAAAAATTTGCCGCGCCATCCATCATCATTAGATTCTTATGGCATTTCCCAGGTGCAAATTAAAATAATATCGACACGACCCACGTTAAAATTAATATACGAGTTGAATATTATTCTCTTTGCAAAATGCAATCCACTCTGCACCCGGTGCCTTATTGGTTATCAGGTAATTAATATGGCTAAAGTCCACGAGCTGGACGAACGCTTTACGATCGAACTTCGAATGATCAACTAACAGAGCTACTTCGGTCGCCTGGCGGATCATCGTCTTTTTGATTTCCGCTTCCGCTTCGTTAGAGTCAAGCGCTCCGCTCTGCATATCCAGACCTTTGCAGCTCATCACCAGGATATCAACATGATAGCGGCTGATAATCTCCTTGGTGATCCTTCCCTGAAGCGACAGCGTATTCTTATTTAATTCACCGCCAGTTGAAACAACATTAATCTCTGACTGTGCCAGTTCATGAAAAGCTTCAGCTGAGTTGGTCAGTAGCGTCAGATCGTTTCTTTCCTTCAACAGTTTCAATAATTCCATCGCGGTACTGCTGGAATCTGCAGCCATGGTGGTCTTATTTTTAATAAACGGTAATGCATTACGGGCAATGATCTGCTTTTCTTCAAAAAAAGATTTTGCACGCTTATAAAAATGGATATTGTCGGACAACGCGGTGGTGTTGAGTACAGCACCGCCATATGTTCGGGTCAAAAAACCTTCATCTTCCAGTTTTTCCAGATCGCGGCGAATCGTTTCTTCAGTTACCTGAAAGATCGAGCTTAAATTAGATACCGCTACTTTCTTATCATTCGCCACCATTTGCTTAATGGCCTGAATCCTGTCTTTTGCCGCCACGATGACACCTCTGTTTCCTGCAAAGTAATAATAA
Organism: Citrobacter sp. Cu231; assembly: GCF_030332265.1. NCBI lineage: Bacteria > Pseudomonadati > Pseudomonadota > Gammaproteobacteria > Enterobacterales > Enterobacteriaceae > Citrobacter > Citrobacter sp. Cu231. The sequence goes on along the minus strand of NZ_JAOWIE010000032.1, from coordinate 788,036 downwards.
GACCCAAGTATCTCACAGGCTATGTTTATTTTCAAAAGAACATGTCTGAATCACAGATTTTAATACTATTTTACACAGAAACAGAGGTAGCTCCCATTTGGCCTATATTGTATCCAATGCCTCAGCCATTCGCCTCATCAATAAAGAATCATCATCGGTCAGGGAAATCGTTAATGCCTGAACATTTTCACGAACCTGTTCAGGTGCGGTTGCGCCGCTCAGCAAGGTGATTAAATCGCTTTGCTGTAAAATCCACGCCAGTGCCAGCGCGGGGATTGTACAGCGGTATTTTTCGCACAATGGCCGCCATTGCTCAAGCATGTCAATCACCCGTAGCATATTGTCCCGTTGGAACCAGACTTTGTTGGCCCGCGCTCCGCCTGGGATATAATCGCGATCAATAGTTCCGGTCAGCAGCCCCTGCTCAAGCGGTGAATATACCTGCACCACGATGCCATGCTGCTGGCATAACGGCAGCAGTTCAGCCTCCAGTGCCCGGTCAAGGATGCTGTACTTAGCCTGGATGATATCCAGCTCACCGTGTTTGAGATACTCCCTGATATGTTCCGCATCAACGTTCGCCGCACCAATAGAACGAATTTTCCCCTCTTTCTTGAGTGCGTTTAGTGTATCGACGGTTTCCGCAATCGGCGTAAAACAGGGTTCGACCGACTGCCAGTGGGTCATGTAGATATCAATGCTCTCAATACCCAGTCTTTGCAGGCTGGCATCCACCTCTTCGCGAATCGACTCGGGCGTGAGATTTTTATACAACTGCCGGTCGCCCACTTTGTTAAACAAACTTCCTGTTCGCTCCCAGACGATGCCGCATTTGGTTTCAACAACGATATCGTTACGCGGCAGCTTTTTCAGTGCCTGTCCGACAATCACCTCACTATTACCGAAGTTGTAACCTGGCGCGGTATCAATCAAATTAATACCGCAGCGATGCGCCTCAACAATGGTATCAATACAGGCCTGCAAATCGAGATCGCCGTTCCATGCCGGACCGCCGCCAATCGCCCAGGTGCCTAATCCCATGCGGGAAAGCGTAATATCCGTATTGCCTAAAGGAATCATTTTCATCTGCCGCTATTATCCTTCATATTCATCGAGAAGTTGTTCAACCAACTTTCTGTTCTTCACACCCGTCGTGGCCCCTACGCTCAAAACCGATATGGCTGCCGTTGCATTAGCAAACAGCGCGCATTCACGCAGGGTTTTGCCTTCAAGCAGTGCGGAAATAAATCCCGAGGCAAAATTGTCTCCCGCGCCGATAGTGTCGATGGCGGTAATTCCAGAAACGGCTGGAACCTCGATTTTCATGTCGACACGCTTGATAAAGCAGCCTCTCTTGCCGGTCTTAATCACAACTGTTTTCACACCACAGTTCAGGAAACTGTCGGCAATGTCATCCAGCGTCTCTTTCCCGGTGAGGAGTTTTGCCTCCTCAAAATTAGGAAACAGATAATCCACGTAGCTCAATGCCTGTTGGATATCTTCCAGTGTTTCATTAAGCCGCGGTTTGATCATATCCGCGCAGATAATTAACCGATGCGCTTTCGCCTGAGTGAAAATTGCCGTCAGTGCATCGCCATCCAGTAACGGGCTATTAAAAATACTCGCCAACGACAGCAGTTTTGCCTGCGAGAAGCGGTCAAAATCAACATCGCTGATATTCAGCTTCCACAGACTGCCGTTACGGTTAGTCACAAAAGTACGCTCGCCATCGGCGGTGACTAATCCCACGTTAATAGATGTATCAATTGCGGCATCCTGTTTCAGGCTCAGAATATCTATATTCTCCCGACGACAGTGGTCGAGAATAAAATGGCCTGCTGCATCAGCACCTACCCGGCTCATTAACGCTGTACGATGCCCAAGACGAGAAATAATTGTCGCTTCATTAATTGCGTCGCCGCCGGTTGTCATCGCTATTCGTTCTAACGGATAAGAGTCGACATCAAAGATATTTTTACTCACAGGCTGCAAAGGAATATCAACAATAGCAGCCCCTATACAAATAACCTCGATATTATCCATATTGTCATTCCGCTTTACCGTCAGAACCAAACAATTTAATTTTCTCCAGCGCGCGCTCTTTTACCGCTTTGCGAACTTCACGTTCAACGTGCAGGAAGGGCTGATTTTGGTTCTCCTGCACTGCCACCATGGCAGCCTGGCACAGTTCGGTATGAATATTGATTTTAGAGATACCTAATGAAATGGCTTTTTTGATATCCGCATCGCTGATACCCGACGCACCATGCAGCACCAGTGGAATGGATACGGCTTCCCGCACGCGTTTAACCACGTCGAAATTCAGTTTCGGCTCTGAGGTATAGACGCCGTGCTGATTACCAATCGCCACCGCCAGCGAATCACAGCCGGTACGCTCGACAAATTCCGCCGCCTGGTTCGGATCGGTATAGTGATAACCCGCCAGTGCTTCTTCATATACCGTTTCATTGCCCACATGGCCCAGTTCAGCTTCGACCGGCACACCCAGCGGATGGAAAAAATCCACGGCCTCTTTTGTCAGACGAATATTCTCTTCGAAATCAAAAGCAGAGGCATCACGCATCAGCGAATTCATGCCATGAGTCCAGGCATTATGGATAATCTCCATGCTGCGTCCGTGATCCCAGTGGGTAATAACTGGAACCGAGGCCTTTTTAGCCATTGAAACCATCATGTGCGAAAAATCTTCGAACGAGGTGTTACCCACAAAACCAGTACCGAAGGAGATAATCACTGGCGATTTTGATTCTTCAGCCGCATCAATCACCCCCATTAGCATTTCTGCATTCCACACGTTGAAGTGAGCAATCGCATAATGTTTATTTTGGGCATCATTTTCCCAATATTTAATATCTGCCAGCATAGTTATTTCTCCCTTTTCGATAAATTAATGATTTACTTTAATTACGCCTTTAATAATTTCGCTTTTGTTATTAACGGATTCATCAAACGCGCGCTGAACATCTGCATAATCGTAAATATGCGTCACCATCGATTTCACATCGAACCGGCCGGAGGATATGGCTTCAATAGTAACCGGATAGCGGTTGGCGTAACGGAAAACGGTCTGAATAGACACTTCGCGGTTAATTTTGAGGAAATTAATTGCGGAATCACCGGGTACTGTACCGACGATCATGATTTTCCCTCCGCGCATCACCAGATACGGCGCCTGCTTAACGGTGATGGCTGAACCGGCAGTTTCGAAAACAATGTCCGCGCCCATATCGCCAGAAAACTGCTGGCAGCGGGCAATGGTGTCCTCTTTTGCACCGTTGATAACGGCTGTCGCCCCGAGTTGTTCGGCCATCGCCAGACGTTTGTCCAGCACATCAACCACCGCGATCTCGGTTGCGCCCAAGCATTTACACGCTTGCAGAGTCATTAAACCAATACACCCCGCCCCGAGAATGACGATTTTCTTACCCGGTTTAACGTCTGCCAGCATTGCAGCATGCATACCTACAGCTGCAGGTTCCACCAGCGCACCTTCCAGGGTGTCCATGTTATCGGGCAATTTGTAAGTGAAACTCTCTGGATGACAAAGATAGTGGGTTAGCGCGCCGCGATAGTTGGGCTGCGTGGCCATAAAGTCAACATCAGGGCAGATGTTGTATTTCCCTTCCAGGCAGTAGCGGCAGTGACCGCACGGTACACCGGGTTCAATATTCACCCGATCACCCGGTTTAAATTTGGTTACACGGCTACCTACCGTCACCACCGTACCGGCGCATTCATGCCCCAGACCAATTTCCTGATGAGGATCTTTCGGTGGAATAAAAGGACCTGATTCAAAACCGTGAACATCTGAACCGCAAATACCAACGTATTCAACTTTAATCAGCACTTCATGTTCATTGGGCACCGGAATATCGGCGGCGATGATTTTCATCGTGCCCGGCGTTTTTAATATCGCTTTCGAGTTTTTCATTTTATTTCCCGTCAATATTATTTGCTGGTAACTACATCAATCCCAAGACTTTCGACAGAGACGCCTTTGGTTTCAATTCCGATGGTAGCAATGGCAATAGCGACAATGATGGAGACCACACCTAACAGTACAAACACCCCTGTCACACCGTAACCATTAAGTAATACTGCGACCGCATAAGGTGCGGCGATACCACTGACACGCCCGACAGCGTTGGCCAGTCCCGAACCGCGAAGTTTCGCTTCGGTCGGCCATATTTCCGGAACATATACAGCGGAGGCATAACAAACATACATATAGACAAAGGTAATCAGGAAAAAACCGATTAATGTAATTAGCAGCATACTGGTTTGTAGCGAATAGATATAACCCAGCACTGCAATTAACACTAATAACCCCACCCCCATTGTTTTTCTCGGAATTTTATCCATGACCAGCATGGCGATAAAAATCCCAAACGGCGCACCGAACATGCTCATCGTATTTAAGACAATGGAGTCTTTCAGATTAATACCCTGGGTCATAAATATTGTCGGTAGCCAGTTAATTAATGTGTACTGAACGACGTTCATGGCAATCAGAACAAAAGAACCCAAAATAACCCGCTTCAGCAATACGCCGGTTAATAAGGCGGAGTACGGTACAGAACGCGGTTGTTTGCCATTATCCTTTATCACGACTGGCGGCAGAGGCTGACCGGTCTGTCGAATGACACCTTCTTCAATTACCCGCATCACCTTTTCGGCTTCCTGGTAGCGACCGCGAGATTCAAGCCAGCGAGGCGACTCAGGGAAACTGCGCCAGGCAATAACAGTTGCTATGAGCGACAGTACTGCTGGAATCAACAGCTGTACGCGCCAGTTCCATTCTGCGCTGATAAGTGGCGTCAGCCCCATCGCGATCAGTGAACAGAGCGGGTAAGACCAGTTGCCGATAAACGAAACCCGACTCGACCAGGTACCACGATTTCTGCCAGGCATATATTCCGTAAACCCGGCAAATAAAGTGACCAGCAACGCACCTAATCCAACGCCCATCACAAAGCGACAGGCGATCAGGAAAGTCATATTGGGTGAAAACGCACCCACTATCATAGAAATAATATGAATCGCTTCATACAGAATAAACGCGTTTTTACGCCCGATTTTATCGCCAATAATTCCCCCACCGAGCGCACCGAGGAACATTCCAGCTGTCGTAATGGCAGAGAACGTGGCGGTAGTAGAATTATCAGTCCAGCCAAGTTCTTTTAACTGCGCGAGAATTAATCCGCCGACAGCATTACTCCAGCAAACCAGTAATCCGAAGGCAACCATGGCAAACATTGACGTATGCCAGCGACAGTCAGGCAGCCTGTCCAACCTCGCGCCGCAGTGCGGTTTTGCTATTTGTTCCATCCGGGAACCTTCCTTTAATAAATGGGGTTATTCATCAAAGTCGTAGGTCATGATGACCTTAATCGCGGTCTTATCGACCATCGCGTCAAAACCTTCTCGCCATTGGGATAAGCCGATACGGTGAGTGATCATCGGTTTGACTTTTATCGCACCGCTCGCGAGCAGGCGAATAGCATTGCGCCAGGAAGTGGAATCGTAGGCCATATGACCAATGATGCTTTTATTCCACGCAGTGATGTCGTTAATAGAAAAATCGAGAGGTTTGAAGCCCATCCCCACGCGGACAACTTCACCGTTAGGACGCAGCATTTCGATAGATTGTTTCAGGGCAATATTTGCACCGGAACATTCGATGACCAGTCCCAGATTGTCTTTCCCGCAGATCTCCTGACAACGTGCGACCACATCTTCGGTCGAACCATTGACGACAGCCGTGGCCCCCATTTCTTTGGCTATCGGGAAACGCACCGCGACATCGTCTTCCAGCCCGACCATCACGATATTAACGGCCCCCATAATGCGCGCCATTTGTACGGAAAAAAGTCCTAGTGGGCCTGTACCAAAAACCACCACATCCTGACCCGGAAGAAATTTGGATTGCTGAGCGATAGATTTGTAGGCATTGCAGATAGGATCGAGTACAGCCGCCTCTTCATAATCAACGCCTGTTGGGATTTCCCACAACGCATGACGGTGAATTTTGAGGATCTCCCCAGGAACCAAACAATATTTTGAAAACCCACCTCCCCAGGTATTGTTATCCAGACCTAAATTCACCTTTTCTGTACAACAAAGAAAATCACCTTGCTCGCAAGCCGGACAAACGCCACAGACGTGCCCGCTGTTGTCAGAAACCACTCGTTGACCGACTTTCCAGTCCTTAACCTTATCGCCAACTTGCACAATTTGGCCGGCAAATTCGTGACCACGAATCGAATTGAACTGATCAGATCCACTGTCGACGTTATAGTGTTTCATGTCCGCGCCGCAGATAGCTGCCGCCTTAATTTCAATCACTACGTCATCCTGGCCGCATACCGGTTCCGGGACATCAATCATCTTGTAGCCGCCAAAGGCCTTGCCAAATCTTGCCAGTGCTTTCATTGAATTTTCCTTTGTGTTTAGTTTTGCATCACCTGGCATCATATTTATCCATATAATTTTTGAGGTCAACATAAAATCTTTAAAACAAAGATATCAATCTGCATTTCACAACTTAGATCACAAATAAGTGCCAGAATAAACGGAAAGCCAAAGGCACATCGTAGCCGCCTGGCTAAAATGCCGTGAACCCTTTCGCATTTTTTCTGTTATGAAACTGTTAACCTGAAAGTGCTGTTTTTTTTCGCCATCCCATTTCCGTGGCGTGTTTGCTTGTTTAAATGTCAAAGAGGAACACCGATGAAACTTTTGCCTTTGTTGGCAGCATTACCCCTGCTCTGCGCGAGCGTTGTTTCCGCCAGTTCGCTGATGTCTGTTGGCTATTTCAATGGCGGTGGCGATGTCACCGCGGGTCCTGGTGGCGACATCAATAAACTGGATGTTCGTCAGATAACCCATCTCAACTATTCTTTTGGTCTTGTCTATAACAATGAAAAAGACGAGACCAATGACGCCTTAAAAGATGCCAGCAAGCTCCATCAAATTTGGCTTTCACAGAAAGTGCAGGATGATTTGCTGAAAATTCCACAGCTGCGTAAACAGAATCCGAACCTGAAAGTTCTGCTTTCCGTCGGCGGCTGGGGCGCACGCGGTTTCTCTGGGGCTGCAGCAACGAAAGAATCACGCGCGGTGTTTATTCAGTCTGCGCAGGAGATAATTGCGAAATATGGACTTGATGGCATCGACCTTGACTGGGAATATCCGGTTAACGGGGCATGGGGGCTGGTTGAAAGCCAACCAGCCGACCGCGCGAACTTTACCGCGCTGTTAACAGAACTGCGTGCCGCGTTAGGTCATAAAAAACTGCTAACCATCGCCGTGGGTGCGAATGCGGAAAGTCCGAAAAGCTGGGTAGATGTGAAAGCCATTGCGCCATCGCTCGATTACATCAACCTGATGACCTATGACATGGCTTACGGCACCCAGTATTTTAACTCGAACCTGTATAATTCGACGCAATGGCCGACGGTCGCTGCGGCGGATAAGTACAGCGCCGATTTTGTGGTCAGTAACTATCTCGCAGCCGGTCTGAAACCGAGCCAAATGAATCTGGGCATTGGCTTTTATGGACGCGTACCAAAACGCGCCATTGAGCCAGGCATTGACTGGAGCAAACCTGACGCGCAGAAAAAACCGGCTACCCAGCCCTATTTCGGGCCAGCGCAAATTGAGTTGTTCAAATCACTGGGCGTCGATCTGAGCAAAGATACCTATGTGAAGTACAACGATATTGTGGCGAAGTTGATCAACGATCCGCAAAAACGCTTTAGCCAACATTGGGATGATGAAGCGAAAGTGCCGTGGCTGTCGGTGCAGTCTGCGGATGGAAAAACACTCTTTGCCCTCTCCTATGAAAATCCGCGTTCGGTGGCGATAAAAGCCGACTACATCAAAAGCAAAGGGTTGGGAGGCGCCATGTTCTGGGAGTACGGCGCAGATGACAATAATCAATTGGCGAAGCAGTTAGCCGATTCGCTAGGCATCAAACACTGATCCCAACGCCTGACACAATAGGTTATGATTAGCCCATTCTGCTGCGCCAGCTTTTGGCGCAGCTCTTCATTATCTACTGGAGGCATGCGCTTTTATGGCTTTTATCCCTAAAAATTACGCCCGTCTGGAAGTCGGATACCGGGAAAAGGCGCTAAAACTCTTCCCCTGGGTTTGCGGACGTTGTTCACGTGAGTTCGTGTATTCCAATCTGCGCGAGCTGACGGTACATCACATCGATCACGATCACTCCAATAACCCGGAAGATGGTAGCAACTGGGAGATGCTGTGCCTGTATTGCCACGATCATGAGCATTCGAAATATACTGAGGTGGATCAGTATGGTTCTACTGTAGTGGCGGGGGAAGATGCGCAGAAAGACGTCGGCGAGGCGAAATATAATCCGTTTGCCGATCTGAAAGCGATGATGAATAAGAAATAACATCAACTGCGGGCCCGACACCGATGTTTGTCGGGCCTGGATAATCAGGATTTAAACGTCGCAATCGGTTCGGGCATAATACCAAATTCCACTTTCAGCTGTTGCTTACTCTTCATCACCATCTCACCATTGGTATCAATCGTCATATGCTGCGCGTCAATATTGTTTCGCGCCTGCCATAACATCACCAGCTGTAAACTGTTCTCTTTTTGTTCTGCCGTTAGCGCGACGCCATCCGGCCATTTTCCGAGTTCAACGGCTGTAGATAAGCGCTGGTAAACTTCCGGCGTCATGCTGTTGATCATCTCATCAAGATTCATGTTAAATCCACTCTTCGTAGAATAATTTGCTGAATCGTTTCCTCAGCCCTTGGTTTGCCCACCGTTTTCACCATCGGTGAAGTTCAAAGACGCTGAGTTAACGCAGTAACGTTCACCGGTAGGTTTAGGGCCATCCGGAAAGACGTGTCCGAGGTGCGCATCACAGTTACCACAGCGAATTTCAATGCGCTGCATGCCATGTGACGTATCTTTTATGTAACGGATAGCCTCTTCACTGACGGGCTCGTAAAAGCTGGGCCAGCCGCAACCAGAGTCATATTTTGTCTCGGAAAGAAATAGCGGTTTATCGCAGATCAGACAATGGTAGATGCCGTCACGCTTGTTATGCAGCAAACGCCCGGTAAATGGCGGTTCTGTCCCGTGATTCTGCGTCACGTAGAACTGCATTTCGGTTAAATTTTTTTTCAGTTCTTCTGGAGAAGGTTGATTAGCCATTTGCTCACATCTCACTTTATCTAAACTCACATTGCGAGACAGATTCTAACAAAACATTAACACCGGAGTGCGAACTTTTGTTCTAAACTTGATCCTTGCGAAATGGCAGCCTGTAATTCGTGATCAGACTCACGTTTTTATCTTAATTGCCCTTTAAAATTCGGGCCGCCGACCCCATGTGGTTCCAAGCCCAAAGGAAGAGTGAGGCGAGTCAGTTGCGCAAAGCTTAGGCAGCAGATTGATTTGTCGCAATGATTGACACGATTCCGCTTGACGCTGCGTAAGGTTTTTGTAATTTTACAGGCAACCTTTTATTCACTAACAAATAGCTGGTGGAATATATGACTATCAAAGTAGGTATCAACGGTTTTGGCCGTATCGGTCGCATTGTTTTCCGTGCTGCTCAAGAACGCTCTGACATCGAGATCGTTGCAATCAACGACCTGTTAGACGCTGACTACATGGCTTACATGCTGAAATATGACTCCACTCACGGCCGTTTCAACGGTACCGTTGAAGTGAAAGACGGTCATCTGATCGTAAACGGTAAAAAAATCCGTGTTACCGCTGAACGTGATCCGGCTAACCTGAAATGGGACGAAGTTGGTGTTGACGTAGTTGCTGAAGCTACTGGCCTGTTCCTGACAGACGAAACCGCTCGTAAGCACATCACTGCTGGCGCGAAAAAAGTGGTTCTGACTGGTCCGTCCAAAGATAACACTCCGATGTTTGTTAAAGGCGCTAACTTTGACAAATACGAAGGTCAGGACATCGTTTCTAACGCTTCCTGCACCACTAACTGCCTGGCTCCGCTGGCTAAAGTTATCAACGACAACTTCGGCATCATCGAAGGTCTGATGACAACTGTTCACGCGACCACCGCTACTCAGAAAACCGTTGATGGCCCGTCTCACAAAGACTGGCGCGGCGGCCGCGGCGCATCCCAGAACATCATCCCGTCCTCTACCGGTGCTGCTAAAGCTGTAGGTAAAGTTCTGCCAGAACTGAACGGCAAACTGACTGGTATGGCGTTCCGCGTTCCTACCCCGAACGTATCCGTTGTTGACCTGACCGTTCGTCTGGAAAAAGCTGCTTCTTACGAAGAAATTAAGAAAGCAATCAAAGCTGCTTCCGAAGGCCCGATGAAAGGCGTTCTGGGTTACACCGAAGACGACGTAGTATCTACCGATTTCAACGGTGAAGTTTGCACTTCCGTGTTCGATGCTAAAGCAGGTATCGCACTGAACGACAACTTCGTGAAACTGGTATCCTGGTACGACAACGAAACCGGCTACTCTAACAAAGTTCTGGATCTGATTGCTCACATCTCCAAATAAGTTGAGATGAAACAGTAATCTGTAAGAGCGACTCTGGTCGCTCTTTTTTTTGCCTGAAGATACCCGTCATACTTCAAGTTGCAGGTGTGTTGGCTACGCTCTCTCACTCGAATCGCTTACTACAGTAAGCTCATCGAGGTGAATCAGGGACATCCATGTCCCTGACCGAAGGCAACCTTCGGTTGTTCAAATTCGTTCCTGACGAATTTGTCGTTCACTTGCCGCCGTCCTGCAACCCGAATTATTCAAGGTTAAAAAGGATTGCGTAATGATTAATAAAATTTTTGCACTTCCGGTAATCGAACAAATTACCCCTGTCCTATCCCGCCGTCAGCTTGATGAGCTTGAGGTTCTTGTTGTCGATCACCCACAGGTTAAAGCTTCTTTCGCGCTGCAGGGCGCACATCTTCTATCCTGGAAACCAAACGGCGAAGAGGAAGTCCTGTGGCTAAGTAACAATACCCCGTTCAAAACCGGCGTAGCGCTGCGTGGCGGCGTCCCCATTTGCTGGCCGTGGTTTGGCCCGGCGACTCAACAAGGTTTGCCTTCTCATGGTTTTGCTCGTAACTTGCCATGGACGCTGAAAGCGCACAATGAAGACGACAATGGCGTGGTCCTGACATTTGAGCTGCAAAGTAGCGCTGAAACGCGTCAGCTGTGGCCACACGAATTCTGCTTGCTAGCCCGCTTCAAAGTAGGCGCCACCTGCGAGATGGAACTGGAAGCTCACGGTGAGTTTGAAACCACCTCCGCGCTGCATACCTATTTCAACGTCGGTGATATTGCGGCAGTGAAAGTCAGTGGTCTTGGCGATCGCCTGATCGATAAAGTGAATGATGCTAAAGAAGATGTACTGGCTGACGGCATTCAGACTTTCCCAGACCGCACCGATCGTGTTTATCTGAATCCGCAAGCGTGCAGCGTCATTCATGATGATGCGCTGAATCGCAATATTAACGTGATCCATCACCACCATCTGAACGTTGTCGGCTGGAACCCGGGCCCGGCGCTATCCATTAGCATGGGTGACATGCCGGATGATGGCTACAAAACGTTTGTTTGCGTCGAAACGGCTTACGCGACCGAACCGCAGAAAACTACCGCCGAGAAACCGTCTCGCCTGGCGCAAACCATTCAGGTTGCTAAACGCTAAGATTGTATCCATTGCCTGAAACAGCTCAGAGCACCATGCCGGATGCGGCTAACGCCTTATCCGGCCTACAAACAACACGTAGCCGGAGACCTGAGCATCGTCATTTGACAAATCAGACCATATCCAGCGCCGTTTTACCTTTTGGTGCCGGATATGCCTCATCCAACAGCTTCAGTTCATCAACCGAGAGCATGATTTCCAACGCGGCAGCATTTTGTTCGACATGCGCTACGCTTGCCGCTTTTGGGATCGCCATCACGCCCGAAAGACGAATCACCCACGCCAGTAAAATCTGCGCGACGCTAACATGGTGTGTGTGTGCGATGTCGTTGACCACAGGGTTAGAAAGCAAGCCACTGCGCAATCGCCCCGCCTGAGCCAGCGGACTGTAAGCCATGACCGGCATCTGCTGCTGCTGGCACCACGGCAGTAAATCATATTCAATACCGCGCGATGCCAGATGATAGAGCACCTGGTTAGTTGCACATTCCCGCCCACCAGCGACCTGCCATAACGCCTGCATATCATCGTAATCGAGATTAGACACCCCCCAACGGCGAATTTTGCCCTGTGCGATAAGCACTTCCATGGCGTCAACGGTCTCGGCAAATGAAAAATCTCCCGTCCAGTGCAACAAGTAGAGATCCAGATAATCGGTTTTCAGTCGGCGAAGACTCGCTTCACAAGCAGCAATGGCCTTCTGCCCACCCGCATTCCATGGGTAAACTTTCGAGACTAAAAAAGCGCTATCACGGCACCCCGTCAATGCTTCACCAACCACCTCTTCCGCTGCACCATCAGCATACATTTCGGCGGTATCGATCAGCCGCAGGCCGAGATCCAAACCAGCCCGCAGCGCAGATACTTCATCCCGGCGTCGGCCAGCATCCTCGCCCATATACCATGTACCCTGCCCAATAGCAGGAAGTGATACCTGTTTTGTAAACATCACCTGTTTCACGGTCATCGCACCCTCCTGTGTTGATGCACCACAGTAAAGCAAAACTACTGGCATATGTCCTGTTAAGGTGCACAAATTGCACCATCATGATCTGGGGGTTATCTTAATTTTAATGATGTAAAAAAGCCCGCATCTCAGCGGGCTAGTATTTGACACGCAGTGATATCAGAACTTGTAGGTCACACCCACCGAGAAGATGCCAGACCAGGATTTATCAACCATCGGGCTATCCTTCACTTCATCACTCAAACGCACATAACGGCCTGTGCCGTATACGTCCCAGTTGCCAAGGAAGTTATAGCTCGCAGTCAGCTCCAGGAACGGATCCCATCCATCGTCAGCGTTGTAGCTTTTCAGGCCACTGCGGCGAGACTCTTTATTGGAAACGCCATAATAATAGTCGTTGTAGTTTTCGCTGCTGTACTGCACACCGATACCCGGCGTCAGAGTCAGCGCACCATTGGTGTAACGGTAGAGCCAGGCCAGATCCCAGATAAAGCCGTTGCTGTTATCCAGGGTATCACCCGCCAGTGCGGTGCGCAGGAAACCATACTGGGTGTTGTGTACATACGAGAGGCCAGCCATCAAGCTGCCTTTGCGCTTGTCGAGCTGGCGCAGAGCATGGCTATCGCTATCACCCGGCTTGAAGTGCGTCGGATCATAGTACGCCATGATGGAGAGCTTATCTGCCGTGTCATTCCACAGATAGTAGCCGCCACCCAGACCGCGGAACCAGACGTTATCGCCTTCATAGGTAACAACCGGAACGGGATAAACATCGCGGTCATACTGTTTGTACGGGCTGTTAATCACGCCGACACCAGCACCAACAGTCCACTGACTTTCCGCCTGTGCGGTGCTAACTGCGGTTGCGGCAAGGACGCCCAATGCCAGAAGTTTGAGTTTGGTCACAGTCCATAATTCCTTATTCAAATGTGTAGCGGTCAAAGTGTAACCGCCAATACGCTTCAACCCAACTATTTTACGTATTCCCCCCAGAATGTAACCCCCTAATTTCTCAGCGAGTGATGACAATTTGCTTGCAGGAAGGTGAACACCGCATGAATCCTGCCCCATATCTTTACATTAGATGTGCTTTTTTTGCCGATGAGTTATTGATATGCCATTGAAATTCATTTGCGCGCACAGGCAAGTTTTGCAAATGCCATCTACGCTTAATTTTAGAAGGTGTATCACCGAATACGTTGATCTCCTGACCACCACAATGGCATGAGAGTTGCTTATTTCTTCGGCAACGACGTCGTTCAGTTTACCTCTTCAGGGGCCTCTACTATTCATATGAACGGCTCTTAACATGTGCTAAAAAACGAAAGGACGGCATACCATGAATATATTCGATCACTATCGCCAGCGTTATGAAGCTGCCAAGGACGAAGAGTTCACACTGCAGGAGTTTCTTACCACTTGTCGGCAAGATCGCAGTGCTTATGCCAATGCGGCTGAGCGGCTATTAATGGCTATTGGTGAGCCTGTCATGGTCGACACTGCCCACGAACCTCGACTTTCTCGACTCTTTTCGAATCGGGTGATTGCACGGTATCCCGCATTTGAAGAGTTTTACGGCATGGAAGATGCCATTGAGCAGATTGTTTCTTATTTGAAGCATGCGGCTCAAGGTCTGGAAGAGAAGAAGCAGATTTTGTATCTGCTGGGGCCTGTGGGAGGGGGGAAATCATCTCTTGCTGAACGGCTGAAGTCGCTGATGCAGCGAGTACCGATTTATGTCCTGAGTGCCAACGGCGAACGTAGCCCGGTAAACGATCATCCATTATGCCTGTTTAATCCGCAGGAAGACGCGCAAATTCTGGAAAAAGAGTATGGGATCCCGCGTCGCTATCTCGGGACGATCATGTCGCCCTGGGCTGCGAAACGTCTGCATGATTTTGGCGGGGACATTACAAAATTCCGCGTTGTCAAAGTCTGGCCGTCTATTCTGGAGCAGATCGCTATCGCTAAAACAGAGCCTGGTGATGAAAACAACCAGGATATCTCTGCGCTGGTCGGGAAAGTGGATATTCGTAAGCTCGAACACCACGCCCAAAACGATCCTGATGCCTACGGTTATTCGGGCGCACTGTGCCGTTCAAACCAGGGGATTATGGAGTTCGTTGAGATGTTTAAAGCACCGATTAAAGTGCTGCATCCTCTGCTGACCGCAACCCAGGAAGGAAACTACAACGGGACAGAAGGTATCTCTGCCCTGCCGTTTAACGGGATTATTCTTGCCCACTCGAACGAGTCCGAATGGGTGACGTTCCGTAATAACAAAAACAATGAGGCGTTCCTTGACCGTGTTTACATTGTCAAAGTGCCTTATTGCCTGCGGATCTCCGAAGAGATCAAAATTTACGAAAAACTGCTTAATCATAGCGAGCTGACCCATGCACCTTGCGCTCCGGGGACGCTGGAAACGCTCTCTCGCTTTACCATTCTTTCTCGCCTGAAAGAGCCGGAGAACTCGAGCATTTACTCGAAGATGCGCGTTTATGATGGTGAAAGCCTGAAAGATACCGATCCTAAAGCGAAATCCTATCAGGAGTATCGGGATTACGCCGGGGTCGATGAGGGAATGAATGGTCTGTCAACGCGTTTCGCGTTTAAGATCCTCTCACGCGTCTTTAACTTTGACCATGCCGAAGTGGCAGCTAACCCTGTGCATCTGTTTTACGTACTGGAGCAACAAATCGAGCGTGAACAATTCCCGCAGGAGTTAGCTGAACGTTATCTTGAATTCCTGAAAGGCTACCTGATCCCGAAATATGCTGAATTCATCGGTAAAGAGATCCAGACGGCTTATCTCGAATCTTATTCCGAATACGGACAGAACATTTTCGACCGTTATGTCACCTATGCGGATTTCTGGATTCAGGATCAAGAGTATCGCGACCCGGATACCGGTCAACTGTTTGACCGTGAGTCGCTGAACTCAGAACTGGAGAAAATTGAGAAACCGGCTGGTATCAGTAACCCGAAAGATTTCCGTAACGAGATAGTCAATTTTGTTCTGCGTGCCAGAGCGAATAACAGCGGTCGTAATCCAAACTGGACCAGTTACGAAAAACTGCGCACGGTTATTGAGAAGAAAATGTTCTCCAATACCGAAGAACTGCTGCCGGTCATTTCGTTCAATGCGAAAACCTCGACTGACGAGCAGAAAAAGCACGACGATTTTGTCGACCGTATGATGGAAAAAGGCTACACACGTAAACAGGTGCGTTTACTGTGCGAATGGTATTTGCGCGTACGTAAATCATCTTAACAACATAAACGGCCCGGAAAATTTTATCCATTTACCGGGCCAACAGTTCTTCTGTACGCGAAATCATTCAAGAGGTATCAGGGCGGCAAATGAGTGAATCCCCAGGAGCGTACATAAGTACGTGACTGGAGTGAGCCAACGCAGAGACAACTTGAAGGATGAAGCGTAAGTTGGCAAATGCAGTACGGGGGGCTTATGACCTGGTTTATTGACCGGCGTCTTAACGGCAAGAACAAGAGCACGGTAAACCGCCAGCGCTTTTTACGCCGTTATAAATCGCAAATTAAACAGTCGATCTCCGAGGCCATTAACAAGCGTTCGGTGACTGATGTGGATAGCGGCGAATCTGTCTCTATTCCTACCGATGATATTAGCGAACCGATGTTTCATCAGGGGCGTGGTGGACTGCGCCATCGTGTGCATCCGGGTAACGACCATTTTGTACAGAACGACCGTATTGAACGCCCGCAGGGCGGAGGCGGCGGTTCAGGCAGCGGGCAAGGCCAGGCCAGCCAGGACGGCGAAGGCCAGGATGAGTTCGTCTTCCAGATCTCTAAAGATGAATATCTCGATCTGTTGTTCGAAGATTTAGCACTGCCTAACCTGAAGCAGAATCAGCAGCGCCAGTTAACGGAGTATAAAACGCACCGGGCAGGTTTTACCTCTAACGGTGTGCCGGCCAACATCAGCGTGGTGCGCTCACTGCAAAACTCACTGGCACGCCGTACGGCCATGACCGCAGGTAAGCGTCGCGAGCTGCACGCGCTTGAAGCGGATTTGGAAACCATTGCCAAAAGTGAACCCGCGCAGTTGCTGGAAGAGGAACGGTTACGCAAAGAGATTGCCGAATTACGGGCAAAAATCGAACGCGTACCGTTTATCGACACCTTTGATTTACGCTACAAAAATTATGAAAAACGGCCCGATCCTTCCAGCCAGGCGGTGATGTTCTGTCTGATGGACGTTTCCGGCTCAATGGATCAATCGACCAAAGATATGGCTAAGCGTTTTTATATCCTGCTGTACCTGTTCCTGAGCCGGACCTACAAAAACGTGGAAGTGGTTTATATTCGCCACCATACCCAGGCGAAAGAGGTGGATGAGCATGAGTTCTTCTACTCTCAGGAAACCGGGGGAACCATTGTTTCCAGCGCGTTGAAGCTAATGGATGAAGTGGTAAAAGAGCGCTACAACCCGGCGCAGTGGAACATCTATGCCGCACAGGCTTCGGACGGTGATAACTGGGCGGATGATTCACCGTTGTGTCATGAAATTCTGGCGAAAAAACTGCTGCCGGTAGTGCGGTATTACAGCTATATCGAAATCACTCGCCGCGCTCACCAGACCCTGTGGCGTGAATACGAACATCTGCAATCAACCTTTGATAACTTTGCGATGCAGCATATTCGCGATCAGGATGATATTTACCCAGTATTTCGCGAACTGTTCCATAAGCAAAGTACAACCAGTAATAATTGACCGACAACAATCAGCCGTAGCTCTGGCTCCGGCTGATTGTATTCCTCTTTCCAGAATAGTGACATTTTGCAATGGTTTATCCCGCCGCTCCGTTAGAGCGTTACTGGTGCATGTGCTAAAATCGCATCTCTACTCCAGGGCTGTAAATCATTATGAAATTGCATCATAAAGCGCTCAGGCTCTTTATCTCCGTAAGCGTAATTGTTTTGACGTCTTCTTTTTTGGTTTATGAGCTCATTGCCAGCGATAAAGCAATGAATGCGTATATGCGCTATATCAATGAGAAAGCCGATTCATCGTTTCTTTATGATAGATATACTAATCAAAGCATTGCAGCCCATCTGATGCGCACATTTTCATCCCCCAAGGAACCCGCTTCTGTCGAACAACAAAAAACACTTTGCAACGCTTTCGACAGCGTGAACGGCACTCATGGGCTCAATCTCATAGAGCATAACTACCCGCTTTTGCACGGAACGCTGCAAACCACCTCAACGAAATGTAGCGAAAAACTTGAAGACATATTCCTGCTGCCCTCTTTTGATAAGGCGGTCAACGCTAATCGAGAACAGAAAGATTACGGTCAGGGTTTAGGTACGCTGGAGTATAAATTCAGATATTACGTCGACCTCAAAAATAATTACGTCTATTTTTATGACCGGATCGACTCGCGCCAATTTGCGATACATAACTGGACATTTTTGCAAAAAGGCAGCCTGGGCATCGACCAGAATGATATTGACGGTATTTTCACTGGGCGCACGGTGATCTCCAGTATTTATCAGGATAACCTGACCGGGAAAAAGGTGATGAGCTTTTTAACGCCGGTCTACTATACCGGTAAGTTAAAAGGTGTAGTAATGGTGGATATCAACAAAGAGAATTTAAAGAATATTTTTTATACCAGCGACCGGCCTCTGGTCTGGCGCTATCTTAACGTTACGCTCTCGGATATCAGCTCCGGTAGAGAAATCCTCGTTAACCAAAGTGAGACTGACCTGTTTCACTATGTTCACTACGAGAAAGACATTCCAGGCGGAATACGAGTCACCTTATCACTTGATTTAATGTATTTTATTGTCTCGTCCTGGAAAATCTTCGCTTTCTATCTGCTGGCAACAATTCTGCTGTTGAATTTGGTCAGAACGCATTTTCGCTTGTATCACAACGTCACGCGCGAAAATATCAGTGACGCAATGACCGGACTCTACAATCGGAAAATTTTAACCCCTACGCTCGAACAACGTTTGCAGCAGTTGGTCAATGCGGGCACTCTCGTCACTTTTATCGCCATCGACTGCGATAAGCTGAAAGTCATCAATGATACATTAGGGCATAAAGAAGGCGATCGGATTATCACCCATCTGGCCAAAGCCATTCAAAGCTCTATTCGCAAAAGCGATTATGCCATCCGCCTCGGTGGCGATGAGTTTTGTATTATCCTCATTGACCACCCCAGTGATTTAACGCCCCGCCTGCTGGAAAGGATTCGCTATAACTTAAAAATTATTGCGCATGATATATCCATCAGCTTCTCCACCGGGGTTTATAATATGCAGCCGAACGACACTATTGATGATGCTTACAAAGCATCTGATGCACAGCTTTATCTGAACAAACAGAAAAAACGCGCCGGTGTGTGATTATTTTTCTGCAGGATTTTCATTGTTGTACCAGGAGTCAGTCATGACGGAAGTGAACAAAGGTAACGCAACGCATGAGCGTTTAATTTCGCTGTTATCAGAGCAAGGCGCAACGTACCGCGTGGTAAGCCATGAAGCCGTCGGCAAATGTGAGGCGGTTTCTGAAATTCGCGGCACCGCACTTGGCCAGGGAGCAAAAGCCCTGGTCTGTAAGGTCAAAGGCAATGGCGTTAATCAGCATGTGCTGGCAATTCTTCCCGCGGACCAGCAGGCCGATCTCAGTTTGTTAGCGGGCCATATTGGTGGGTTAAGAGCATCGCTTGCCAGCCCGGCGGAAGTCGATGCACTGACAGGCTGCGTTTTTGGCGCGATCCCACCGTTTAGCTTCCATCCTAATCTCAAACTGGTTGCCGATCCGCTATTGTTTGAGCGTTTCAATGAAATTGCGTTTAATGCCGGGTTGCTGGAAAAATCTGTGATCATGGATACCGCAGATTATCTGCGTATCGCGCAACCTGAATTAATCCCTTTCCGGCGCGAGCAATAACGGTTGGCGTTAGCAGTAAAAAACGTCGCCTCGTGCGTTAGCCAAAAAAAAATCATAATCATAAAAAAAGCCTGTTCCGTCACGCGTTTACGCGTACAGTAAACAGGCTTATTATTTCTTCTGGTAAGGAAACTACGATGTTTGATGTCACTCTGCTGATCCTCCTCGGACTGGCAGCTCTGGGCTTTGTCAGCCACAACACCACTGTCGCTGTTTCAATCCTGGTGCTGATCATTGTTCGAGTTACCCCTCTCAATACTTTCTTCCCATGGATAGAAAAACAGGGTCTGACCGTCGGGATTATCATTCTGACCATTGGCGTCATGGCGCCAATAGCCAGTGGAACGCTACCGCCCTCCACGCTCATCCACTCCTTTGTGAACTGGAAATCACTGGTCGCTATTGCCGTTGGGGTATTTGTCTCATGGCTCGGCGGGCGCGGCGTCACGCTTATGGGCAGTCAGCCCCAGCTTGTTGCAGGTTTACTGGTCGGCACGGTATTGGGCGTGGCGCTCTTTCGCGGTGTGCCGGTGGGACCGCTCATTGCGGCAGGTCTGGTCTCATTGATTGTTGGGAAGCAGTAGCCAGCCCCGCCAGATAACGGCCTGGTGTTTGCCCCAGGCCTTTTTTGAACATGGTGATAAATGCTGTGGTCGAATCGTAACCGAGCATTTGCGCAACCTGTTGCACGTTATGACCATCTATCAGCGCCTGCAGCGCAAGAATCAGTTGAAGCTGGTGACGCCAGCGACGAAAGCTTAATCCTGTTTCCCTGACAACCACACGGGCAAGGTTTCGCTCACTCATCGCAAATTCGCTGGCCCATTGCCCTAGCGTTTGCCACTGCGCAGGCTCCCGCGCCATCGTCTCCACCATTCTGCGGATTTTCGGGTGATCGGATACCGGCAATTGCATTTGCTCCTGCGGCTGCTGCGGGAGTTCATCAAATAACACCTGCGTCAACCGCTGGGTTACCGGTTCCAGTCGTTGAGCATCCGTTTTGGACGCCAGCGCCAGAATGAGTTCCCGACATAATGGGGCGATTTTAAGCGTGCAACAGCGTTCAGGCATCACGACCGCCTGCGGTTCAATAAACAGAAAACATAATTGCGCGCCCACTGTAACATGGTTGCTGTGTGGAATTTCGCCGGGGATCCACACCGCATATTGCGGAGGCACCATCCACATGGCGTTTTCAACCTCACAAGTGATCGCGCCATGCAGCGCCAGGATCAATTGCCCCTTACGATGCTGATGCAGAGGGCTGAAAAGTTCATCTTCCCGAGCCTGAATACAAAATGCGACCGCTGCATCATGATGCAAATCGGGTTCATAACCATCCAGTCTCAGCCCCAACATAATAATGTCCTATTTTAGCGATAAACTGTCATTTTAGCTTGATTCATCCATAGTGTAAAAACGCTAAAGTATCGCCTCGCCTGACGATATGAGAAAAAAATGATTACGACACCCTCCTCCCGCGGCAAAAACACAGTGCTGCTGATCGCGGGGATCCTGATGATTGCCACCACACTGCGTGTCACCTTTACCGGAGCGGCCCCATTGCTGGATGCCATTCGCGCCGACTACGGCCTGAGTACCGCCCAGACGGGACTTCTGACCACTCTGCCGCTGCTGGCCTTCGCGCTGGTATCCCCCCTGGCTGCCGCCGTTGCGCGCCGTTGGGGCATCGAACGCAGCCTGTTTGCCGCTATGCTGTTGATTTGCGCAGGTATTGCGATACGTTCGCTACCTTCGTCAGGATTCCTGTTTAGCGGTACTGCCACCATTGGGTGCGGTATCGCTCTGGGAAATGTGCTACTACCCGGGTTGATTAAGCGCGATTTTTCCCAACATGTGGCAAAACTCACTGGCGCATACTCGCTGACCATGGGCGCGGCGGCCGCACTGGGTTCGGCCATTGTAGTACCGCTGGCATTAAGTGGATTTGGCTGGCGCGGGGCGCTGATGGTTCTGATAGCCTTTCCACTTCTGGCGCTGATTATCTGGTTGCCTCAATGCCGCCAGACCGCTCATGCCAGTCTGAGTAACTCGCGCGCCTTGCATTCCCGCGCAATCTGGCGCTCTGGCCTCGCCTGGCAAGTGACGCTGTTTCTGGGGATCAACTCCCTTGTCTATTACGTCATCATCGGCTGGCTACCCGCCATTTTAATTAGCCATGGCTACAGTGAATCTCAGGCCGGTTCGTTGCATGGTTTACTGCAGTTGGCAACTGCCGCGCCGGGGTTATTGATTCCCCTCATTCTGAACAGATTTAAGGATCAGCGCGCCATCGCCGCTCTGGTTTCGTTAATGTGCGCTATCGGCGCGGCGGGATTCGCCCTCATACCCGACCAGGCTTTGCTGTGGACCATACTGTTTGGTTTTGGCTCAGGCGCGACTATGATCCTCGGCTTGACCTTTATTGGCCTGCGCGCAAGCTCGGCGCATCAGGCTGCGGCCTTGTCCGGCATGGCACAGTCTGTCGGGTATTTATTGGCCGCCTGCGGGCCACCGCTGATGGGGAAAATTCACGACCTCAACGGGAGCTGGCTGATGCCGTTAGCCGGGGTCGCCGTGTTGGCAATGCTGATGGCGGTATTTGGTCTGTGTGCGGGACGCAATCGGGAGATAGCGAGCGCATAATGCAGCGGGCAGGTGGTGATCGACCTGCCCGTTTTTTATCCTCGCGCAGCGCGCAGCATCGCCTGAACTAACGGCACGGGTTTTCCCACCAGTGCCCCACGTTCATGCTGAAAGAGTGTGCCGACATAAAAAGGATGCGTCACCAACTCAATGGCGCGAATATCACCTGCTTCATCCCAACCGGTAACACGAAGATCGCCGCTCTCCAGCAAAGCGGCAAAATCTTCCGATACGCCATAGTTGCAGTGGTATCCCTCCGAGATAACATCCCGTCCGTAGGCTTTGGCAATCAGCGTATTGGCACGCAGTTCAATATCATCCGTTTTTTCTACCAGCGAACAGCTCAACGGTGCGATCACTATCCGACCCGTGGTATCTGTTTCCGCATGGGCGGCATCGCTCCAGCCCAGCACATTGCGGGCATACTCCAGAATCGCATGCTGAAAACCGCCACAGGTTCCCAGGAATGGGATGCTGTTTTCACGCGCATAGCGTATCGCGATCAGCGCCCCTTCCAGGTGGCGATAAGGACTGCCTGGCACGACCCAGATGGCATCATAGCCAACCAGATCCTCACTGCTGCTGATATCAGATGTGGTTAGCCAGTCATAATCAGCCACTAATTCCAGGACGGCAGCAGCATCATCGATGGCAAGAGGAATCGCCTGATGCGCCACAATATCGGGGTTGTAATCGCCCACCAGCGCAATGCGAAGCGTATCTTTAATCGGGGAAATTTCCATTAAACTTTCCTTATGTCCAGACAATGAGGGACACTATAAGGAGCCTCAGCCTACCGATTTTTTGTTGGTATCACAATCCCTTAAATTGGGAGGCAGGGCTGGTCGAATGCTATAATGGTTACGTTTTACGATCTTATTTTACCGTATTAGCAATGGCGTAATGGAGCGGATGAAGAGATGAATATTCAGTGCAAACGCGTGTATGATCCGGCAGAAAAAAGTGATGGGTATCGTGTACTGGTCGACCGGTTGTGGCCTCGTGGGGTGAAAAAGAGCGATCTTATTTTCAACGAATGGAATAAAGTACTTACCCCGTCATCTGATTTACGCAAGGCATTCCACGCGGAGCTGCTCGATTTCTCGCATTTTTCTGAGCAATATCGCGCTGAACTGGCTCAACAGCAGCAGGAAGGAAAGCGTCTTGCAGAGATTGCCCGAAAGCAAACCTTAACGCTACTGTATGCGGCGAAAAATACCCAGCAAAACCACGCGCAGGTGCTGGCAGACTGGCTACGTCAATGCTGACCGTGTATCACTTGACCGTGGTGGGATGATCTCTGCGCCAGAGCGCCCATTCATCAATCACTTCCCCACCAGGTAGTTTGCAGTCTGACCTTACGCCTTGTGGAGTCTGCACCGCAATCAGCGAACCGCCCTTTTGTTCGCAATACACCGATGCCGGATTCGCCATGCCTATTTTTGGCGGTTTGGGGGCGTC
Organism: Citrobacter sp. Cu231; assembly: GCF_030332265.1. Lineage (NCBI taxonomy): Bacteria > Pseudomonadati > Pseudomonadota > Gammaproteobacteria > Enterobacterales > Enterobacteriaceae > Citrobacter > Citrobacter sp. Cu231. The sequence goes on along the minus strand of NZ_JAOWIE010000032.1, from coordinate 764,310 downwards.
AGGCTGCGTGGTACATCCTGCCAGCACCAGCAAGCCGGGCAAAACAATAGTCGTAAGTTTCATCTCTACTCCTGTTTAAAAGCATTATTCCGGCAGATTACCCCGACTTCCCTTCTATCTCCATGTTTAACGTTACGATTTCAATTTTGTGATTACATTTCAGCCAGGAACGCGTGTTTCATCTTGCTCCCGGATGTTCTATCATGCGCCCACATCAGCCCTGTCATCACTCAAGAGTATTTACACCTCATGTCGGACATGATCCTCGCCAGAGTCTCACAATCCTTAGCCATGGAGCAGTCAGTTGAGAATCTGGTTCGCCAACTTCTGGAGATGCTGGAAGTGGTGACAGAGATGGAATCCACCTATTTAACCAAGGTTGATTTAGATGCCCGCCTGCAGCATATTTTGTACGCGCGTAATAGCCGACAAATGCAAATCCCCGAAGGGCTGTCCGTACCGTGGGATGAGACGTTGTGCAAACTCGCCATAGATGAAAACTGTCTGTACAGCGACAACGTACCCACACGCTGGCCGGAATGCAGCGCTGCCCGCGCGCTGGAAATCACCACCTTCCTGAGTACTCCGGTTCATCTTCCCGACGGCACTTTCTACGGAACACTCTGTGCTACCAGCCGCCGCCAGCATGCGTTGAGCGAACGTGGTGAACAGGTGTTGCATCTGTTTGCCGGACTTATCGCCCAGTCGATTCAAAAAGAGTCGCTGGTGGCGCAGCTACGCGAAGCGAACGCCGCGCTGGTTGCTCACTCCTACACTGATGCCCTGACCGGATTACCGAATCGGCGCGCAATTTTTGAAAACGTCGAGACACTTTTCTCGCTCGCCCAACATCTTAGACAGAAAATAATCTTTGCCTATATTGATTTGGATGATTTCAAATTGATTAACGATCGATTTGGTCATGAGATCGGCGACCAGTTTCTAATCCAGATTGGGCAGCGCCTGCTCCGTGAATGCGGTGACAATGATATTCTTGGTCGACTGGGCGGTGATGAATTTTTAGTCGTTAGCTTGTCACCGGAAGATGACAAGGAGCAGCGCGATCGCCTGCAGCAGGTGAAAAATCAGTTGCAGCAGCAAATTTGCGGCGACTATCACCTGGGCGACATTCATTTGTTTTATCCTGGTGCCAGTCTGGGCGTGGTGGAAATCGATCCGCTGGAGACGGATATAAACTGTGCGCTTCATCTCGCAGACAGTGCAATGTACAAGGATAAAAAGCGTCAGGATAAAACCACTTTTGTCGTACATTAACCCCTGCTATGCTGACCCGTCTTTAAATAACCCTGGCAGATAATCGTATGCGACTCGGTATTATTTTCCCCGTCATCATTTTCATTTCCGCTGTCGTTTTCTTATCCTGGTTTTTTATTGGCGGCTACGCTGCGCCGGGAGCATAACGATGAAAAAAACAACGCTCATTATGATTGGCGTGGCTATCATCGTCGTTCTGGGAACAGAACTGGGCTGGTGGTAATCTGAAAAAGGCCACTTATCAGTGGCCTTTTTTGTCAGTATGTTTGCTTAGCTTTTGATTTTTCTGTAGATAAGCAGCACCACAATTGCGCCGATAACGGCTACGACGAAACTGCCGAAGTTGAAACCATCGACTTTACCAAAACCAAAGAAGGTACTGATCCACCCCCCTACTACCGCACCAACAACCCCTAAGATAATGGTCATAAAGAATCCGCCGCCATCTTTACCCGGCATAATCCATTTTGCCAAAATCCCAGCGATAAGACCGAAAATCACCCATGAAATGATGCCCATAATATCCCTCACTTATGTTTTTAAGTTAACGATTCGCTCGCTGTATAAAAGCATAGCATAGCGCTGAAAAATTAAAATTTGTGATGAACATCACCTGACATTTTCATCTTTTTCTGATCTTTCATAAGGTTAAACCATTCAATGGCGAAACTTGCCCTGACGTAGCTCGTCATTAATGTCGAATCGTCAGTCATTCAGGTTTGTCTCATTCCCCCTCAGCACCTGCAATTGCTGGGTTTTCACTTCTGGCACACTTTATGCTTTAACAGTCCGTCACTATGACAAATCGTAGTCCGCGATGCGTATCGCGTGGCTCCGTTTACAATTCGCGCTATTTCAGCATTTAACAGGTCTGTTATTGATGAAAAAAATCACCAGTGTATGCCCATACTGTGGGGCCGGGTGCAAGCTCAAGCTTGTTGTGGAAAATAACAAAATCATCCGCGCCGAGGCCGCAGAGGGGGTAACGAACCAAAATCAGTTATGCCTGAAAGGCTACTATGGTTGGGACTTTCTTAACGACACTCGCCTTCTGACTCCCCGTCTGACTCGCCCGATGATCCGGTATGAAAAAGGTGGAAAATTCACTCCCGTTAGCTGGGATGAAGCTATTCGTTACACCGCAAAACGCTTATCTGAAATCAAAAATACCTATGGTCCCCGTGCCATCATGACTACCGGGTCTTCACGTGGAACAGGGAATGAGACCAACTACGTGATGCAAAAGTTCGCGCGTGGCGTTCTCCATACCAACAATGTCGATTGCTGTGCCCGTGTATGCCACGGCCCTTCCGTTGCCGGGTTACAGGAAACGTTAGGCAATGGTGCCATGAGCAATTCCATCAGCGACATTGAAAACTCAAAATGTCTGCTGATCTTTGGTTATAACTGTGCCGACTCGCACCCCATAGTGGCCCGCCGGGTAATTAAAGCTCGCCAAAACGGCGCAAAAATCATTGTCTGCGACCCACGTCGTATTGAAACTGCTCGTATCGCAGACCAACATTTGCAATTGAAAAACGGTTGCAATATGGCCCTGGTCAACGCCTTTGGCCATGTTCTCATCGATGAGCAACTCTACGATCGCGAGTATGTACAAAAGCATGCGGAAGGACTGGAAACATACTGGGAAACCGTGAAGGACTATGCGCCTGAAGCCGTTGAACATTTGACGGGCGTTCCCGCACAGCAGGTTCGTCAGGCGATGCGTACTTTTGCCGCTGCGCCATCGGCAACCGTGATGTGGGGAATGGGTGTCACCCAGTTTGGTCAGGCCGTTGACGTGGTTCGAGGCTTGTCGAGTCTGGCGTTGCTGACCGGTAATCTGGGACGCCCTAACGTCGGCGTTGGTCCGGTGCGTGGGCAAAATAACGTCCAGGGCGCGTGCGATATGGGAGTGCTACCTAACCAGTTCCCAGGGTATCAGGACGTGACCGACTTCACCGTCAGGGAGAAATTCGCCAACGCCTGGGGGATTGATGTTAATCAGATGGATGACAAGGTTGGGACCCGCATCACCGAAGTTCCGCATCTGGCTATCGAAGGCAAAATTAAAGCCTACTACATCATGGGGGAAGATCCGTTGCAAACCGAGGCTGATTTGGGTCTGGTTCGCGAAGGCTTTAACGCGCTCGATTTTGTCGTCGTGCAAGATATCTTCATGACCAAAACAGCGGAAATGGCTGACGTCCTCCTGCCAGCCACCTCCTGGGGTGAACACGGTGGCGTCTTTACCTGCGCCGATCGCGGCTTCCAGCGTTTTGAAAAAGCGATTGAACCCTCAGGTGACGTAAAGCGTGACTGGGAGATCATCAGCCTGCTGGCCAGCGAAATGGGCTATCCCATGCAGTATCAAAGTAACCAGCAAATCTGGGATGAGATGCGCGAACTATGCCCTCTGTTCTACGGCGTAACCTATGAGAAAATGGGTGAGATGGGCCATGTGCAGTGGCCATGCCCGGAACTCGATCACCCCGGTACCCCTTACCTCTATGCGAACAGCCAATTTGATACCGCCAATGGCAAAGGCAAACTGTTTGCCGCACAGTGGCGAGCGCCCGCAGAAGTTCCTGATGAAAAATATCCACTGGTACTGTGTACGGTGCGTGAAGTTGGGCACTACTCCTGTCGCTCAATGACCGGCAACTGTGCAGCGCTGCAAGCCCTGGCAGATGAACCAGGGTATGTGCAAATCAATACCCATGATGCAGAAAAATTAGGTATTCGTCATCGTGACCTGGTATGGGTCAGTTCGCGTCGAGGTAAGGTCATCAGCCGCGCGGATGTCTCCGATCGCATTAACGTCGGAACGGTGTATATGACCTATCAATGGTGGATTGGCGCATGTAACGAGTTAACCCAGGATAACCTCGATCCTATTTCAAAAACGCCGGAAACCAAGTATTGCGCCGTAAATATTGAGCACATTAGCGATCAGGGATGGGTAGAAAAGTATGCCGCACAAACGTATAGCGACATGAAATCACGCTTGTGTGAGGCCATTGGGTAAGTCACCACCAGGCCGCCTGAGTCTGGATCCCCAGACTCAGGCATTTTCTCGTTACTTCGCCAGTTGTGGTTCACTAAAACGAATGGTAGCTGATTCCACCTGCTTATCCCGCTGCATAAAACCGAGGTTCATCAGGAACAATCCTGCCATAAACGGGAGTTCATACAGCTCTTCAATGAGATCGCCGTACTGCGCATTGTGCAAAAAGATAGGGGCCAGCAGACGATGATGCTCTACCGTATCGGATATCAAAAATGCACAGATGGTGATCGCTAATAGCCACAGCGGTAGCGGTTCATTGCGTAAGCGACAGGCAATATCCTGGCGTAAGTGTTTTGATATCAGGACAGGCAGAATAATCATCGCAATCAATACCACTGAGATAGCTCTGAACAGAAGTTTAGGTTGATCAGGGAAATAATCACGGCCCCAACTGGTACTGCGACCCAGCAACACCAACCACCACACAGCCGCCCAAAGCCAAAATTGCTTCTCGCCTTCGGGACGTGATAAGGGCCGGATGTAGCTGAGAGTAAAAAGCGCACCAAACAGCAGCCATAACGCCTGGCCATTCTCAATCCATCTGACGACAGTACCGTTGAGCAAAGGTAGATTCCAGTTCGCAGTGAACGGGATCGTTACGATGACCAGCCCAAGAATGAAAGTAGGTAATGTTAGTCGGGTATTCAGTTTCATAAGCGAGGTTCTGTATTGTGACTGTTTCACGATCATAACCCCTGTGAATGATCCAACATTAGCAATCAATGCGGATTTCTTAAGGTATTCTTAATAAATCTTTTTACGAATATTTCCCGGATAGCACGGATAAAAAAAACCGCGCTGCGCCGTCAAAACGCAGTGCGGTTTATAAATCAAAAACGATGATATTCAATCAGAAGCAGAGGCTAACATCTACCAACCGCAGACATCGTGCTCATTCTCGGTATCGTATGAACGTACCGTATTGACCAGGTCCTTAACCACTTCAGCGGCCACATCCGGAATCAACAGCGTCATCGGCGCTTCAGTTTCATAATCGACTGACACACCATTGCTGTTATTGGTCACTGTTACGGTATAGGTTGCTTTGCCCATGATTTACTCCTTGCCGGTATGCACGACTTTTCGTTGATTTGCAGTCTCCATCAGAATTTCCGGGGCAACAAAAAAGTCGATATTAAAGTAAGTATCGTCGGTCATCACTTCAATGTTATGCCATTTTTCCGGCGGAAAAACGCCAAACTGACCGGCTTCAATCACCATCACCTGTACTGGCTCCGGGCTGTGTTCATCTGCGTATCCGAGATATTTGACCGCCCCCTGCATAACCGAAAGTCGAGGATAAACCCCGGCACGGGTTCCTTTATCAAGGTGGCGTTCGAAAATTCCGGCAGGCGCCGTTTCTTTGTTCCAGAATGGAGTAGAGCGTGTATGGATATGGTTCTGTGGAATTTGAAGCATTTTTCTTCCCTTTTCCAGTCGACAACCAGCGAGTTCTTTCTGAACCGCTGCTGTACACAGGGTACGCCTCTAAATATACATTTAAAATACCATTTATTGGTTATAACAATACAAGTGTAAATGAATTGCAGTACGTAATATTGAAGGCCCGCCGTAATCAACGGGCCAATGGCATCACGACTGAAGCGTGGCCAGACGAGCAGCAAAACCAACGAAAATCAGACCGATAAGAGAATTGCCCACTTTGGCCAGTTTCTTTTTCGTACGGATATACTGCGTCACGAACGCGCCAGAGAAAATAAGAAAGCTCAGATAGAAAAAGCTCACTATCTCAAGCGTAATAGCCAGAATAAAGAATGACAGCCCTGAGTGCGGCGCATTGACATCAATAAACTGCACGAAGAACGAGACATAAAAAAGAATAGCTTTGGGATTGGTCAGGCTCAGAATTAATGCTCGTTTAAAAATAGCACCAAACGGGACTTCCTCAGGCGTCGCATCGCCAGCCCTCGATTTGAGTGTTGCATACAGGATTTTCGCGCCAAGATACAGCAGATAAAACGCGCCGAGATAGCGAACAATGTTGAACAAAACAGGCGTTGTTTTAATCAATGCGGCAACACCGGCATAAGCCAAAAACATCAGTACGGCATCACCGATAAACACACCGCTGGCGGCGAGATATCCGCCCTTTACTCCCCGTCCGACGCTATTTTTCAGCACAAATATTGTATTTGGCCCCGGTACCAGCACGATAAAAATAGCCCCTACCAGGTACGTCCAGTAATTCAGAACTCCATACTCTGCGAACACATTAACCTCTTCCTGAAAAAACACATGCACTTGCTGCGAGACAATATGCTAACGAATGCATCGGGTGATGGAAAGAGAAGGTTATTAATTAAAAAACCCGCCACTGGCGGCGGGTGTGTACAGATAAGTTTAGTCCGGCTTAATGGTGCAGCATCTCATCCACGACCTCTTCGCCCTTTAACTGATAAGGATAGTAGGTAGGCCAATTTTCCATCTCTTCCAGCAAGGCGGCTTGTGAGGTATTTCCCATAAAAATATGGAAATGGCTGGACTTACGCGGCGCGATAATATGATCGCTGAATTGTACGTATTTTGGTGCTTTGCTGTCAGCGTCTTTACACTCAAACAGATAACGTACACCTTTCTTGCCTGATTTATAGTGCAGAATTTTATACCCGGCGTAGTCGTATTTACACGATACAACCTGACTACCGGTGTGAAATTCCATGACGTCATTTTCGATGCCGATAGTGTCTACGTTAGTTGCATAACCTTTACGGTAGTACTCTTTAATTTGTTCTGCCGTTTTGCTTTTGTCTTTCTCCGCTTTCTTTTTGAATACCGGATCAAGCTCACCGCTGACCAGATACGGATAGACTGATTGCCACATGCCATCCCAGTCGGTCAGTGCCCTGTTTTGTACCTGGTTGTCATCAAATACCCCTTCCGATGCCTTTTGTTCCGCTTCACTCATCGGCGCACCATGGGAATGATGACCGTGCGCCATAACCGAACCACTGACTAAAAGCATCCCCAGAGCGATTGTCAGTTTTTTAATACGAATAGCCAAAATTTCACCCTCAAATCATTTGCGAGTGAAATGTTATAATATAACATATCAATTTAATCAATAGACCACCTGAAAGCCCTTGCCTTACTCTTCAATAAGTTTCCTGGAGCAGACCTGATCAAGCAACGCCTGCTGATGGCTGATAATCAGCATAGCCAATGGCCGACGCTGACATTCTTCAAGCAGCAGCGCCCAGATATCTCTTTGAATGGAAGGGTCGAGCTGGGCGGTAATTTCATCGGCAATAAGAAAACACGTCCGCGGATCCAGTGCGCGAAGTATGGCGATGCGCGCCAGTTCACCGCCAGAAAGCTGTCCTGGACGGCGAGTTAACCACTCAGGGTTAATATGAAGACGGGTAAGCATTTCCGCATCAGGTAGCCAGGCATCATGAACCGCATCGCCAGTACTGCGTCGGGGATTAAAGGTTAATTCCGGATGTTGCGGCACCAGCTGCACCGGGCAATATTGGTGCATCGGCAGCGGTTGGTCATCGATCAGGATCTCGCCTGAAGTCGGTTTTTGCCAACCCGCCAGCACGCGCCCCAGCGTCGTTTTGCCTGTTCCGCTAGGGGCACAAACTCCTATGCGTTCTCCAGGGCGCAGAGAGAAGGTCAGATTTTGCCACAAAACCCGTTCTCCCTGGCGAATGGTCACATCACGACAGCACAGCATCCCGCTCTCCAAAAAGTTGACTTATTTCAGGTAGCGCCCGCCATTGACGTTGCAGATGCTCGCTGATCTCTCCGCGTAACAACTGCTCTCTGCTGACGTTATCCGACACCCTTCCTTGATGCAGCGCGACAATGCGGTCCGCATGGCGGGCTGCCAGTGTGAGATCGTGCGTTACCCATAACACGCCAGCCCCTTTCTCACAAAGCTCGCGCAGTTGTTCAAGCAGTTGATTAGCCAACGGTGCATCAAGCCAGGCGGTAATTTCGTCCGCCAGAATATAACGAGCCAGACTCAGTGACGCGTGACAGGCCAGAACACGTTTCGCCATACCACCAGAAAGCTGCCGCGGGAAGGCATCCAATACACGGCTTTCCAGTTGGCTACGTTTGAGCAATTGGTCAATCTTCCCGGCATTCCACTCCTTGCCGGAGAGATGACTTGCCCTACGCAGATGCTTTTCAATCGAGAGTAGCGGATTAAGCGCCTGAACGCCTTGCGGGACATAGCTGAAAGTATTGCCACGACATTTGCGAATATCCTCGCTGTCCAGCGTTTTACCCTCCAACGTGATAGCGCCGTGGAAGCGCAAATTGTCCGGTAAGAGATCGAGAAGGCATTGCAGCAGCAGGCTCTTACCCTCCCCGCTTCCTCCAACTAACGCCACCATCTGGCCGGGAGCCACGTCGAAAGAGATATCCTGCAACAGCGAAGACCAGTTTCGCGCGCCGTACCAGCGATAACGCGCCACCTCCAGCGAGACCTGCCTTAAACTTAACATGCGTCACCTCGTAACCATAAACGATGCACCGCCCTTGCGAGCTGATCGAATAACATCACCAGACTGAACAGCATCAGCCCCGGAAACAGCACTAACCACCAGTCGCCATGACTGATAAATCTCAGCGCATCCGCCAGCAGCAGTCCCAGTGACGGTTCATGAGGCGCCAGTCCAAAACCGAGGAAGCTTAACGCCGCGCTATGCAACACCGCGTGGGGAAACATCAGCAGTGTTCCCGTTAGCCATTGGGGTAACAAAGCGGGTAGATAGTGATGTCGCCAGCAGTAAAAATGTCCGTGTCCCAGACGCCAGGTCAACGTCAGATAGTCACTGTGCGCCACGCGCTGCGCTTCGGCACGCAGGATCAGAGCCAGACGCGGCCAGTGGGTCAGCGCAACTGCCATAATCACGCCGTTTTTCCCACCACCTAGCGTAAAACAGATCAAAATGAGCAACAGCAGATGCGGCATCGACAGCATGGCATCGGTAATCAGGCGCATAAACACATCCAGACGCGGATGCATACGCGAAACAGCCGCCATCATTAATGCAATGAAACCGCTGCACAGGGCCGCGCCGATACCAATTTGCAGACTGGTTAACGCGCCCTGAAAGCAACGGATCCAAAGATCGCGACCGAGATTATCGGTGCCAAACCAGTACAACGCATCAGGCGGTAAATGCCGGGCAAGCAGATTAACGCTTAATGGGTTATCCAGCGTCGTCGCGCCATACACCGCAATGCCCAGCAGGCAGCTAAAAGAGAACAAAAGACGAATCAGCGTCGGCGTCGGGTTATAGAGCATCAGGTCGCTCCAGAGCACGGTTCAACGCATGAACAAGCCAGGTAGACACCGAGTTGCCAATGAAAACCAATACGGTACTGAACAACACAATTCCCATCAGTAACGGCAGATCGCCACGTAATCCAGCATCAATAGTGGCCTGCCCCAGTCCTGGATAAGCAAACACTTTTTCTGCCAGTAGTGCGCCGCCCAGCAGTTCACCCAGTGAGGCAAACTGCAGGCACAGCGCTGGCGTGATGGCGTGGCGCAAAACCTGATGGCGCAACAGCGACCAACCTTTGTCTCCCTGAGAACGCGCAAAACGAACAAATTCGCTTTTCATCACGCTGGCGATACTTTCCCGCGTATGGAGCGTAATTTGTCCCAGGCCCAACAAACTGAGCGCGCAAACGGGAAGCACCAGGTGGCGTAGACGTTCACTCAATGTTGCCATATCACCGCTATTGCCAGGCTCCCATGCACAGCAGACCGGAAAGACCGGCCAGCGCACGGCAAATAACGCCAGCAACAGCATGCCAATCCAGAAGGTCGGCAACGAAGAAAGCAGATAGCTCAGGCGACAGATTGCTTTATCCGGCCAGCGATTCAGATAGCGTCCCGCAACAAATCCCAGCATCGTTCCAAGTATTCCTGACAGCAGCCACGCGCCGCTTAGCAGTGCAAACGAGGTCGCAAAGCGCTCCTTGATCACGCTGGCAACCGGCGCGTTAAACAACATTGAGTAGCCGAGATCGCCCTGTAATACCCGGACAAACCAGTGCCCAAAACGCTCCCATAGCGGTTGGTCCAATCCCCAGCGAGCCGCAATACGCGCGTATTGTTCCGGCGGCACGTGCAGGAGATCGTTACCGATATAAGCCCGAATCGGATCAACAGGAGAAAAGCTGAGCAGCATAAAAGTGCCAGCCGCAACCAGCACTAATAACACCATCAGCCGTAGAAAATGGCCTACAACAGACTTCATCAACGGCAGGTCCAGGTCCATTCATCCAGATTATTGAGCAGTGACCAGCTACCGTGAATTTCCGGTGCGCCTTTGCCAAGATCAATGCACGGATTTGCCAGGTAAGTGTGCTGAATATTCAGCAGCCATGCCCAGGCCGCATCCCCTTGTACACCAGCTCCTTGCTTGCCATCCCATTCCACTTGTTGCCAGAACGGCAACGCTTTTTGCCAGTCTGGAGCGTCAATTGCCTGTTTAAGATGCTGCTCAACGGCGGGATTGCTGTAATACCCTGGATTGTAGTATTCCACGCCCGCAGCCTGATTACTGTAGTGATGGAAAAGCTCCATCGGATCCAGGCTTCCCCAGCCAAACAGCGTCGGGTTGGCATGCATATGCCGCTCAACGGTTTCCCAGCTTCCGGATTGCAGAGAAATCTGAATACCCACTGGCTCCAGCATCGCACGTACGGCTTCGGCTAAATCCCGACGCGTGCTGTCACCGCTGGCGTACCACAACGTCAAGCGAGCTTCTTTACCGTCTTTCACTCGTATACCGTCTTTACCCACCTTCCAGCCGGCTTCTTCCAGAATCGTTCGCGCTTTTTCGCTATCGCCATCTTTGAACGCAACTGATTGTCCCTGCCATGGCAGACCCTGAACCGCGCTATACGCCGGAATCGCATGACCTTCCATAACCTGATCGGCAAGCTGCTTGCGGTCGATGGCGTAGTTGATGGCACGCCTGATGGCAACATCGGCCGTGATATCGTTACCGACCGGATAACCGTTAGCATCTTTTTTACCCGCAGGAACCATCGGGAACACAATGCCGCGATTTTCCACGCTGTCGCGAACCCAAAGCTTCAAATTCTGCTGCTGAGGGGCAACCGCCATCGAAGGTGCAATGCGCACGAGTCCCAGTTGACCACTGCGCGCTGCGGCATAAGCGTTATCTTCATCAAGGAAAACAAACACCAGCTTACTGAAATCATTTTTCTTGCCGGCATACCAAGGGTTAGCCTCCACGATCAATTGCTGACCCGGCTGAAAGCTCACCAGTCGATACGGACCCGCACCAATCGGATTTTTCGCAAATGTTTTTTCGTCATACCGTTTTTCCGGAACAATGCCTAATGAACCGAGCACATTCACAAAGGTACTTTGCGGGCTACGCAACGTAATTTCTACCGTACGGTTATCTTTCAGGCTGGCATGGGCGAAGTTACCCATATCGATTTTGCCGCCGCTTTTTGCGGCTTTGTTATAAGTGAAGACCACATCTTCAGCAGTTAACGGGGAACCATCAGAGAATTTAAGGTCGGGTTTTAACGTCAACGTCCAGGTTTTGCCATCAGCGCTGGTTTCTACTTTTTCCGTCAGCAGGTTTCCCCAACTCATATCAGCATTTTGTTTTAATAATGGTGCATGCAAAAGCAAATAGCTGCCATGACTCCATCCCAGCATCGGGTCAAACCCCTCCGTTGGCTCTGGTCCAATTGCCAGCTTTAACGTCTGTCCTTCGCTGGCATTTTGTGCAGCAAAGAGTGGTGAGGTTAATGCGAGAGTCAATGCGCACGTCAGCAGTGCTAGCTTGCCTTTGATCATTATTTTTTCCAGATTTGCGTTATTTTTATACCGCCGAACGACTGATAGCCGTTTAACGGCCTCCTGGGGATAGGATTATGGCGGACAGAAATGACGAAAAAAATGATGCGGCGCAGAAAAGTATGACGATTTTCTAAAATTATCATACTTTTTTCTGATACTCCGTTATGAGTACGACCTGAATCTCAGAAAATTGAGTAAACCTTAGCCATGTATTCAATGCCATATTAATCACAGACTAATAGTTATCAATAAGGATTATTGGCCACCCCGATTTTCCTTTATCTAAAACTCATGACAATTTATGTATATTTATTCAAGAAAATCACCAGAAGTGACAAGTTATGTAAATTTGTAATGATAATTATTTGTATTATCATTTCGATCACTTATCTTACTGCCTTTGATTTTTAACAAAGGAAGTTTGACTATGCGTTTAAAACCTGTTGCCTCTGTCGTTCTGTCCTGTTTAGGATTTTCCAGCCCCTTTGTTTTCGCCGAAGATGTCATGGTGGTAACCGCGTCCGGTTACGAAAAGAAAATCACCAATGCCGCCGCCAGCGTCTCTGTAATTTCACAGCAAGAATTACAAACCAATAAATATAATGATTTAGGTGAAGCCCTGCGTTCTGTTGAAGGGGTAGATGTTGAAAGTAGCACCGGTAAAACCGGTGGTCTGGAGATCAGCATTCGTGGCATGCCCGCCAGCTATACCCTGCTTCTGATTGACGGTATTCGTCAGAATGGCAGTAGCGACGTGACGCCAAACGGCTTCTCTGCCATGAATACCAGTTTTATGCCTCCACTGGCGGCGATCGACCATATTGAGGTAATTCGCGGCCCGATGTCGACACTTTATGGCTCTGACGCAATCGGTGGCGTAGTCAATATCATCGCCAAAAAAAGCACCGACAAATGGAGCACTTCCATCAATACCGGCGTTAATCTGCAGGAGAGTAATAAGTGGGGTAACAGCACGGTCGCCAACTTCTGGTCAAGCGGCCCATTAATCGCAGGCGTACTGGATATGCAGGTGCGAGGAAGCACCACCCAACGTCAGGGTTCGAGTATCACTTCGTTGAGCGATACCTCTTCCACCCGCATACCTTATCCAACCGAGTCGGAAAACTACAATATCGGCACGCGACTCGACTGGAAAGCCAATGAAAGCAATACGCTGTGGCTGGATCTCGACGCCGCCAGACAGCGTTATGACAACGATGATGGTCAGTTGGGTAACCTGACGGGAGGTTATGATAAAACGCTGCGCTATGAGCGTAACAAAGTGACCCTCGGTCACGATACCGCCTTAACATTTGGTACTTGGAAATCCTCCCTTGGCTGGAACGAAACCGAGAACAAGGGCCGACAACTGGTCTCCTCCGCACTCACGCCAGAAAACGCCGGCCGGGCCGGTGATGCGCGTGAGCTTAAAAACACCAACGTCATTCTGGACTCCGTACTGCTGACGCCACTAGGTGATTCGCATCTGTTAACCCTCGGCGGAGAATACTGGGATGCGCGGATGAAAGATGGTGTGGTGCTGGCTAATACTGGCGAGACGTTCCATCAAAAAACATGGGCAGCCTATGCCGAAGATGAATGGCATATTCTCGACTCGCTGGCCTTAACCGCAGGGACGCGCTATGAACATAACGATGTCTTCGGTGGTCATCTCAGCCCGCGTGCGTATATGGTCTGGGACGTATCTGAGGAATGGACGCTCAAAGGCGGCGTAACGACCGGTTATAAAGCGCCATCACTGAGCCAGTTACATAACGGGATCAGCGGCGTAACCGCACAAGGAACGGTGAATACGGTCGGTAACCCGGACCTCAAACCGGAGGAAAGTATCAGCTACGAAACCGGGCTGTATTATGAGAACGACGCAGGGCTGAACGCCAACATAACCGGTTTCTATACCGAATATAAAAATAAAATTGTCTCGTATTCTATCGATGACAATACCAATAGCTATACCAACAGCGGTAAGGCGAGAACCGATGGCATTGAATTTGCCAGCACCTTCCCTCTTTGGTCGGATGTACTGACCCTATCCCTCAATTACACCTACACCCAGAGTAAGCAAAAAGACGGTGACAATAAAGGCGCGCCGTTAAGCTACACGCCAAAGCATATGGCTAACGCCCGTCTGAACTGGCAGGCAACGGATGATATGAACGCCTGGCTGAGCGCACGGTATCGCGGTAAAGCCCCACGCTTCACGGAAAATTACGACAATCTCAGCGCAGTACAAAAAGCCGTCTATGACGATAAAGGTGCTAATTTAAAAGCCTGGACCGTCCTGGACATGGGAATGTCTTACAAACTGACCAAAGATCTGACGCTGAATACGGCAATCAATAACGTGCTGGATAAAGACTTTAGCGAGGTTAAACTTTACCAGGTGGGCCGTAGTAGCACCTACGCGGGGGATTACTATCAGACGGCGCAATCAACCACCGGATACGTAAACCCAGGTCGCAACTATTGGGTATCCTTAAACTATCAGTTCTAATGTTATTTCCTCTTCCTGACGGGCTGTCAATGATAGCCCGTCAGGGATATGTTACATAATAATCACTGTCAAACAACGATGTTACAACAGCCTATTCTTTATAAGAGTATCATTAAAATAACGCCTGCTTTTTGTAACTAAAAGTAACGAGTCCGACTGCAATATTCTCACGAAGTAAGAAATCCGGAATCAAATTCATTCGCTCTATGAATATTTAGATTTTAAAAACCGAAAAATAAAACCCAATATCATCATATCTTCCTGATCTACATGCCATCACCCTCAAAAAAAACATTTATCATTACAATAATAAATATACATTCATAAAACCAATCATCTAGATTTAAAAAACAAAACGTAACATCTCTTTTATTTTATCCAGATACGCAATGTTATTATTTCGAAAATAACATCAACGGTAACCATCATGCTCATCACGCACGAAGTACTTTATAGAATAATCGGTGAAAGGATTTCCGATGATTGTATTATTTACTTGTCTGGACCGTCATCATTAGATACGCCCCTTGATATAATGCGTAGTAAAAACTGCATTTGCGTAAATGGTAGCGCAGGTTATTTGGTTAACAACAATATACCTGTATTTATCTATGTTGTTTGTGACGGTTCATTTTATGAAAATAATAAAGAATTATTTTATAAATATTGTACCTATGCCCAACATACTTTTATTAGTGAGGATGTTGTTAAAAGAGCTGACATGACCGAGAAAGAGAACTTACTCAGCACATGCTTTCTTTTAAAGGACATTTGCAAATCCAGAGGAGGCATTGGCCGAAAAATTCGTTATAAAATAAAATCCTTTGCTAATAAAAACCTTAAAATTAAGTGTTCAGCCTTCAGAAAAGTGAAAACGATCGCATTTTCAACTGATGTCACCTATGGCCATTTTGGTAGTGCAACGGTCGCATTTAGCGCATTACAAATAGCCATTAGCTTAAAGTTTGAAAGAATAATATTTTCTGGTTTAGATTTAAATGGGAGCTGTAAACGATTTTATAACGAAATAAATACGCAACCTACAACACTTCCAGCTGACTTTGAATTCATATTAAAGTCATTTTCTTTTGTAAGCAGCAATTATGACGGTAAAATCTTCAATCTTTCGTCCCAAACTGCTATTCCGTACGATGTAATTCCATTTATAAGTACGGAAGAAGCAGCTTGTTTCAGCATCCACTCGTGACTCAGTAATCACATTAAAATAGCTAAACAATTAATACAAAAACACCCCTTCCTGCACCATTAGATACAATACCAAAGCAATAACTCCAGCGATACCGCCTAAAAACAGGACCGCTGCAATCGCAAGTTGGTTGCGGTTTGTGTATTTCACATTGCTTTGCACATCCAACTTTTCTTTATTTCCTGAGACCGCCTCGTGACGTGAATCACACTCCATAGCGAATGTTATATCTGCCATACCGTTATCCAATTACTGTACAGGAAAACACAAATAACCATCACACTGCTAAGGATATAGGCTTTAAAGAACAGGAACTGAGATTTATCTCACGATAATCGCTGGATTGTTCACAGCTCAACCAGACATCTGACGCTTTTTGGGGGATGAATCTCATCCATTTCTCACCAAAAAACTTGACTTTTGATTTTGTTAACAGAACGCAGCGCTATCAAAACCTGAACTGTAGGTCCAGGAGGCCCATGAGGCCCATGAGGCCCAGGTAACACGTCAATACATTACACCTGGTATCAGGTTGAAAATAACTAAATCCTAATCTCCTATTGATAATAAGGATTTGTTAAGCTTTCTGCGATACGGTAGCAGCGACATATCGTTTGAGGAAAAAATAATGTCCAGGTTCTCAAAGCTTCAGATCCACTTACACTGGCTAACATTGATGTTAATAGCAATAACCTATGCAGCTATGGAGCTCCGTGGCTGGTTTCCCAAAGGCGGCAATGCTTACCTGTTGATGAAAGAGACCCATTACAATGCCGGCGTATTTGTTTGGTTTTTAATGATAGTGCGTTTAATTATTAAGCATAAATACAGTGACCCGGCCATCATACCTCCCCCACCAGCATGGCAACTGGCGTCTGCCAAATTGATGCATATCCTGCTCTATGTTTCTTTTCTGGCACTACCATTGTTAGGGATCTTAACGATGGCTTTCGGTGGTAAGAGTTGGACTTTTTTGGGATTAAATATTCCTCCTTTCGTTGACAGTAACGGAGAGATAAAGTCAGTTGTTAAGGACATTCACGAAACACTTGCCAATATTGGCTACTTCCTGATTGCAGCCCATGCTGGGGCAGCATTATTCCATCACTATATACAGAAGGATAATACGCTTGTGAGAATGATGCCGGAGTCTAAACACTTAAAATAACGGGAAATTACTTCATTCCGCATTGCAGACATGAAAGCATACAAGCTGTCATTATAACGGTTATTTATTAAATTTTGGCAAATAGTCAGACTGACAAACGCCAGTCTGACTATATGTACCATTCGTTCAGCGTTCCCTGGTTTCCGGCAAATTCCCCCATTTTCCAGGCTTATCCCATTTCCAGCAAGGCGCCGTAATGCGATTCATCATTGGCATACACGCCGGTGCTGTAAGCATTGACTGAACCTTTGCAACGGTCATCCGTCCGGTTTTCGCTTAAGCGGCTTATGAAAACCCTGCACCTACAAAGAATCATGCTGTAGTGAGATAGAGGGGATATTCAGGCATGGATTGCCTAAGAGGCCCATTCAGTTCTTGCCGTTTCGAATCGTGCCTGGCGATTTCAACATCGTTATGTTGTGGCATCGATTACGCCTTCTATTGAAATCCGCATAAAAACGCAGTATAAACCCTGTATATTCATCCAGCAAAGAGACAATGAGCAATGTTTGTGGAACTCGTTTATGACAAAAGGAATTTTGATGGACTGCCCCGTGCAAAAGATATCATTCTGGACGAATTAACAAAGAGAGTTCACCGAATCTTCCCCGATGCTGAGGTCCGGGTTAAACCGATGATGACCCTGCCAGCCATCAACACTGACGCGAGCAAACATGAGAAAGAACAGATAAGTCGTACTGTTCAGGAAATGTTTGAAGAGGCTGATATGTGGCTGGTTTCAGATTAAGTGCGTTCGATTCATCTTCCTTTACCCTATCCCGCTCGACTGTATTCTGCTGCTATGTGCAAATAGCTGTCACCACCGGGATTTCATGCAACAGTCAGTAATTCATCTGTGTTGAGGCCTGATTGAGTCGTATCAGGGTTAAATTATAAAGTGACCTTAACTGGAGAATTACTGATGGAGTGGGTAAACGCGTTGATGAACCATTTCGCGCTTCATCCTTTCAGCCTGTGGGGCCTTCTTTTTGGAATAGCATTCGCAAAATCTACGTTCCTCATTTCTGCTGTATTGCCGCCAGCATCTGTTATGTTGGTTGCTGTAATTTCTGTCGGAAAGGCGACGCTTTCACCATGGGAAGCGGGAATTGCTGTAATGATTGGAGCATGGTGCGGGACAATTGTTAATTATCATCTTGGAATGATGATGGGACACCTGGCCTGGCTTGCACGCATAATGTCCCATCATGCCGATACAGTAGTACGGGTTCGACGCCGGTTGCAAAACAGTTCAGTACCGATACTTTTTACTTCACGCTTTATTGCCGTACTCCGTTATATTGTGCCACTAGTGGCTGGAATGTTGCGGCTTCATCCAGTGAAAGTATATGTAGTCAGTCTGATATCTGCGGCGAGCTGGTCAGCACTTTATGTTGGAGGCTTTACTCTCGTTTTGCCTTTTATTAGCTAAATCGCTCATAACGAGCCCACAACAAGCCTTGATGACTCCCTGCTAACGAGTGGATAATAAGACAGGGAAACAATTTCATTGCAGGCACGTTCAACACGCTACCGTTAATTGCAAACCTCGATGGTAAAGATCTTACAGTCGCAATGTTAAATCTTGCGGGTAAGGATCAAAGTAATTTTGCGTCAGCAGGTAGCCGTCCGGGTATTCCGCCAGATAATGTTTCAACAGCGTCATCGGGGCCAATATGGGCAGTAGCCCGGCGCGATAATTAAGGATAACCTCGCGTAACTCACCGCGTTGGCGCATCGTTAACTGATTACGGAAGTACCCTTGAATGTGCATCAGCACGTTAGTGTGATTTTTACGCGAGGCCGGTTTCTTCAGGATTGCCATTAATTTGTCGCGGTAGACCGCAAAAAACGCGTCCAGATCGTCCCACTCATGCAGTGATGCGACAAATGGACCAATTTCCCGGTATCCGGCCTGATGGTGGGCCAACAATTGCAGTTTATAACGGCTATGAAATTCCAGTAGCGTCCGCCGCGTCAGACCATTTTGGCGCAGCGTATTGAGCTCATGTAACGCGAAAACACGTTCGACGAAGTTTTCACGCAGAACCGGATCGTGCAGCCGTCCATCCTCCTCAACCGGCAGCCACGGATATTTCTCCATCAGCGCAGCAGTAAAGCGCCCTACCCCGTCTTTACGCCCACGATTCCCTTTTTCATCATATAAACGCACGCGTTCCATGCCACAGCTGGGGGATTTGGCACAGACAATAAAACCAGACAATGTTTCCAGCCCAGCCAGATACATCTCGCAAAAGTCGTCCATTTTGTCGGTTACGTCTTCGTGAGGGGCATGGCTAAAACGCATACGGATATCCCCGGTCGTCGTCTGTACCAGCCGCAGCGCCGGTCGGGGGACAGGCAAGCCCATCGCCATCTCCGGGCAAATTGGCCGGAAAGTCACCCAGTGGGCCAGCCTCTCCATCACAAATTCTGCCCGCTTATGCCCGCCGTCAAAGCGAACGGCAGCCCCCGTTAAACAGCCGCTGATCCCAACGATGGGTTGCATTTTCATGGCGTCTTCCTCGCTATTGCGTTTTACGGGAGAAGAAGAGCGTCACCGTGCCGACGGTGAGACCAAATTTCTTCATCTCCGTTTTATTAAACAAATGGTTAGCATCCTGCAGGTACATCCAGTCATCAAAATTCAGCAACCAGGTTCTGCCGCTGGCTTTCACATTCATACTGTAATGCCAGTTGAACGCGTTGCCCGCTGCTTGCCCCTTCGCCACGCCTTCAATATCGCCAGCGGTACCTTCGTAACGATCGGCGCTGACTTTACGGATATGCCATACACGCTGCTGCTTCTCTCCATCGTCGTACACAAAGCGTTCATTGAGGGTCAATGTGTCCCCCACCACATCGCCGTTAATATCGACATGGAAACGACGAAGCTGTTTACCGCTGCGATCCTGAACCATCCCCCATGCTTGCGTTTCTCCCTGAAAATACTGAAAGATATCCAGCGTCGGCTGCTGCTGGCGATACTCAGTAATTTCGGCGCTACAACCAGAAAGTTGCATCATCAGCGGTAAGCTTAGGGCTAATAAACGTTTCATTTATTACCTCCAGTGAGCTGCTGCCGCAGCTCAGGATATTGCGTACGGGAACCCAGCCAGACAGCGAGAAAGTTTTCGCTGAACGCCGCCGACTGTGGTGGGCCAAGCGGGATGAAATGCCTTTGTGCCACTGACAAGCGATACCAAAATTGCCCCTGCTTATCCTGGAAGACAAAAACCAGTTGTGTACCCGGCGCAACGTCTGGCCATAGCTCACCCAACATGCGAAGCCAGGACTCACTCTGCGCTTCCCGTGCCAAAATACCCTGCGCTCGCCACTGATCACGGGTGGCATCCACCAGTTCTTGCCGTTCAATATTGCGCTGATAGGTGATAATCAGTGCCTGATCCTCTTTCAACCCACGATAGCGCCCATCCGGAGTGCGTAATTGTGAGTTATAGATCGTGAATGGCCCCCAGGTGAGCGTCGCATCACCGACTTTCCGCCAGCTTAACCAGTCTGTGGCACCTGCAAACGGCGCAATCGCCATTACTCCCAGCAGTATCAGTAAGGCAAGTTTCATTGGTGTCTCCCCATAAAAATATGAAAAAACAGCATCAACACCAGCCAGCCCGTCGCCATTAAACCGACCACAATAAATGTCGGCTCCAGAAAAGTAATGGCTCCCAAACGCTCTCCTATCAGATAAGCGATCGGTCCACCACCGGTGGCCATGATTACCAGCATCCATCCTGGCAAGGAGGTCGAACAGGTGAGGTGCGTCCACATGACGGCGAACATGAGCCAGAGCGCAAGCATCCATAACGGCAACAATGCTTCGCCGTGAAAATCGATCAACCCGGTCAGCGCCCACAACGCATCCAAACCACCGCCCGCAGCTGTCAGCATTAACGCGCACAGTCGTTGCGCCGCAGGCAACATGAAGCAGGCCAGAATAGCCAGACCAAGCCATAACACCAGACCGCGCTCACGAAATAACACCACCATGAACCAGTACAGATCGAACCCGACAGCCAGGAGAAAGACCTGTAAATGGCGCTTCATGGACGCTCCGCCGTCAGTTGCACCACACTGATTGTGCGGGCGTTAAATCCGGCTTCGCAGTAACCGAAGTAGTACAACCACATACGGCGAAAACGCTCATCAAAGCCCAGCTTTTCAATTTCATGCCAGCCGTGAACAAATCCTTGCCGCCAGTGCGCAAGAGTCCGGGCGTAGTCGGGCCCCATATCGAACAGGTTGCGAACCACAAAGTCAGTATGTTTTGTCATCAGGCCGCTCATCGCGGTGATGCTGGGTAAAAAACCTCCCGGAAAGATATAGCGCTGAATAAAATCGACACTTTTACTGTAATCGCGATAGCGCTGATCCTGAATGGTAATCGCCTGAAGCACCATTTTGCCCCCAGGGCGCAGGCGTGCCTGACACGTACGGAAAAACGTCGGCAGATAGCGCTGCCCCACCGCTTCGATCATTTCAACTGATACCAGTTTGTCGAATTCCCCGGTCAGGTCGCGGTAGTCGCAGAGCAATACGGTGACTCTCTCCTGTAAACCAGCGCGGGCAATGCGCGCTTTCGCCCAGGCAAACTGCTCCTGCGACAGGGTCGTGGTGGTCACCCGGCATCCGTAATGACGCGCGGCGTATTCCGCCATCGCTCCCCAGCCGGTCCCAATTTCCAACAGATGATCATTCGCGGTCAGCGCCAGCTGATCGCAAAGTCGCGCCATTTTGGCCTGCTGAGCCTGCGCTAACGACTGCTCGGGGCAGGTGAACAAGGCGCTGGAATAGAGTAAATCCTCATCCAGAAAGTGCGCGTAAAAGGCATTGCCGAGATCGTAATGCGCGGCAATGTTTTCTTTTGCCTGTTGCCGATGGTTGCGGCGCGTCCAATGACGTAAACGCTCAACGGGTCGGCCAAGCAGGCGGAATCCACTTTCCAGTCGCCCCAGCAGGGTGCTGTTGAGCGCAAATATTTGCAATAACGGCGTGAGCTGCTGCGTTTCCCACTCTCCATCCATCCAGGACTCTGCCGCTGCAAGACTTCCCCCCGTCAACACCCGCCAATACACTGTGGGCGAAACAATATGTACGTCGGCGCGTAATTCAGCCGAAACATCACCAAAATGAAAGACCTGGGCCCCTTCCCGCACCGTGACTGAACCCTGACAAAGGCCGCTCAGCATACGAAAAAGGAACCAACGCGCAACACGCAGGTTGCGCGGAATATCGGGTTCAATCGCAAAGGTGGGATCGGTCATGATCGTTCACTCCTGCTCACGGGATGATTGTAGAGAGGGACTCGCTTGAGCCACAGTCGTAGCGCCTGCCAGTAAATCGCTGACACCGTTTTCAGCGTCATTATCGGCAGTCGTCGCAGCAACGTGCGTAAACTTGCCGGCGTCAACGGCTCGCGTTTGAGCATCAGGGTGGCATCAAAAATTTTCTCTGCCTGATGGTTTTCGATATGCATATGCAGCGTTTTACCCGGCGAGTTAAATCGCCAGTGATAGACCATATCCATCGGATTAAACGGCGATACATGGAACGCTTTTTCCAGTGGCCGCTTTTCCTGCGCATCTACGGCATAGTAATGACGCTCATTCCACGGCGTATTGCGGACCTCCGCCAGCACCCAGCGCAGGATCTGCGCGCGGTCATAGCAGTAGTAAAAATTGACCGGATTAAAATGAAAACCGAAATAGCGCAACTGCGTCAGGAGCATCACGCGACCTTCAGGACGATCGCCCGTCAGGCTGGCAAGCTGATTCAGCACGTTCTCTTTTAACGGGGTTCCCAGCGGGTAATCCGCATCATGAAAAGCAGTTGCAGCGAAGCGATTACGTTTCACGCCCACGCCCGGAAGCTGAGCGAGCTCGTCCAGATCGAGCCAAGCCATAAACACCTGATAAGTAAACTGGTGCGTGGCCGGCTGAAGGCGTCGGTGGCGTAATACGCCGTGGTACAGGCAGCTGTTCATCTTAGCGCCCCTCTCCTGCGGCAATGCCGTGTACCACATCCAGCGCACTGCGTACGCCATCTTCGTGAAAACCGTTGTACCAGTAAGCACCGCAGAACCAGCTCCGATGCTGACCGTTGATCTCAGCGCGACGCGCCTGCGCCCGCCAGCTTTCAGGGTTAAACAACGGATGCTCGTAAACAAAGCGTCCCCAGACGAAGCGGTCGTCGATGGGGATGTCCGGATTGAGGGTCACGCAAAATAGCGGGCTTCCTTCAGGCAATCCCTGGAGAATATTCATGTTATAGGTGACGCAAGCGCTGGCCCTCTCTTGCTCACTCAGGCGGTAATTCCAGCTTGCCCACGCGCGTTCGCGTACCGGTAACCAGCGGCGATCGCTGTGCAACACAACCTCGTTACGTTGCCAGCCAATTGCGCCCAGCACGTCACGTTCTGCTGGGGTCGCATCCTCAAGTAAAGCCAGAGCCTGCGAGGAATGGCAGGCGAAGATCACCTGATCAAATGTCTGTATTGATCCTGCCAATTGTATTTTGACGCCGCTGTCGTAGCGAATAACCTGCTGAACAGGTGAATTGAGGTGCAATTTCAGACGATCGCCCAGCTTCGCCAGCATGACACGAATGTATTCGCGCGATCCGCCCGGCACCACATACCATTGCGGTCGATGCCAGATATCCAACAAGCCATGGTGCTCAAAGAACCGTAAGAACAGCGCCAGTGGAAAACGGCGCATCTCCTGAAGTGAAGATGACCATATGGCCGCGCCCATCGGCAAAATATAATGCCGCGCAAAGAACACGCTGAAGTGGTGTTGGTCGAGGAAGGTCTGAAGCGTCGCGTTCACATCGGTCTCATTTAATGCCTGTTTCGCCAGACGATTAAAACGGACAATCTCTTTCAGCATTCCCCAATATGCGGGGTTGACCAGATTTCGACGTTGGGCAAACAATGAAGTCAGCGTATGACCGCTATACTCCATACCGCTTTGCGGATTATGCACCGAGAAGCTCATCTGCGTTTTTTGCCCCTGAATGCCGAGTTCGCTCAGCAAGCCCATAAAACGCGGATAGGTTCGGTCGTTATAGACGATAAAGCCGCTATCAATCGCGAAACTCCCGTGCGGAGTCGCCACATCCACTGTCGCAGTATGGCCGCCAGGGGTCGACGCCGCTTCAAAAAGCGATACCTGATGGTGTCCGGCCAGACGCCAGGCGCAGGTTAGTCCGGCAATACCACTGCCAATGATAGCAATTTTCATGAACGTACCATCCTGCGCAGCAACATGCGCTGGAAACACTCAGGCAGCCCGGCCAACAGACGCAGCAGCACGCCAAAGCCTGTCGGGAAGGCAATATGATTTTTTCCTTTCACCAGGCCACGGCGAATCGCCTTCACCGCCTGCTCTACACTTACCTGACCGGGCATAGGAAAATCGTTTTTACGGGTAAGCGGGGTATCGACAAATCCTGGCGAAACGACAGTCACGGCGACACCTTTCGGTTCCCAGTCCAGACGCAAACTGTTAGCAAACCAGGTTAGCGCCGCTTTAGACGCGCCATAGGCTTCAGCCCGAGGAAACGGCATCCAGTGCGCCATCGAACTGACCAGCACCACGCGGCTACCGGAGGTTAACTGCGTCTGAAGCGCTTCCAGGCAGTTGATGGGGCCCAGATAATTCGTCGCCATCACCCGTTCAACCTTCTCGGCATCTATCCAGCCGTGGTCGAGATATTCGCAGGTTCCGGCGCAGAGAATAACCAGTTCGGGTTTGCAGTCCGCCAGCGCCTGGCGACAGGCGTCCCTGTCTGTCATATCGAACAGGCGTACTGTAATGTTGGCATGGGATTGGCGCAATTGTTCCAGCCGTTCAGGGTTGCGACCACAGGCAATCACGTGACAGCCGTCATCGGCCCATGACTTTGCCAGCCCGGCCCCAATCCCGGAGCTTGCGCCAGTAATGAGGACAGTCATCATGCGCGCACCCTCCTTTTCACACCGCGAACGGCCCAGCCCAACAGTGGCAGATGCTCATAGAGCATCTCACCGGCATCGTAATAATCACGCTGGCGAAAAATCTTCTCACCATGCGTCTCTACCATTGAACATCCCGGCAAAGATCGTATTTCTCCACCAGAAATCCGCGGATGCGACCAGTACATGGTCCAGGTCACGGCAAACCGCCCGCTCTCACAAAGCGGCGGATCTATAGCAAAACGGCAGGCGTTTACATTCGCCAGGAGGTGCGAGAAATAGCGCTGGATGGCAAACAGCCCGTTATGTTCCCCGAACGGATCGACAAGTACCGCATGCACGTCGTACAACCCGGCAAGCGCGGGGACAGGCTGGCGATCCAAACTGGCGTAGTAATCCACAAACCTGTCGATAACGGATGGCTGTGCGCGCATAGCTCTTACCCTTAAGTGAACCACATGACGTAGTGGCATAATTAAAACTTACACAAACACTTAAATTTGTCCAAGTTTTTGCTAAAAAATATTTATAAATCTATTTAATTCAATAAATTAGAAATAATTATTTTTAGATAAATCATTCAGAAGCTACTAAAGCAGTGGCTGATCGACACACAGGAAAGGTCGTGACAGAGGATTAAAGCGGGATCACTTCGAGGGAGTTGACCTGTTGCTGCCAGAGCTCTATCTGTTTTTTACGCGCCGCAGTGAGCTTACCAGACGTCACCAGCAGCCATTTTCGCTCGGGAAAAATCTCAGGCGCAAGCGTCTCGGGCGGCACGGGAAGCACATCAATGCGCAGTCCCTGTCCGGTACGACAAAGCGCTTCAAGCCAGATTTCGCAGGGGTCGGTAAGATGCCAGCCGGTAATCAGGTAGTTATCGCCCGGCGCACGCTTATCCCCTTCCAGACAAAATGAGGTGTAAGAAATGATAATGCCATCAAGGATTTCACGCAGTGTCATGATAGCCGGCACGTTGGCCGAGACCTGACTTCGCAGAGGTCGCAACACCTCACTCACCAATTCAGGACGAGGATACTCGCGGCCCGCATCATAAATAAGCTGGCGCAGGGATTCAATTTTCCCTTCATTCAGGCGCTGCAGCATACTCTCTTGCAGGGTGAGCCAGTTATTCGTTCGCCGGGCGCCAGGGCGGGCCAGCAACGGTTTTACCTGACTAATTGGTACGCCTTTTTTCACCCAATCGAGAATTTTAAGCGCCTGCCGGATATCGTCATCGCTATACAACCGGTGCCCACCATCCGTACGCTGTGGTTTGAGAAGTCCATAACGACGTTGCCAGGCACGCAGCGTTGTGGCGGTTATTCCACAAAGCCGCGCAAATTCACCGATGGAATAGGACATACAGAACACCTGATAACAAAGAATACGCTCAATATACTACGAACTACGTTGGATTAGATAAGCGAAAACTACTTGCCTTACAATTGCTAAATACCATACAACCGCCTTCAGGAAGACGTAAACAAAATAACCTGAGAGTAGCGCGCAATTTTTCAATTCTAACTAATTGATATATTAGGCTATTAACTTTACGGCTTCCTGGTAGCTGTTGTTCCTAAAATATTTTTACTTTTTGAAGATTTTCCCCTGCGTTCCGGCATCCGTATCCCGCCAGACATCCTCACCTTTCACGCGACGGTCTCCCTGGAGGGTATAAATCACCATCCCCTGCTTGAACTGCAGCCCACCATCTATTTTTGTGGCATGTACGCTCTTTCCATTGACGATGACTTTATCATTTTTATCAATACTGATGTTCGCAACCGTATCACCGCTATCACTCAAAGCTAACCACTTACCTGCATAAGGACTGGTTGCTGATGCTGTGGTATCGCTGCTCTCATTAACAAAACCAGCTTTTGCATTTTCAGCTTTAGATTTGTTGATATCACAACCTTGCGCCTCAGAGACCTGAGTACAACCAGACTGCTCAAGTTTATGCCGATAATCTTTATTGATAGCCCAGGTAGTGGATGTGAACAGCATAGAAACTAATGACAGGCAAATAACTACCCTTTTTGTACACATAGTGCGACCTCACGATGATAAGCCCAGATGAGAAGCAGCGAATAGCTACCCTTCTAAAATCTTAGTCAAGATCGTAGATACCTGTTATAAAAAGAGTATCACCATTCGATTTTTTGATAAATTTTTAAGCAGCAAGGGGCAATGAGCAAGATAGTTATTCGAATACCGACTGCTGTTGCTACGGTACAATGTGACAAACTAATCAAGGCCGAATAGCAACCATCTTGATGCGTAAAAAGACGAAAAGATAATGCGATGTTAAAAATGAAAGAAAACAACATTAATATCAACCGAATTCACTTTCTTTATGAGGCGTTGGCCAGGAGACATGCTTCCCCTGAAGATAAATACCTGGCCATTCTGAATGAAGGATTGAAAGCCTTTGACCTGTCTCTTGGTATTATTAGTCAGATAGAGGGTGAGCGTTACTCTCTACTTGCGGTTTCTCCAACAAGTGGAGACATTTCAGCTGGTATGGTTTTTGATCTGAAAAACACTTATTGTCAGCAAGTGGTCAGAGAAAATAGAATAATAAGCGTTGAACATGCAGGAACACATCCTGACTTTAATTCCCATCCAGTCTACATTGGTATGAGGCTGGAAAGTTATATCTCAGCGCCAATATGGGTGAGAGAAAAATTATGGGGCACAATCAATTTCTCCTCCACTCAGATAAGAACCATAGAATTCTCTGAGGATGACTATGAATTTATTAGTTTAATGGCCGAGGGTATTGGTTCGTTAATCGAGATAAATTTATTAATCAGTGAAAATGAAATTGTTATTTCAGCACTACAAAAAAACAATGACATACTCGAAGCTATTTTTAAGAACTCAACTATCGGGATGGCTCTTGTCGCTTCTTCTGGCCAATGGAAAAAAGTTAACAATTCACTGACCCGTATGCTGGGATATACTGAAGAACATCTGCTTTCCATTAACTTTCAAAATATAACCCACCCCGATGATTTAAGCACTGATTTAAAACAATTAGATGCACTTTCTCGAGGAGAAATTCCATTCTACCAACTAGAAAAGAGATATCTGACAGCGACCGGGAATTATATCTGGATACTTCTGAGTGTTTCTTTGGTACGCGAAGATAATGGTGAAGTCAAATATTATATTGCTCAGATACAAAGTATTAATGAGCGTAAAAAGATGGAAATTGAGCTCAAAAAGCAAAAGGAGGAGTTACACAAAATCAATACTATGCTGGAGCGAATGGCCACTGAGGACAGTCTGACGGAGATTGCAAATCGCCGAAAGTTTATGCTCTGGTTTGAGAATGAAATGACCAGAATGGCGCGACATCCCGTACCGGTGTCACTTGCCATTGCCGATATCGATTTTTTTAAATCATATAATGATTCCTATGGCCACCAGGAAGGTGACTATGCACTTAAGAATATCGCCAAAGAACTTAGCCATACCCTGCGAAGCCAAGATAAAGTCGCACGATTTGGTGGTGAGGAATTTATCATGCTTTTCCCTGAAACGGATGAAAAAGGCTGTTTTTTGGCTTGCGAAAGATTAAGGAAAAGCATTGAGAAACTGAGCTCGCTCAGAAGACCGGTCACAATCAGTATTGGTGCAGTAACCTACCATCCCAGAGAAGGGAAGCTTGTTACCTTTGATGATTTATTGAAAGTGGCAGACTCCAAACTCTATGATGCTAAAAGGTCTGGGCGAAATAAGGTAAAAGTAGTCAATTTAGCAGACCATCAGGGCTAATCGAGTCTCTATCTCGACGCGAACCCGCTCAATTGGTTCTTAATCAGAACGACACCGTTGCAGCTGCGGGCAGTGGTATGGATGTGGGTCTTTCTACCATGACCGATGGGTAAAGCAGTTGTGCAATAAACGGCAGTTCGCAACGGAATCAGTGGGTTATCCCAAAAACTGATACTGGAAAAAACCTAAAGCTGTAGCCAGTTTAAGTTGACCACTTCAGAGGCAAATACGGCATTGAATGGGAAGCAGGAACCGCCCCAACCTTTCATGAGCAACGATCGCTTTCAGTAAGAATTAATGGGAACAAAGAATTGATACACAGAAATTATTGGGACATAAATCAAGAAAAATGACAGACAAATATAACGACGACAGAGGTAAGGATTGGATAGTTGTCGAAGTAAAAAAAGAGGTGAGCATGCCTGGTTTTTGGGAAAACGTTTTGGAGAGAGTTTTGGGGAAACAATGTTGCAGGCATAAAAAACGGGAACCACCTGGCTCCCGTTATCATACAACCCAAAATCTGGATTACATATTTTCGATGATCGCGTCACCAAACTCTGAACATTTCAGCAGCTTAGCGCCGTCCATCAGACGTTCGAAGTCATAGGTTACGGTTTTCGCGTTGATTGCGCCTTCCATACCTTTAACGATAAGGTCAGCCGCTTCAACCCAACCCATGTGGCGCAGCATCATTTCAGCGGACAGAATGATAGAACCCGGGTTCACTTTATCCTGACCGGCATACTTCGGTGCAGTACCGTGGGTTGCTTCGAACAGCGCGCATTCGTCACCGATGTTCGCGCCCGGAGCGATACCAATACCACCAACCTGTGCTGCCAGCGCATCGGAGATGTAGTCGCCGTTCAGGTTCATACAGGCAATCACGTCATATTCAGCCGGACGCAGCAGGATCTGTTGCAGGAACGCATCGGCAATAACGTCCTTAACCACGATCTCTTTGCCGGTTTTCGGGTTCTTGATTTTGACCCAAGGACCGCCGTCAATCAGCTCACCACCGAATTCTTCACGCGCCAACTGATAACCCCAGTCTTTGAACGCGCCTTCGGTGAACTTCATGATGTTACCTTTATGTACTAAGGTAACAGAATCACGATCGTTAGCGATGGCATATTCGATTGCTGCACGAACCAGACGTTTAGTTCCTTCTTCAGAGCATGGTTTGATACCGATACCGCAATGCTCAGGGAAGCGGATTTTCTTCACGCCCATTTCTTCGCGCAGGAATTTAATCACTTTCTCAGCGTCGGCAGAGTCCGCTTTCCACTCGATACCCGCGTAGATATCTTCAGAGTTCTCACGGAAGATGACCATGTCGGTCAGTTCTGGGTGTTTAACCGGGCTAGGCGTACCCTGGTAATAACGCACCGGACGCAGGCAGACATACAGGTCAAGTTCCTGACGCAGGGCAACGTTCAGAGAGCGAATACCGCCGCCAACTGGAGTAGTCAGTGGGCCTTTGATGGCAACACGATATTCACGAATCAGATCAAGGGTTTCAGCAGGAAGCCAGACGTCCTGGCCATAAACCTGGGTGGATTTCTCGCCGGTGTAGATTTCCATCCAGGAGATTTTACGCTCGCCTTTATAGGCTTTCTCGACAGCAGCATCGACAACTTTGATCATCGGTGGGGTTACATCAACGCCGATACCGTCGCCTTCAATGAACGGGATAATCGGATTTTCAGGAACGTTGAGTTTGCCGTTTTGCAGGGTGATCTTCTTACCTTCCGCCGGAACAACTACTTTGCTTTCCATTCACCTCTCCTTCGAGCGCTTCTGGTTCTGCTCGTCTGTCATCGCGCTGCATGTGCGTTTGCGTCCTGCTGCACGAATGCGTTAGAGCAATTTTTTGTTAATGTTTTGTAATGAGCATGTCAATACTACCCTAATGTTCGCCGCCATGAAAGACACTCGTTCTTAGGCTATAATGCGGCAATTGATATAATCTGAAAATACCATGCAAAAAACTTCTTTTAGAAATCACCGGGTTGAGCGATTCAGCTCACGACAAGTCACCAGACAGCGTAAAGAAAACCAGCCAAAACGCGTGGTTTTGTTCAATAAACCCTACGATGTTTTGCCGCAATTTACTGACGAGGCTGGCAGAAGAACGTTAAAAGATTTTATTCCCGTGTCGGGGATCTATGCTGCGGGTCGACTCGATCGGGACAGTGAAGGGCTTTTGGTGCTGACCAATGATGGTGCGCTGCAGGCCCGGTTAACGCAGCCCGGTAAGCGTACCGGGAAAATTTATTACGTCCAGGTCGAAGGCGAGCCGACGGCAGAAGCGCTTAATGCGCTGCGTAACGGGGTAACGCTCAATGACGGTCCCACGCTGCCCGCAGGTATTGAAGTAACAGAAGAACCTGCATGGCTGTGGCCGAGAAACCCGCCTATCAGGGAGCGGAAAAATATCCCTACCACCTGGCTGAAAGTCACCTTATATGAAGGCCGCAACCGTCAGGTACGCCGCATGACAGCCCATGTTGGATTCCCGACGCTGCGCCTCATTCGCTATGCCATGGGGGATTACACACTGGATAATCTCGCCAATGGTGAATGGCGAGATGCAACTAACTGAATAAGGAACAGGTATGTTCAAACCGCACGTTACGGTCGCCTGCATCGTGCATGCAGAAGATAAGTTTTTAGTCGTTGAGGAAACAATCAATGGCAAAGCCTTATGGAATCAACCAGCCGGACATCTGGAAGCGGATGAGACGTTAGTGCAGGCCGCCGCTCGCGAGCTATGGGAAGAAACAGGTATCCACGCGCAGCCACAACATTTTATTCGAATGCATCAATGGATTGCGCCGGACAAAACGCCGTTTTTGCGTTTTCTGTTTTCTATCGAGCTTGCCAATATGTGCGCTACTGAACCTCATGACAGCGATATTGACTGCTGTCGCTGGGTCAGTGCAGAAGAGGTTCTCTGCGCGCCAAACCTGCGCTCTCCGTTAGTTGCGGAGAGCATTCGCTGCTATCAGAGCGGACAACGCTACCCGCTGGCGATAATCGGTGAATTTAACTGGCCGTTTACAGAGGGTGTCAAGTAAGGGGCTGCGTGCTAGAATATGCCGCCTTGAAGTTCAATGTCGTGAGTATTCCTATGTCTGAAAGCCCAAAAAAAGTGATCGTCGGCATGTCCGGCGGTGTCGATTCCTCCGTTTCTGCCTGGCTGTTGCAACAACAGGGTTATCAGGTAGAAGGCCTGTTCATGAAGAACTGGGAAGAGGACGATGGCGAGGAATATTGCACAGCGGCTGCCGATCTTGCAGATGCACAGGCTGTCTGTGACAAACTCGGCATTGAGCTGCATACCGTCAACTTTGCCGCAGAATATTGGGACAACGTCTTTGAATTGTTCCTTGAAGAGTACAAAGCGGGCCGTACGCCAAACCCGGATATTCTGTGTAATAAAGAGATTAAGTTTAAAGCCTTCCTCGAATTTGCCGCTGAAGATTTAGGTGCCGATTACATCGCCACCGGTCACTACGTGCGTCGCGCGGATGTCGACGGTAAAAGCCGTCTGCTGCGTGGGCTCGATGGCAATAAAGACCAGAGCTATTTCCTCTACACGCTCGGCCATGAGCAAATCGCGCAAAGCCTGTTCCCGGTGGGCGAACTGGAAAAACCGCAGGTGCGTAAAATTGCTGAAGATCTCGGTCTGATTACGGCCAAGAAAAAAGACTCCACCGGTATCTGCTTCATTGGCGAACGTAAGTTCCGAGAATTTCTCGGTCGCTACCTGCCGGCTCAACCCGGTAAAATCATCACCGTTGATGGCGAAGAGATTGGCCAGCATCAGGGGCTGATGTACCACACCCTGGGTCAGCGTAAAGGTCTGGGCATTGGCGGGACGAAAGAAGGCACGGAAGATCCGTGGTATGTGGTGGATAAAGACGTTGAGAACAACATTCTGGTTGTTGCTCAGGGTCATGAACACCCGCGCCTGATGTCCGTTGGCCTGGTGGCGCAACAGTTACATTGGGTCGATCGCGAACCGTTCACTGGCACAATGCGCTGCACGGTGAAAACCCGTTATCGTCAGACCGACATTCCGTGCACCGTTAAGGCACTGGATGCCGAGCGTATTGAAGTCATTTTCGATGAACCCGTCGCGGCGGTAACGCCGGGTCAGTCGGCTGTCTTTTACAATGGCGAAGTTTGCCTCGGCGGCGGCATTATCGAACAACGATTACCTCTGTCGGTATAATTACCTACACATTTGATACAAGGAAGCAGTGAACGTGGCAAAGAATTATTATGACATCACCCTCGCCCTGGCAGGCATTTGTCAGTCGGCACGCCTGGTGCAAGAACTGGCGCACCAGGGGCATTGTGATGCCGATGCATTACACGTTTCACTGAACAGCGTCATTGACATGAATCCCAGCTCTACGCTGGGCGTGTTTGGCGGCAGCGAGGCCAACCTTCGTCTCGGCCTGGAAACACTGCTCGGCGTGCTCAACGCCAGCAGTCGTCAGGGACTGAACGCGGAACTTACTCGCTATACATTAAGCCTGATGGTGCTGGAGCGTAAACTTTCAGCCGCTAAAGGCGCCATGGACACGCTGGGAGACCGTATTAACGGCTTGCAGCGCCAGCTGGACCATTTTGATTTGCAGTCAGAAACGCTACTGAGTGCGATGGCAGGCATTTATGTTGACGTTATCAGTCCACTCGGCCCGCGTATTCAGGTCACTGGCTCCCCGGCCATCCTTCAGAGCCCACAGGTTCAGGCCAAAGTTCGCGCTTCGCTGCTGGCTGGCATTCGCGCGGCCGTACTCTGGCATCAGGTGGGTGGAGGCCGTCTGCAACTCATGTTTTCTCGTAATCGCCTGACGACTCAGGCAAAACAAATTCTTGCTCATTTAACCCCGGAGTTGTGATCTATGGAATTATCCTCACTGACCGCCGTTTCCCCTGTCGATGGACGCTACGGCGATAAAGTCAGCGCGCTGCGCGGGATTTTCAGCGAATACGGTTTGCTGAAATTCCGTGTACAGGTTGAAGTACGCTGGCTGCAAAAACTGGCCGCGCACGCAGCGATCAAGGAAGTTCCTGCTTTTGCTGCCGACGCAATCGGTTACCTTGATGCGATCGTCGCTAACTTCGATGAAGAAGATGCTGCGCGTATCAAAACCATCGAGCGTACGACCAACCATGACGTGAAGGCAGTTGAGTATTTCCTCAAAGAAAAAGTTGCGGATATCCCGGAACTGCACGCCGTTTCCGAGTTTATCCACTTCGCATGCACCTCAGAAGACATCAACAACTTATCTCACGCGCTGATGCTGAAAACCGCACGAGACGAAGTAGTCCTGCCGTACTGGCGTCAACTGATTGATGGCATCACAGCACTTTCTGTTGAATATCGCGATATTCCCCTGCTCTCTCGTACTCACGGGCAACCGGCCACCCCATCAACGATGGGCAAAGAAATGGCAAACGTGGCGTATCGCATGGAGCGTCAGTACCGCCAACTCAACCAGGTTGAAATCCTCGGTAAAATCAACGGTGCTGTGGGTAACTATAACGCCCACATCGCCGCTTACCCGGAAGTTGACTGGCATCAGTTTAGCGAAGAGTTCGTCACCTCGCTTGGGATCCAGTGGAATCCATACACCACACAGATCGAGCCGCACGATTACATCGCTGAGCTGTTTGATTGCATCGCCCGCTTTAATACCATTCTGATCGATTTCGATCGCGACGTCTGGGGTTACATTGCGTTGGGTCACTTCAAGCAGAAAACTGTCGCGGGAGAAATCGGTTCTTCGACCATGCCACACAAAGTGAACCCTATCGATTTCGAAAACTCTGAGGGTAACCTGGGTCTGTCTAACGCGGTTCTGCAACATCTGGCGAGCAAACTGCCGGTTTCGCGTTGGCAGCGCGATCTGACGGATTCAACCGTTCTGCGTAATCTGGGCGTAGGTATTGGCTATGCGCTGATCGCCTATCAGTCCACCTTGAAAGGTGTGAGCAAACTGGAAGTGAACCGCGATCATTTGCTGGACGAACTGGATCATAACTGGGAAGTTCTCGCAGAGCCGATTCAGACCGTGATGCGTCGCTATGGCATTGAAAAACCGTACGAGAAGCTGAAAGAACTGACCCGTGGAAAACGCGTTGACGCCGAAGGTATGAAGCAGTTTATCGACAGTCTGGCACTGCCGGAAGAAGAGAAAACGCGCCTGAAAGCCATGACGCCAGCCAATTACATTGGTCGTGCCATCATCATGGTTGATGAACTGAAGTAATCAACAACCCGCAGATGCTGAACTGAAGCCGGATGAGCGTAAGCGATTCCGGTTTTTTATCGCCGTATGAACATCCCTTTCCCGTTTTATTAAATGGTTATCCCCACGGATCATGCTCAGCGCTAGACTAAAAAAGTAATTTTGTAAGTTATTTACTGATAAATTATATTAAAATCAATAGGTTAATAAAATATTATTTTGGACCATTGCGGGAAATATGAGTCATTTCAGCGCCCCAAATTTGGCCCAAAAGTAACAATCGATGTTGGTCTGAATTGCCACAGGTTTAACAAACACTTTAAAATCATGCATAGGCAGCATCGTCTACCTGGAGGCGTCAGTCTAGGTAAAAAGTGAAGATTTTAGCAAAGTTTTATGTTTTATGTTTTATGTTTTATGTTTTATGTTTTATGTTTTATGTTTTATGTTTTATGTTTTATGACAGAAATAAAAAAGCATTATCTTTCAAGATAATGCTTTTTCACCTGAACTGATTCTTATAACAATTAGATTAATGTAATTTTAATATCGTAACTTTCAAGCCCAGTCATTTTTTCACGAGCAGTAAACTGGATATCAGAGACTTCTTTTCCTGTCTTTTTTTTGAGTTCAATAATTTTTTTTGTGATGAATTCAGAAATATCCGCTTCAGTTTTTCTTTTTAAATCTTCGACGTTCATTATTTACCTCTCTTGATCTCTAACGCATCAACGCCAGGCGCGTTACTTTCCCCGTGGAGCACAGGTAAAAGCGCTGACATATTTAAAAGATAGAATGGAAATCCTAAATTATCAAGAGGTTGCAGTATAATCTTCATGCAAAAGAGCTCGTAACCCTACAAACCACTGACTAAAATCTGGGTCGGTCACGAAACAACCAGTTCTCATTTCAAAAGCTTCGATGCGGCCTCGAGAATCTCTTCGGAACTGACATCACGATCTGAAGCCACATAAACTATTTTATGGTCTCCAGTCAGAGATGGAAAGCCCGCAGACATTACGGATAGATGCGCTTTTTCTCCATTGGGAAACTCACGCATTATCGTCGTAATACCTTTCATTACAGATACAACGACTGCCGGTTGTGAGTTAAAAAAAACAATTACTTTTTTCATAATTTTACCGTGACGGTTCTTATATAAATGAACGGTTAAGCATACAAAAAAGGCTCCATAAGGAGCCTGAAATTTATTTTCTATAATCTGATGAAGACTGACCAGAACGAATGTATAGTGCCACATTATCAAATGTTATCATTGTTGATTTGCAAAAAATACATTTCGCTCCGAAAGGATTTTTTTCAGTAACATCAAAGTTTGACGTTCTGTACTGAGATCCGTGACAACACGGGCATCTGAAGTGAATATTATTAGTAATAACAGTTACCTTATACAGCCACAACATTAACTGCTGTGGGGCCTTTGGGTCCCTGTTCAACACTAAATTCAACTTCCTGATTCTCATTCAGAGTTTTGAAATCATTGCTCTGGATAGCAGAGAAGTGTACAAACACATCTTTACTGCCATCTTTAGGGGTGATAAACCCAAAACCTTTTTCAGGATTGAACCATTTTACTAAACCAGTCATTTTATTAGACATAATCATTACCTTAATTGAGTGAGCCCTTGGGCAGATTGGTCCGAAAAAAATTATCAGAGAGAAAAGCTAACAAGGAAATCTCAACAGGAACAAGGAATAAAATTATTTCAGCGACTGCTTCAGATAAATTCGTAACAAACCAGAGATTCATTAACGCATGATTAACCAAACATAGCAAGCTTTAGTTTTGTAAGGAAATCACCCATAACTTTGAGCATAAAAATTAATTTAAACTGCAATATTTCCGAGCATGTCGGTGAGCATTGTGACGTTCATCCAGACGCATTTCTCAGTAGACAGCTTCATGCCCTGAACTACCGACTTTTTTATCAGCCCCCATTGGTTAATAAAATTAAGATTTCCTGGACAAATTAAGGTAAAGTTAAAGTCCATCCAATCAAGGAAAAGCCTATGTCAGAACGTAAAGACTCTAAATCACGCCGTAACTATCTTGTCAAATGCACTTGCCCAAACTGTACCCATCAATCTGAACATAGTTTTGCAAGAGTACAAAAAGGTTCCCTTTTAATCTGTCCTCATTGCAATAAAGTATTCCAAACAAATCAAAAAGAAGCAGCCTGAATCTGTTTGAGATACCGTTTCTCGCACAGAATCACCACATCTGTATTTTAATATTGTTCAAGCCACCGATAATAAAAAAAACGCTCAGGCCTTAGCCGTCATTGTTATCGCATACACACATAAAGCGGATTTTACTTTGCGATAACTCCACTGCCGGCAACCGGACCTTTAGTACCATGTTCAATAGAGAATAAAACTTTTTGACCTTCAAACAAAGTGCGAAAATTACCGTTCTGGGTAGCAGAGAAATGAACAAACACATCTAATCTGCATGACTCAGAAGTACTCCTTCCCGGATTACGCGTTGAGTTTTGTCGAATGAATGGTTTCGAGGCCCGTCTGTAGCGAACATGTATCTCTCATCATTTGTAGCCCCTGATTTCTGGAATCATAAAAGATAAATTAAAAACAGGGAGAGGTTCACATGTATCCGAAAATATATCTAAACGACTGGTTGACAGGCCTTAAGAGCTCATGTTGCACGCTGGTAGTGACTACACTTTCTGTCATCTAACCTGCCAGGCTAAGTGATTTTTTTACAGACACCAAAGCTTTAGAGGTATCTGGTGCAACAATGCTGTCGATTACTTCTATTGTATACACATTACAGCGTGTTATCGGAGAAAATACCCGTCTGGTAGATATTGAGCATACCGACATTTTGCATTACCGAAAAGAGTTATTGACCGGGACAATTATTAACCCGGCAATGCCGAATCTCACCAGGCAGGGCCGCGCGCCCTCAACAGTCAATAAACAGATGGCAGTTTTATCAGAAATGCCTAAGCTCGCAAACCGAAGCCAGTTTATATTGCATGCTCCTTATGAGGGCGTGTCGCGACTCAAGTTATCTAAAAATGATCCCGACCCACTTTTACTTCATAAGTACCAGGCACTGATAACCCCCCTTCCCCGTAGCCAGGCATTAATCATCATTGTTGCCGTATATACAGGGATGAGGCCGGGCGAGATAGGCGCCCTGGCATGGGAAGACGATGCACATATGGTGTACGAGATTTACTCCAAGTGGATTGGCGACATGAACCAGGATCAGGTCAATATGCTGAACAATCAGATGCCAACAGCACTGCCCCCAGAACGCCCCACAGGCAGGGGAGCATGAGAAAAGTTATTTAAGTTCATAGCGCTGCTTTCAATCCACATAATCAGCGTTAAACTATTCATACCGTTATTTTAGGGAGAAACGATGATGCGCGTACTGGTTGTCGAGGATAATGCTT
Source organism: Citrobacter sp. Cu231 (assembly GCF_030332265.1). Lineage (NCBI taxonomy): Bacteria > Pseudomonadati > Pseudomonadota > Gammaproteobacteria > Enterobacterales > Enterobacteriaceae > Citrobacter > Citrobacter sp. Cu231. Next base: position 725,771 of record NZ_JAOWIE010000032.1, on the reverse strand, counting down.
TATTACGCCACCACCTTAAGGTTCAGCTACAGGATTTAGGTCATCAGGTAGATGATGCAGAAGATGCCAAGGAAGCAGACTATTATCTGAATGAACATCTTCCGGATATCGCACTCGTTGACTTAGGCCTTCCCGATGAAGATGGTTTGTCGTTGATCCGCCGTTGGCGCAGCAATGAGGTTTCGCTGCCGATTCTGGTATTGACCGCGCGTGAAGGCTGGCAGGACAAAGTGGAAGTACTCAGCGCCGGCGCTGATGATTACGTCACCAAACCGTTTCACATTGAAGAAGTGGCTGCGCGCATGCAGGCGCTGATGCGTCGCAACAGCGGTCTGGCCTCGCAGATTATCTCCCTTCCGCCTTTCCAGGTTGATCTCTCTCGCCGCGAATTATCCGTCAATGATGAAGTTATTAAGCTCACGGCGTTCGAATATACCATTATGGAAACACTCATCCGTAATAGCGGCAAAGTCGTCAGTAAAGATTCGCTCATGCTGCAGCTATACCCGGATGCTGAACTACGTGAAAGTCACACTATTGATGTCCTGATGGGACGTCTGCGTAAAAAAATTCAGGCGCAATATCCGCATGAAGTAATTACCACAGTACGTGGGCAAGGCTATCTTTTCGAACTGCGCTAATGAACAAATTATTGCGTCATTTTTTCCCGTTATCGCTGCGGCTGCGCTTTTTACTGGCAACCGCAGGTGTGGTATTGGTGCTTTCACTGGCCTACGGCATGGTTGCCCTGGTAGGTTACAGCGTTAGTTTTGATAAGACCACGTTCCGCCTGTTGCGCGGTGAAAGCAATCTGTTTTATACCCTGGCGAAATGGGAAAACGGCAAGATTAACATCGAGCTGCCCGAGAACCTCGACATGCAAAGCCCAACAATGTCGCTGATTTACAATGAAGCGGGTGAGCTTCTGTGGGCACAGCGCAACGTGCCCTGGTTGACGCAAAGCATCCAACCAGACTGGCTTAAAACCAACGGTTTTCATGAGATTGAAGCCAACGTTGACGCCACCAGCACCCTACTGGGCGAAGACCACTCCGCACAGCAACAGTTAAAAGAAGTCAGAGAGGATGACGACGACGCCGAAATGACCCACTCCGTGGCGGTTAACGTCTACCCCGCCACTGCCAGAATGCCACAGTTAACCATTGTGGTTGTCGATACAATTCCTATTGAGCTAAAGCGCTCATACATGGTCTGGAGCTGGTTTATTTATGTGCTGGTCGCCAATCTGTTGCTGGTCATTCCGCTCTTATGGGTGGCCGCCTGGTGGAGTCTGCGGCCAATTGAGTCGCTGGCGCGTGAAGTCCGCGAGCTTGAGGAGCATCATCGTGAGATGCTGAACCCCGCCACCACGCGCGAACTGACCAGTCTGGTTCGTAACCTGAATCGACTTTTAAAAAGCGAACGTGAGCGCTACGACAAATACCGCACCACATTAACTGACCTCACCCACAGCCTGAAAACACCACTGGCGGTATTGCAGAGTACCCTGCGCTCGATGCGTAATGAAAAAATGAACGTGAGCGACGCCGAGCCTATCATGCTGGAACAAATCAGCCGTATTTCCCAGCAGATTGGCTATTACCTGCATCGTGCAAGCATGCGTGGCAGCAGCTCTCTGCTCAGTCGCGAACTGCATCCAGTCGCGCCGTTGCTTGATAAACTCACCTCCGCGCTGAATAAAGTTTATCAGCGTAAAGGCGTCAATATCAGTCTCGATATCTCCCCCGAAATCAGTTTCGTAGGCGAGCAGAACGACTTTGTCGAAGTGATGGGTAACGTACTGGATAACGCATGTAAATACTGTCTGGAGTTTGTCGAGATTTCAGCGCATCTGTCAGAAGATCAACTGCATATTCTGGTTGAGGATGATGGTCCTGGTATTCCGCAAAGCAAACGGGAAGTGGTGTTTGACCGTGGTCAGCGCGTCGATACGTTACGACCTGGACAAGGCGTCGGACTGGCAGTGGCGCGAGAAATAACTGAACAGTATGACGGGCAGATTATTGCCAGTGATAGCCTGCTGGGTGGCGCGCGCATGGAGGTTATTTTTGGTCGCCAGCAGCCGGGGCAGAAAGACGAGTAATCGCCACGTGTAATAAATATGTGCTGACTTCACGCTTGAGGTTAAGTATCCGTTATAATCGGTTGCAGATACCAGCCTGCGGGAAGCTCACTATGGAATACCAACTCACACTTAACTGGCCCGATTTTCTTGAACGCCACTGGCAGAAACGCCCGGTGGTATTAAAACGCGGGTTTAACAACTTTATTGACCCACTTTCTCCTGACGAACTGGCTGGACTGGCAATGGAAAGTGAGGTCGACAGCCGACTCGTCAGCCACCAGGACGGCAAATGGCAAGTTAGCCACGGTCCCTTTGAAAGCTATGACCATCTCGGCGAGAACAACTGGTCGCTTCTGGTCCAGGCGGTCAATCACTGGCACGAGCCAACCGCTGCGCTGATGCGTCCGTTTCGCGAACTGCCTGACTGGCGTATCGACGATCTGATGATCTCCTTCTCCGTCCCTGGCGGCGGGGTTGGCCCGCATCTGGATCAGTACGATGTATTTATCATCCAGGGAACCGGACGTCGCCGCTGGCGCGTAGGTGAAAAACTGCAGTTAAAACAACACTGTCCTCACCCGGATCTCCTTCAGGTCGACCCGTTTGAAGCCATCATCGATGAAGAGCTGGAACCCGGCGATATCCTGTATATTCCACCGGGGTTCCCGCACGAAGGCTATGCGCTGGAAAACGCCATGAACTATTCGGTCGGCTTCCGTGCGCCAAACACGCGCGAACTGATTAGCGGGTTCGCCGACTACGTATTACAACGTGAGCTGGGCAGCACGTATTACAGCGATCCTGACCTGCCGCCGCGCGACCATCCTGCCGACGTACTGCCACAAGAGATGGACAAGCTGCGCGAAATGATGCTGGGGCTGATTAATCAACCGGAACATTTCCAGCAGTGGTTTGGCGAGTTTATTTCTCAGTCTCGTCATGAGCTGGATATTGCGCCGCCGGAGCCACCGTATCAGCCAGATGAAATTTACGATGCCCTGAAGCAAGGGGATGTGTTAGTGCGTCTGGGCGGATTACGCGTATTGCGCATCGGCGACGACGTCTACGCCAACGGTGAAAAAATTGACTCGCCGCATCGTCCTGCCCTGGAAGCGCTGGCCAGCCATATCGTGCTAACGGCTGAGAACTTTGAGGATGCGCTGGAAGATCCGTCTTTCCTTGCCATGCTTGCCGCGCTGGTCAACAGTGGGTACTGGTTCTTCGAAGGGTGATGAGTCATTTTGCCGGATGACGTTTTGTGCATCCGGCATCTACTTCGGGCTTGTTACTGCTGCTTCGCAGTTAACTCCGCAATACGCACAATCACCTGCACCGCTTTTTCCATTCCTTCCAGGGTTACAAACTCATGTTTGCCATGATAGTTATAACCACCGGTGAAAAGATTCGGACACGGTAATCCCATAAACGACAGCTGTGCGCCGTCAGTACCGCCACGAATAGGTTTCAGCACCGGCTCAATATCGCAATCGCGCATTGCCTTCTGGGCGATATCCAGCACGTGTGGATGTTCAATCACTTTTTCGCGCATATTGTAGTAACTGTCTTCAATCACCAGTTCGATATAGCAATCCGGGTGTAACCCTTTGCCGACCTTTTTGGCGATATCCATGATCTTACGTTTACGCGCTTCAAACTGCTTGCGGTCAAAATCACGGATGATGTAGTGCATATCTGCACGATCGACCGTCCCTTTCATGCTCGCCAGGTGATAAAAGCCTTCGTAGCCTTCCGTCGTTTCCGGGCTTTCGTCTGCCGGAACCTCAGCGTGAATACGCGCCGCCAGCGACAGCGCATTCACCATCACCCCTTTTGCAGTACCGGGATGCACATTGTTGCCGACAATTTTGATATTAACCGAGGCGGCGTTGAAGTTTTCAAACTCCAGCTCACCTACGCCACCACCGTCAACAGTGTAGGCCCACTGCGCATCGAATGCCGCAACGTCAAAATGCTTGGCCCCTTTACCAACCTCTTCATCCGGCGTGAAGGCCACGCGGATATCACCGTGCGGAATGTTTTTTTGAATAAGCACGGCCAGCGCGGTCATGATTTCCGCCACGCCTGCTTTGTCATCCGCGCCCAGCAGGGTTTTACCGTCTGTAGTGATTAGCGTCTGGCCCAGAAGTTGATGTAGCACCGGGAACATCACCGGCGACAGAACTTCATCACCAATGCCTAACGCAATATCGCCGCCGCGATAGTTTTCGACGATTTGCGGATTAACGTTTTTACCGCTGAAATCCGGTGAGGTATCCACATGGGAAATAAAGCCGATCGCGGGAATATTGCCAGCAACGTTAGCGGGCAGCGTCGCCATCAGCGTACCCTTTTCGCTCAATGAAATATTAACCAGCCCCATCTCTTCGAGCTGTTGTTTGAGCAGTTGTAACAACTTCCACTGTCCTTCGGTGCTGGGTACCTGCCGCACGCCCGATTTTGATTGGGTGTCCAGCGACACGTAGTGTAAAAAACGCTCAAGTAGTTTATCCATGCAGTCACCCTCACTTTTTGTGACAACATTATCAATAAGCAACAAAAGACAAATATTGCGTCAGGTCACTTTTATCCCCGCAAGTAAGAATATTTCTCCTCGACATCCCCTCTGACTATAGGGTTAAGTCAGTAATTCGCAACAAGGATTGGCGATTACAATGGTTTGCCGTAGAATAACCGCCCTCATTAAGAGTCATCAAGGTGGTTAACCACAAACCCCGCATCGGTCAGCCATCCGTTGCGTTTACATGGGACAGAGTAAAAAATTGAATAAACAACCGCGTTCGCTTTCTCCACTGGTGCAATTAGCGGGAATTCGCAAAAGTTTCGATGGCAAAGAGGTGATTTCCAGCCTGGATTTGACCATCAATAATGGCGAGTTTCTCACGCTGCTCGGCCCCTCTGGCTGCGGTAAAACAACCGTTCTTCGCCTGATTGCCGGCCTGGAAACTGTTGATTCCGGTCATATTATGTTGGACAACCAGGACATCACTCACGTTCCTGCGGAAAACCGCTACGTGAACACCGTCTTCCAAAGCTATGCGTTATTCCCCCACATGACCGTATTTGAGAATGTGGCCTTTGGCTTACGCATGCAAAAAACGCCCGCTGCCGACATTTCTCCCCGCGTTACTGAAGCTCTGCGCATGGTGCAACTGGAAGAATTCGCCCAGCGAAAACCACATCAACTCTCCGGTGGACAGCAGCAGCGCGTAGCGATTGCCCGTGCGGTGGTGAACAAACCCCGCCTACTCTTGTTAGATGAATCCCTCTCTGCACTGGACTACAAACTGCGTAAGCAGATGCAGAACGAACTGAAAGCGTTGCAGCGTAAGCTGGGTATCACTTTTGTCTTTGTCACACACGATCAGGAAGAAGCGCTGACCATGTCAGATCGCATCGTGGTGATGCGCGATGGTAAGATTGAGCAGGACGGTACGCCGCGCGAAATCTACGAAGAGCCTAAAAATCTGTTCGTCGCCGGATTTATTGGCGAGATCAACATGTTTAACGCCACGGTGATAGAACGTCTGGACGAACAGCGCGTTCGTGCTAACGTTGAAGGTCGCGAGTGCAATATTTATGTCAACTTTGCGGTGATTCCTGGGCAGAAGCTGCACGTTCTGTTACGCCCGGAAGATCTGCGCGTGGATGAAATCAACGACGATAATCATATCGAAGGTCTTATCGGCTACGTGCGTGAGCGCAACTACAAAGGCATGACGCTGGAGTCGGTTGTGGAACTGGAAAACGGCAAGATGGTGATGGTCAGTGAGTTCTTCAACGAAGACGATCCTGACTTTGACCACTCGCTCGACCAGAAAATGGCGATTAACTGGGTAGAAAGCTGGGAGGTCGTACTGGCTGATGAAGAACACAAGTAAATTCCAGAGTGTGGTGATCGTCACCATTGTCGGTTGGCTTGTGTTATTTGTCTTTCTGCCCAACCTGATGATCATCGGCACCAGCTTTTTGACCCGCGACGACGCCAATTTCGTCAAAATGGTCTTTACGCTGGAAAACTATACACGCCTGCTCGATCCGCTCTATTTTGAGGTGCTGGTTCATTCTCTCAATATGGCGCTGATTGCTACGCTCGCCTGTCTGGTACTCGGCTACCCGTTTGCCTGGTTTTTGGTGAAACTGCCGGAAAAAGTGCGTCCACTGCTGCTGTTCCTGCTGATTGTTCCGTTCTGGACCAATTCACTTATTCGCATCTACGGACTCAAAATTTTCCTCAGCACCAAGGGCTATCTCAACGAATTTCTGTTGTGGCTCGGCGTTATCGATACCCCTATTCGCATCATGTTTACCCCCAGCGCGGTGATTATCGGCCTGGTGTACATCCTGCTGCCGTTTATGGTAATGCCGCTCTATTCCAGCATTGAAAAACTCGATAAACCGCTGCTGGAAGCCGCGCGCGATCTGGGCGCCAGTAAACTTCAGACCTTCACCCGCATCATTATTCCGTTGACGATGCCGGGAATTATCGCCGGATGCCTGTTGGTTATGCTGCCCGCAATGGGGCTGTTTTACGTATCCGACTTAATGGGCGGGGCGAAAAACCTGCTGATTGGTAATGTGATTAAAGTTCAGTTCCTGAACATCCGCGACTGGCCGTTTGGTGCCGCCACCAGCATTACGCTGACCATTGTGATGGGGCTGATGCTGCTAATCTACTGGCGCGCCTCCCGCTTGCTGAACAAGAAGGTTAGTGACATAGACAGTTAATTTTTATTATTCAATGAGTTAGATTGCTTTTTGGCATGCTTTTTACATGCAAGTAAATTGCATGCCAAACTCTCTAAAATCATGTAGTTACAACGGAGTTTTGGAAAATGATTTTTCGCTAATTATTCTGCTGGGGATATTTGTCTCCGATGATATCTGGGATTCTTACATCACCGGATAGTCATCAAACTCCTCGCTATTGGCATCATTAATGATGTACGTCATCACTCCAAATATCATGAAAGGAATACTGTTTTATATAATCCAGCAACACATGATTATCATATATTAGAGCATGGCGACAATTTCAAGTAAAACAATACCAGCATGCATTATTTATCATTGAATAATTCATTGCTGCAACCTGATATTTTGTATATACGTTACTTACCAGTTTAAATATCACATGATACTTCCCGCCTCATGTTGATACTGATAGAATGTTTCCATGTGACTGATATCAAAAAAAATATGCTTTCAACATTCTTGTAATTATTGGATAGGTATAAAACACGGATAGCTTAAAAATGAACACATCTATCACCATTGTTACCGCATTTTTCGATATAGGACGAGGAGACTGGACGAGTAATAAAGGTTTCTCTCCTCACTTAGAGAGAACAGCTGATACCTATATTCAGTACTTTGAAAATCTGTCTGAATTGGGTAATGACATGGTCATTTTCACATCCAGTGAACTTAAACCCAAAATTGAAGCAATTAGAAATGGTAAAAGCACTGTTGTAGTGACTTTAGATATTAATAAAAAATTTCAACACATCAAAAAAAGAATTGCGCGGATTCAAAAAGATAACGAGTTCATAAGCAAACTTGAAACTCGCCAGTTGATAAACCCCGAATACTGGTCCCCAGACTATGCACTGGTTTGCAATCTGAAAACATATTTTGTAAACAGAGCTATAGAGTTAAATCTTGTGAATGATGATATGGTTGCATGGGTTGACTTTGGTTACTGTCGTACTGCAGACGTAACCAGAGGGTTATCTCGATGGGACTATCCTTTTAACCGAAACAAAGTAAATTTCTTTACAGTTAAAAAAGGCTTGACCGTCAAAACTATCCATCAGGTTTTTGACCACATGATTAACAATCGCTCCTATATTATTGGCGGGGCAATTGTAGCAACACAAAATAAATGGAAAGAGTTTTATAAACTGGTTTATCAGTGCCAAATAAAAACACTCAGAAATAATATAGTTGATGACGATCAGGGCGTTTTTATAATGTGCTATCATTACAATCCTAAATTAATAAAACTAAATTACCTGGGTAAGAACCGCTGGTTTAATCTATTTAAACTATTCGGAAGGAAAGATTTAATTACTTTAATAAGAAGATTAAAGGTCTCTCTTATAGGTAAATAATTTTTAATTGATGTATGAACAATGCCGATTCTAATCAGCCCCGGCATTGTTTTGCTTAAGTCTGTTATATGGGCAATGGAGATTCAAGCCAGATGATGTTTTGGGCATCCTCAGGGTAATTCGGTTAAGCATTATACAATACTTTTTCCATGCAATAAGTGCTTTCGATTCGTCTTACGTCGCCATGTCCAGATCAACTGCATCATGAACCCATTGTGTCCCGTCCAATTTAACATATCCCCTTCAGGAGCCACTGATACAACATTTTCAGGCAGGCCCAACATCCAGGACACCTCTTTTGCTGTTTTAGCTGTTTCGACATATGCCTTCGCTGATACACCGCAGCCGGTCAGCGTGGTGCCTGTTCCATATGAAAGTCTGCTGTAAATGGTGCTCATTATGGTCATAGCCTCACCTCCGATTTTTCGGATGGCGCTGTGTTTGATTGAGAAGGGTCAGGCTTCACGGGCCGGATTTATCAAAAAAGCGCGTAACGGATGATTCCCGTGAGCCTGAAATGAAAAAGGCCACCGAATGGCAGCCTCAAAGTGAATGTGATTAATATTGGCGATTCTAACGGGCTTAGGCTTTTCTTGCTACAGCCAGCAGATGCGATGAAATACCATGCAATTCAGGAAATTCCTCAGTTAAACGAAGATATTTCAGCAAAAGGGCCTTTTTGTCCTCTACCTGCATTATCTCATCCGTGTCAATGATGCTGGCAAACCCCTCTACAGCAAACAGTCTGATATCCTGAAACCCTGTTTGCTGAAGCTCCTGCATAATTAATGACGGGCTATGGAAAAAAGCAGTAGTGAAATAATTTGGGGTGTCATAAGGGTTTTCATGGTTTCCCGTCAGCAGATCGGTTTCCACGATATGTTGAAACACCGGGTCATTTATAAACTGGTATTTATATCCATCCACCAGCGATGCTGACCTCGATATATATGTAAAAACAGCTATGCCGCCGGGTTTCAGAACACGAAGGCATTCTTCAATGCATTGCATCCTGTCAGCGCTTTCCTGCAGGTGATACAGAGCCCCCATCAGCATCACCAGCCAGCCCAGTACCGGAAATTGGATCGGACATTTAGCCCCCCTTAATTGCTGTGAGTTCTCTCAAAACGAGAGGAATAAAAAAGGCCGCCATTTGGCAGCCTCTAAGTATGAACGGTAACTTACATTGGTGGAGCGAGAGGACCTTCTGACACATCTGCTTCACCGTTATGGCAAATGTCATCGCCTCTGGTCAGATGCCAGACACCGGTGATTGTTTTACCTGTTTCCAGCTCATCAACAGTGTCATTCGTGTAGTATGCCACCTGAACAACACCGACATGCTGAATCCAGTAATAGTCCCTTCTTTCATAAGCTCCTCCGCGATACTCAGCAGATAGTATAGAGCGGTACAAATAATGCTGTGGTGCAGGAAGCCACAACTTAATTTTTGCTAATAAAGTAATTTCGAAAGATGACAATAATGGGTAATAAATGTAAGGCTGGAGGAACCGCCATGAGCATGACAGTTAGCACTTTGGGTCAGGACATACTGCAAAGCACAGTAAAACAAGCACCTTCAAGTACTGGCAACTCTGTTTCACAACAAATTCAAATCCTGAAAAAACAAATTGGTGAGTTGACAAAAGAACTCAGCGCCATGGGTTCAAAAATTAATGAAGTAACCTCCGAAGAAGAGGCAAAACTGCTTAAACAGCAGATGGAGATGATTCAAAGGCAAATCGAGTCTATATACGCCAAAATTGCTCAATTACAAAAACAAGAAGCAGAAAAAAAACAAATAGAATCAGTAGCATTACCTACTGTAAGTAACAAATCAAGTTCGAACGCTGCAGGGAATAATACTAAAAATATTGATGTCTACGTTTAGCAGATGACCCCTCTCATTTTTCCTCTGAGTTAGAAACGAAAAAGCATTGGAGCATTGTGAGAACATGTTTTCGAGTTAACGATTTCAGCCCGGCTGATATGACAGGGGTACTGGTGCAATGCACCTCGCGAATACCCCTGTCATATCGCCGGAAAGCAAAAAACCCGCGCTGGCGGGGTTCTCGTTACATTCAAATTGTTCGCTTTTCGTCGCTGCCATCGTGGCGCAGGTCTGCCAGGCATGGGTAAATCATTCACTTTGTTGGCCCGTTTTCAAACGCTTTTACATCATAAAACACTTATAGCTAATTTTTACCGCCACTTTGTACAAATATCACTCAACAAATGAGCTATTCGTTACAAAACGATCGTTTTGAACGATCGATAAATAAAAATCGATCTGTAATACCAATTTTAATTGTGTGGTTATCGCACGTAGACTCAGGGCCAAACCTAATAAATGGAATTATCATGAGCCTTTATCACTATTTGGCCATATATATCGCGGGCTTCATCGTAATGTTTGCTTTGTTGGTTCGTGGGGATAGAGTACACGGCCTCGAATTTGACCTGGCAGATACGTTGATAACCTCCATTCTGTGGCCCTTCTACTCCGTTGCTATTATCTGTATTGAGATTTATGAGCGTTTTAAACACAATCGTCACTAATAACCATTTACCCCGGCTACTAACCGGGGTTTTGTTTCGAATGACAGACTCATCAGTCTCCCGGTCAGTTCCTATTTTGGTATGACCAATCATCCTCTAACCCGGCTCTCATCTGGTTACGAACCGCAAGGAATGTTTTTGCTCTGAATATTTCCAGGCACCATCGCACGCGCTTTCTCGCCTCCCCATCGGTTAACCATGGCGCAATCGCCTGCAGTTCCCGGGTTATGCCTGAGATTTTTTTCGGGTGGTGTAATACTGAGGACCAACAACATAAACTGGATCATTTATATCCAGCCCAGCGCCTGCAGTACGCATTGCTCAACAAAATCGACATCATCATTATGCAAGGCTTCATCAATCACACTGGCAGTTGACTGTGGCCAGAGAATGCTATGTGCCCTGTTCATTGCCTGCTGTCCACGGAATCCCTCTTCTCTAGCCTGATTTAACGCTACAGTGAAGCGCTCTAACGCCTTATCTGAGTTCCGTCCCTTAAGCATATTCCAGCACGCATGGCGTTACCGCTCACGCTTTATTGTGAGTCTGTTAACATGACACTAAAGGAAGTGATTGCATGCTGTCGGGACAGAATCGTCAGCCCCTACCTGATTCACAGCCGGCAGCAGGAAAAACACCAACCACATTCCACGAACAGCGCTCGTTATCCGAGCGGTTATATCGCGTACAGGGTATCGATACTAAAACGTTACTGGGCCACAAGGTACGGGCAACAACAGATCGCTATAACGACACTCGCGGCCAGGAATGGGCAATGCGGGTCATTTAAATGGGCATTTTTTTCCGATCACGTGGAAAATTGTTGTAAAATTCGCGGCCTTAGTGATGGCCGCTTACTTTTTGGCTGTCTGTTTTGGTGGGAAGTTTTGGAGAGATTTTGGAGAAGAGAAAAAGTTGATTATTTTCAATGCTCTGAAAGCGTCACGCCTTTTGAACAAGAAGGTGGAACTCGAATGATCGGTCGCCTGCTCAGAGGCGGTTTCATGACCGCTATCTACGCGTATCTGTATATTCCAATCATTATTTTGATTGTGAACTCCTTTAACAGCTCGCGCTTCGGCATCAACTGGCAGGGATTCACCACCAAATGGTACGGCCTGCTGATGAACAACGACAGTTTGCTACAGGCGGCGCAGCACTCGCTGACGATGGCAGTACTCTCCGCCACGTTTGCCACGCTGATCGGTTCACTCACAGCAGTCGCACTGTACCGCTACCGTTTTCGCGGTAAACCGTTTGTCAGCGGCATGCTGTTCGTGGTGATGATGTCGCCAGATATTGTGATGGCGATTTCTTTGCTGGTGCTGTTTATGCTGATCGGCATTCAACTGGGCTTTTGGTCACTTTTGTTCTCGCATATCACATTCTGTCTGCCCTTCGTGGTTGTAACGGTCTACTCGCGTCTGAAAGGCTTTGACGTACGCATGCTTGAGGCGGCCAAAGATCTGGGTGCCAGTGAAGTAACCATTCTGCGCAAGATCATATTGCCATTGGCTATGCCTGCGGTGGCTGCCGGTTGGTTGCTGAGCTTTACGCTGTCGATGGATGATGTTGTCGTTTCGTCATTCGTTACCGGGCCGGGTTATGAAATTTTGCCATTAAAAATCTACTCAATGGTCAAAGTCGGCGTATCACCAGAGGTGAACGCGCTGGCGACCATTTTGTTGGTTCTGTCGCTGGTTATGGTAATTGCAAGCCAGCTTATTGCACGTGATAAAACCAAGGGCCGTTGAGGCCCTTAATTCAGGGGACGTTAAATGATGAAAAAATGGTCACGCCACCTGCTCGCGGCGGGTGCTCTGGCACTGGGCATGAGCGCCGCTCACGCAAATGACAACAACACGCTCTATTTCTATAACTGGACCGAGTATGTCCCGCCTGGACTGCTGGAACAGTTCACCAAAGAGACCGGCATTAAGGTGATCTATTCGACCTATGAGTCGAATGAAACTATGTATGCCAAGCTCAAAACTTATAAAGACGGCGCATACGATCTGGTGGTTCCGTCCACCTATTACGTCGATAAAATGCGCAAAGAAGGCATGATCCAAAAGCTCGACAAGTCGACGTTGACCAACTTCCACAACCTCGATCCGGAAATGCTCAACAAGCCGTTTGACCCCAACAATGATTACTCCATCCCGTATATCTGGGGTGCTACGGCTATTGGCGTCAATAGCGATGCCATCGACCCGAAAACGGTGACCAGTTGGGCCGATCTGTGGAAACCGGAATACAAAGGCAGCCTGCTGTTAACGGATGATGCACGTGAAGTGTTCCAGATGGCACTGCGCAAGCTGGGATATTCCGGCAATACCACTGACCCGAAAGAAATTGAAGCTGCCTATAACGAGTTGAAGAAACTGATGCCAAACGTTGCAGCGTTTAACTCTGACAACCCTGCCAACCCGTATATGGAAGGTGAAGTCAATCTGGGGATGGTGTGGAACGGCTCCGCGTATGTTGCGCGTCAGGCAGGCACACCGCTTGAAGTTGTCTGGCCAAAAGAAGGTGGGATCTTCTGGATGGACAGCCTCTCTATTCCGGCTAACGCGAAAAACAAAGAAGGTGCGCTGAAGCTGATTAACTTCTTACTGCGCCCGGACGTGGCGAAAGAAGTTGCGGAAACTATTGGTTATCCAACGCCAAACCTGGCGGCACGCAAGCTGCTCAGTCCTGAAGTCGCGAACGATAAAACCCTGTACCCGGATGCAGAAACCATCAACAAAGGGGAATGGCAGAACGACGTCGGTTCCGCCAGCGCTATTTACGAAGAGTATTATCAGAAGCTGAAAGCAGGACGCTAATTCAGCGTGATGCCGGGTAAGGCGAAGCTGTCACCCGGCACATAAAATTGATCACAGTCCCTTCAACAACTTCTCCACAAACTCAGGTACCACCTGGCTTGCCGGACCGTAATACTTCTCTTCAAACTCGCTTCCCACCTGGCTCGGTTCAAGATTTAACTCTACCGTATGCGCCCCATGTAGTCGCGCCTCATGCACAAACCCCGCAGCCGGGTACACATGGCCCGACGTACCAATTGCAATGAATACATCCGCCATTGCCAGCGCCATGTAAATTTCATCCATACCCAGCGGCATTTCACCAAACCACACCACGTGCGGTCGCAGCGGTGCCGGAAATTGACAGCAGTGACATTTATCTTCCGGGGTCACATCGTCCTTCCATTCCAGAATCTGCCCACTTTGCGAGCAGCGAACCTTGAGTAGTTCGCCGTGCATATGGATAACGTTCTGGCTGCCCGCACGTTCATGCAGATTATCAATGTTCTGTGTGACCAGTAAAAAACGATCGCCCAGCTCGGCTTCGAGTTTTGCCAGCGCGATATGCGCCGCATTGGGCTGGATTTCTGGTTGCTGCAACTGGTGGCGACGGGCGTTATAAAACGACTGAACCAGTTGCGGATTACGACTAAATCCTTCCGGTGTCGCAACGTCCTCAACCCGATGTTCTTCCCAGAGACCATCCGCCGCGCGGAAGGTTCGAATTCCTGACTCAGCGGAGATTCCCGCTCCCGTCAGTACCAGCACTCTTGGTTTTTCCATCAATTCAGGCACCACTCTGTCTCTGAAAAAGATTCGTTGACGCAGGCGATCGCGCAAATGGCGTTTATTTTTACGAAAGCGGCTTAACCGATGACCCCGACGCGACAGCATAACAACCTCTTTGTATTAATCGGTAAGATGTAGGAAAGCGGCCCCGCGCATCCCGCCCGCATCGCCGTGCCGCGCTTGCTCAATACGCGGCACCCGTGCGACCGGCAGCAGATGACGTGGCAGCCGATCCGCCAGCTGCGTCGTGATAGCGGTAAAATTCGACAAGCCTCCGCCAATCACCACCAAATCAGGATCGACGATGGTCAGAATATTTCCAAGGCACACCGCCAGCAAATCCAGATAGCGTTCAACGTGAGCACGCGCTTGCTCATCACCCTGCTCCCACAGCGCGATAATTTCACGGGCATCCAGCGGTTGATGGTAGTAATGCTGATACAACCACGCAAATCCGCCGCCGGAAAGGTAGCTTTCGATGCATCCCAGCTGGCCGCATCCGCAGCGGCGTAGCGGGAAATCAAAACCCATCAGCGTCAGCGCATCGACTGGCAAACGAATATGACCAAACTCACCGGTAATATAGCTGTGTCCAGTGATGGATTTCCCGTTAAGTACCAGGCCGCCGCCCACGCCCGTACCAAGGATCAATCCCATCACCAGTGGATATTGAGTAAACTCGTCATCCCAGGCTTCGGAGAGAGCAAAACAGTTAGCGTCGTTATCCAGGCGTACATCCCGGTCCAACCGCGCGCTGAGGTCAGCACGTAAAGGTTTACCACTGGCAGCGGGAACGTTGGCTGCATAAAGCGTACCGTCTTCCGTTTCCGGCATACCAGGAATGCCGATGCCTACCGAACCTTTAACGCCAAACCGTTGGTCTGCTTCCTTTACCAAATTGCAAACCGCATCAAGGAAAGCGTCATAACTATCACGCGGCGTAGGGACGCGCGTTTCCCATTGCAAACGACGTTGATTATCGAATACGCCTAACGCAATTTTAGTCCCACCGATGTCAAATCCGTAATACATCACCGCTCCTTGATGCAGCATAAATGCTTTAATGTATATATTGTTATTGGCCGCTAAGTACTCTCGCAGGATCAATATTGCTGGCGCGACGCGCCGGATACCAACTCGCCAAAAGACTCAGCACTAATGCTGTCACCAGCACGTAAATCACATCCAGCCAATGTAATTCAGATGGCAGGAAGTCAATGAAATAGATATCGCCGGACAAGAACTGATGACCGATAAGCGCCTCGATACCGTTTATGATCGGCGTCAGTTGCAGTGAGACAACTACCCCAATAACCACGCCGATCAAGCTACCGAAAAGACCCGCCAGCAGGCCGTACCAGACAAAAATGGCTCGTATCAACCCATCTTTTGCCCCGAGGGTTCTTAATACCGCAATATCGCCGCTTTTGTCTTTTACCGCCATCACTAACGTGGAAACGATATTAAAGCAGGCCACACCAATCACCAACACCATCGCCAGATACATAATGGCGCGAATCATCTGGATATCGCGATACATATAGCCGTAAGTACCGATCCAGCTCTTAATATAAACATAGTTATTGGTCACTTCGCCCGCGTCTCGCACCAGCTTATTGGCGTTAAACACGTCGTTAACTTTCAGCGCAATCCCGGAAACGCTGGATCCCATATCCAGGTATTGCTGCGCGTCTTGCATTGGGATCATGGCAAAGCTGTGATCGAGTTGGCCGCTCAGTTGCAGGATCCCAGTGACGTGTAAACGCACGCGTTTAGGCTGCTGTAACTTATGATCCGCACTGGCGTTGGGGATCATAATTGACACCCAGTCGCCCTGCTTCACCTTCAGCGCATCGGCAATACCCTTGCCAATGATTATCTGCTGCTCACCGGCTTTGAAATTATTCCAGGCGTGGTTCTGCACGAAGGAGGGCAACGCGCTCAAGCGCTGTTCCTGCTGCGGATCAACACCCTTCACCTGCACTGCGCGTAGGTTCGCCCCACTCTCCACCAGCCCGGTAAAGTTGATATAAGGCGCCGCAGCGACAATGCCGGGCACTTTCTGAACTTTATCGAGCGCTTCCTGCCAGTTGTTCCACGGCTGATTTACGGCTTCAATCTCACCATGCGGAACCACGGCCAGAATACGGTTGTTCAACTCACGCTCAAATCCGTTCATCGCGCTTAGACCGACGATCAACACCGCCACGCCCAACGCAATACCGACGGTAGAAATCACGGAAATCAGCGACACCATACCGCCGCGCCGCCGACCGCGGCTAAAGCGCAGACCAATCAATAATGATAAAGGCGACGCCATTACTCAGCCCCCATCAGGCTCAGTTCAGCCGTCAGGCGACCATCGCGCATTTCAAGCTGGCGGCTCATTCGCTTCGCTAACTGTAGATCGTGCGTCACCACCAGAAATGCCGTGCCCTGAGAGCGATTCAGCTCGCCCAGAAGCTCGAAAATACTGTCCGCGTTTCGCGCATCAAGGTTACCCGTTGGCTCGTCAGCCAGTACCAGGCGCGGGTTATTTACCAACGCACGCGCGATGGCCACGCGCTGGCGTTCTCCGCCAGATAGTTCAGACGGGCGATGACTGGCGCGATGATCCAGCCCCACAGCTTTTAGCATATCCCGTGCGCGCTCGGTAATTTCAGCCGGTTTTTTCTTGCCTATCAGCAGCGGCATTGCCACGTTCTCCAGCGCGGTGAAATCCGGCAACAGATGGTGAAACTGATAAATAAAGCCCAACTTCTGATTGCGCAGTTCCGCTTTCGCCGCCGACGAGAGCTTGCTCATCGGCTGGCCGCTAAAAATCACGTCGCCGGAAGTCGGCGTATCCAGCCCGCCCAGCAGATGCAGCAATGTACTCTTCCCGGAGCCGGAGCTGCCGACAATTGCCATCATCTCGCCTTCGCCGACGCTAAAACTGACATCGTGCAGGACATCGGTTTGCACAGTGCCTTCCTGATAGCGTTTGCACAGTTTGTCGCATTGCAACAGGATCTTATTCATAACGTAAAGCCTCAGCGGGTTGAGTGGCGGCAGCGCGCCAGGAAGGGTAAAGCGTAGACAGCAGCGCGATGGCCATCGCCACCAGCGCAATGACGATAACCTGCAGCGGCTCGATGGCCACCGGCAACGCAGCGCCATCCAGCAGCACGCCGATAATTGGCATCAGGTTGTTCAGTTGGCTGGCGAGCAATGCGCCCAGCACCGCGCCCAGCAGCGCGCCGATAATCCCGGCACTGGCCCCCTGCACCATAAACACCATCATGATTTGCCGCGGCGTTAGCCCCTGCGTTTGTAGAATCGCCACTTCCCCTTGCTTCTCCATTACCATCAGACCCAACGAGGTAATAATATTAAAAGCTGCCACCGCCACGATCAGGCTAAGCAGCAGCCCCATCATGTTTTTCTCCATGCGCACGGCCTGGAACAATTCCCCTTTGCGCTCGCGCCAGTCCTGCCATTTGGTACCTTGTGGCAGCGTTTGCTGGCTCAGCGTGTCAACTTTTAGCGGTTCATTCAGCCACAAACGCCAGCCGGTGATATTACCTACCGGGTAGCGCATCAGGCGGGACGCATCCTGAATGTTGGTCAGCATCTGGTAGCCGTCAACTTCACTGTTGGCAGCAAAGGTGCCAATCACCGTAAACAGACGCTGACTCGGCAGACGTCCCATCGGGGTAAACTGGCTGGCTGAGGGCACCATCACGCGAATTTGATCGCCGCGATTGACGCCCAACTGTCCGGCAAGCTGCTCACCAAGGATGACATTATACTTACCCGGCTGCAGATCTGTTTGCTTCACATTGACCAGATACGGCGTGAGTGGATCTTTTTGCGCTGGATCGATACCCAGCATCACGCCGACCGCCACGCTACGCGCACTTTGCAGCACCACATCCCCTGTAGTTATCGGTGCGACGCGGTTGACGCCGTTCAACACCACCGCTTTTTCCGGCAGTTGCTGTGGGTTCAGGGAACCCTGTTCAGACGAGAGAACGGCCTGAGGCATCAGACCAAGGATATTATTTTGCAACTCGCGCTCGAAACCGTTCATCACCGACAACACCGTGACCAACGCCATTACCCCGAGAGTAATGCCAATGGTGGAGAGCCAGGAAACGAAGCGACCGAAGCGATCTGCTGCACGCCCACGCATATAACGCAGGCCGATGAATAGAGCGACAGGTTGGTACATGAAATCCGTCTGGTTGCTGTTAGCAAAGTCACGAGTATATAAGCGAAAGCGGAATGGGTAAATGACTGAACCGTAAGTGTTCGTCAGCACTTGTCCTAAAAGTATAAATAAATCAATCCGCTAAAGTTGTCCCTCTTTCCTTAAGTCCAGCCCCCTGATCTTTATCTTAAAAAAACAAAATGCAGACAGTTACGCATTACAGCCCACCGCGAGTTGCGCAGGATGGCAGGCTATAGCAATCAATATGGATACGCCGTCTCGATGATTAAAAAAGAACTATGGATTAATCAGATCAAAGGGTTATGTATTTGTCTGGTGGTAATATATCACTCGGTGATCACGTTTTACCCGCACCTCACCTCCTTTCAACATCCGCTTTCAGAGATGCTGAGCAAATGCTGGGTTTATCTGAACTTGTACCTGGCGCCGTTTCGCATGCCGGTGTTTTTCTTTATATCGGGGTATCTGATCCGTCGCTATATCGATAGCGTCCCGTGGACAACCTGCCTGGATAAACGGATCTGGAACATCGCCTGGGTGTTGGTGCTCTGGGGAGTGGCGCAATGGCTGGCGTTAGTCGCGCTCAATAACTGGCTGGCCCCGCAGCGCGATCTGAGCCATACCGCCAATGCCGCCTATGCCGGTTCACTCGGTGGCTTTGCCCACGGGATGCTCACCGCCAGCACCAGCTTGTGGTATCTGTACGCGCTGATTGTTTATTTTGTTCTGTGTAAGATTTTCAGCCGCTGGGCGATGCCGCTATTAGCGCTATTTGTGGCGCTAAGCGTGGCGATCAATTTTGTCCCGACGCCGTGGTGGGGAATGAACAGCGTGATGCGTAATCTGCCATACTACAGCCTCGGCGCATGGTTTGGCGCAACGCTGATGGAATGGATCAAAGAGGTTCCCTTGCGCCGCCATGCTGTGTTTTTTCTAGTTAGCACAATCGTCGCCGCCGTCGCGTGGCTGGCAAATGTCTCACTATTGCTTTCTCTTCTTTCCATTGTGCTGATCATGAAGCTGTTTTATCAATTTGAGCTCCGCTTTGGTATGCGCACGTCCAGTCCATTAAGCGTGATTGGTGCCAATACCATCGCCATTTACACCACTCACCGTATTCTGGTTGAGCTGTTCAGCTTAACGTTAATACCCAAAATTAATCATGCTATCTGGCCTGCATATGCGGAGCTGGCCCTGCTTCTGATGTATCCGTTCGCTTGCCTTCTGCTGTGCACCCTGCTTGGCCTGCTGGTGCGTAAAATTTCGCAAAAAACCGTGGCCGATCTGCTCTTTTCCCCACCTTCTTTATCGGCCGCCTCGCGCTAACCTCAACGCGTTTTTTGCCCCCCTTTGGGGGCGAATCAATTTGCTTATGAGAAACGATCACGGATAATAAAGGACATTGCTTATCAGATGTATATATACGAGATCCTGACAACCGAATGCCTGAACAACATCGTTACACGCTCCCAGCGAAAGCAGGCGATCAGCGCCAGTTGGGTGAACTCACCGGCGCCGCCTGCGCAACGCTGGTCGCAGAAATCGCTGAACATCACGCGGGGCCAGTGGTGCTGATTGCACCGGATATGCAAAATGCGTTACGTTTGCATGACGAAATTCGTCAGTTTACCGACCAGATGGTGATGAACCTGGCCGACTGGGAAACGCTGCCCTACGACAGCTTTTCTCCCCATCAGGAGATTATCTCTTCACGCCTGTCCACGCTATATCAACTGCCTGCCATGCAGCGCGGCGTATTGATCGTTCCGGTCAATACACTGATGCAACGTGTCTGTCCGCACAGCTATCTGCACGGCCATGCGCTGGTGATGAAAAAAGGTCAGCGTCTATCGCGCGACGCCCTGCGCGAACAGTTAGACAGCGCAGGCTATCGTCATGTTGATCAGGTCATGGAACACGGTGAATATGCCACACGTGGCGCATTGTTGGATCTGTTTCCGATGGGCAGCGAGTTACCTTATCGCCTCGATTTCTTTGATGATGAAATCGACAGCCTGCGCCTGTTTGATACTGACACCCAGCGCACGCTGGAAGAAGTCGACGCCATTAATTTGCTGCCCGCGCACGAATTTCCGACCGACAAAACGGCCATCGAGTTGTTCCGTAGCCAGTGGCGTGACACCTTTGAGGTGAAACGCGACGCCGAACATATTTATCAGCAGGTCAGCAAAGGCACGTTGCCTGCGGGTATTGAATACTGGCAGCCGCTGTTTTTCAGCGAGTCGCTGCCGTCGCTGTTCAGTTACTTTCCCGCCAATACGTTATTGGTCAATACCGGCGATATCGAGACCAGCGCAGAACGCTTCCAGGCCGATACCCTGTCACGTTTTGAGAATCGAGGCGTAGATCCAATGCGCCCGCTTCTGCCACCGGAATCGCTGTGGCTGCGGGTGGATGAGCTGTTTACTGAACTGAAACGCTGGCCGCGCGTTCAGCTAAAAACCGAGAGTCTGGCGAACAAAGCTGCGAATACCAACCTTGGGTTCCAGAAGCTGCCGGATATCGCCGTGCAGGCGCAGCAAAAATCGCCGCTAGATGCGTTACGTAAATTCCTTGAGGGTTTTACCGGTCCGGTAATTTTCTCGGTGGAAAGTGAAGGACGCCGGGAAGCGCTTGGCGAACTGCTCGCCCGCATCAAGGTCGCGCCGAAGCGGATATTGCGTCTCGATGAAGCCGCAGACAACGGTCGTTATCTGATGATTGGCGCCGCCGAGCATGGCTTCATCGATAGCAAACGTAATCTGGCGCTGATTTGTGAAAGCGATCTGCTGGGCGAACGCGTGGCGCGCCGCCGTCAGGATTCTCGTCGCACTATCAACCCGGATACGTTAATTCGTAACCTCGCGGAGCTGCATCCCGGTCAGCCAGTGGTGCATCTGGAGCACGGCGTTGGTCGCTATGCCGGGATGACCACGCTGGAAGCTGGCGGCATCACTGGTGAATACCTGATGCTCACCTACGCCAACGACGCCAAACTGTATGTGCCGGTGTCATCGCTGCATCTGATCAGCCGCTACGCCGGTGGCGCGGAAGAGAATGCGCCGCTGCATAAACTTGGCGGCGATGCCTGGTCACGCGCTCGCCAGAAAGCCGCCGAGAAGGTCCGCGATGTTGCGGCAGAGCTGCTGGATATTTACGCTCAGCGCGCGGCGAAAGAAGGTTTTGCCTTTAAGTATGACCGTGAGCAGTACCAGCTGTTTTGCGACAGCTTCCCGTTTGAAACCACGCCCGACCAGGCACAGGCGATCAACGCGGTACTCAGCGATATGTGTCAGCCGCTGGCCATGGACCGCCTGGTGTGTGGCGACGTCGGCTTCGGTAAAACCGAAGTCGCGATGCGCGCCGCCTTCCTCGCCGTAGAGAACCACAAACAGGTTGCCGTGCTGGTGCCGACCACCCTGCTCGCCCAGCAGCACTTCGACAACTTCCGCGATCGTTTTGCCAACTGGCCGGTACGCATTGAAATGCTGTCCCGTTTCCGTAGTGCCAAAGAGCAAGCGCAGATCCTGGAGCAGGTTGCCGAAGGTAAAATCGATATTCTCATTGGCACTCACAAACTGCTGCAAGCGGATGTGAAGCTAAAAGATTTGGGGCTGCTGATCGTCGATGAAGAGCACCGTTTCGGCGTGCGCCACAAAGAACGCATCAAAGCCATGCGCGCGGACGTCGATATTCTGACTCTGACGGCAACGCCAATTCCACGCACGCTCAATATGGCAATGAGCGGCATGCGCGATCTGTCGATCATCGCCACGCCGCCCGCCCGGCGTCTGGCGGTCAAAACCTTCGTACGCGAATACGACAGCCTGGTGGTACGTGAGGCGATCCTGCGTGAAGTTCTGCGTGGGGGACAAGTTTATTACCTGTTTAACGACGTCGAAAATATCCAGAAAACCGCCGACAGATTAGCGGAACTGGTACCGGAAGCACGTATTGGCATCGGCCACGGGCAAATGCGCGAGCGCGAGTTGGAACGCGTGATGAACGATTTCCATCATCAGCGTTTTAACGTCCTGGTGTGTACCACCATTATCGAAACCGGGATCGACATTCCCACCGCGAACACCATCATCATTGAACGTGCTGACCACTTCGGTTTGGCGCAATTACATCAGCTGCGCGGTCGTGTGGGACGCTCACACCATCAGGCCTACGCCTGGCTACTGACGCCGCATCCAAAAGCGATGACCACCGATGCGCAAAAGCGCCTGGAAGCCATCGCCTCGCTGGAAGATTTGGGTGCAGGCTTTGCGCTGGCGACCCACGACCTCGAAATTCGCGGCGCCGGGGAACTGCTGGGCGAAGATCAAAGCGGTTCTATGGAAAGCATCGGCTTCTCGCTGTATATGGAGCTGCTGGAGAACGCCGTCGATGCACTCAAAGAAGGGCGAGAACCTTCGCTGGAAGATCTCACCAGCCAACAAACCGAAGTTGAACTGCGTATGCCGTCACTCCTTCCGGATGACTATATCCCGGATGTCAACACGCGACTGTCGTTCTACAAGCGCATTGCCAGTGCGAAAGGTGAAACCGAGCTGGAAGAAATTAAAGTCGAGCTGATAGACCGTTTTGGTCTGCTTCCCGATCCGGCTCGTACGTTGCTGGATATCGCCCGTTTACGTCAACAGGCGCAGAAACTGGGGATTAGAAAGCTCGAAAGCAATGAAAAAGGCGGTACGATTGAATTTGCCGAGAAAAATCACGTCAACCCGGTCTGGCTGATTGGTTTACTGCAAAAGCAGCCGCAGCATTTCCGTCTGGATGGTCCAACCCGCCTGAAATTCATGCAGGAGTTGGGTGAGCGTAAAACGCGAATCGACTGGGTCCGCCAGTTTATGCGCCAGCTTGAAGAGAACGCCGTAGCCTAGCATCAGGCCGGGTGAGCAGACCACTCACCCGGCCTGATGAATTTACAAACTCTTTGCACTTCCCTGCACTTCCCGACACAGTAAGCCGCCATAATTCCTGTTTACTTTTACATAATAAAAACCACGTAAAAACAATGGATTTATGGTGATGTTAAACAATAAACGACTCTCACGCTGGTTAGCGTTTTTTACGCTGGCAGCGACCTTCACGTTAGCACTTCCGGTTCAGGCCAATACCTGGCCGCTACCGCCACCGGGAAGCCGCGTGGTAGGTCAGAATGCTGTTCACGTTGTTGAAGACAATGGTGGCTCTCTGGAAGCGATTGCTAAAAAATATAATGTCGGCTTTTTAGCGCTATTGCAGGCCAACCCCGGCGTTGATCCGTATGTCCCCCGTCCGGGCAGCGTTTTGACTATCCCATTGCAAACCCTGCTGCCAGACGCGCCGCGCGAAGGCATTGTCATCAACCTCGCCGAACTGCGTCTGTATTATTACCAGCCGGGTACAAATTCGGTGACCGTCTATCCTATTGGTATTGGCCAGTTAGGCGGTGACACGCTAACTCCGACAATGGTGACGACTATTTCTGATAAACGCGCCAACCCCACCTGGACACCCACGGCAAATATCCGCGCACGATATAAAGCGAACGGGATCGACCTTCCTGCCGTAGTACCTGCCGGGCCGGATAACCCGATGGGTCATCATGCCATTCGCTTAGCGGCTTACGGCGGCGTGTACCTGCTGCACGGAACCAATGCTGATTTTGGCATAGGAATGCGTGTCAGTTCTGGTTGTATTCGTCTGCGCGATGGAGATATCGAAACCCTGTTCCGTCAGGTAACGCCCGGAACCAAGGTCAATATTATCAATACGCCGATCAAAGCATCTGTTGAACCTAACGGCGTGAGACTGGTTGAAGTTCATCAGCCGCTGTCAGAAAAAATCAATGACGACCCGCAGTTGCTGCCGATCGTATTGAACAAATCAATGCAGACGTTTAAAAATGCAGCGCAGACGGATAGCACAGTCATGGAGCATGCGATGGAAATTCGCTCAGGCATGCCGGTTGATGTAACCCGTCATCAAGACGTCGCTGAACAACCGCTGTAAACTCCACATATAAACAAACCCCGCCGGATTTTATTCCGCGGGGTTTTTTATTTAACTCGCAGTGGCATTGCGAAGGGTTAAAACTTATTTGTAGATAACCGCAGTCCCGTGAAGAGTGTTAGGACCGGTAACGGAAGTAATACGGAAAGACTTCGCCCCCATCTCATCCGCTTTTTGCGCCAGCTGATCTTCCAGAGAACCTAAGTTAGTGCCCGCATTCGCAGAAATAGTACCGACTTTCTGTTGACCCGCAGGTGTGGCCTGAACTTCAACAGCGGCAAAGCTTGCAAATGACAATGAGCTAAGAACAGCAGCAACGAACAGATTTTTTACGTTTTTCATGATAGTGACCTTTAGCAGATGAATGTGTGTCGAAAAGATTAACTTAACGATCGATAGTTAAATCATAGATGTGATCCAGGTCACACGTCAACAAGTTTTTATAATGATCGTTATATAAAATATAAAATCTCTATTTTTCATACTAATAGCCATAAATTTTTTTATCATTAATCCGCTGGAGTGTGCAGTCGAATATTTTTATAATGGTTATTCAATAAACTCAACAAAGGTACAGCGGCACCATGACAACTGAAACGACAGGTTGTGCTAAAAAAAGCCGTGGCCGACCAAAAGTGTTCGACAGGGAAGCCGCGCTTGATAAGGCCATGACACTCTTCTGGCAACACGGATATGAAGCAACATCGCTCGCCGATCTCGTAGAAGCAACAGGCGCAAAAGCGCCCACGCTGTATGCAGAGTTCACCAACAAAGAAGGGTTGTTTCGTGCCGTGCTGGACCGCTACATCACGCGCTTCGCAGCGAAACACGAGGCCCAGCTGTTTTGTGAAGAAAAAAGCCTTGAGTCCGCGCTGGAAGACTATTTCACCGCAATAGCAACCTGCTTTACCAGCAAGGACACCCCGGCGGGATGTTTCATGATTAACACCTCTGCGACACTGGCAGCCTCTTCCCGTGATATTGCGCGTACGGTGAAGTCTCGCCATGCAATGCAGGAACAGACGCTAACCCAGTTCCTGCACCAGCGCCAGCAGCAAGGCGAAATTCCGGCCCATTGCGACGTGCAAAAACTGGCCGAATATCTGAACTGTATTTTACAGGGTATGTCGATCAGCGCCCGCGAAGGTGCAACGTTTGAAAAGCTGATGCAGATCGCTCGTACAACCCTGCGACTGTGGCCCGAACTCATCAAAGCTTAACGTATTTCCGCTGTTTCCCCCGCTGTACTGACACCATCGGGAGCTGATAAGGCTCCCGCTTAAATTCGCGCACATTACCCACACATTCTTCACTGTTTTCATTATCTTATCCGATTATTTTTTGTAAAATGTATTGATAAAAGCAATCATTATCAGCAATATTCGCATTTGTTTTAACACCCGTTACACGATGTAACCATCGGTTTCTCTACCGCCATAACAAAAACAGACCGAATTTTTTAAAAGGAACACAAATGCATAAGCGTCTCTGGGTGCTCAATCCTATCCTGTTATCTTTAACTCTCCCGGCTATTGCGGCTGAAGAAGATAATCTCATCGTCAGCGCCAACCGGAGCCAACGCACCGTGGCAGAAATGGCGCAAACGACCTGGGTTATCGAAGGAAGCGAGATTGAACAACAGGTTCAGGGTGGGAAAGAGTTTAAGGATGTTCTGGCTCAGTTAATCCCGGGAATCGATGTCAGCAGCCAGGGACGCACCAACTACGGCATGAATATGCGCGGTCGCGCCATCGTCGTGCTGGTTGACGGCGTCCGTCTGAACTCCTCGCGCACCGACAGTCGCCAGCTTGACTCCATTGACCCGTTTAACATTGCTCACATAGAAGTCATCTCAGGCGCCACTTCACTTTATGGCGGCGGCAGTACCGGCGGATTAATCAACATCGTTACTAAAAAAGGCCAGCCGGAGCGTGAAGTCGAACTCGAACTGGGGGGTAAAAGCGGTTTCAATAACAGCAACGATCATGATGAACGCGTTGCTGTGGCAGTGAGCGGAGGAACCGATCGCGCTGCCGGGCGCATGTCCGTTGCGTATCAACGGTTTGGCGGCTGGTATGACGGTAACCACGATGCCTTAATGCTGGATAACACCCAAACTGGCCTGCAGCACTCCGATCGTCTGGACGTAATGGGTACCGGGACGATTGAACTTGACGACAACCGACAGTTGCAACTGGTTACGCAGTATTATAAAAGCCAGGGGGATGACGATTACGGGCTGGATCTTGGTGAGAACATGTCCGTCGTGACGGGAAACGGTAAAGCTTATACCAGCAGCGGGCTGAACTCCGATCGTATACCCGGCACCGAGCGTCATCTGATCAGCCTGCAATATTCTGATGCGGATTTCTTCGGCCAGAACCTGATCAGCCAAATCTATTACCGCGACGAATCGTTGAAATTTTATCCGTTCCCAACGCTAAGCAAAGGCAAGGTCACCAGTTTCTCCGCATCACAGCAAGACACCGATCAGTTTGGCGCCAAAATTACCCTCAACAGCCAGTTGATGGACAATTGGGAACTGACGTGGGGTGTCGATGCCGATCACGAAACCTTCGATTCCAATCAGAAATTCTTCGATCTGGCCTGGTCCCTGCCCTCCGGCGGTATGGACAACCGAACCGCGTATACCACCGGGCGTTACCCGGGTTACAGCATCACCAACTTCGCACCTTTCCTGCAAAACAGCTATGACATTAACGACATCTTTACCCTCAGCGGAGGGTTGCGCTATCAATGGACAGAAAACAGAGTTGATGATTTCGTCGGCTATGCCCAACAGCAGGGAATTGCGACCGGACTGGCGAACTCCGCCGACACCATTCCTGGCGGTAAAACCGATTACGATAATTTCCTGTTTAACGCCGGTATCCTCGCCCACCTGACCGACCGCCAGCAGACGTGGTTTAACTTCTCTCAGGGTGTCGAGCTGCCAGACCCGGGTAAATATTATGGCAACGGTACTTATTCCCTGGTGGGCGATCATTACCGGCTCCAGCGCAGCGTCAATGTGGCGGATTCACGCCTGGAAGGGATTAAAGTCAACTCGTACGAACTGGGATGGCGCTACACCGGCGATAGCCTGCGCACGCAGTTGGCCGCTTACTACTCGACTTCGGATAAATCAATCGTTATCAACCGTAGCGATATGACCATCAACGTTCAGCCCGACGATCGGCGTATTTATGGCCTTGAAGGTGCAGTGGATTATTTCATTGCGGATACGAACTGGAGCCTGGGCGGCAACTTCAACATCATAAAATCAGAAGTGAAGCAAAACGGGAAATGGCGGAAATGGGATGTCACTCTGGCCTCACCGTCGAAAGCAACCGCCTGGGTCGGCTGGGCGCCTGAACCGTGGTCATTGCGCGTACAGAGCCAGCAAACATTTGATCTGACCGACGCCAGCGGCAACAAGCTGGATGGCTATAACACCATGGACTTTATCGGCAGCTATCAGCTCCCGTTGGGTAAATTGACCTTTAGCGTGGAAAACCTGCTGAATGAAGAGTACACCACGCTGTGGGGACAACGTGCGCCACTGTTATATAGCCCGACCTACGGCAGCTCGTCACTGTATGAATACAAGGGTCGGGGCCGCACCTTTGGGCTGAACTACGCTTTAACCTTCTGATAAAAAAAGCCCCCCAGCCTGAGCGAATGGGGGGCTAATG
Organism: Citrobacter sp. Cu231; assembly: GCF_030332265.1. NCBI lineage: Bacteria > Pseudomonadati > Pseudomonadota > Gammaproteobacteria > Enterobacterales > Enterobacteriaceae > Citrobacter > Citrobacter sp. Cu231. The sequence goes on along the minus strand of NZ_JAOWIE010000032.1, from coordinate 697,488 downwards.
TTCAGGATAATGCTATTTTACGCTTTGTTATTCAGTACCAGCTGTCCGTTGTTATCCAACGGAATTTGCGCGCCAGGATCCTTATCCATACGGATTTTCCCTTGCTGATCGCCAATTTTGTACGTCACATCGTAGCCCAGCATTTTTTCTGATTTGTCATACACCGTTTTACAACGCTGCTGCGTCGTGGTGTAAGTATCATTTTCCTGCATCGAACCCTGGATCTGGTTACCAGCATAACCGCCGCCTAAGGCACCGGCCACGGTGGCAATATCTTTACCACGTCCGCCGCCAAACTGGTGACCAATAACGCCCCCCGCCACGGCACCGAGCACGGAACCCGCGATACGGTTTTCATCTTGTACCGGCTTACGGTGCGTGACCGTCACGTTCCGGCACTCCTGGCGTGGTGTTTTTACCGACTCTTTAATTGGCGTTGCAGAGACAACTTGTGCGTATTGTGGGCCACGCTCGAAAACGTTAAGACTGGCCACCGCTGCAACACCCAGCGCAGCAGCTACGCCAATCCCTATACCCGCCAACATTGATTTATTCACGGGACTTCCTCCTTTTTTGCTATTAGTAACAACTTTGCAACAGAAGGTAAGGAATGCCAATCAGATTACGGATGAAAATAGCGCAAGGAGAAGCGAATGCAGAATGATTCGGAGAACTCTGAAGGAAGGCGCCGGATGAGTAAAATCAACCGACGCCATAGGTCAAGATTAATGCAGTTTCAGACGCGGGCGAATCACCCGGTTAATACTGCCGACCAGCATCATCAGACCGGTTTTGAAGTAACCGTGTAGAGCAATCTGATGCATACGGTACAGTGAGATGTACACAAAGCGCGCAATACGCCCTTCCACCATCATCGACCCACGGGTCAGGTTGCCCATCAAACTGCCCACGGTAGAGAAGTTAGAGAGCGAAACCAGAGAGCCGTGATCTTTATACTGATACGCTTTCAGCGGCTTACCGTTCATCTGCGCCAGAATGTTGTTCATTGCGCAGCTTGCCATCTGGTGCGCAGCCTGAGCGCGCGGCGGTACAAAGCCCCCTTCCGGGCGAGCGCAGGAAGCACAGTCGCCAATCGCGTAGACGTCGGGATCGCGCGTGCTCTGCAGAGTTGGCTCAACCACCAGCTGATTGATACGGTTCGTTTCAAGTCCGCCAATGTCTTTCATAAAGTCTGGCGCTTTGATCCCCGCCGCCCACACCATCAGATCGGCTTTAATGTATTCGCCATCTTTAGTATGCAGTCCGCCTTCATCTGCACTGGTTACCATCGTCTGGGTCAGGACGCGTACGCCCAGTTTGGTCAACTCATTGTGCGCAGCGCTGGAAATACGCGGCGGCAACGCAGGCAGAATACGTTCACCAGCTTCTACCAGCGTCACGTTCAGTGCTTCGTTGGTCAGCCCTTTGTAACCATAGCTGTGCAGTTGTTTTACCGCATTATGCAGCTCGGCGGAGAGTTCAACCCCCGTCGCACCGCCGCCGACGATAGCAATATTCACTTTGCCGTTAGCGCCCAGATTCGCGGAATACTTGAGGAACAGATTCAGCATTTCCTGGTGGAAACGACGCGCCTGATGCGGGTTATCCAGGAAAATGCAATTTTCTTTGACGCCCGGCGTGTTGAAATCGTTAGAGGTACTACCCAACGCCATCACCAGCGTGTCATACGGTACTTTACGCTCAGGAACCAGCAGATCGCCCTTCTCATCGCGCAGCTCGGCGAGAGTAATGGTTTTCGCTTCACGATCGATATCCACCACCGAGCCCAACTGGAACTGGAACCCGTGGTTGCGGGCATGCGCCAGATAGCTCAGCGCATCCACACCTTCATCCAGCGAACCTGTCGCGACTTCATGCAGTAACGGTTTCCATAAATGGCTGTGGTTTCTGTCCACCAGCGTAATTTTGGCCTTTTTCTTGCGGCCCAGCTTTTTACCCAGCTGCGTCGCCATTTCCAGTCCGCCAGCACCGCCGCCGACAATCACGATCCTTTTCAATGGTGTAGTCAACGTGACCCCCTCAAATTTATTAACCAATTGTTAATTAAAAGTTATTGTCATAGCCTTTAATTAACAACAAGTTACGATAATGAAAATGTTCTTCGAGAGTGAGAATAACACGAACGGTGCATTGGTCATACCAAAATTGATGTGTATCAAGTTTTGATGCTGAAAAGATAGACAACCCGAACTTTAAGAACAAAAAAACCAGCCCGGAGGCTGGTTTTTTACACGCTCATTGAAGGTTAACCCAACGTTTTGAACGCTTTGATACGCTGTAAGTGCGGGGAGATATTCTTAAACTTATGCGTCTGCTCTTCGTCCCAGACAATCTCATAAAAGTGGTGCAGTTCTTCTGACGAACGCTGACTATTAAGTGCTTCATCATGACGGGACAAGATAACCAGACAGCGATCGCGATTTTTTTCGCGGAAATTGGTCACGCATTTTGTCGCGATATCGGCATATTCTTCAGGCCGGTCGATTTTTCCCTCCATGTTCTCATACGGGAACAGATTGGGATTAAACACAACCTGGCGAATATCACACAGAAAACCAATTCTTTCAGCCCAAAACCCTCCGAGCCCCACGCCACAAATCAGCGGTCGGTCGTCGACATTAAGCTGCAGCATTTTGTCCACTTCTTTAAGCAGATGCTGCATATCATGTTTAGGATGCCGCGTGCTGTAGCTAATCAGCCTGACGTCCGGGTCGATGAACTGCAGCTGCAGCACCTTTTCGTGGTTGCCTGGACTGTTAGAGTCAAAACCGTGTAAATAGATAATCATCGCATCCTCGCCAAACGTGCGTTAATGACCTGCTTTCTCTTCCTGCCAGCGCTCATGAAGCTGGTTGAGCTGGGCGCTTACCGTCTTCCAGCGTGTCGAGTCCATCAGTTCCTGACGTGAAAATGAACCTTTATGATACAAACGTGTAACACGTTCTGCATTGATCGGCGACAGATTATCTAACACACTGGCCGCTCCTTTACGATTATTGCAGACCAGGATCATATCGCAACCTGCATCCAGCGATGCCTGGCCGCGTTCCGCATAGCTTCCCATAATCGCCGCACCTTCCATCGACAGATCATCAGAGAAAATAACGCCGTCGAAACCCAGCTCCTGACGCAGCACCGTTTTCAACCAGTGTGGCGAGCCACTCGCCGGGCGCGAGTCTACATCGCTGTAGATGACGTGTGCAGGCATAATGGCGTCGAGTTTGTTTTCGGTAATCAACGTCCTGAACACGGACATATCTTTCGCCCGAATTTCGGCTTCCGAGCGTGGATCGGTTGGGGTTTCTTTGTGTGAATCCGCCGTCACTGCCCCATGTCCGGGGAAATGTTTACCAGTCGTTTTCATGCCAGCGCCATGCATACCGTCAATAAAGCGGGTTGCTATAGCCAGCGCTTTTAGCGGATCGGCATGGTAAGAGCGCTCGCCGATTGCTGCGCTGATATGCCCCACATCCAACACCGGTGCAAAGCTGATATCAATGTCCATTGCGATCATTTCGCTGGCCATTAACCATCCGGCGTCTTCAGCCAGTTTGCCACCTTCTTCCAGACCGTGCAGCGCTGCAAACGATTGGGCCGCAGGCAGACGCGTAAAACCCTCGCGAAAACGCTGCACCCTGCCGCCTTCCTGATCTACCGCCACCACCAGATGATTACGCGATGCCGCGCGGATCTGGCGCACTAATTCCCGCAACTGTTCCGGGTCATGATAATTTCGGGTAAAGAGGATCAACCCACCTACCAGCGGATGCGCCAGAATCTCACGTTCTTCAGCGTCCAGCTCATACCCTTCGACATCCAACATTACTGGGCCCACACTGCTCTCCTTATCCTTTCATTGTTAGCTGCCGCCAGGTTTCATCGGCCAGCCTGATAAATTGTCGATCGCCGGTTTGTTGCCAGCGATACTCAAACCACCCCGCCTTCAGCATCATTATCCAGGGTTGCCATCGCCTGACCTGTCGCCAGAGCACGTCTGGCTCAATATGCGCTCGTTGGGCGTAGGCGCTAACCAGCCGTTGATGCTGGGACTCGTCGCTGACCCAAACCGCCGCCAGCTCCAGCGCGAGATCACCGTCGCCGGCATATTCCCAGTCAATCAACCGCAGCCCTGAGTCTGTACGTACGATGTTGTTGCCGTGGACATCCATATGCAGCGGCCCCAGGCGCAAAGGTCGAGGCTCACCGCTTTTCCTTAGCAGCTTAAGCGCGCGTAACCAACATGGCGTACGACGCGCCGGATCCCCACACTGCCAGTATCGTTCGAGTAGCGGCAGCAGGCTGATTCGCCAGCCGAATCGGGGCTGCTGGTGCAGATGATACAATAAGGCAGCGAGTTCGTCGGCGTCCGGTAATCTGGATTCTACCTGACCGTGAAAAAAATCCACGGCCATCCACCCGCGCGTATAAAAGCGAGGGCGCGGCGCAAGGCTTTCTGGCAGGTGCTTTAACGCATGATAGTGGCGTAAGAAATGCGATTCAGGCGCGTCAGGATCGTGATGACAACGCAATACTAAGCGGTGGGTATGATGTTCGATGATGCAGCTCCCGCCGCTCAGGCCGCTCTGGCTACCTGCGACGGGATGATACTGCGGGAAATAGCGCGACAACACTTCGTCGCGCTTCAGTCGGTTATTGTTGCTGAACGGCACCTTTACCTGACCAGATAATTTCGCCAGTTTGTACCAGCATTAATTGCATTTGCAGCGCAGGCGAATTGACGTTGCCTGATGCGCTGGAATAGAGCACATATTGTGCGCCAACGTTACGGGCGATACCAATCGCTTTGCTGCGCGTACCCAGACTGTCGTTCGGCGACAAACCTAGCTGCTGTTTGGCGACGGCCAACTGCTGGGCGGAAACCAGAGTAAACTTGCCGTTATTCGCCAGCGCGCTGCGCAAAGTCTCGGTGGCTTCCCCTCCATTCAACGAGCCGTTGGTGCGGTTATTGACGCTATCAACCAGCAGAACGCCCCCCGCTTTGACGCCGTCAGCCTGCAGCATTTTGCCGACCATCGGCTGCATAGCCCCGTTCCAGTCATAATGACGCTGACGTGGCGTCGGCTGCGCCGTCTGGTCCTCGTGCTCAATCGGCCCCGGCTGCTGTGGAATGGTGGGAACCGTTGGTACAACCGGTACCGGCTGTTGCGGCTGCGTGGGTTGTTCCGGCACCGGCTTCACTTCCTCTACCGGTGCGGGTTCACGTTGCGCCACACAACCAGAGAGAAACATCGCCAGCGCGGCAATCAGTGCGTAGCGATTCATTTTTATCTTCAAGATTCACCCCTTACAAATAAAGATAAAGTCTAACCTTGTGCGCCCCCAGATAATTGGCGCTGCCGTACAGCGTCACCGACGAATGAGCCGGGATAGTCACGCTACGCGGCGCTTCCAGAGGATGCATTTCCAGTCCTCTGGTGTCATACCAGTAAAACCGGTAATGAACGGTAACGGGCTCTTGTCTTTCGTTATAAAGTCGAGAGGATGCTGAGGCCTGAATATCAGACGTGGTTAACGTCGGCTGTTCCGCTGTAATGCCCGCCGCAAGAATCGTTGATTCCATCACCAGTGACTGTTCATCACTAACCGGAATTTCAGGATGTGTTCGACAGCCAGCCAGTAGCAGCAAGCTCAGTGAAAGTGCAATGCATCCTCTGGTCATGCTTACAGACCTTTATGCGCAAGCATTGGACCAAGCGCCCGGCCACCCAGCAGGTGCATATGAATGTGATACACCTCCTGACCACCATGACGATTGGTATTCATGATTAAACGGTACCCATCCGCAGCAATGCCTTCCTGCTCGGCTATTTTTGCCGCAACGGTAATCATGCGACCCAACGCCTGCTCGTGTTCCGCCGTCACATCATTGACGGTTGGGATCAATACGTTAGGAATGATGAGAATGTGCGTAGGTGCCTGAGGGGAAATATCACGAAACGCGGTGACCAGTTCATCCTGGTACACGATATCCGACGGAATTTCACGACGGATAATTTTGCTGAATATAGTTTCTTCTGCCACGACGTTTTCCTTTTTCATTAACAGCCCAAGCGTTATGCCATGCTACGCCGGGTAACTCTGCGAGTATAGAGTATGAGCGAGTTACTCACGCTCTTTCAACTTTAACCCTCGATTTTTTAAGCAAAAAGCCCTGTCACTGCTGTTCTTATAACCATTTCCCGTCGCTATTGCTTAAGCATAGTACTGAAATCCTATTTCATTTATACTCAAAGCGGTTTACACGTCAGGCATCAATGCGTGGCCGTTACCTTCTCGTCAGGGCGTATAACGGCTACATGACGATATCGGCCTCTCCGGCCACCGCCAGGCGCAAGAAATCGTCCCGCCGATGGTTTTTAATTTTGGGGTTCCATGCCACACCAATGTTCCAGCGAATTTGTTTTTCAGTGAGCATCAATAGTCTCGCTTCGGCAGGCAAAAAATGCCGGACACTTGTGGGTAAAAAGGCGACTCCGATCCCCCCGGCAACCAATGCCAATAGCGTAGTCATGTCATTTGTTACAGAGACCGGTTCAGCGCTAAGTTGGATGCTTTGTAGAAAGAGTGAGGTTTGTTCCGCAAGACATGGGCTTCATGCACCTGTTTTTAATTAGTGCTATTTCCTTAGCGATCACGCTGTCGGTATATCCACATATCATCAAAGATAAATCGATAAAAATAAAACGGTTAATCAAAGGAAAGCAGCCACATCGCTCATGCACGATCTACTTTATAGGCGTTATTGCCCTGCTCGCCATGATCCCGGAATGTGCTGTTGTGGACTGGTGGTCACGTTATTTATTGAAAAATCTCAATGCGACTACAGAAACGGCAAGCCTTTCCTTTGCCTGCTTTGCGGGAACAATGGCAATCTTTCGCTTCATGGGAGACTTTATTCGCAACCGCTTTAATGCCATTCTCGTGATGCGCTCATCCAGTCTGTTAGCTGGGCTTGGGCTGCTGACAGCCGCAATGGCTAGTCATCCCTGGCAAGCCACCGTTGCCTTCGCTATTGCCGGTATTGGCATAGCCAATCTGGTACCGATTGCTTTTTCCGCTGCGGGAAACCAGCCTGATATTTCGACCAACACGGGAATGAGCATCGTCACCACGATCGGTTATTTGGGTACGCTAATGGCCCCTGCACCTATAGGCCTGGTGGCTGAAATCACAGGTTTTCCTGCTGTATATACCGGGATGGCCGCCATGTTGGGCATGATTATGCTGCTTGCTCCCCTGATTAGGGTAAAGGCCAGCGAAAAATTTGATGCCAATTTGACGCGTTGAAAACAAAAAGCCTGCTTAGTTTCCTGAGCAGGCTTCTTAAATTTGGCTCCTCTGACTGGACTCGAACCAGTGACATACGGATTAACAGTCCGCCGTTCTACCGACTGAACTACAGAGGAATCGTTGTGGAGGCTTATCTTAGCGGCGAAAAAAATTTTGTCAAACCCCATTTCCTCGCATAAGTATCAATTGATGCTTCTCTCGACAGTTTGTTGCATTTCCAGACATTTTAAATGGAAAAAACTTTGCAGCTTTTTGGATTCTCCCTCATCATTTGAAATGAGGTTTCAACTTTCTTCTTTAAGGTCCACTTTGAACGTCTCCGCTGCCTTCCGCCAGGTTGCTTCCCGCACGCCCTGGTATACCAAACGCAAGAGTTATAAGGTTCTCTTTTGGCGTGAAATCACTCCGCTCGCGGTCCCCATTTTTCTGGAAAACACCTGTGTGCTGTTGATGGGCGTTCTGAGTACCTTCCTGGTGAGCTGGTTGGGAAAAGAAGCAATGGCTGGGGTTGGTCTCGCAGACAGTTTCAATATGGTTATTATGGCGTTTTTTGCCGCCATCGACCTGGGTACTACGGTAGTAGTAGCATTTAGCCTGGGAAAACGAGATCGCCGACGAGCCAGATCGGCTGCCAGACAATCGCTGGTGATCATGACGATTTTTGCTACCGTGCTGGCTGCGGTAATTCACTATTTTGGCAAACAGATTATTGACGTTGTCGCTGGTGAAGCAACGCCCGACGTTAAGGCTTTAGCGCTAACCTATCTGGAGCTGACGGTGCTCAGCTACCCGGCGGCAGCCATTGCGCTGATCGGTAGTGGCGCACTGCGTGGAGCTGGAAATACCAAAATACCGCTGTTGATTAATGGCGGCATGAATATTCTGAATATCATCATCAGCAGCATTCTGATCTATGGGATCTTTTCCTGGCAAGGACTGGGATTCGTGGGTGCGGGACTCGGACTGACCATTTCACGCTACATCGGTGCGTTCGCCATTATCTGGGTGCTGATGATTGGTTTTAATCCGGCGCTGCGGATTCCCTTCAAAAGCTATTTTAAGCCGCTTAATCTCGCCATTATCTGGGAGGTTATGGGAATTGGTATTCCGGCTAGTATCGAGTCAGTACTGTTTAATGGCGGTAAACTGCTAACACAGATGTTTGTCTCCGGCATGGGAACCAGCGTCATTGCGGGAAACTTCATTGCATTTTCTATTGCCGCGCTAATCAACCTGCCGGGGAATGCTTTAGGCTCCGCATCGACAATCATTACCGGCAGACGTCTGGGAAATGGTCAAATTGCACAGGCTGAAATCCAGTTACGCCATATCTTTTGGCTATCCACGATCGGCTTAACTGCTATCGCCTGGCTAACTGCGCCTTTCGCCGGCGTCATGGCCTCATTTTATACCCACGATCAGGATGTAAAAGAGGTCATAGTCGTCCTGATTTGGCTCAACGCAGCATTTATGCCGATATGGGCGGCTTCATGGGTGCTACCGTCAGGGTTTAAGGGCGCACGTGATGTACGTTTTGCCATGTGGGTATCGATGTTGGGCATGTGGGGCTGTCGTGTTGTGGCAGGATACACGTTGGGAATCGTATTAGGATGGGGGGTAGTCGGCGTTTGGTTAGGGATGTTCTTCGACTGGGCCGTACGCGCCGCATTATTTTACAGGCGTATGGTCACAGGCCGCTGGCTATGGAAATACCCGCGTCCCGAACAGGAAAAGTGCATAAAACAACCTGTTGCGTCTGAATAATCGGCGAAATGGGGAATATTTCGGCAAACGATTGAATTTATCGATTCAGGCTTTGACAACGCTGAGTGGTATCGCTAATATGCGCCTCGTTCACACGATTCCTCTGTAGTTCAGTCGGTAGAACGGCGGACTGTTAATCCGTATGTCACTGGTTCGAGTCCAGTCAGAGGAGCCAAATTTAAGAAGCCTGCTCAGGAAACTAAGCAGGCTTTTTGCATTTAAATCCGCCTTAAAACATCCCCTTTAAGCGGCCTGCCTGTCATAACATCCCCATTCCACGCCATATCACATCGTTGATTAAAGTTATGTAAATATAAATTATTTACACTTTGCAATGATTGTAAGTGTTAGTGATTATCATTTATTGTACGCAAGCCATAAGAACGAGCCCCTGCTCGGTTCACTGTATGTTCCAATTACTCTGGGATAAAAACGATGAATGCTCTACCTCGCACCGGACTGCGCCGAATCACGCTTGCCTCTGCCCTGATTTTCTCTGTTAGCCTGCCGGCTTTCGCTCAGGAAACATTAACGCTATACACCACCCGCGAACCGGGCCTGATCCAACCTTTACTTGATAGCTGGACTAACACCAGCGGTATCAAAGTGAGTACGGTCTACATCAAGGACGGTATGCTTGAGCGTGTTAAAGCTGAAGGCAAAAACTCCCCTGCCGACCTGCTGATGACCGTCGATGCCGGTAATCTCATTGACTTAGTGGAAGCGGGTGTTACCCAACCGGTAGAATCCGAAGCGCTAAAAACCGCCATACCTGCCAACCTGCGCGGTGCGGATAATCAGTGGTTTGCGCTTTCTATGCGCGCCCGCGTTCTGTATGCCGAGAAGTCGCTGCCAATCGATAACTGGCACTACGAACAACTCGCCAGCCCCGAGTACAAAGGTAAGGTTTGTATTCGTTCCGGTCAGCATCCGTACAATACGGCGCTGATCGCCGCGATGATTGCCCATCACGGTGAAGTCAAAACGGAAGAATGGCTGCGCGGCGTGAAGGCCAATCTGGCACGTAAAGCGACCGGCGGCGACCGTGACGTTGCTCGCGATATCCTCGGTGGAATATGTGATATTGGTCTGGCTAACTCCTATTACGTCGGCCATATGAAAAACGCCAAAGAAGGCAGCGATGCTCGTCAGTGGGGCGATGCCATTAAAGTTGTAAAACCTACCTTTGAAAATGGCGGAACGCACGTTAACATCAGCGGCGCTGCCGTAGCCCGCTATGCGCCAAATAAAGCCGATGCGGTTAAACTCTTGGAGTACCTGGTTTCCGCACCAGCTCAACAACAATATGCGAAAGCGAATTTTGAATATCCGGTACTGAAAGGCGTGACGCTTGACCCGGTTATCAGCGCCACAATTGGTGAAATCGACGTTGATAAAACGCCGCTAATCGAAATCGTGAAGTATCGTAAACAGGCTAGTCTGCTGGTAGATAAAGTTGGATTCGATCAATAAACCTCTGCAGGTTCCGACGTTACGCGGCCTGGTTTCCGGGCCGCAGTCATTATTAACGCCACTGCATCTTGGCGCGCTGTGCATAGCACTTGGCGTCCTGACCCCTATCGTTGCACTGATCTGGCAAGCCACTCAGGCCGATTTATCCCACTGGGATAATCTCATGACATATGTACTGCCTTCAGCGCTAAAAAACACCGTGCTGTTGCTGGCAGGTGTCGCGGTAATGGTCGGCGTCATTGGCGTAGGCAGCGCATGGGCGGTAACGGCATGGGATTTTCCTGGGCGCAAAATTCTCAGTTGGGCGCTGCTGTTGCCGCTGGCGATGCCGACCTACATCGTTGCCTTTGCCTGGCTCGATCTGCTGCACCCAATTGGCCCTCTGCAAACCTTTATTCGTTTCTTATTGGGCTTTGACAGCCCGAGACAGTTTCGCTTGCCCGATTTACGATCCCTTTTCGGCGCAATCCTTCTGCTCGGCTTAGTACTTTATCCTTACGTCTATCTGACAACCCGTGCCATGTTTATCAGCCAGCCGGCCCATTTACTGGAAGCCGCACGTACGTTGGGATGTAGCGCTACCGGAACCTTTTTTCGCGTTGTTCTTCCCATGGCTCGTCCGGCACTGGCCGTTGGGATCAGTCTGGCGCTGCTGGAAACGCTTAACGATATCGGCGCATCGGAATTCCTCGGAGTTCAAACGTTGACCGTTACCGTGTACACCACGTGGATCTCTCGCTCAGATTTATCAGCCGCTGCACAAATCGCCTGTATGATGCTGATGTTTATATTCTTGATTCTGACGTTGGAATTTTACGGCCGTAGAAAGCAGGGATTCAGCAGCAGGAGCCTGCGGGAAATTCAACCCACTCGCGTGCAGGGCTGGCGGGGCTGGCTACTTGGTATCGTTATTTCGCTGCCGGTTGTGCTGGGCTTTTTGGCCCCGGTCCTGTTTTTAATCTGGGAAAGCGCTAAACGCATAGGCGACGAGAACCCTGTTTCCTCCTCGTTACTGTCTGCATTACAAAATACGTTATCACTGGCAGCGGGAACCACGCTGGTGGTGGTTTGCGTCAGTATGTTAGTGGCCTGGAGCGCGCGTCATAGCGCCGCAGACAACACCATGCCAGGATTTCGTCGCGGCGTGATGCGTCTGGCCTCTTTAGGCTATGCGGTTCCCGGTACAATTCTGGCGATTGGGTTTTTAACCCCCGCCATGGCCGTCGACCGTTGGTTAGCAGATTTACTGGATGTTCGCGGCCTGCCGCTGATGTCTGCCGGGATCCTGCTGGTAATTTGCTGTGCCATGCGTTTTCAAGCGATTGCCATCGGCGCTCTGGACTCCGGCCTGGGACGTATTCCGCCATCCCTGGAACAGGCTTCGCGACTGTTGGGTGAGAATGGTATAGGGACATTTGCACGGGTTCATTTTCCATTGCTGCGCCCGGCGTTAGTGAGTAGCGCCCTGCTGGTTTTTGCCGATGCCATGAAAGAGCTGCCCACAACGCTGCTTTTACGACCAGTAAATTTCGAAACGCTGGCAACGTTGCTGTATGCAGAAGCTGCGCGTGGAACCTATGAAGAAGGTGCTATCGCCGCGCTAATGATTGTTTTAGCAGGTACGCTACCGGTTATTTTGTTGGTGCGTCACCAGATGACTCGCCGTGGTTAAGAGATCAACAATGTCAGAAATTGCATTACAACTCCGGGATGTGCATGTTGCCTACGGCAACAGCCAGCAATCGGTGCTGCACGGATTTTCAATGTCGGTACGTAAAGGGGAAATCGCCTGTCTGCTGGGCGCTTCAGGCTGCGGAAAAACCACGGTGTTACGCGCAGTTGCCGGATTTGAACGACTACGCAGCGGAGAGATTTTTGTGTCGCAGCGCCGCGTGGCTGGCCACGGTGTTCATCTGCCACCGGAAAAACGGCATGTCGGCATGGTCTTTCAGGAATACGCCTTATTCCCCCATTTGACGGCGCAGCAAAATGTGGCCTTTGGGTTGCGACGCATGCCGCGTGAAGAGCAAAAGTTCCGTGTGGAGGAGCTGTTAAAAATGGTGGAACTACACAGCCATGCCAGCCGGTATCCGCATGAACTTTCCGGCGGTCAGCAGCAGCGTATCGCGCTGGCACGGGCGCTGGCCCCGCATCCAGAAATCCTGTTGCTCGACGAACCTTTTTCCAGCCTTGATAAGCGTACACGTGAGCGTCTTGGCAACGAGGTGCGGGATATTTTGCGCGCGGCCGGGCAAACGGCACTGCTGGTTACCCACAGCGAACACGAAGCGCAGCTGATGGCAGACCATATTGGCGTGGTAAAAATGGGGCAGTATCAAATAAAAAAAGCGACCCATCCGACCTGAAGGTCACCAGGGTCGCCCTGAAAATTAATAATGTTTCTGTACCAGGCTGATGTTCACCGGCATACCGGAGCGTCTCTCCAGCGCCTGATTGCCGCGACTCACATCCACGTCATTCCCGCTAATGAAAGTGCGCAGCGCGGGAGTGACCGGCAAGGGAACCTTTCTGTCAGACTCGTATTCCGAACGGTTTCTTGACAAGGGTTCGTGCACTTCCACCCAGCGACTCCCGTCCGGCTCTACGCTGTATTTCACCGGTCGGTCTATCAGTTGCACACGCGTCCCTACCGGTACGGTATCAAACAGATATTTAATGTCGTCGTTACGCAAACGGATGCAACCCTGGCTTACCCGCAGACCAATACCGAAATTCGCATTTGTGCCATGAATGGCATAAAGCCTGCCGATATAAATCGCATACAACCCCATCGGGTTATCTGGCCCTGCAGGAACAAATGCCGGCAAACTTTCCCCGCGAGCCGCGTATTCACGTCGAGTATTAGGCGTCGGCGTCCAGCTCGGCGCTTCCTGCTTACGTTCTACCGCCGTCACCCAATTGCGCGGCGTTTCTCTGCCCGCCTGACCAATACCGATGGGCAAAACTTCAACCGTATTGCCGCCAGCGGGATAATAGTAAAGACGCATTTCTGCGACATTGATGACAATCCCCTCGCGTACGGTATCGGGTAATATCAATTGCTGTGGCACAACCAACGTTGAACCAGACTTAGGCAGAAAAACATCCACGCCGGGATTGGCTTCAAGCATGTTACTCAACCCCTGCCCGTACTGCGCGGCAAAGGCTTCCAGCGGTTGAGTATTGCCATCTGGAATAGTGATTGTCAGAGGGGTGCCCACCAGGCGACTGCCTTCTGGCGGCAGCGGATAACTCACTGCTTGTGATCCCTGACTCACAAGCAGTGCAAAAAGCGCAAAAATCAGTTTTACCCGACGCATTTTTTCCTTTCCTTCGTCGCAGCCGATATCCGGTAAGTATAGCTTTTTTATCTGTTTTAGGGAGTTACATCGAGTTGGCTGATGAAAACCCCGCACTCAAACGGGGTTACAGCTGGCTATGCTTCCTTCCCATCCGGAAGCACAATGTTGCTGGCGGCTAACTGCCCCATGTTACTGTACATGGCACAGGCGGCTTCAATAATTGGCATCGCCAGAGCGGCCCCGCTGCCTTCCCCCAAACGCATCCCCATATTGAGATACGGATCCAGTTCAAGATGCGCCAGCGCGGTGCGGGCGCCCTTCTCAGCGGAGAAATGTGACGGTATCAGATAGGGTTTAATCTGCGGCGCAATCTGGCAGGCTGCCAGCGCAGCAGAGTAAGAGAGAAAACCATCCAGCACAACTGGAAGGCCACAGGAGGCTGCCCCCAACATCACACCCGCCATGCCGACAAGATCAAACCCACCAACTTTAGCCAGTACATCAATACCGTCATTGCGATCCGGTTGATTGACGGCAATGGCTCGCCGCACAACGTCTACTTTATTGCCTACTCTTGAAAGCGGCAGGTTAGCGCCGATACCGACCACATTCTCGGCATCGCTTCCAGTCAGCACGCTGACGATTGCCGCCGCGGGTGTCGTGTTGGCCATACCAAGTTCACCGACCCCAAACAGCGTTACGCCGTCCCTGGCCAGTCCATGAGTATAACGGATAACTTCCAGCAGTAGCTCCTCGGCCTGTGAACGGCTCATTGCCGGGCCCTGAGCAATATTGCCGCAGCCGCGCGCCACGCGCATATTTACTACGCCAGGAATAGGTTCAGCATCAATACCGACATCAATCACATGTACCTTTGCCCCCGCCTGAGCAGCCAGCACGCAAACGCCGGTCGTCCCACGCGTCATATTAGCAGCCTGAATAGCCGTGACGATTTTAGGCGAAACGGCAACCCCTTCATCCCACACGCCGTGATCGGCGCACATCACCAGCATCGCTTTGCCATTCACATGCGGAACGCCCTTCAGGCCGGGCATTCCGGCCAATTGCACAGCGAGTGACTCGAGCCGACCAAGACTTCCCGGTGGCTTAAGCAAGCCATCGATATGCTGCTGTGCACGCAGCATCGCGGCACTATCAGGTGAAGGTATGGTGTGGAGTAAAGAGGTTAAAGTCTGCATAGGGGTTCCAGTATGTTGGCTGACTCAGAGCAGAGCCAGCAGGAAAATCAACTCGCCAAGTTCAATGGCTGCGCCCAGCGTATCGCCGGTTTGCCCACCCAACGTGCGTTTTAATAACTGCCCAAGAATGAAAATCGCCACTATCGTGACAACCAGTGCTGCTACGCCGTGCATACCGGGAAGCAGTACGGTGGCAAGGACTGCCGCAAATCCCAACGTAACGCAGGTTTGACGCCCGGAGACTTTGCCGATAAAGACATTGCCCAGCCCTTCTTCGCGAGCGTAACGATGTCGATACATCAGCAAAACAGCGGTACCCCGCCCGGCAACACAAGCCGCAGCAAGCGCCGCCAGCATCGGTGTGCCACGCAAAGCCAGTTCGCTCACCACCAGCACTTTCGCCAACAACACGAAAATCAACGCCAGTCCGCCGTGGGTTCCCAGGCGGCTGTCGCGCATGATTTCCAGCATCCGTTCGCGTCGACGGGCAGAGAAAATACCGTCACAGGTATCCGCCAGACCATCGAGATGAAAACCACCGGTCAGCAGCGCGAGGGTCAACACTGCAAACAGCGCCGCCAGGGGGATACCGCACCAGGCCTGCAGCGCCATAAAGACCAGTCCCGTTATCCCGCCCAGCACCACGCCAATAAGCGGAAACATCACAATGCCACGTGAATAGTGCTCGAAATCCAGTCCTTGCGACCAGCGAGCAGGAACGGGCAAGCGACTGATAAAAGAGAGCATTGCCCAGAACAACTTACTCATTTAATTTTGACTCCAATTCCTGATACCACCAGCCAGACCTCATCGGCTGCTGCTGCCAGTCGCTGATTCACACGTCCTGCAATATCGCGAAAATGCCGTGCCAGACGGTTCTCCGGAACAATCCCCATTCCTACCTCATTCGTGACCAGCACAACCTTTGCCGGGCATCGCTGACAGGCGGCAATCAGCGAACGGATCTCATCCTCGATCGACTGTTCCATCGCCGCGTAATCCCAGTTATCCGGATTGCTGTCACCGCCCAGCGCAAACAGCAGGTTGGTCACCATCGTGGTGATGCACTCCAGCAGAATGGCTTCTTGCGGATCGTTTGCAGCCGTTATCAGTTCATCGAGATGTTGCCAGCATTCGGCTGTACGCCAGTGCGCAGGGCGTCCATCGCGATGATGCTGAATTCGTGCCGCCATCTCCTCATCAAAGATCTGCGAAGTCGCGATATACAAAACGTTTGGAGAATCCGCGATCAGCGCTTCCGCATGTCGACTTTTACCGCTTCGCGCGCCGCCAGTAACCAGAATCATCATACTGGCTCCCGGTGTTGCTGCATGATGGTATAAATTTTCTCAATATCGATGTGTTGCCGCATCGCATCCGCCAGCAGATCAAACTGCTGCGATTTATATTGCGCGTAATGGAAGGTGGAATCCAGCGGTGCTAACCCTTTACGTACGCGCAGGCCATTAACCAGCGCCCGGGTAAATTCATCGCTGTCAAACAGACCGTGAAGATAAGTACCAAACGTCAGGCCATCCGGCGTAACCGCGCCGTCAGCCACGTTGCCACCGTCCTTGCACAGCGTCATCACCGCCCGGCATTCTTCAGTTAAGGTCGTTTCGCCCATGTGAATTTCATAACCACGAACGGATAACCCCGCCGCGCCCGCCAGCCAGTCAGGCAGCGAGGAGGACATTTTTCCCTCAACCAAAGTGGTAGTTTTGTGCTGGGCAAAATGCGTTACAGTATTGAGTAAGCCCAGCCCCGGCAGCGTGCCGAGTCCTGACTCCACTTCATCGATGATCGTATCGCCGAGCATTTGATAGCCACCGCAAATCCCCACCACCGGCACGTTGTTACTATGCAATTGCACGACACCGTGCGCCATCCCGCTCTCACGCAGCCACACCAGATCGCCCAGCGTATTTTTACTGCCCGGCAGAATCACCAGATCGGCCCCCGCCAGTTCTTCAGGCTGACGCACATAGCGCACACGTACATCCGGCTGTGCGGCAAGCGCATTGAAATCAGTAAAATTCGAAATGTGCGGTATTTGCACAACGGCGATGTCGATGTCGCGCTTATCAGTGCGCAAATATTTACCCTTTTGCAGCGCTACGCCATCTTCATCTTCCAGATCCACATCCAGCCATGGCATGACGCCCAGAACCGGCACTCCGGTCAGCGCTTCAATTTGCTCAATACCGGAATACAGCAACGCCACATCACCGCGAAATTTGTTGATGATCACCCCCTTGACCCTGGCGCGTTCATGATCGTGCAATAGCGCCAGTGTGCCGTAAATGGAGGCAAACACCCCGCCACGGTCGATATCCGCCACCAAAATGACAGGACATCGCGCCATTTCAGCCATACCCATATTGACGATATCGCGATCGCGCAGGTTAATCTCTGCCGGGCTTCCCGCCCCCTCCAGCACCAGCACATCGAACTCTTGCGCCAGACTGTTATAAACTGACAGGATTTGATCCCGCAGACGCGGTTTATACTCGTGGTAGCTCACCGCATCCATGTCGGTCGCGACTTTGCCCATCAGCACAACCTGCGCTTTACGGTCGCTGGTTGGTTTAAGCAGCACCGGATTCATACGCACATCTGGCGTAATCCCTGCAGCTTCGGCCTGAAAAATTTGTGCGCGCCCCATCTCCTTGCCTTCTGGCGTAATGCCAGAGTTCAGCGCCATGTTTTGCGATTTGAACGGCGCAGTACGCAGTCCATCCTGATAAAAAATTCGACACAGCCCGGCGACCAACACGCTTTTACCCACATCAGATGCCGTTCCCTGCAACATTATCGCCTGCGTCATGACGCCTCCTTCAGTGCGTTCTCTCGCATACAACTAAAAAATTCAGCCTCTGTTTTACACAGCGGGAAGCCCAGCTCTGTATGCAGCTTCACCAGCCAGGGCTGAGTTAATCCCGCTTGTTCAATCAGTTCCGTACGGGCGAAAACGTCCCCCGGCGTGCCGTGTGTTAGCACCTCGCCCCGGCGTAAAACGTAAACTGCATCACTGACTTCATAGATAAGATCGATATCATGGCTGGAGATAACCACGTGGTTGCCTTGCGCTACGATGCGTTTGATTATCTCAATCATCTGCGTACGGCCTGATGGGTCAAGCCCTGCTGTAGGCTCATCCAGCAACAGGTATTGCGCCTGCAACACCAACGCCCCGGCAATTGCCACACGTTTTTTTTGCCCGTGACTTAAACACTGAATCGGTTGATGGCGAAAATGCTGAGCATCGACCAGCGTCAGCGCATCTTCCACCCGGCGGGCGATTTCAGCTTCATCCACGCCAAGGTTGCGCAGGCTGAAAGCAATGTCACTGTCGATATCGGTGTAAAAGATTTGCTGATCGGGATCCTGAAATACAGTAGCCACCTGCTGACGCAGTGCCAGTAGGCCACGCTTGCTGTAATCCAACGGTTTGCCTTGCCACATCACTGCCCCTTGCTGCGGGCGCAGTAAGCCACTCAGATTCATAAATAGCGTGGATTTTCCGCAGCCATTGGCACCAACCAACCCCGTAACGGCATGCGTAGAAAAGTCCAGCGTTAGCCCCTTGAGGATCGGGTCATCCTGATAGCGAAACCAAAGCGCTGAGGTGGCAAGCATACTTTTCCTTACAGGTGAAAATCACCCTGATAAAGTTTGATATCCAGTGTGGTAGTCATTTGCTGGTAGCGGATCAACACGCGGGTAAACAGCAGTCCCACCAGCATCGCTAGCGAGCGATAGCCCAACGGCAAGCTACGATACCCAAAACGCAGCGTTTGTGCGCGATGAATAGCCAGCGCCTCGTCTAACAGGATAAAAATAAAGCGCCAGGTTAACAGGATCTGCTCAGTAAGCAGGCGAGGAACGTGCGCGCGTTTGAGTAAAATAATCAGCTGCGGAAACGGTAGATTCAGCACCAGCCAGAGCGTTGCCGCCAACGCAGCCAGGCTGCGCCAGAAGGTTTCATTGGCGGTGAAAAGTCCTGAGGCACTAACGCCCAACCAGTAGCTGCCAACGGGAATGCTGGCCAGCAGAGTCTGCGGATCGCGACTAAAACTAAACAGGATGGTCACTACCCCTATCGTCAGAAAACCAAACGGTAATGCCATCAAGCGGCACCAGCGCCAGAACGAAATGCGTAGCAGCCAGCAGCTCAGCGCGGCAATCAGTAACAGCTCGATACCCTGCCCCAACGGGGGCAGAGTAAACGCCAGAATCATCATCATTAGCCAGAGCAGAAATTTCCGCACCGGTGAGACATGAAACCAGCGGCTTTGATAGCTAAGCCTGTCAAGCCCGGTCATCACGACGTTGCCTGCCTTTGGTGTAACCCAGTATGTAGAAAATTACGGCTGCACCCAGCGATCCCTGGAGCGTAAACAACAGGCTTTCAATCTCACCGCTTGCCGGTTCATACAACGGCTGGAACCATGGCTCATAATGCGGGGCAATAGCCTGAATCTGACTCTCTGCTTCACCGTCTGAACCGCCGTATTCTCCACCGTGGTTGATAAAGAACGGCAGGATCACCAGCGCCACTACCATGCCCAATATAATCAGCGTCTTTTTCATCGTTAATGTCCTTGTGCGGTTATTAACTGGCGTTTGGTTAGCTGATCGTAAATCAGCACGGTGAGTAACCCTTCCGCAATCGCGATGGGGATTTGTGTCAGACAGAAAATCCCCATGAATTTAATGATTGAACCGGTAGCGCCAGCAGACGGGTCCGGGAACGCCACGCCCAGTTGCACTGAGGTGACGAAATAGGTGACAAGATCCGCCAACATCGCGCACAAGAAGACGCAAACATCACGACGCAGCCCCGCACGGCAGGCCATTTTCCACACCATGTAACCCGCTACCGGGCCAATCACCGCCATCGACATGCCGTTAGCGCCGAGCGTCGTCAAACCACCGTGCGCCAGCAGCAGTGCCTGGAACAGCAAAACGATCGCCCCGAGGATAGCTACTACACCTGGCCCGAACAGAATAACCGCCAGGCCTACGCCGGTAGGGTGTGAACAACTTCCGGTAACGGAAGGAATTTTCAGCGCCGACAGCACAAAAATAAAGGCGCCGCACAGTGCCAGTAAAACTTTCTGGTGGTTATCTTCCTGCACGATTTGGCGCAGGCGCACCAGCCCGTACCACAGGCAGGGTAAAAACAGCAGCCACCATGCCAGCGCCCACATCGGCGGCAGGAAACCTTCCATAATGTGCATCGCGAACGCTTGCTCAGGAACAATCATCAGTAATAGCGCCGCAGCCAACCCGCTGAAAGACAGCTGTTTTAGCTGTTGTTCAAGCTTCATTGTGCATACTCCCACTGTTTGTTGACCAGAATGGTCGAGAAATAAGGCAGCGGCTGATCGTCGCTCACCTCGTCGAGATGGCGCCAGCACTGCTCGCCCGGCAGCGTGGCTTCAGACATCATCAGCGCGTAGT
The DNA here is from genome assembly GCF_030332265.1 of Citrobacter sp. Cu231. NCBI lineage: Bacteria > Pseudomonadati > Pseudomonadota > Gammaproteobacteria > Enterobacterales > Enterobacteriaceae > Citrobacter > Citrobacter sp. Cu231. The sequence continues at coordinate 676,952 of NZ_JAOWIE010000032.1, read as the reverse complement.
CCAACAACCCCTCTTGCTGCAGCAACGCTTTGATGCGCGCAAAGCGACCGTAAACTTTCATCAGCACCAGGCTGTCATGCTGCTTTAACGCCTGCTGAATTTCAGCTTCCGGCGCGGTACAGGAGACCACTGCCAGCGATTGTTGCTCCATGGCGAGCGGAGTTTTCGCACGCGCGGCAATCGCAGCGAAAGAGGTCACGCCCGGGACAATTTCTAACCAGTCAGGCGAACCAATGCGCTGCAGTAAAAAGACCCAGGTGCTGAACAGCATGGCGTCACCGAGCGTAATAAAGCCTACCCTCTTCCCGGCTTCAACTTCCTGAACCAGCGCGCTTGCCACCTCATCCCAGACGGCCTCTTTTTCCGCGCTGTCGGCACTCATGGGAAAATGGCAGCAGCGAACCTCGGTCTGCTCGCCGATATACTCCCGTACAATCGACAGCGCCAGGCTATCGCCGCCTTTGCGTCCGGCGGGCGCATAGAGAATATCCAGCATCCCCAACGTGCGTGCAGCACGTACGGTGATCAGATCGGAAGCGCCAGGTCCGGTGCTTAATGCGTACAGTTTTCCGCTCATGCTGCTTCCTCCAGCGCCACATTAAGCGCCTGCTGTAAATGCGCCACAAACATCGCGCGAACCGCCGGGTTTTCCCCCAGTCCGCTGAGCCACGGCGTAGCCGGTATCCCTGCTGCGTTGAACAACGTTTTCCACGAATCGTCTTCGTCGGAGGCCATATCGTTAATCGCATGGTCACCGGCGACTAACATCAGCGGCATCAGATGTACCGCCGTGACGCCTTCCTGAGATAAACTTTCAATCAGCACATCCACTTCCGGGTAGCTTTCCACCGCCCCGACTCGCGCCGGGAAGCACTGCGCCGTCATCATGTGGTCAAGACAGGCATAGGCAGCAAAAGCGTGATGGCTTGCCCCGTGTCCCATAAACACCACTTTTTCTTTTTCACCCAGCGCCGGCATCTGCTGTTGCAACGCCAGCATCAACTGTGCGTAATCTTCAACGCTGCTCAAAAGCGGTACACCCAGCGTCAGGCGAGAAAACAGCGGGCGCATACTTTGTACTTCGCGGACAATTTTTTCGTATTCGTCGCCGTTGATGATGTGCAGCGACTGAATCGCGACATCCTGATACCCCTGCTCCGCCAGCTTTTGCAGCGCCTGCAGCGGTGTGTCGATTTCAATGCCGTCACGCTGTTTGAGCTTGCGGATTATCATCCCTGAGGTAAACGCCCGGAACAGGTCACGGTCAGGGCAACTGGCTGCGAGATCGCGCTCACAGGCCACAATATTTTTCTCACAGGTGTCGTGATAGCTGGTGCCAAAGCTGACCACCAGAAGCGCCTTTTTCATCTCTAACTCCTTAAGCAGCGGCCAGCCAGCGCGTTAAACGCGCCGCAAAGGCGGCCTGACTTTCCAGTAACTCTTCTCCCGTCACCAACGGTGCCGGACGTGTAATCACGATGCAGGGGATACCGGCATCCAGACAGGGTTGCACTTTTTCCTGATCCCCCCCTTCCGCGCCTGATGCCTTAGTAATCACCACATCAGCCTGACACTGTTGATAAAACGCAGCGTTGAACTCGGCGCTAAACGGCCCACACAGAGCAAAGATCTCACCGACGCCAAATCCCAGGTCCGCGCATTGCTGAATGACCTCAGGTACAGGCAGGACGCGCGCCAGCAGCGTTTTCTCTGGCAACTCTTTGCGCCAGATCGCCAGATCTTTACTGCCGGTCGTCAGCAGCACTCGTTCACCGAAACGCCGCGCAACCTCGCTGGCTTGCTGAATACTCTGTACGGTATACAGGTGCGAGTGGGTTAAACCGCTTAACTGTTCGGGGCGCTGATAGCGGCTCAGCAGTACGCCCGCCGCTTCGCAGGCATTCATGATGTTGCGACTCACCACCTCGGCGTAAGGATGCGAAGCATCAATCACCCAGCGCGTCCGATTTTCCTGCAGCCAGGCAATCATTTGCTCACGTTCCAGACGCCCGCAGCGCACCTGACCTTTGATGTCTCCCGCCAGTTGCTTTCCCGTCGGGGTCGCAACTGACAGGGTGTAGGCCACGTTTGCCGCATCCAGTTGCTGGCACAGCATGCGCGCATCGCTGGTGCCGCCCATGACCAGCACATCACCATAATTCACAGCACATAACCTCGGGGTGTGATCATCAGCCCGTCCTGAACATAGGTGGTTTTGTTGCCCACGATCACAAGACTGGTCATATCAACCGGCTCAAAATCCATTTCACCCAGCGTGGTCAGCCATTTTTCCTGCTTTTTACGTCCGGCCGACTTCACAATACCGACCGGCGTTTGTGCACTCTTGCTGGCAGATAACAGCTCAAATGCGCGCGCCAGATGTCCTTCGCGACCCCGACTGCGTGGGTTGTAGAAACAGATAACAAAATCGGCCTCACCGGCGGCAACGATGCGTTTTTCGATAACCGGCCACGGCGTTAACAGATCGCTTAAGCTGATGTGGCAGAAGTCGTGCATCAACGGCGCGCCCAGCAAAGAGGCGGCGGCAATACTGGCGGTCATACCTGGTATCAACCTGACCTCAACGTCCAGCTTTTGCTTGCTGACCAGTTCGAGTACCAGTCCGGCCATACCGTAAATCCCCGCGTCACCGCTGCTGATCAACGCCACATTGTGACCCGCCTGCGCCAGTTCGATCGCCGCCTGACAGCGTTCAATCTCTTTGCACATTCCGGTTTTGATCACCTGCTTGTCGCCTGTGAACGCTTTTACCAGGTGGGTGTAGGTTTTATAGCCAACGATGATTTCCGCTGCCTGCAATGCTTCAACAGCTTCCATGGTCATCATTGCCTGCGAGCCAGGGCCAATTCCAATTACGCTTAACATCAGTGTGAAACTCCCAAAGTGATAGTGACGCCCTGTTCTCGCAGGGTCTCGCCTAACAGTTGTCCGTGGCTAAGCAGCCAGGCTGCAGGACCGGAAACGCTTCCTGTGCCCACCGTTTTGCGCACAAACGATGAAGCCGGAAAACGGTGTTCATGCTCACGCAGCGCGTCAGCAGTAAAGGTTTCGAAAGGAACCCGACAGCACGAAGCTAATTGGATAAGTCCCTGTTCATTTTTTTTCAGCGTGATGCTGCCAATTGCTTTTAACGCCAGCGGATCGAGCTGCTGGGCTTCGAGTTGTCTGGCCAGCAGCGCAGCCAGCAGCGGAAACGGCGTATCGCGACGACAGCCAATTCCGGCGACAACCCGCTGCGGCACCAGCTTCCAGTGAGGAACCGGCAGGTCGGGTAAATTAGTGCGTAAGGTGATGCACACCAGCGCATCCAGTTCAGGAAGCGAGTTGAGATCGGATACCGTGATAAAACCGCGTCGATCGCAATGGCTGACATCCTGCGTCAGTTCGTCATCCCACCACAGGCCTACGCGCTTGTTACTAACCAGCATCTGATTGACGATCTTCACCGCCGAGCGGAAATCGCTCATCCGGGCATTCAACTGAAATGCCAGCGTATCCAGTGCCGCCATATCATTGACATCTGTCGCCGTGGTGATCACCGGGTCAGCGCCCAACATACCCGCCAGATAACGAGCCAGCGCATTCGCGCCCCCGGCGTGACCGGAGAGCAGGCTGATAACGTGCTGGGCACGTTCATCAATGACCACCACCGCCGGATCGCAAAATTTGTCGTTGACCAGCGGGGCCAGCACGCGCACCGCGATACCGGTCGCGCCGATAAAAATCAGCGCCGAATAATTTGCAAACGCTTCGCGGGCGGTATTGGCAAAGCCGTTTTCGAAGGGAATAAACCCCTCCTCCAGCAGCTTTTCACTGGTAAAACAGGTCACCGGCAGCATGGCCGCCAGACGCTTCGCCAGCACGACACCACCGGGCGTCAGGCAAAAAAGCGCAATGGATTCAGGCTTTACGGTATTCATGGCTAAAGTCCGCCGCATAGAGTTTGGAGTAGTGATACTCCGAGCCCAGGAAATTACCGACCAGAATGAGGGCCGTTTTGCGGATACCCGCATCGCGTACCTTGTCGCCAATATCCGCCAGCGTACCGCGCACAGTCTGGCTTTCCGGCCAGGTTGCTTTGTAGATCACCGCCACGGGCGTGGTCGCAGGATAACCGCCTTCAACAAGGCGTTCAGCCACCCGATGAATACGCTGGACGGACAGATAAATCGCCATTGACGTCTGGTGGCTGGCAAATGACTCCAGCTGTTCGCGCTCCGGTACCGGCGTGCGCCCTTCCAGACGTGTGATGATCAGGCTTTGTGAGACCTCTGGCACGGTATACTCAACGCCCAACTCCGCCGCCGCGCCGAGAAATGCGCTGACGCCAGGCACCACCTGCCAGTCAATCCCACGCTTGGTCAGTTCCTCGCCCTGCTCGCGCACGGAACCGTATAGCGAAACATCGCCGGTTTGCAGACGCACGACGGTCTTCCCTGCTTTCACGCCGGCCTCCATCAGGTCGAGGATCTGCTCCAGATGCAGTTCGGCGCTGTCGTGACATTCTGCGCCGGCAGGGCAATATTCCAGCAGTTCGGTGTTAATCAGCGATCCAGCGTAGATAACAACCTGCGCCTGCTGTAGCAACCGGTAACCTTTGAGGGTAATCAGCTCGCGATCGCCAGGACCTGCGCCGACAAACCACACGCTACGGGGATCAAAAATCTCAGACATGGTTTCCTTCCTTCTGACAGGCGATAACAAATACGGGGTTATTCGGTTTGAAATAATGACCATTGCCAAGCGAGGTAAGCGAGGAAACCTGTAGCTGCAGGCAATCCACGCCCTGTACGCCAAGATGGTCCAGATGTGCCAGCGCGATGTTGAGGTTTTCCTGGAGGATAAACGTCATCACCAGCCGCCCTGCGGGATGCAATTGACGCATTGACCAGTCAATCAGTTCGGTCAAATGGCCGCCGCTGCCACCCATAAAAATGGCATCGGCTTTTTCCGCGATAGTCATCGGCGCAACGCCGGGAAAAATATCGATGTTTGCGCAGGCAAAATGCTGACGGTTCTCATCCAGCAGCCTGAGCGCTGCCGGGTTACGTTCAATTGCTGTCACGCGTAATCCAGGGTATTGCAGCGCGGCTTCTATCGACACGCTGCCGGTTCCGGCACCAATATCAATCAGGTGACTGGCGCGGTATAATTCAAGTTTTGAGAGGGCAAGTGCGCGTACCGCTTCTTTGGTCATCGGCACTTTCTCTCCACGCAGAAACAGCTCATCTTTCATCAAGGATCACCACTGCATTCATGTCATAGTCGGCGTTAACTTCACTTACGGGCAGGAAATGGATCCGTTCGTTTTCCATCGCCAGGTTTTCGCCAATCACCATCCAGCGATGTCCCTTGCCTCGCGCTATCAGCTGTTGCGCAATTTCACGCGGGCCGCACAGCCCATCTGTCACCATCGCCACCTTGTTATGCCGCGCCAGTTCATCGAAACAGACGCTGCGACCATGGCTACTGGTCAGCCACATATCGTTCATATCAATACCGGACTGCGCACACAGATACTGCACCGCACTAATACCGGGAATAATGCGCACATTTTCAATACCAAAATGCGCCACCATGCGCGTTCCGATCCCATAGAACAGCGGATCGCCAGACGCCAGCACCACAACCTGTTGCGCCCGGTGCGTATTAATCCAGTCCAGCAGTTCCGGGATATTGGCACCGAGAACAAACTGTTCGCCGGTAAAATCCGCGAACTGCTGCAAATGCCGCTTACCGCCGACCAGAACATCAGCCGTTGCAACCGCTTCGCGTGCCGCAGGCGTCATCAAATGCAAACCGGCGGGTCCCATCCCCACAACGGTTAACATTGCATCTCCTCAGCAATCTCTGCGATCGGACGATTACAACCCAGCACCTGGTTATCAAAGGAGAACATGATGGCGTCGCAGGTCGGGGGATTTTTGGTAAAACGCAACGTTTGCAGGACGCGCATACAAATGCGCTTAGCCAGATGGTCATAAATGCGCTGAAAACCATACGCTTCTATGTGTTCCATCGCCGCCTCGGTGGTATCGCAGTCGCTGACCAGCGTCAGTAGTTCCAGCGGCGCGCCAAGTAACGCGAGATGGGCCACCAGCGTTTCCATACGCGCGTCGGCAATATGGCTATGGGTATGGAAAATGCCCGCCGCGATTTTGACAAGCTTGCCCGGATGTCCCACCAGCACGATTTGCCGGAACCCCAGACGTACAGCTTCTTCAATCATGTAGCCGACAAAGTTGCTCATGGTGACAACCACCTGGGTGTCAATCCCCATCTGCTCGCGCACAAAACGTTCGCCATGGTTTCCCGGTACCAGTACGACGCGTTCCAGCCCCGCCGCTCGCTTAATTTCCAGCTCCAGCGACAGCGAACGTTTCCAGCTCTCTTCCGACATCGGCGTGACGATCCCCGTGGTGCCGATAATCGAAATGCCACCCAGAATACCCAGGCGCGAGTTGTAGGTTTTTTGCGCCCGCTCTTCGCCTTCCGGCGCGAAAATCTCAATCTGTGCCCCTCGATTCGGGCCAATCGCCTCACGCACCGCTGACTCAATGGTCTGGCGAGGTGTGCGGTTAATCGCTGAACTGCCCACCGGCAGGCCGATCCCTTTGCGGGTTACCGTACCAACGCCTTCCCCGCCTTGAAGGGTTATCTCTTTACTCTCGTTTAACGTCACGCGCGCAAAAATCAGCATCCCATGTGTGGCGTCCACATCATCACCACCGTCTTTGCGAATAGCGGCTATCGCCTGCTGCCCTTCGATATGCGGCGACTCCACGTTCAGACACAACGTCACCCCGGAAGGCGTCACAATAGAAACCTGATGGATCAAGTGTTGGCGTAATACCATCAGCGCCGCCACTTTTGCCGCCGCCGTCGCGCAGGATCCGGTGGTATATCCTTTACGCAGTGCTTTACCGTTGTGCCACACCGGCGTATCGAAAGCCTCGCTCATCGCGCCCCCTGCATGTGATAAAGCATGGCATTGACGATAGCGGCAGCGACATTACTTCCCCCTTTACGGCCTAACGCGGCAATGGCGGGCAGACTGCTTTGGGTGAGCGCATCTTTCGACTCTTCGGCACCGACGAACCCTACCGGTACGCCAACCACACCACTGACGGCGACATCATGCTCCAGCAGGCGAAACAACGCTGTCGGCGCGTTACCAAACACAAACAGCTTTTCACCTTCTTCCTTCACTGCGATATCGACGGCCGCCATCGAGCGAGTAATGCCCTGCTCTTTGGCCGTCCGCACAACCCGTGGGTCGCTGATGTAGCAGCGGCATTCACCGCCAAATTTTGCCAGCAACGTTTTATTAATCCCGGACAGAGCCATCGTGGTATCGGTATAAATCACGCTTGAGCGGCTAAGCGCCGCACAAAACTGTTCCAGCACATCACTGGAAAACCACAGAATGTCCAGCCAGTCGAAATCCGCGGTTGTGTGAATGACCCGCTTGATAATGGCTTCATGTAACGGGCTGGCAAACTGATAGTCCGGGCGTGTTTCACGAATAATCTCGCCAATAATGTCGAAACTTTTGGCCTCAATCGCCTGGGGTTGCTGGATATATTGCATGGTGTTGTCCTCAGGCCACACCGACCAGCAGCCACCGCAGCGCAATAAACAGCGCCAGTGCCAGCGTCGATGCCACCCACATCAATCGAATCGTATGGGAAATGTCGTCTACCGAAATGTCGCGCTGCGCATCACCGATCCACGGTTTCTCAACGCGCTCGCCAAAGTAGTCATTAGGACCACCCAGACGAATGCCTAATGCCCCGGCCACGGATGCCTCCGACCACGCACAGTTTGGGCTGCTGTGGTTATAGCGATCGCGCCAGCCAATCTGCAAAGCTCGTGCGCCGTTCTGGCGGCATAAAAATGCTGCAGCGCTCAGCAGCAACCAGCTCAGTCTCGCGGGAATATAATTTGCGATATCATCCAGACGGGCGCTGACCATACCGATAGCTCGGTATTTTTCATGTTTGTAGCCCACCATGGAGTCAAGGGTGTTTACCGCTTTATAGGCCATCGCCAGGGGCGCACCACCGAGAAGCAGGAAGAACAGTGGCGCGATAATGCCGTCAACGGTATTCTCCGCTACGGTTTCCACTACACCGCGATTAATCTGCGGCGGTTGTAGTTGCGAGGTATCACGTCCCACAATCCATGACAGCTTTTCCCGACTGGCGGCCAGGTTACCGGCACGTAGCGGACGTTCTACATCCAGCGCGGCGTTTGCCAGGCAGCGCCCGGCCAGCACGGTGAAAATCATCCAGACCTCAACAACCCAACCAAACCAGGGATGAATTGATTGCGCCAGCGCCAGTATTCCCCAGGACACAGCCCAGGTCAGTCCAACCACTACAATCCACATCAGCGCGCCACCGATGCGTAACGCGCGGTCGCTATGGCAGTAACGCCGAACAACACGTTGCACGGCAGAAATCAGATTGCCAATCCAGCGCACCGGATGCGGCCAGTTCTGCGGATCGCCAATGATAAAATCGAGTAGCCAGGCAACACACCACGCGAGGATCGTCATAGCGCACTCCTCGCGGCTGCCAGCCAATGGTTAATCATCTGCGGGCGTTGAGCAAAATGAACGTGTAGATAGCTGGCGAAGGTATTTCCTGACTGCCAGCCACCAGACCAGGCTTGCAGCGTTTTGCCATCGCGAACTTTGCGACAGTTCATCACTGCTGACGTTTCAGGGGTAAAATCGGAGTAGTGGAATTCATGACCGCGCAGCACTTCGCCTTTGGCAGCTAATAATGTTTGCTGCGCGGCCTGCGCTTCACAGTAACCAAATCGGGTCAAACGTTTACCCATTTTGCTGTGGCCGGGAATAATATCCGCCATCAACCAGGTCTCGCCCTGACTGTCCTCAAGTGAACTACCGAGATACATCAGTCCCCCACACTCCGCGTAAATCGCGACGCCTCGTTGGTGCGCCGCCCGCAACTGTTCAAGCATCGGGACATTTCCGGCCAGCGCTGCAGCATGTAACTCAGGATATCCGCCTCCTAGCCAGATCATCTGACAGTCGGGTAAGCAGTTGTCGTGCAAGGGGCTAAAACGGACAATCTTAAGCCCCGTGCGCTCCAGCAGCGTAATATTGTCCGGATAGTAAAAGTTGAATGCTTCGTCATCGGCGATGGCAAGCGTTAGCCCTGCCCCTGCGTCTGCTGCCGGTAGCGCGGGCCATTCGCCAACAGGAAGGGTGTTTAACTGGCTTAATGCCAACAACGCGTCGATATCAAGGGTTTGCTCCAGCGTCGCGGCGAATGCCTGCCACGGTTGCTGGCTGATAACCGACTCGCGCGCGGTAACTAAACCCAGATGACGTTCAGGAAGCGCAATGCCGTCCACACGGGGAACGTAGCCTAAGACGGGTACGGCGCAGTAACGTTCGATCGCCACCTTCAGCAGTTGGTAATGTGTTTCGCTGTTGACCCGATTAACAATGACGCCTGCGATGTTCAGGGTTGGATCAAAATGCTGAAAGCCCATTACCGTTGCGGCGATCGAGGTGGAAACGGCTTTGCCATCAACCAATAAGATAACCGGACAGCCTAACTGTTTGGCCATCGCGGCAGTGCTGCAATAGTTTGGGTCGGTACCATAGCCGTCATACAGTCCCATGACACCTTCGATAACGGCGATATCCGCATGTTGCATCTGCTCGCGAAATAATGCGTTCAGCGTGGGAACGGGAAGCATGAAGCTATCAAGATTGCGGGAAGCGGTACCGCACACCGCGGTATGCCAGCCGGTATCAAGGTAATCAGGACCGACCTTGCAAGGCTGGACGCGTAATCCGCGCTTTTTCAACAAGCTCAACAAGCCCAGCGTCACCGTGGTTTTACCACAGCCGCTTCCGGTACCTGCAAGAACAAATGCGTGAAAATTGGCCGCCATACCCTGATCCTGTTCAGGGTGGTAGGGGTGTAGAGATACCCAGTCTCTCGACTGTATGCATCTGAACCACCCACTTCCCACCGAAGTTGTTGGTAGTCACTGACAGGCAGGTCTTCTGGCTTAGCGTCATCCTCACCCGCCCTTCCCAATCTTGCGATCAGTGGTCAATACGGGGTCGTCAGCATCACAGCAGCGGGGGCTGCGGGGGATTCTCACCCCCTTCCCTGCCACAAACGTGGCAAACCTGTCAGTTCAAGAGCCTGATTAATTAAGCTCTATGTTATGAGGTAAATTCACGACCTCATGACAATAATTCAATTTAATATCTTTCCGGGTTCATTCAGCCAATATTCTGGCCTTAACCCATTGACTTCATAAGTTCGTATTCTGAATGAAAATGTCGTTAAAGAATAAAGAAAGTCCTTCACACAGACACTGTATCTCATCACAAAAATAAAAACTGGTGCAGTTTATCCCTCTAATACTATTATTTTGTTGCGCTATGACAATTTATTGGCAGCTGTCATTATTTTTCATTTTATAATGATTGGCATAGCACCACATATCAAAAATCGGCAATAGCAAAATATTGCTATTTACGCAGACTCTCCGCGTGAAATGACATTTATTTGCTGGCGAAATGCCTGCGGCGTAACCTGATACGTTTGACGGAACACCTTGCAAAAATAGCTGGTTTGCGAAAAGCCTAAATTACGCGCAATGCTGGCTATACTCCAGTCACTGTGGCAAAGCAACTCTTTGGCACTTGCCATTCTCTGTTGGTTTACCCATGCGTTAAAACCGATACCCTGATATTTTTTGAACAATTTACTGAAATAGTAAGGGCTAAGGAAAACATGTGAGGCGACATCTTCCAGACGCAATTCGTCTGATAAATGCGCATCAATATAGCGCAGGGCTTTTTTCATCTTACTGTCATGCGGATTGGTACTGCGGTTAGTGCGTACCGGCTCTGACTGCTGTGGATTGTCTTTGATAACGACAAAATTAAGTTGTTTCTTAAGACAGTTTTCTACAATGAGTTTCAGCAGATCTGCTGAGGCGATGACTCGTGAATAGTCCATTTCCGGTACATTTCGAAATTCATTGACCAGTTCGGGATCAGCTTGCCAGCGGTCATCGACGTTGAGAATATCAACCAGACCAACGTCGTTACTTAAGCGTACCTGACTACAGAGCACAAACCCAACCAGGTGGCCGGCGATGACCAGAGGAATGGAAAAATCGGTAAGTCCGGCATGACAACGATAGATGCAGGGTTGATCGGATTTAGACGCTTCCAGCCCTCCGCAGCGGTCGCTCATACGACAACGGGTGCTGTGCTGAGGATGCTGGCGCATCAACTGGCAAAAAGGAGTGAAATTAAAGAGCTCAGAAATTTCATCACCGTGAATATTGACAACCACAACGGCCAGACTGGTGGCCTGTGCAAAATCCTGTGCGATTTTATTAATGAGTTCTGAGTTCAGGGCACTCGCAGAAATCATGATAAAACCTCTCAGTTAATTTATTGTTATAAAGAAACATATTATTCACACTCATTTTCATCCTGCCATTCTGAGCAATGATGAAAGTCATCAGCGAACATAACAAAAGTCTCCCATTGTTGGGAGACTTTTTCAGCGGTTCAGGAAACCGGATCACGAAAACAGTTTTTACCTTTCAAAAATAAGCTTTTTCCGTGAAGCTAGCTCTCATTTTCCTCCAGCTTACACGCATTACACGGTAAATTTTTGCCAATAAAATAACGATAAATTGCAGCACCCGCGCAGGCGCCGATGATGGGAGCCACAATCGGAACAATGAAGTATGGGATATCACGTCCGCCGGTCATCGCGACATCTCCCCATCCGGCCATCCAGGCAAACAATTTAGGACCAAAATCACGCGCCGGATTCATTGCAAATCCGGTAAGCGGGCCGGTGGATGCGCCGATAACAGCAACGAGAATACCAATCAGCAACGGCGCTAACGGCCCCCTGGGAACACCGTTACCGTCGTCGGTCAGCGCCATGATCATCCCCATCAGAATCGAGGTAATCACCACTTCAACCAGCGCGGCCTGCCAGACACTGAGCGCTGCGGCAGGATAAGTACTAAATATGCTGGCAAGCTGCAAGCTTTCAAGACTTCCGCGTATCATCTGGTGGGCTGATTCATACTCGGTAAACAGACTGCCATAGAGCAAATAAGCCAGCAGAGCGCCACCGAAGGCCCCCGCGACCTGAGCCACGGTATAAGGCAAAACCTTCCGCCCCGGAAAGCAGGCAAATAACCACAGAGCGATAGTAATAGCAGGATTGAGATGTGCACCAGAAATTCCGGCCGTCAGGTAAACTGCAAGCGAGATCCCCAGACCCCATATGATGCAGATCTCCCACAATCCCAGGCTGGCACCTGCGACTTTCAGGGCGCTCAGGCATCCAATTCCAAAAAACAAAAACAGCCCGGTACCCAAAAACTCAGCAATGCATTGCGCTTTTAGTGAATCGTTCATTGTGACACCTTCTAAGCAGAGTTCGTGTCTTTACCAGCGGACTCCTTGCTGGCAAGTAGAATACTTCGAGGCTTACTATAAAAAGCCATGTCGGCAAATTGTTGGCAATCTGCGGGCGATATGACTTTCAAAATCGTGTTGCGATAGCAAATTCTTGCGATCACTTTTATTAAACAAAGCCAGATGACGTGGAATTCCTCTATTACATGTACATTTTAAAAATAATAAAATATTGCCAATAGCATAATCTTGTTTTCAGATAACCGTCACAAATTCATTCCCCCCGCATAGCAAATGATATTTCACCTGTCACGTTAAAAAGTGTAAATATGGAATTAACATAGCCAAATAATCACATCAGCATTTCATAATATATTCAATAAAAACAACACCATAAAATAAATAACAGCAATTTTATATCACCAGAACCTCACTATTTTTTCACTCATACTTTCAAGTCAGCCATTCTTTTTCCTCGCTTCTTTTTATAGTCATGAACATCGGGACAACCCAGGCGAGGTCTTTATGCAACAAGAAGCGTTAGGAATGGTAGAAACCAAAGGCTTAACTGCAGCCATAGAGGCCGCAGATGCAATGGTGAAATCAGCCAATGTAATGCTGGTCGGCTACGAAAAAATTGGTTCGGGGCTGGTAACAGTCATTGTCCGCGGCGATGTCGGCGCTGTCAAAGCAGCAACAGATGCTGGTGCCGCCGCAGCCCGAAACGTGGGAGAAGTGAAAGCCGTACACGTCATTCCACGCCCTCATACCGATGTAGAAAAAATCTTACCGAAGGGAATTAGCTAATGAGCAGCAATGAGCTGGTTGAACAGATCATGGCGCAGGTGATTGCTCGCGTGGCGACGCCAGAACAGCAGGCTATCCCTGAAAATAATCCTCCAACACGAGAAACGGCTATGACAGAGAAAAGCTGCAGTTTAACGGAGTTTGTCGGTACCGCGATTGGCGACACAGTCGGTCTGGTAATCGCCAACGTAGATAGCGCCTTACTGGACGCGATGAAACTTGAAAAACGTTATCGATCTATTGGCATCCTTGGCGCACGTACAGGTGCGGGCCCGCACATCATGGCCGCCGATGAAGCGGTAAAAGCCACAAATACTGAAGTCGTCAGCATCGAGTTGCCACGTGATACCAAAGGCGGTGCAGGTCATGGGTCACTGATTATTCTCGGCGGCAACGATGTTTCCGACGTGAAACGCGGCATTGAAGTTGCACTGAAAGAGTTGGATCGCACCTTTGGCGACGTTTATGCCAACGAAGCCGGTCATATCGAGATGCAATACACCGCGCGCGCCAGCTATGCGCTGGAAAAAGCCTTTGGCGCACCGATTGGTCGAGCCTGCGGCATCATTGTCGGCGCACCAGCATCCGTGGGTGTCCTGATGGCTGATACGGCGCTGAAATCTGCCAACGTGGAAGTTGTGGCCTACAGCTCCCCAGCCCACGGCACCAGCTTCAGTAACGAAGCTATCCTGGTCATTTCAGGCGATTCCGGCGCGGTTCGCCAGGCCGTTATCTCCGCCCGCGAAATCGGTAAAACCGTACTCGGGACTCTCGGCTCAGAGCCGAAAAACGATCGTCCGTCCTACATCTGATATCAGTGAGGCTGATTCATGAGATCGAAAAGATTTGAAGCACTGGCGAAGCGCCCTGTGAATCAGGATGGCTTCGTTAAGGAGTGGATCGAGGAAGGCTTCATTGCGATGGAAAGCCCGAACGACCCCAAACCGTCGATTAAAATCGTCAACGGTACAGTCACTGAACTGGACGGCAAATCCGCCAGTGAATTTGACCTAATTGACCATTTTATTGCCCGCTATGGCATTAACCTGGCCCGCGCGGAAGAAGTTATGGCGATGGATTCGGTCAAACTGGCCAATATGCTTTGCGATCCTAACGTGAAGCGCAAAGATATTGTGCCGCTAACCACCGCAATGACACCGGCAAAAATTGTCGAAGTAGTGTCACATATGAACGTCGTTGAGATGATGATGGCCATGCAGAAAATGCGCGCTCGTCGTACCCCGTCTCAACAGGCACACGTCACTAACGTTAAAGATAACCCGGTGCAGATTGCCGCTGATGCCGCTGAAGGCGCATGGCGCGGGTTTGACGAACAGGAAACCACCGTTGCTGTTGCGCGTTATGCGCCATTTAACGCCATTGCACTGTTAGTCGGCTCACAGGTTGGGCGTCCTGGCGTGTTAACCCAGTGTTCACTGGAAGAAGCGACTGAACTGAAACTCGGCATGCTAGGCCACACCTGCTATGCAGAAACAATCTCCGTCTATGGTACAGAACCCGTCTTTACTGACGGCGACGACACGCCATGGTCGAAAGGCTTCCTCGCCTCTTCCTACGCCTCCCGCGGTCTGAAAATGCGCTTTACCTCCGGTTCTGGCTCAGAAGTTCAAATGGGTTATGCCGAAGGCAAATCGATGCTTTATCTGGAAGCCCGCTGTATTTACATCACCAAAGCTGCTGGCGTACAGGGTTTACAAAACGGTTCCGTAAGCTGCATCGGTGTGCCTTCCGCTGTACCGTCGGGTATCCGCGCCGTGCTGGCAGAAAACCTGATCTGTTCTTCTCTGGATCTGGAATGCGCCTCCAGTAACGACCAGACCTTTACCCACTCGGATATGCGCCGTACTGCGCGCCTGCTGATGCAGTTCCTGCCCGGGACTGACTTCATCTCTTCCGGGTATTCCGCAGTGCCCAACTACGACAACATGTTTGCGGGTTCTAACGAGGATGCCGAGGATTTTGACGACTACAACGTTCTTCAGCGCGATCTGAAGGTAGACGGTGGGTTGCGTCCTGTTCGTGAAGAAGACGTTATCGCCATTCGCAACAAAGCAGCGCGCGCGCTACAGGCCGTCTTTGCCGGAATGGGATTACCGCCTATTACCGATGAAGAAGTGGAAGCTGCAACCTACGCTCACGGTTCGAAAGATATGCCGGAGCGAAACATTGTTGAAGACATTAAGTTTGCGCAAGAGATCATCAATAAAAACCGTAACGGTCTGGAAGTGGTGAAAGCCCTTGCTCAGGGCGGGTTTACCGATGTCGCTCAGGACATGCTCAACATCCAGAAAGCCAAGTTAACCGGGGATTATCTGCATACCTCCGCCATTATCGTTGGCGACGGACAGGTGCTGTCCGCAGTAAATGACGTCAATGATTATGCCGGTCCGGCAACAGGTTATCGCTTGCAAGGCGAACGCTGGGAAGAGATCAAAAACATCCCTGGCGCACTTGATCCCAACGAACTTGGCTAAGGGGTGAAAAATGGAAATCAATGAAAAGCTGCTACGCCAGATAATTGAAGACGTACTGTCGGAAATGCAGACCAGCGACAAACCCGTCTCCTTCCGCTCAGCGACAGCGGCCAGCACACCACAGGCTGCTGCGGTACAAGGTGACAGTTTTCTGACTGAGATTGGCGAAGCCAAACAGGGCCAGCAGCAGGACGAAGTGATTATCGCCGTAGGGCCAGCGTTTGGTCTGTCACAAACCGTCAATATCGTGGGAATACCGCACAAAAATATCTTGCGCGAAGTGATTGCCGGTATTGAAGAAGAAGGCATTAAAGCGCGCGTTATCCGCTGCTTTAAATCCTCTGATGTGGCGTTTGTTGCCGTGGAGGGTAATCGTCTGAGTGGTTCTGGGATCTCTATCGGCATCCAGTCAAAAGGCACCACGGTTATTCACCAACAGGGATTACCACCGCTTTCTAACCTGGAGCTGTTCCCTCAGGCACCGCTTTTGACGCTGGAAACCTATCGTCAGATCGGTAAAAACGCCGCACGTTATGCCAAGCGTGAATCTCCGCAACCGGTCCCTACGCTGAATGATCAGATGGCCCGTCCTAAGTACCAGGCGAAATCAGCCATTCTGCACATTAAAGAGACCAAATACGTCGTGACGGGCAAGAACCCGCAGGAACTGCGCGTGGCGCTTTGATAAAGGATAACTCCATGAATACCGACGCAATTGAATCGATGGTTCGGGATGTACTGAGCCGGATGAACAGCCTGCAGGGAGAGTCCACGACTCCGGCCACGGCGAGTTCATCAGCACATACTGCGAAAGTCTCGGACTACCCTCTCGCGAATAAACATCCTGAGTGGGTAAAAACCGCGACCAACAAAACCCTGGATGAGTTCACGCTCGAAAATGTTCTGAGCAACAAAGTAACAGCGCAGGACATGCGCATTACCCCTGAAACGCTGCGCCTTCAGGCGGAAATCGCTAAAGATGCCGGACGTGACAGGCTGGCGATGAACTTCGAACGCGCCGCTGAGCTAACCGCCGTACCTGACGACCGCATTCTGGAGATCTACAACGCGCTGCGTCCGTACCGCTCAACGAAAGACGAGCTGATGGCCATCGCCGACGATCTCGAAAACCGTTATCAGGCAAAGATCTGCGCAGCTTTCGTTCGTGAAGCGGCAGCGCTGTACGTTGAGCGTAAAAAACTCAAAGGCGACGACTAACTCAGGGACAGGATCATGCGATATATAGCTGGCATTGACATAGGCAACTCATCCACGGAAGTCGCTCTGGCTACCCTGGATGATTCTGGCGCACTGAGCATCACTGCCAGCGCGCTGGCGGAAACCACCGGGATTAAGGGCACATTGCGTAATGTGTTTGGCATTCAGGAGGCACTTACGCTGGCGGCTAAAAACGCTGGAATCAATGTCAGCGATATTTCGCTTATCCGCATTAACGAGGCCACCCCGGTCATTGGCGACGTGGCGATGGAAACGATCACCGAAACCATCATCACTGAATCCACCATGATCGGCCATAACCCTAAAACGCCGGGCGGCGTCGGGCTAGGCGTGGGCATTACGATTACGCCGGAGGACCTGCTCAGTCGTCCGGCGGATACGCCCTATATTCTGGTAGTGTCATCAGCATTTGATTTCGCCGATGTTGCCACGATGATTAATGCCTCCGTCCGCGCCGGATACCAGTTAACTGGCGTTATTTTACAGCAGGACGATGGCGTGTTGGTCAGTAATCGTCTGACTCATCCCATGCCCATCGTAGATGAAGTACTTCATATCGACCGCATTCCGTTGGGGATGCTGGCCGCCATTGAGGTCGCGGTTCCGGGAAAGGTCATTGAAACCCTTTCTAATCCCTACGGGATTGCAACCGTCTTTGGCCTCAATGCCGACGAGACTAAAAACATTGTCCCGATGGCACGGGCACTGATCGGCAACCGTTCTGCCGTAGTCGTGAAAACACCGTCAGGTGATGTGAAAGCACGCGCCATTCCCGCTGGAAATCTGGAACTGCAATCGCAGGGACGTACCGTGCGCGTCGACGTGGCTGCAGGCGCTGAAGCGATTATGAAAGCGGTTGGCGAATGCCCGAAACTGGATAACGTCACCGGTGAAGCCGGTACCAATATTGGCGGCATGCTGGAGCATGTGCGCCAGACAATGGCTGAATTAACCAACAAACCCAGCCACGAAATTTTTATTCAGGATCTGCTGGCCGTTGATACCTCAGTACCCGTCAGCGTGACGGGGGGGCTTGCCGGTGAGTTCTCGCTGGAACAGGCTGTCGGCATTGCCTCCATGGTGAAATCAGACCGTTTGCAAATGGCGATGATTGCGCAGGAAATCACGCAGAAGCTCAACATTAACGTCCAGGTAGGCGGCGCCGAAGCCGAGGCAGCCATTTTGGGAGCCTTAACCACTCCGGGCACAACGCGACCACTGGCTATTCTGGACCTCGGTGCGGGTTCGACAGATGCCTCCATCATCAACCCGAAAGGCGAAATTATTGCCACGCATCTGGCAGGGGCAGGCGATATGGTCACGATGATCATTGCCCGTGAACTAGGGCTGGATGATCGTTATCTTGCAGAAGAGATTAAAAAGCACCCGCTGGCGAAAGTCGAAAGCTTGTTCCATCTTCGCCACGAAGATGGCAGCGTCCAGTTCTTTTCCACCCCGCTTCCGCCAACTGTTTTTGCCCGCGTGTGCGTTGTGAAACCCGATGAACTAGTGCCATTACCAGGGGATCTGGCACTAGAAAAAGTTCGCGCCATTCGCCGTAGCGCCAAGGAGCGCGTTTTCGTTACCAACGCGCTCAGAGCGCTGCGTCAGGTAAGTCCGACCGGGAACATTCGGGATATTCCCTTTGTCGTGCTGGTTGGCGGTTCATCCCTGGACTTCGAAGTTCCACAACTGGTCACCGATGCGCTGGCACATTACCGTCTGGTTGCCGGGCGCGGCAACATTCGTGGCACCGAAGGTCCGCGCAACGCGGTTGCGACAGGGTTGATTCTCTCCTGGTACAAGGCATTCGCTCATGGAAAGTAATCTGACCACGCCAGCCATCGTTATCTTCACTACTGCCGACTGCGCAGGCGTCTGGAATGACGTGTTGCTGGGTATTGAAGAAGAAGGGATCCCCTTTGTGATTCAGGAGAGCCATTCGACTGACGTTATCCACAACGCTTGGCTGGCTGCCTGCCAATCGCCATTGCTGGTTGGTATTGGCTGCAGTCACGAAAAACTGGTTGTGCACTACAAAAACTTACCTACATCAGCGCCACTTTTTACGCTGACGTATCAACAAAATAGCCACGATCGCCGCAGCATTGGTAATAACGCTGCGCGGCTGGTTAAAGGCATTCCTTTCCGCGAATGCCACTCATAACCCACAGGAGAAAAGCAGTATGAATAACGCACTGGGACTGGTTGAAACAAAAGGGCTTGTCGGCGCTATTGAAGCCGCTGATGCCATGGTGAAATCCGCAAACGTGCAGTTGGTTGGTTACGAAAAAATAGGCTCAGGCCTTATCACCGTTATGGTTCGCGGCGATGTCGGCGCAGTGAAAGCTGCCGTAGATGCAGGAAGCGCAGCAGCAAGCGCCGTTGGCGAGGTGAAATCCTGCCACGTTATCCCGCGTCCGCATAGCGACGTTGAAGCCATTTTACCTAAATCTGCATAAGTCGTAGCAACCAAGGAGCACAGCGTGAAGCAATCACTGGGATTACTTGAAGTTAGTGGTCTGGCATTAGCCATCAGTTGCGCGGACGTCATGGCGAAAGCCGCCTCCATCACGCTGGTGGGCCTCGAAAAAACCAACGGCTCAGGCTGGACGGTGATCAAGATAATCGGGGATGTGGCCTCCGTTCAGGCGGCCATTTCCACCGGGGTCAGTTTCGCTGAGCAACGTGACGGGCTGGTGGCTCACAAAGTCATATCCAGACCCGGGGAAGGTATTCTGCCACATAGCGTCACTCCGCAATCTGAACCAGCGCCGGAGCCCACACCAGTTGTACCGCAGGAAGAGATGTTTGTGGATCATGCAGAGCCTGAAACGCCGCAAGAAGCAGAGTTGATTAGCTGCAATCTGTGTCTTGACCCTGCCTGCCCTCGTCAAAAGGGCGAGCCGCGCACTCTTTGTCTGCACTCAGGTAAACGAGGTGAAGCGTAATGGATAAACAGCAACTGGAGACAACGGTCACTAAAGTCCTGGATGAAATGCGCGAGCGCCCTATTCCGCTGGGGATCTCTAATCGTCACATTCATCTTTGCGCTGAAGATTATGGCCGCTTGTTTCCTAATCAGCCCATTAGCGAGAAAAAGGGGCTGTTGCAACCAGGACAATATGCGGCAGAGCAGACTGTCACGTTAGTTGGACCAAAAGGTCAGTTAAAAAATGTGCGCTTACTCGGCCCACTGCGCAGCAAAAGTCAGGTCGAAATTTCTCGTACCGACGCTCGCACGTTGGGAATTGCTGCCCCACTGCGAATGTCGGGCAATATCGAAGGCACGCCAGGCATTCGCCTTGTTAGTCCATTTGCTGAGCTGGATATCGCATCCGGGGTGATCGTCGCCCAACGGCATATCCATATGTCGCCGCTCGATGCCCTGATACTGCGAGTTACCCATGGAGATAAAGTTTCTGTTGCCATTAATGGCGACGAACGTCGACTGATTTTCGATAACGTCGCCGTACGTGTTTCGCCGGATATGCGCCTTGAGATGCATATCGATACAGACGAAGCCAATGCCGCAGGCGCTGATAATCCACAGGCATTTGCCACACTGGTGACCTCACGATGAACAACGAACTGCTGCAACGCATTATCGAGGAG
The DNA here is from genome assembly GCF_030332265.1 of Citrobacter sp. Cu231. Lineage (NCBI taxonomy): Bacteria > Pseudomonadati > Pseudomonadota > Gammaproteobacteria > Enterobacterales > Enterobacteriaceae > Citrobacter > Citrobacter sp. Cu231. The sequence continues at coordinate 656,321 of NZ_JAOWIE010000032.1, read as the reverse complement.
GTTGTTTCCCGATTAAAGAAACGCGCGGAAAGCACGATCTCCCTTAGCGTCGCGCAGTTACGGGAAATCGATCCACGGACATTATGCTGCCAATACTCGTCGCTCCATCTCCTGCAGGCCGACCTGCCCTTACTGGAGCAAATTGCCGATGGCTGCCAAGCCAACATGTCGGTGGTAACGATCCACGAAGCACTGGCATGCGGGGTCCGTGTGAAAATTTCGTTGCAACACCGGTTGTTACCCGCAATCCCCGTGAAAAAGCTCGCGCGTCTGCCACTGGAGTTCAGTGACGAGCTGGGGCGAATCATCGTGTTGCATCCTGAAAAGCTTCTCAGCTACGCCGACGTCGCCCAATTGAAGGGCGGCGTACTGGTACTACGCCGTCGATGTGTCGTGACGGCTCTGGCTCAGGAAGCGGTCGGTACGCGAAAAGTCCAATTAATTAAGCAGGAGTGAGCTATGCATCTGGCCCGGGTTACAGGCGTTGTGGTTTCCACGCAAAAATCTCCATCACTGGTGGGAAAAAAACTGTTGCTGGTACGTCGGGTGAGTGCTGACGGAGAGCTTCCCGCATCCCCTGTGAGTGGAGATGAAGTCGCCGTTGATTCTGTCGGCGCAGGAACTGGAGAACTGGTGTTACTCAGCAGCGGCTCCAGCGCCAGACACGTTTTTACCGGCCCTAATGAGGCCATCGATCTGGCTATCGTCGGCATTGTCGACACGCTTTCTCGTTAGGAGGAACTATGGCGATTTATACCCGCACTGGCGATGCCGGCACAACAGCTCTCTTTACCGGACAACGCGTGAGTAAAACGCATCCGCGCGTCGAGGCTTACGGTACGCTGGATGAACTTAATGCGGCACTCAGCCTGTGCGTTTGCGCGGCGAAAAACCCGCAGCACCGCCAGTTACTTGAAAATATTCAACTGCAGCTTTTCTGGTTTAGCGCCGAACTGGCAAGCGAGAGCGAACAGCCAACGCCAGAACAGCGCTACATCAGCTCAGAAGAAATTGCGGCGCTGGAAACCGCCATTGATACCGCAATGGGGAGAGTACCGCCCCTACGCAGCTTTATTTTACCTGGCCGTAGTGAGGCCGCCAGCCGTCTGCACTTTGCCCGCACGCTGGCTCGTCGCGCAGAGCGGAGACTGGTCGAACTCTCCACTGGGATCTCCGTCAGACACGTGCTGATGCGTTATATCAATCGCCTGTCTGACTGCTTATATGCGCTCGCACGAGCAGAAGATCACGACGCCCATCAAAACGACATTATTCAGAAAGTGTCGGAGCGCTATCTTGCAGCCATCCGTCGTTCAGCCAACAGGGAGCCGACTATGTCACTGTCTTTTCAGGAGCTCCACCAACTGACTCGCGCTGCGGTGGCGAGAGCAGAAGAAATTCAGGTTCCGGTCGTCATTTGCATTGTTGATGCGAACGGAACTCAAACGGTGACCTGGCGCATGCCTGACGCATTGCTCGTCAGTAGCGAACTGGCACCGAAAAAAGCCTGGACCGCCGTGGCGATGAAAACCGCCACGCACGAGCTGACATCAGCAGTGCAGCCGGGCGCTGCGCTTTACGGTCTGGAAAGCCATATGCAGGGAAAAGTCGTCACTTTCGGTGGCGGGTACGCGTTATGGCGCGAGGGTTTACTCCTTGGGGGTCTTGGCATCAGCGGGGGAAGCGTTGAGCAGGATATGGATATTGCAGAAATGGCCATTGCGGCGATTAACGTGAGAACACATCAATGAATACTTCAGAACTTGAAACGCTTATTCGTAACATTTTGAGTGAACAACTCGCCCCGGCAAAAGCAGGAGTTAAGGGTAATGGAATTTACCCTTCCGTTGACGAAGCGATTGATGCCGCGCATCAGGCTTTTCTGCGTTATCAGCAATGTCCATTGAAAACCCGCAGCGCCATCATTAATGCCCTGCGAGAAGAACTGACGCCTCACCTGGCTTCACTGGCTGCCGAGAGTGCTGCCGAAACCGGAATGGGTAACAAAGAGGATAAATTCCTCAAAAACAAAGCTGCGCTGGACAACACCCCGGGTATCGAAGATCTCACTACCACGGCGCTAACTGGCGACGGCGGCATGGTGTTATTTGAGTATTCACCGTTTGGCGTGATTGGCTCCGTTGCCCCAAGTACTAACCCGACAGAAACCATTATTAACAACAGCATCAGTATGCTGGCTGCGGGAAACAGCGTTTATTTTAGCCCGCATCCGGGTGCTAAAGCGGTTTCACTGAAGCTAATTGCCATGATTGAAGATATTGCCTTCCGCTGCTGTGGGATCCGGAATCTTGTCGTCACGGTCACAGAACCCACTTTTGAAGCTACCCAGCAAATGATGGCGCACCCTAAAATCGCAGTTCTGGCGATTACCGGTGGCCCTGGCATTGTTGCTATGGGCATGAAAAGCGGGAAAAAAGTCATTGGCGCAGGCGCAGGTAATCCGCCCTGCATTGTTGATGAAACAGCCGACCTGGTTAAGGCGGCGGAAGATATCATCAACGGCGCATCCTTTGATTACAATCTCCCCTGCATTGCTGAGAAGAGCCTGATCGTTGTTGATGCCGTTGCCGAACGCCTGGTTCAACAAATGCAGTCATTTGGCGCGATGCTTCTCAATAGCGAAGAGGTAGACAAACTGCGCACAGCTTGTCTGCCAGAAGGCATGGCCAATAAAAAGCTGGTCGGGAAAAGCCCAGCTAGTTTACTGGAAGCCGCTGGAATACCGGTTCCTGCAAAAGCACCGCGATTATTGATAGGTATCGTCAAGGCTGACGACCCGTGGGTTACCAGCGAGCAACTGATGCCAATGCTCCCCGTCGTTACGGTGAGCGATTTTGACAGTGCGTTAACGTTGGCCCTGAAGGTTGAAGAGGGACTGCATCACACCGCCATTATGCACTCACAAAATGTGTCCCGTTTGAATCTTGCCGCGCGCACGCTTCAGACCTCCATTTTTGTGAAAAATGGTCCTTCTTACGCCGGGATTGGCGTGGGTGGAGAAGGCTTTACCACCTTCACCATCGCGACCCCAACCGGTGAAGGAACGACATCTGCGCGCACCTTCGCACGCTCTCGTCGTTGCGTGCTAACAAACGGTTTTTCTATTCGCTAATGGAGCCGTTATGAAACACTTTTCACTGCAAACTCGATTGTACAGCGGCCAGGGAAGTCTGGATGTGCTCAAGCGCTTTACAAATAAGCATATCTGGATTATTTGCGATGGTTTTCTCGCGCGTTCTCCCCTGATTGAAAAGCTGCGCGACGCTCTGCCAGCGGATAACCGCATCAGCATTTTCAGCGATATCACTCCCGATCCCACCATTAGCACGGTAGTGCAAGGGATTGCGCAAATGCAGTCCCTGCGACCGGACGTGGTGATTGGTTTTGGTGGAGGCTCAGCTCTTGATGCCGCAAAAGCCATCGTCTGGTTCAGCCGACAGTTCGGTATCGAAATTGAAACCTGTGTCGCAATCCCTACTACCAGCGGCACGGGATCGGAGGTGACCAGCGCCTGCGTGATTAGCGATCCGGACAAAGGCATTAAGTATCCATTATTCAATAATGCGCTTTACCCGGACATGGCCATCCTCGATCCGACGCTGGTCGTCAGCGTACCGCCAGCCATCACCGCGAATACCGGCATGGACGTGTTAACACACGCGCTGGAAGCTTACGTATCCACGAAGGCCAGCGACTTTACCGACGCGCTGGCTGAGAAAGCGGCACAAATCGTCTTCCAGTACCTGCCTGTCGCCGTCAGCAAAGGTGACTGCCTGGCAACCAGAGGAAAAATGCATAACGCGTCAACGCTCGCGGGAATGGCATTTAGTCAGGCTGGACTGGGTATCAATCATGCGATTGCCCATCAGTTGGGCGGCCAGTTTCATCTGCCCCACGGACTCGCCAATGCGCTGCTGCTGACCCATGTCATTCATTTTAATGCACGCGATCCCCGGGCCGTAAAGCGCTATGCCCGTTTCGCTAAAGCCTGCCACTTATGCCCGAATAACGCGAACGATACGGCGGCACTGAACGCACTGATTCATCATATCGAGCTACTCAAAAAACAGTGTGCGTTACCTTCATTGAATGACGCGCTTAAAGACGGAAAGCAAATCTGGTCACAACGTATACCGTCGATGGTTCAGGCCGCGCTGGCTGACGTCACGCTGCAAACCAATCCTCGTGTTGCTGACGCTAATGCCATGCAGGAACTGCTTGAGGAATTATTATGAAGACAGCCATGACGGCAGAGTCCACGCTTTATGATGCACAGACAATTCGCGAACGCGTTCGCGCAGCGGGTGTTGTCGGGGCTGGAGGCGCGGGCTTTCCTGCTCACGTAAAATTACAGGCGCAGGTCGATACTTTTCTGGTCAATGCAGCAGAATGTGAGCCGATGCTGAAAGTTGACCAGCAATTGATGGCCGTCCAGGCTGAGCGGCTTATCCGCGGCGTTCAATATGCCATGACGGCTACCGGCGCCAGTGGCGGTATTATTGCGCTCAAAGAGAAATACCAGAAGGCTATCAATGCGTTAACGCCCCTTCTGCCTGCCAGCATCCGCTTACATATTTTGCCTGATGTCTACCCGGCAGGTGACGAGGTTCTGACCATCTGGATGGCAACAGGTCGGAGAGTTCCACCTGCCGCGTTGCCGGTCAGCGTCGGCGTGGTGGTCAATAACGTCCAGACCGTGCTCAACATCGCCAGAGCGGTGGAGCAGCAATACCCCGTTACCCGTCGTACTCTGACCGTTAACGGCGCGGTCGCCAGACCAATCACTCTCACCGTCCCAGTCGGCATGTCTTTACGTGACGTTCTGGCACTGGCCGGTGGTTCAACCGTCGACGACCCCGGCTTTATTAACGGTGGTCCGATGATGGGCGGCCTGATTACCTCTCTGGATACCCCTGTCAGCAAGACCACCGGGGGCCTGCTGGTTTTGCCAAAATCTCATGCGTTGATTCAGCGGCGGATGCAGGATGAACGTACCGTGCTTTCCGTCGCAAAAACCGTTTGCGAACAGTGCCGTTTGTGTACGGATTTGTGCCCAAGGCACTTGATTGGCCATGAGTTGTCACCTCACCTGCTGGTTCGCGCAGTTAATTATCAGCAGGCAGCCACACCGCAGTTGCTGCTCACGGCGCTGACCTGCTCAGAATGCAATGTATGTGAAAGCGTCGCCTGTCCGGTTGGAATTTCGCCGATGCGAATCAACCGCATGCTTAAACGCGAGCTACGGGCGCTCAACCATCGTTATGAAGGACCGCTAAATCCTGAGGATGAAATGGCGAAGTACCGGCTGATCCCGGTTAAACGCCTTGTGGCTAAGTTGGGCCTTAGCGACTGGTATCAGGATGCACCACTGGCTGAAACTGATTTTCCCACAGATAAAACGACGCTGTTGCTGCGCCAGCATATTGGTGCCAGCGCCATTCCATGTGTACAGCAAGGCGAACGCGTTGTTCGCGGTCAATGCGTGGCCGATGTGCCGTCCGGTGCATTAGGCGCGCCTGTCCACGCCAGTATTGACGGTATTGTCAGCGAAATTACTGAACAATCCATCACGGTCATAAGAGGTTAATCATGTCTCAGGCTATAGGGATTTTAGAACTCACCAGCATTGCCAAAGGAATGGAAGCTGGTGATGCCATGTTAAAAAGCGCGAATGTGAATTTGCTGGTAAGCAAAACCATCTGTCCGGGAAAATTTCTGCTCATGCTCGGGGGTGACGTAGGTGCAGTTCAGCAGGCGATAGCCACTGGCACTTCTCTTGCTGGTGATATGCTCGTTGACAGTCTGGTACTGCCTAACATTCACCCCAGCGTACTTCCTGCGATTAGTGGATTAAACAGCGTGGATAAGCGCCAGGCCGTAGGCATTGTTGAAACATGGAGCGTTGCGGCCTGCATCTGCGCCGCCGACCGTGCGGTTAAAGCCTCCAACGTCACGCTGGTACGTGTTCATATGGCATTTGGTATTGGCGGCAAGTGCTACATGGTTGTCGCAGGCGACGTGTCTGATGTGAATAACGCAGTGACGGTTGCCAGTGAAAGCGCGGGTGAAAAAGGTCTGCTGGTTTACCGCTCGGTCATCCCTCGCCCACATGAAAGCATGTGGCGACAAATGGTGGAAGGATAATGGAAAGACAACCCACCACGGATCGTATGATTCAGGAATATGTTCCTGGCAAGCAGGTCACGTTGGCGCATCTCATCGCCAATCCTGGTAAGGATTTGTTCAAGAAACTGGGACTACAGGATTCAGTCTCCGCCATCGGTATTCTGACGATTACCCCTAGCGAAGCCTCCATTATCGCCTGTGATATCGCCACAAAGTCCGGGGCGGTAGAGATTGGTTTTCTCGACCGTTTTACTGGCGCAGTGGTACTGACGGGCGATGTTTCCGCCGTTGAGTATGCGCTGAAGCAGGTAACCCGCACGCTGGGTGAAATGATGCGTTTTACCGCGTGTCCCATCACCCGGACGTAACTCATGAAACGCATAATGCTAATTGGTCCCAGTCAATGCGGTAAAACATCACTCACGCAGTGCATGCGGGGAGAGGTGCTTCACTATCAGAAGACCCAGGCCATAGTCTGGTCTCCCACAACAATAGACACACCAGGTGAATATCTCGAAAACCGCTGCCTGTATAGCGCGCTGCTGGCCAGCGCCTGTGAAGCAGACATCATCGCGCTTGTTCTCAATGCTGACGCGCCGTGGTCACCTTTTTCTCCAGGTTTTACGGGGCCAATGAACCGACCCGTTATCGGCCTCGTCACCAAAGCCGATTTAGCCAGCCCACAGCGTATTTCTCTCGTGGAGAGTTGGCTGGTTCAGGCTGGCGCGCAAAAAGTTTTCGTCACCAGCGCACTGGAGAACACCGGGGTCAATGAGATGTTCATTTTTCTGAATGCAAAGGAACCGTCATGTCTCACAAAATAATGGCCATTAACGCGGGCAGCTCCTCACTTAAGTTTCAGTTACTGGCGATGCCGCAGGGTGAAATGATCTGCCAGGGGCTTATTGAGCGAATTGGGATGTCAGATGCGCAGATCACCTTAAAAACACCAGCGCAAAAATGGCAGGAGACATTGCCCGTTGCCGATCATCGTGAAGCTGTAATGCTGCTACTGGAAAACCTTATCAGCCACAATATAATCAGCAGCCTCGATGAGATCGACGGCGTTGGTCATCGCGTTGCGCACGGCGGAGAATCTTTTAAAGATTCGGCGCGGGTAACCGATGAAACGCTGAAGGAAATCGAACGCCTTGCGGAACTGGCACCACTGCATAATCCGGTGAATGCGTTGGGGATTGCAGTATTTCGCCAGCTACTGCCAAACACACCGGCCGTTGCCGTTTTTGACACCGCTTTTCATCAGACTCTTGATGAACCCTCTTTCATCTATCCCCTGCCCTGGCGCTACTACGCTGAGTTGGGTATTCGACGTTATGGTTTTCATGGTACCAGTCACAAATACGTCAGCGCTCAGCTTGCTGAAAAGCTGGGGGTACCGCTCAGCGCCTTGCGCGTTGTTTGTTGTCATCTTGGCAACGGCAGCAGCATCTGCGCTATTAAAGGCGGGCAATCGGTTAATACCTCAATGGGCTTTACGCCGCAGTCTGGTGTCATGATGGGCACGCGAAGTGGTGATATTGATCCATCCATTTTGCCGTGGATTGCCCTGCGTGAAGGTAAAACACCGCAGCAGCTCAACCAATTGCTTAACAATGAGTCTGGATTGCTCGGCGTTTCTGGTGTTTCACCCGACTACCGTGACGTTGAACATGCCGCAGATACGGGCAATCACCAGGCAGCACTGGCGTTAACACTTTTTGCCGAGCGGATTCGCGCCACTATCGGCAGCTATATTATGCAGATGGGCGGGCTGGATGCGTTGGTGTTCACCGGAGGAATTGGCGAGAACTCAGCGCGGGCGCGCGCTGCAATTTGTCACAACCTGAATTTCTTAGGTCTGGCCGTTGATGAAGAAAAAAATCAGCGTAACGCCACCTTTATTCAAACGGAAAATGCGCTGGTTAAAGTGGCGGTAATTAATACCAACGAAGAGCTGATGATAGCGCAAGACGTGATGCGTTTAGCGATTTCAGAAACTGTGACCTTGGGCATTCCCGCTTAATATTGCGACGCGGCAAATTGCGGCAAATCATGGTAATAGCACGATCGCCATGACACTATGCGCCGAGGATTACCGATCATAAAGGTGAAGACGTGGCTGTTGCGCAATGTCCCGCATCGTGCGGAGAACTAATCCAGGGCTGGATTCTGGGCAGTGAGAAACTGGTCTCCTGCCCGGTCGAATGGTATAGCACCATTGAGGTCAGTTCAGGTTCACCGCTGACAGATGAACGCCCACTTTCCCGGGCGATGGTTGACAGGTTGTTGCAGTACTGGCAATACCCGGCGCATATGAGTCAGGATATCCGTATTGATGTTCAGTCAACCATTCCTGTCGCTAAAGGGATGGCCAGCAGTACTGCGGATATTGCCGCCACGGCTATCGCCACGGCGCATTATCTGGGCCATCAGCTAAACGAACAAACACTGGCGCAGCTGTGCGTTTCGCTGGAGCCAACCGACAGCACCGTTTTTCGTAAGCTAACCCTTTTCGACCATAACGACGCTTCCACGCAAATTGGCTGTGAATCACAGCCTCAGCTTGATCTGCTGGTTCTCGAAAGTCCGGAAACATTACGTACCGCGGATTATCACCGTATTCCGCGGCATTCCGGCTTGCAGGCGGGAGCAGCGGCCCTCAGGCGGGCATGGGATAAAGTACAGGAAGCCTGTGTCAGTCAAAATCCTTACCGGTTGGGTGAAGCCGCTACCCTTAGCGCAATCGCCAGCCAGTTGCTGTTGCCGAAACCGGATTTTGATTCACTATTAGCGCTGGTTGAAGAATGTGATTTATACGGTGTCAACGTCGCGCACAGCGGCAGTGTGGTCGGGCTGATGCTGGACAGAACGCGCCATGACGTGGATTACATTAAGTGGATGCTGGCGCAGAAAAAGCTAACGGTTCACTGGCCGCAACAGCATTTGTTGCGAATGGTAACTGGCGGGGTCGAACTGCAATAAGGGTCGCCGCACCGCAGCGACCCGGACAAGCTTAAAATCGTTACTCGGCTTTCGCTTCGGTGTTTTTCACTTCACCCATAGCTTTCAGCTTTTTAGAGATATCGCGACGCTCTTTAGAGATCTCGGCATTTTTGATGATGTAGTCATCAACACGATCTTCATAATCGCTTTTCATACTGGCGATAATGCCCTGAATAGCTTCCACGCTCATACCAGGCTTGATGTAGTCGCTCAGGTTGTCCAACAGCAGGACGCGTTTCTGGTTGTCACGGATCTTTTTCTCAACGTCCTGGATTTCACGTTGCAGTTTGTTTTTACGACGGAACAGACGAACAAATTCCAGCACGTCCTGGAAAGAAGGCTTGGTAGTTTCCATTTTTACACCCCTGATAATGTGAGATTCGGATTCGTTAAAACAACGGCTAAAGTGGGTCAACATTACTTTCATGCCCGCCATACTTCAAGTTGCATCTGCATCGACAATGCCTGGTTGAAACCTGAATTATCGAGGGTAACGCCATTACAGTTACCAATGGTTTTAGCCTTTTCAGTATCATACCTCTTATCTTTGCTGAATCGAAGCAGCAGTAGAACCGATCCCCTCATCTGCTCTTTATTTGCGCAACGCGCGGCAAATTAAATGAGAGAGTAACTCCAGTTGTCGCGCCATTTCCATGTTCAACCAAACGTAGCCGTGGATGGGCGTTTCTGCGACATTATCGCCTTTATGCTCGGCAATCAGCTGGCGCAGTTCAGCCACGGTGTCATTGAGCTTTTCTGTGTTAGCAAGCACCGGTTGCGGATTACCTTCATACAAAGCGTGAGTTATCGTCAGTAGCGCCTGTTGCGTCCTGAGCTGAGTTTCTCGCAGAGTATGCGCGTTTAACATGACAAAGTGGCTGGTTCGACTGGCCCAAAGCGCATTGATTTGCAACTCAAGCATGCAAACGAGGTTGCGATTAACGGTCTGAATAGCCTCAAAGATGGATTTTTGAATGCGGGTTTCTTTACTGGCAGGAACGATGAGCCCACGCATTTTGACCACGTCGGTCAATAGCTGCTGTAAATGCTTCTCCAGCCTTGGCTGCTCAAGCAGATTAGGGGAGAGCGCGGCCTGATACACCCGATTGTACCCCGTTACACAATGTGCCAGTTGGATACGCCAGTGGATAAATGCCCTTTGCGGCCAGATACCGGTAAACAGCATCGCCAGAAACGATCCCAGAATCACGTCGCCACCGCGCCATAACGCCGTATTCATATCCCCGGCGGGCGCGCCTACTACGACAGCAAGCGTTATGCCAATCAGCAGCGCCTGATACGGCCTTTTACCCAGTGCCAGCCAGCCGCAGAGAAACATCGCCACCGCGCACCATATCAACATAAGCGGAAGCGAGAAGAGTTCCAGACGCAGAGCCACCAACCCAAGCACCGACCCGAGGATCGTTCCGCCTATACGCTCAAAAGCCCTGGGAACGACGTTACCCCAAAAAGAAATTGGCCCCATAATCACCACCAGCGTGATCAGAGGCCATGTACCTTCAGGAATGTTCAACAGGCGAACCAACAGAAAAGTAAGGAGAAACGCCAACGCAATGCGAATACCGTGCACCACACGATAATGACGATACAAACGAATTTCAAAAGGACTCAGTGACTTATCTGCACGCACTCATGCACTCCGTCAGGGAATAGCAAAGAAGCGAATTGTACCTGTTTTTTTAGTAATAACATCATCCTGATTTACACTAAATACAGCTATTTCGACTGGACTGGGACGTACATTTCAATATCCCAGTAACCGTCCTCCATACCATTGTTCAAATAAACTTCAAAACAAGGTTTAGCGGCTATCGAATAAGTCGTATCCTGCATTAAACGCTCAAAGAACTGGTACCACGGCGTCGCAAAATCGTGATTTTGGACGCGCGCTACGGCAACAGCGTAGTCGCCCCCAGCCAGTTCGGTGAGGATCACGCCTTCGCTGTTTTCTGGAATTACAAAACCTTCAGGTACAGAAACGACGGTATCGCAGCGCAGTTTTTCAGCTGGAACAACATCAGGGTTGTCGTAATACACGGCAATCCACTCCAACGGAACAATCTGTTTACCGTCGACCCACTTCATTAACTGCTCAAAGCCTTGTTTAACTGTTTGTTCCCACGGTCCAACCATATGAAAACCGGCAATCATGCGTTTTTCGACCTGCTTTATCTCGTACTCCATACAACCTCCACCGTTATACTGTGTTTATATACAGTATATTTTTTAGGTATGTCGGCCACAAGCAAATAGTGATTATTATGTGAGCAGATTCGCACTCTTGCCAGTCTGACGCATCAGGAAAAACTACGCCTTATGATGGAAATAATCGCTCAGACGCGAGAAAACGCCGCCTTCGTTAACGGACTCCAGCGTCACCAGAGGCCAATGCGCCACCAGCTTATCCCGATCGTAGAGTTCAATTTCACCCACACGTTGATGCGCAGCGATTGGAGCGACCAGTTCTTTCTTATCAAGAACATATTTTGCTTTGATATTAGGAACTTCTGCTTTGGGTAGGGCCATCCAGAAATCCTGCTCGGTACCAAGGCTGATCTTTTCTTTATCGCCATACCAGATCCGCTCAGTACCAACCTGCTTACCACTGCGTAATACCTGTACCGTATCGAAGTTGTGTTGCCCCCATTGCAGCAGTTTACGCGCCTGGTCTTCGCGCCCTTTTGCACTTTCCGCGCCCATCACTACCGCAATCAAGCGGCGCTGCCCATCAACGGCGGAAGCAATCAGATTAAATCCGGCGCCGGACGTATGCCCTGTCTTCAGTCCATCAACGTTCATGGTTTTATCCCACAACAAGCCGTTACGGTTTTGCTGCGTGATTCCATTCCAGGTAAGGCTTTTCTCACTGTACATATGGTAGAAATCTGGTTCCCCGTGGATGATGGCGCGTGACAGCACGGCCAGGTCGTACGCCGAGCTATGCTGACCCGGTGCATCCAGACCATGTACCGTTTCAAAATGGGTGTCCTGCAGGTTAAGCTTTTGCGCATAGTTGTTCATCATCGCGACAAACTGTGGCTGTCCCCCGGCGATGTAATCCGCCAGTGCCACACAGGCATCATTACCAGAATCTACAATTAATCCCCGGCTGAGGTCGCGTACCGAAACGCGATCCCCTGCTTTAAGGAACATCAAAGATGAACCCACAAATACCGGATTATCCTTTGCCCAGGCATCGCGCCCGACGGTCACAATATCTCCCGGACTAATACGCTTGCTGTCGATGGCGCGATCAACAACATAGCCGGTCATCAGCTTAGTCAGACTGGCAGGATTTCGCTGCTGGTGTTCGTTACCGGCTGTCAGAATTTGGCCCGTGGTGTAATCCATTAATACCCACGCTCCGGCATTAATTGCAGGAGGCTGTGGTGAAAAGCTCACGACCCCGGTCGCGTACGCGGGCGAAAAACTCATCGCAAAGAGTGAAGCGGCAACAAACAAACGGCGTTTCAACAGCATGTCCTCAGAAAATGGAAAAATAGCCGTTCTTTTTACGGAAGTTCTGTCGAACAAACTTGGATAAATTGCAAGAAAATGTGACATAAGGCACATTTTCTTGCTATCAGGAAAGGATTTCAGAGATATATATCAGTTAGAACGAGCCTTTACGCGGCGCGGTCTCTGCGTGATGACTGCGATGACGATGATAGCCATCGATCATACTGCGGAAAATTTGCCCTGGCGTGTCACCCAACGTACACAGATAAATATGCGCGCAGATGAACAATAAGCCCACAATTGCTAACGCCATATGCAGCACCAGCATCACCGGCCCCGCCCCGATCACCTGCGGGTAGAGGCATAACAACCCGGTAATAATCAGCAGCGGAACCAGCGCGTACATGATGGCCAGGTAGGCCAACTGCTGCAGCGGGTTGAATTTATCCTCTGCCGTTGCGGCAAACGGATGCGGTTCACCTTTCATGATGCCATACAGATAAAAGCGTGTTTGCAGCAGGCAGCGTGATATCAACCCGTTAAACTTCACGCGATAATGACAACCGTTGCCGCTGGTTGCGTTTATTAACACAAAGCCAATCCAGAATGCCAGCAATGCAAAGCCACACCAGGTATGTACCTGCACCATCAATGCCACCGGTCCGACAGAGAAGTGGCCAAACATACCGCTCAGCAGAAGCAGGATAAAGAGCAGCGCGTTGCCCCAGTGCCAACGGCGGACCGCCAGCGAATAGAGATAGTCCCGATGTTCTTCCCCAGTTGCCGTTTTGGGTGCCAACATTCGACGTAACAGCGCGTGCGTGACCAGACCTGCAATCATCAACACAATAACTACGCCTGCGTAAATAAGCCACAGCGGCCAGTAGTCCGGCGTATAGTGAAGCTCTGCTCCCCAGATAGAATTCATACATTACCCTCCTGATGGATCTCTTTACGCCGATAGACACTTACCGGGCCACTACGCGTATCCTGCTGGCGATAAACCTCTTTTTGATTTATCCAGTGCTGAATTTCCGGGTCATCGCGACGGCCAAACTTCAGCGCATCCGTCGGACAAACAGAAACGCAGGCAGGTGACTGACCACTTTCCAGGCGAGTATCTGCGCAGAAGTTACATTTGTCGGCAATTCCTGTTTGCGGGTTAAGGTAACGAACATGGAACGGACAAGCGGCAACACAGTAGTCGCAGCCAATACAGCGAGACTTATCCACTTGCACTATGCCATTTTCATCACGAAATGAAGCTCCGGTCGGACAGACGCTGACGCACGGAGCATCTTCACAATGCTGGCAAGAAACACGAACAAACTGGAAGTGGGACAGGACCTCAGGTTCATGTTCGGGTGAACGGATCTGCACCTGTAAGCGGCTATATCCTTCCGGTACGTCATTGAGTACTTTGCAAGCGACCGTACACGCCTGACAACCAATACAGCGTTTCTCGTCATGCAGCATGACATAAGGGTTTGTTGCTTGATTCATGATGTTCTCCTTTCTCATGCCCGACGAAGCGTAACGCCAGCGGTGTGCACCACCGTACCGGAAACCGGACTGGTAACATGTGGCAGCAAATTACCGCAGTGTATACCGTGCGTCGTCGCCGCTGTTTTGGCTCCCGCCTTGGCGCCAAATCCCATATAAACAAACAGCGTATCGGGCCGAATTCCGGCGGTGACCAGCGCTTTACCTTTTTCTTTACCGGTCGCATTCTCCAGCCAAATCTCATCACCGCTTTTAATGCCTTTTTCACGAGCTGTTTGCGGGTGGATCCACACTGCGTTGTCCCACATCAACTCGCTAAGCAGTGGCACATATTGCGTCGCGCCGTTGGTGTGAACCGCCACTTTCCCTTGAATGAAATAGAGTTCATTGTCGCCTTTGAGCGCAAAATCGCGGACTCGCGGAATGCCGTAGCCAGGCAGAAGCGCTTCCAGCTCTTCAGAGTAGAGTTCAATTTTGCCAGATGGGGATTTAAAGCGCAGTTGCTCACCATAGGTCCCGTCGCTGTCAACCGCCACCGCCCCCGGATAACGCGCCACAAACTGACGCACCGCTTCAGGTTCACGTAGCAGCAGCGGAACACCCCACTCCCGATATCCTTTCTCACGCAGTTCAGCAGACAGCGCATGATCGCCATTAAGCTGGTACAACTGCCGTGTCTGCATGTCCTGCCAGGGGTAGAACTGCCCAAGGCCTAATTGCACAGCCAGTTCTTTCCAGATTTGCCAACTCGGACGCGCATCACCTATAGGCTCTACAACCTGCTGACGCAAGGCATACGCTGGATTCAGGCCCGACATGTCAGAGATTTCTTCATCGCGTTCAAGGTAGGTGCATTCGGGTAACAGATAGTCAGCATATGCCGCGCTTTCGCTTAAATAGACATCGCAACTCACCACCAGATCGAGTTGTTCAACGGTTTTGACCAGATCAGGTCGGCAGGTCACGGTCTGGAAAGGATTATGGCGGGACATGATCCAGCCTTTCACCGGATAAGGAGTCTGGTTTAACACGGCGTCGATAATGCTTTGCACCACGCCACCGCCCGCCGCGATGTACTTGAATTGCGGAGCAACCAGATCGATGCGCTGGGCCGTGGGTTTGGGTAATTTGGCATCGGGTTTTGCCAGCACTGGAGCAACCTTCTCACCGGCAAGTTTATTGTAGGTCGCCGCGGCTTTTCTCTGGTACAAGCCCCCCTCACGCTCAACATTTCCCAGCAACGCATTAAGGCTGAAAATCATACGTCGCATATCAATTTCTTCTTGTGAAAACGTCGCACGATGGCCCGGACTAACGATAGCATGCGGCGCGCAGGCAGCCATTTCCCGGGTGACCCGAACAATGACATCAGCAGGAACATCAGCTTGCTTTTGCGCCCATTCCGGCGTGGCCTCTTGTACCGCTTCTGCCAGTTGGTCAAACCCAGTGGTGTAGCGCGCAACGAAATCCGCGTCATACAGTTTTTCGTTGATCATGACGTGACACATGGCCATCAGCACCGGTAAGTCACCGCCCGGCTTGAGCGCATGCCATTCATCCGCCTTGCTGGAGAAGACCGACAGTCGGGGATCGAAGCTGACCATTTTTGCGCCCTTTTCCTGCGCGGCCATCAATTCATGCGTTTCGGCAACCTCAATTCCTTCATAGAGGTTGTGACCAAAAGAGACCATATAACGGGTATTGGCGATATCCATGGCCAAATCGCCGCCCATCATCACTTTGGCGGCAATCGATTTTCCGGCCGGGCATGTCGACGCGTGCGTAAAGGTGTTTGGCGATCCGAAAGCCGTCGCCAGGTGAAATAAATGCCCTGAAAGCGAACCGGATTTAGAAGAAAACACGACGCCCTGAGGACCATGCTGTGTTTTTATTGCCGTCATTTTTTCGGCAATTTCTTTGTAAGCCTGTTGCCAGCTAATAACCTGCCATTCTCCGCTCCCGCGAGGTCCTGTGCGTTTCATGGGTTTAACAATACGGTGCGGGTCGTTGACCAGACTAACACCGCTGCCTCCGCGCGCGCAGACACGCGTGCCTTGTTGAGGCGCATTAGGATTCCCTTGAATAAAAACCGTTTTGTTATTAATCACCTGTGCCTGTATCGGGCAACGATAAGAACACATTTCACACAAACTTGGCGTCAGGGATGTTTTCCCCTTAATGCGCTCCGGAGAATTTCGCGCCAGTGCGCCTGGCGGAAAACTTCCTATCGCGCAGGCAGAGCAACCTATACCTACTCCTCGCAAAAAATTACGCCGACTAATGCTCATATAACCTCCTGTTATTAGATATATCCAATGATTATATGGCGTTTAAATTATTAATTTTTAACCTCACTCACATTTTATTACAATGTTGGTCAGCTAATCGGACAAAATAAAACCCCTTGTTTACAAAAGAATTTTAAAATCCCCAGAATCCAACAAATCAGCGAAAAATAACAATAACAGTTCTCATTTATATTATTTAGCAGCTAATAACTTTCAGAAAATTTATTCCAGTAATTTCCTTTAATAGTGCAAAACTTATTAATCAATTCTATTAAAATCCTGTTCACCTCAATTTTATTGCGTACACCATTCAGCATCGATAATCGCATTGCTGATTACCTTGCTCTTTTTTGGTATTCTTAGATGAGCGCTAAATTGATCCCGGACATAACCAAACAATGAATGACGGCAAGCAGCACCCGACTTTTCTCTTCCACGATTACGAGACCTTTGGTACTCATCCGGCACTGGACAGACCCGCGCAATTTGCGGCTATCCGCACAGATAGCGATTTCAACATTATCGGCGAACCTGAAGTCTTTTATTGCAAACCCGCAGACGACTATCTGCCGCAGCCTGAGGCAGTGTTGATTACCGGCATTACGCCGCAGGAAGCACGGGAAAAGGGAGAGAATGAAGCCGCTTTTGCAGCGCGCATCCACACTCTGTTCACCGTGCCGAAAACTTGTATTCTCGGCTATAACAACGTGCGCTTCGACGATGAGGTGACGCGTAACATCCTGTATCGCAATTTCTACGATCCCTATGCCTGGAGCTGGCAGAACGACAATTCGCGCTGGGATCTCCTGGACGTGATGCGCGCCTGCTATGCCCTGCGTCCTGAAGGCATTAACTGGCCGGAAAACGACGATGGCTTACCCAGCTTTCGCCTGGAGCATTTGACCAAAGCTAATGGTATCGAGCATGCGAATGCTCACGATGCGATGGCCGACGTGTATGCCACGATTGCAATGGCGCAATTAGTTAAATCACGTCAGCCGCGTTTGTTTGAATATCTCTTCAGCCATCGCAATAAGCACAAGCTGGCCGCACTGATTGATGTCCCGCAAATGAAGCCGCTGGTTCATGTTTCAGGAATGTTCGGCGCGTGGCGCGGCAATACCAGTTGGGTAGCGCCATTGGCCTGGCACCCGGAGAATCGCAACGCGGTGATTATGGTTGACCTAGCCGGTGATATTTCACCGCTACTTGACCTGGACAGCGACGCGCTGCGTGAACGGCTCTACACGGCGAAGGCAGATCTGGGTGATAACCCAGCCGTACCGGTTAAACTGGTGCACATCAACAAGTGCCCAGTACTGGCCCAGGCGAATACGCTGCGCCCGGAAGATGCCGATCGACTGGGCATTAACCGCCAGCATTGTCTTGATAATCTCAAAGTTCTGCGCGAAAACCCGCAGGTACGCGACAAAGTAGTGGCTATCTTTGCCGAGGCGGAACCCTTTGCGCCATCCGATAACGTAGACGCCCAGCTGTATAACGGTTTTTTCAGCGATGCCGACCGCGCAGCGATGAAAATCGTTCTGGAAACAGAACCGCGTAATTTACCGGCTCTGGATATCTCTTTTGTCGATAAACGCATTGAAAAGTTGCTGTTTAACTACCGTGCCCGTAACTTCCCCGGAACACTGGATGAAGCCGAGCAGCAGCGCTGGCTGGACCATCGTCGTCAGGTGTTCACGCCGGAGTTTTTACAAAATTACGCCAATGAATTGCAGTTGCTGAGCCAGCAATATGCCGATAACAAAGAAAAACTGATGCTACTGAAATCACTCTGGCAGTATGCGCAAGAGATTGTGTAAATCCCACGTATAAAAAAACGGAGAACATGTCTCCGTTTTTTTTCAGATAAACGCCGTGATTACGCGATATCTTCGTCGTACTGCGGTACCGGGTTGCGGAAGCTTTTGGTCACGCAGGCCAGATAGATCAGACCAATAGCGGCCCAAATCAGGCCCAGAACCATTGAACTCTCTTCCAGGTTTACCCACAGCGCGCCAACGGTCAGCGCACCGCACATTGGCAGGAACAGATACTGGAAGTGGTCTTTCAGCGTCTTGTTACGCTTCTCACGGATCCAGAACTGGGAGATCACCGACAGGTTAACGAAGGTAAACGCCACCAACGCACCAAAGTTAATCAGCGCAGTCGCCATCACCAGGTCGAAGTTGATTGCCAACAGAGCAATCGCACCAACCAGAATGATGTTCATGGACGGAGTACGCCATTTCGGGTGTACGTAACCGAAGAAACTTTTCGGGAATACACCGTCACGACCCATCACGTACATCAGACGCGCTACGCCTGCATGTGCCGCCATACCGGACGCCAGTACGGTAATGGTAGAGAAAATCAGCGCACCAACCTGGAAGAACTTACCAGCAACGTACAGCATGATTTCCGGCTGCGAAGCGTCTGGATCCTTGAAGCGCGAGATGTCCGGGAAGTACAGCTGCAACAGATAAGTGGAGACGATAAAGATCAGGCCACCAATCAGCGCGGTCAGGAAAATCGCACGCGGGATCACGCGTTCAGCGTCTTTGGTTTCTTCTGACAGGTTGCTGATACCGTCAAAACCGGTGAACGAGAAGCACAGAATAGTCGCACCCGTGATCATCGGGATCACATGCGCATCACCTGACCAGAACGGACGGCTGCTCGCCAGCGTACCAGCACCTTCACCTTCGAACACGCCATAAATGACCATGCCGAGGATCACCGCAATTAGCACCACCTGCAACAACACGATGACGGTGTTGAAATTAGCAACGGATTTAAGGCTGCGCAGGTTAAAGGCGGTCATAAAGGCCACCAGCGCCACCACGAATATCCATGACGGTATCGACGGCACCAGAGCTTCAAAATAGATTTTCGCCAACAGAATGTTGATCATCGGTGCGAACAGGTAGTCCAGCAGTGATGACCATCCCACCATAAAGCCAACGGTCGGGCTAATGGATTTCTGGGCGTAAGTGTAGGCAGAGCCTGCAGACGGATAGCGACGCACCAGTTTACCGTAGCTCAGAGCGGTAAAGAGGATGGCTATCAGTGCAAAGGCGTAAGCTGTCGGGACGTGACCATCGGTCATTCCTGATACGATACCGAATGTATCGAACAGCGTCATCGGCTGCATATAGGCAAGGCCCATCATGACAACCGGAACCAGCGTAAGCGTTTTACGTAATTCCACGCGAGAGGTGTTTGGAGTAGCGTTATGCGACATGGTTATCCCCCATTACGGCGAAAACCGTCGCGTAAGCAAAAAATTGCCCCATTTTTTGTTAATCCTCAGCGACAACAACTGTCGATTTTTAAGTAAGTATCTATCCGGTACGAAGCCCGGCCTCTTTTATGAATGATTGGTTTGATGCAAAAAAATAACCGACGCGTATGAAAACGTCGGTTAATGTCATTTTTTGCAAGCGGCGTATTTTGCACTAATTTGGAGAGAAATAACAAGAGATTGAAGCCACTACAAAAGAATATTTTTTCTTAACCGCTTGATTTATCAGCAGCCGCTTTAACGTACACCCCAGCGATCGCACTATTTGCTAAAATCTCATCCCGCCACCAGGCACTAGCCAACCCGGCGGTCTGTTCATTCCAACCGATCCACACGGGCTCAAAGATATTTTGCGCGACCACTTTTTTCTCAATCAGCGCGCCACTCTCCAAAAAACGCTGCGCCAGATAGCGCGGAATATAGCCACATCCCAGGCCGCTGATTTGCAGTTCCAGCTTGGTTTTAAAGTCAAAAACGGTAATGGCTTCCTGATCGTCCAGCACCTGCGAGCCCGAGGCGTTGGCATGTTGCGTATTGTCGCCCACCACAATGGCGCGAAAACGCCGAATGGTGCGACGATTTAACGGCTCCTGCTCCTGCGCCAGCGGATGATGCGGCGCAACCACGAACACCTGTTCCAGAATCCCTAGTCGCGCAAAACCAAACTCGCTCGCGGAAGGCGGTTCATGCATGGCACCGACAATAATATCCGCCCGCCCCTGTGTGAGGGCTTCCCATGAGCCACCCAGCACGCCGTTGATAAATTTCAGGCGCGTCACACTGTGGTGTTGATAGAAAGATTCGATGAGCGGGGCCAGAAGTGAAAAGGGAAACGTATCATCTACGCCAATGACCAGTTCATTCTCCCAACCTTCGTGCAGTTTAATCGCCTGCTTTTCAAGTTCACGGACGGTGTGCAACACCTCCCGTCCCTTTTCCAGTAGCATCTGCCCTGTGCGGGTGAACCTGGCCCGATGTCCGCTGCGATCGAGTAGCTGAATATTAAGATCACTTTCCAGCTTATGGACGGTATAGCTAAGCGCTGACGGCGTCTTGAACAATTTTGCCGACGCCGCTGCGAAGCTGCCCTCTTTTTCTAACGCATCGAGGATGATAAGAACGTCCAGCAGTGGTTTCATACTCGCCCCCTTGCGGTATCAGCGGCACTCTGCTGGTCTGTCACTCCATCGGCATCACCAGCGGGTCGGGATACTGGTACTCAAACCCAAGCTCATTACAAATCCGGTTGCCATCAATGACTTTACCTTTACCGTTATCCTCACTGCCGCGAAATTCCGGCGGCTCCATCCCCAACTGACGAGCCATCTGCGGATAGAACACGTTACGCGCCGGATGCATAGGCGCACATATATTATAGATGTGTCCCCCTTTAGGCGCTTGCAGCAGTAATGTGATAGCAGAAACCACATCATCCAGATGCACCAGATTGACCCCATGGTGCCCATCTGGCGCAGTCTTGCCAGCAAAAAAACGACCGGGATGTCTCCCCGGGCCGACAAGCCCGGCCAGGCGCAAGATATCCACCGACGTGCCAGGTAAATTGTGCAGCCAGTCTTCAAGTTCTTTCAGAACACGACCGCTCGCCGTGACCGGGTTACGCGACGTCCCTTCTTTCACGGTACCCTGCACATCGCCATAGACCGATGTCGAACTGGTAAAAATAATTCTCGGGATACGGTACGCCAGCGCACTGTCGACCAGCTCCTGCATAGCCTGAAGGTAAAAGGCCTCGCCAGGACCGCTACGACGCGCAGGCAGCGTAATCACCAGCGCATCAACGTCCATCAGTGCGTCGAGATCGTCTGCCTCGCAGACCAGTTCAGGCTCAAGGCGCAGCAAATAGCTCTCGATACCGCTCATGCGGGCCGCCTCCACCCCATCTAATGTGGTTTTGCTGCCGGTAACCTGCCAGCCTCTCGCCGCCAGCGACATGGCTAACGGCATGCCTAACCAACCTAAACCGACAATTGCGACCTTTTTCATGCCTTCTCTCCTGACTTTTGGCCTATAACGCAAGGCTACGCTAGCCCACGACGACTGACAATTCATAGTATCAATATGAAATGAATTAATGATCAAAAAAAAGCCCTTGCTTTCCGTAGCTAAAGTGGTTTAGGTTAAAAGACATCAAATGAATAAACATTCATCGAGAAAATTTATGACACGCGCTCAATTTAAACACCATCATCACCATCATCCTGACTAGTCTTTCAGGCGATGTGTGCTGGGAGACATTTAAATCTTCCAGCGGTGCATGAGCGTATGAGAAAGCCCCCGGAAGATTTCTTCCGGGGGCTTTTTTTTGTGCGTGACCCAACTGATTCAGACAGGATAACGAGGAATAAAGAATGTTAGACAACACCCGTTTACGCATAGCTATGCAGAAATCTGGCCGCTTAAGCGATGATTCACGCGAATTACTGGCCCGTTGCGGCATTAAAATTAATCTTCACACCCAGCGCCTGATTGCGATGGCGGAGAACATGCCGATTGATATTCTGCGCGTACGTGATGACGATATCCCGGGTCTGGTGATGGATGGCGTTGTTGACCTCGGCATCATCGGGGAAAACGTTCTCGAAGAGGAATTGCTCAACCGCCGGGCACAAGGTGAAGATCCTCGCTATTTTACCCTGCGTCGTCTGGACTTCGGCGGCTGCCGTCTTTCGCTGGCAACCCCGGTTGATGAAGCCTGGGATGGCCCAGCTGCGCTGAACGGTAAACGTATCGCGACCTCTTACCCACACCTGCTCAAACGTTATCTCGATCAAAAAGGGGTGTCGTTTAAATCCTGTCTGCTAAACGGTTCAGTCGAAGTCGCCCCCCGCGCAGGCCTGGCTGATGCGATTTGCGATCTGGTGTCAACCGGCGCGACGCTTGAGGCCAACGGTCTGCGTGAAGTGGAAGTCATTTACCGCTCTAAAGCCTGCCTGATTCAGCGTGATGGCGAAATGGCCGACGCCAAGCAACAGCTAATCGACAAATTGCTGACCCGTATTCAGGGCGTTATTCAGGCTCGTGAATCGAAATACATCATGATGCACGCGCCGAGCGAGCGTCTGGATGAAGTTATCGCTCTGCTGCCTGGCGCTGAGCGCCCAACCATTCTGCCACTGGCCGGTGATCAGCAGCGCGTTGCCATGCACATGGTCAGCAGCGAAACTCTGTTCTGGGAAACGATGGAAAAACTGAAAGCGCTCGGTGCCAGCTCAATTCTGGTGCTGCCAATTGAGAAGATGATGGAGTGATAGCCATGAGCTTCAATACCCTGATTGACTGGAATAGCTGTAGCCCCGAGCAGCAACGAGAGCTGCTGATGCGTCCGGCGATTTCCGCTTCTGACAGCATCAGCCGCACGGTGGTCGAGATCCTTGAAAACGTCAAAAACAACGGCGACCAGGCACTGCGAGAATACAGCGCGAAGTTTGATAAAACCGAGGTCGGCGCGCTACGCGTCACCGAGGAAGAAATTCAGCAGGCCAGCAATCGCCTGAGCGACGAACTGAAGCAAGCCATGCAAGCGGCGGTGCGTAATATTGATGCCTTCCACACCGCGCAGATCCTGCCGCCGGTGGATATCGAAACTCAGCCTGGCGTTCGCTGCCAGCAGGTGACTCGTCCCATCGCCTCCGTGGGTCTGTATATTCCCGGCGGTTCTGCGCCGCTGTTTTCTACGGTGCTGATGCTGGCAACCCCGGCGCGCATCGCGGGCTGCAAAAAAGTAGTGCTGTGCTCGCCGCCGCCGATTGCCGATGAAATCCTTTATGCCGCGCAGCTGTGTGGCGTAAAAGAGGTATTTAACGTCGGCGGTGCGCAGGCCGTTGCCGCGCTGGCGCTGGGTACCGAATCCATTCCTAAGGTCGATAAAATCTTTGGGCCGGGCAATGCGTATGTGACCGAAGCCAAACGCCAGGTCAGCCAACGTCTTGACGGCGCGGCCATCGACATGCCTGCTGGCCCGTCCGAAGTGCTGGTTATCGCTGACAGCGGCGCGACGCCGGATTTTGTCGCCTCCGACCTGCTTTCTCAGGCTGAACACGGCCCCGACTCACAAGTGATCCTGCTGACGCCCGACGCGACGCTTGCCGAAGGTGTTGCCGAAGCCGTTGAACGCCAGCTGGCTGAGCTTTCCCGCGCCGACACCGCACGTCAGGCGCTCGCCGCCAGCCGACTGATTATCGCCAAAGATCTTGAACAGTGCGTGGCCATTTCTAACGCCTACGGTCCGGAGCACCTGATTATTCAGACCCGTAACGCGCGTGAACTGGTTGATGATATCACCAGCGCCGGTTCGGTGTTCCTCGGCGACTGGTCGCCAGAATCTGCAGGCGACTATGCTTCCGGCACCAACCACGTTTTACCGACCTACGGCTATACCGCAACCTGCTCAAGCCTGGGGCTGGCAGATTTCCAGAAACGGATGACCGTGCAGGAATTAACCCCTCAAGGTTTCTCTGCCCTGGCCTCAACTATTGAAACACTGGCCGCTGCTGAGCGCCTGACAGCCCACAAAAATGCCGTTACCCTGCGCGTTAACGCCCTGAAGGAGCAAGCATGAGTACTGACAACTTTCTCAGCGTCACTGATTTAGCCCGAAAGAATGTTCGCGAGTTAACGCCCTATCAGTCTGCCCGTCGTCTTGGCGGTAACGGCGACGTCTGGCTCAACGCCAATGAATACCCAACCGCCGTTGAGTTCCGGCTCACTCAGCAGACACTAAACCGATATCCGGAATGTCAACCGAAAGCTGTAATTGAGAATTACGCGCAGTATGCCGGCGTCAAACCGGAACAGGTGTTGGTCAGCCGCGGTGCAGATGAAGGGATCGAACTGTTGGTACGCGCGTTTTGCGAACCCGGTAAAGATGCCATTCTCTACTGTCCGCCGACTTACGGCATGTACAGCGTCAGCGCTGAAACGATTGGTGTTGAATGCCGCACCGTCCCGACCCTTGATAACTGGCAACTGGATTTGCAAGGCATCGCGGACAAGCTTGATGGCGTGAAGGTGGTCTACGTATGCAGCCCCAATAACCCAACGGGTCAGCTGATTAACCCACAGGATCTGCGTTCACTGCTCGAAATGGCGCAGGGAAAAGCCATTGTGGTCGCTGATGAAGCCTATATTGAATTTTGTCCGCAGGCCACGCTGGCAGGATGGCTGGCTGAGTATCCACATCTGGTGGTACTGCGAACCCTGTCCAAAGCGTTTGCGCTCGCCGGTTTACGCTGTGGGTTTACGCTGGCGAATGAAGAGGTTATCAATCTGTTGTTAAAGGTGATTGCCCCCTACCCGCTCTCTACGCCAGTAGCGGATATCGCCGCCCAGGCACTGACGCCGCAGGGGATTTCCGCCATGCGCCAACGCGTAGAACAGATCCTGGAAGAACGTCAGTACCTGGTGGAAAACCTGAAAACAATTCGCTGTGTAGAGCAGGTTTTCGAGTCTGAAACCAACTATGTTCTGGCGCGCTTCACTGCCTCAAGCAGCGTATTTAAATCTTTGTGGGATCAGGGCATTATCTTACGAGATCAGAATAAACAACCTTCGTTAAGCGGCTGCCTGCGAATAACTGTTGGAACCCGTGAAGAGAGCCAGCGCGTCATTGACGCTTTACGTGCGGAGCAAGTATGAGCCAGAAGTATCTTTTTATTGACCGTGATGGAACCCTGATTTCCGAACCGCCAAGTGACTTTCAGGTCGATCGCTTTGACAAGCTCGCCTTCGAGCCGGACGTCGTTCCCGTTTTGCTCAAGCTGCAAAAAGCCGGCTTTAAGCTGGTAATGATTACGAACCAGGATGGGCTTGGCACGCAAAGTTTCCCGCAGGCCGATTTTGACGGTCCGCATAACCTGATGATGCAAATATTCACCTCTCAGGGCGTCGCATTTGATGAGGTGCTTATCTGTCCGCACCTGCCAGCGGACGAGTGCGATTGCCGTAAGCCAAAAGTGAAGCTGGTCGAGCAGTATCTGGTTGAGCAAGCTATGGACGTCGCAAACAGCTATGTGATTGGCGACCGGGCGACCGATATTCAGCTCGCCGAAAACATGGGCATTCGCGGATTACGCTATCACCCCGATACCCTGAACTGGGCGATGATCGGCGAGCAGTTGACCAAACGTGACCGCTACGCGCACGTTGAGCGTAATACCAAAGAAACGCAGATTGACGTCAAAGTCTGGCTGGACCGCGAAGGTCAAAGCAAAATCAACACAGGCGTGGGATTCTTTGACCATATGCTGGATCAAATCGCCACCCACGGCGGTTTTCGCATGGAGATAGCCGTTAAGGGCGATCTGTATATTGACGATCACCACACCGTAGAAGATACCGGTCTGGCGCTGGGTGAAGCCTTAAAACTGGCATTAGGCGATAAACGCGGTATCAACCGTTTTGGTTTTGTGCTGCCGATGGACGAGTGCCTGGCACGTTGCGCACTGGATATCTCCGGGCGTCCGCACCTGGAATATCGCGCAGAGTTTACCTATCAGCGCGTTGGCGATCTGAGTACAGAGATGATCGAACACTTCTTCCGTTCACTCTCTTACACCATGGGCGTCACCTTGCACCTGAAAACCAAAGGGAAAAATGACCACCACAGAGTGGAAAGTCTGTTTAAAGCCTTTGGTCGTACGTTGCGTCAGGCGATTCGCGTCGAAGGCGACACACTGCCCTCCTCAAAAGGAGTGCTGTAATGGACGTAGTGATCCTTGATACCGGCTGCGCCAACCTGCACTCAGTAAAATCCGCCGTCGCGCGCCATGGATACGACCCGGTTGTCAGCCGCGACCCTGACGTGGTGCTGCGAGCCGATAAGCTGTTTCTGCCAGGCGTCGGTACCGCCCAGGCGGCGATGGACCAGTTGCACGAGCGTGAACTGATTGAGCTGATCAAAGCCTGTACGCAACCGGTGCTGGGGATCTGCTTAGGCATGCAACTGCTTGGCCGTCGCAGCGAAGAGAGTAACGGCGTATCCCTGCTGGGCATTATTGAGCAAGACGTCCCGAAGATGACCGATTTCGGTCTGCCGCTGCCGCATATGGGCTGGAATCGCGTCTATCCTCAGG
Organism: Citrobacter sp. Cu231; assembly: GCF_030332265.1. NCBI lineage: Bacteria > Pseudomonadati > Pseudomonadota > Gammaproteobacteria > Enterobacterales > Enterobacteriaceae > Citrobacter > Citrobacter sp. Cu231. The sequence goes on along the minus strand of NZ_JAOWIE010000032.1, from coordinate 629,505 downwards.
CGGGAAATCGTCTGTTCCAGGGCATTGAAGATGGTGCGTATTTCTACTTTGTACACAGCTATGCTATGCCGGTGAACCCGTGGACCATCGCCCAGTGTCATTACGGCGAGCCGTTTACCGCGGCAGTACAAAAGGACAATTTCTTTGGCGTGCAGTTCCACCCTGAACGTTCGGGCGCGGCTGGAGCGCAGTTGCTGAAAAACTTTCTGGAGATGTAATGATTATTCCGGCATTAGATTTAATCGACGGCACGGTAGTGCGTCTTCATCAGGGCGATTACTCAACGCAACGTGATTACGGCAACGATCCTCTCCCCCGTTTGCAGGATTACGCCGCCCAGGGTGCTGAGGTACTGCATCTTGTTGATTTAACCGGTGCAAAAGACCCTGCGCAGCGCCAGATCCCGCTGATTAAAACGCTGGTCGCTGGTGTCAACGTTCCGGTGCAGGTTGGCGGCGGCGTACGTACCGAAGCGGATGTTGAAGCGCTGCTTGACGCTGGCGTCGCGCGCGTAGTGGTGGGTTCGACGGCGGTAAAATCTCCCGAAGTCGTCAAGAGCTGGTTTTCCCGTTTTGGCGCCGACGCGCTGGTGCTGGCGCTGGACGTTCGAATTGACGAGCGCGGTAATAAACAGGTAGCAGTCAGCGGCTGGCAGGAGGATTCCGGAGTTTCTCTGGAAAAACTGGTTGAGACCTATTTACCCGTCGGCCTGAAACACGTGCTGTGCACCGATATTTCCCGTGACGGTACGCTGGCTGGCTCAAACGTCGCGCTTTATGAAGAAGTGTGTGCCAAATATCCACAGGTGGCGTTTCAGTCATCTGGGGGTATTGGTGGCATTGATGACGTAGCCGCCCTGCGCGGAACCGGCGTACGCGGCGTGATCGTCGGACGCGCGCTGCTGGAAGGTAAGTTCACCGTTGAGGAGGCCATCCAATGCTGGCAAAACGCATAATTCCTTGCCTGGACGTCCGTGATGGGCAGGTCGTAAAAGGCGTACAGTTCCGCAATCATGAGATTATTGGCGACATTGTCCCGCTGGCAAAACGCTATGCGGATGAAGGTGCTGATGAACTGGTGTTTTACGATATCACCGCCTCCAGCGATGGTCGTGTAGTGGATAAAAGCTGGGTATCACGCGTGGCGGAAGTGATCGATATTCCGTTCTGCGTTGCCGGCGGGATTAAGTCCATCGACGATGCGGCGCGCATCCTCTCCTTCGGGGCGGATAAAATCTCCATCAACTCCCCGGCGCTGGCCGAACCGGAGCTTATCACTCGTCTGGCTGACCGCTTTGGCGTGCAGTGTATCGTGGTAGGCATTGATACGTGGTATGACGCCGAAACCGGCAAATATCACGTTAATCAGTATACCGGAGATGAAAGCCGTACCCGCGTCACGCAATGGGAAACGCTGGACTGGGTGCAGGAAGTACAGAAGCGCGGCGCGGGTGAAATCGTCCTGAACATGATGAATCAGGACGGCGTACGCAACGGCTACGACCTGGATCAACTGAAAAAAGTGCGCGATGTGTGCCACGTACCGTTGATTGCCTCTGGCGGCGCGGGCACCATGGAACACTTCCTTGAGGCTTTCCGGGACGCCGACGTTGACGGCGCGCTTGCCGCCTCCGTCTTCCACAAACAAATTATCAATATTGGCGAATTAAAAGCGTACCTGGCAACACAGGGCGTGGAGATCAGGATATGTTAACGAAGCAACAATGCCGCGAGCTGGACTGGGAAAAAACCGACGGGCTGATGCCGGTAGTAGTGCAGCATGTGGTTTCCGGCGAAGTGCTGATGCTGGGTTATATGAACCCGGAAGCGCTGGAAAAAACGCTCGAAAGTGGCAAAGTGACCTTTTTCTCGCGGACCAAGCAGCGCCTGTGGACCAAAGGAGAGACCTCAGGTCACTTCCTGAATGTGGTGAGCATTGCGCCTGACTGCGACAACGACACCCTGCTCGTCCTGGTTAATCCGATTGGCCCGACCTGCCATAAAGGGACGTCAAGTTGCTTTGGCGATGCCAGCCACCAGTGGCTGTTCCTGTATCAACTGGAGCAACTGCTTGCCGAACGTAAAACCGCAGATCCGGCAAGTTCTTACACTGCGAAGTTGTATGCCAGCGGTACCAAACGCATTGCGCAGAAAGTCGGCGAAGAAGGCGTAGAAACCGCACTGGCAGCGACCGTAAACGACCGCTTCGAGCTGACAAATGAAGCCTCTGATCTGATGTATCACCTACTGGTTTTACTGCAGGATCAGGACCTTGACCTGACGACGGTGATTGAGAATTTACGCAAAAGACATCAGTAACTTGTGGATGTAAAAAAACCGGGCAAGCCCGGTTTTTTTTTATGGAGATGAACGCTTACTCTGCTTTGCCTTTGTAGCTGCGCAGCGCATTTCGCCCCAACACCACGCCAGCCCCAATCATCCCGCCGAGCAGAACCGCCAGCACCAGGGTAATCGCTTTTTTCGGACTGTCACGACGAATCGGCAACGTTGGTTTCAATACATAGCGATAGGCGTGTAACTCAGCCCCATCAAGCTTAAGATTTTCGATATCCAACAGCTTTTGCTTGGTCTGAAAGTAGTTGTCAGACAATATCAACGGACGCGTAGATTCGTGCTCAATCATAGACTTCAGGGCATCACTCCCCAACAGCAGCATGCTGTCCTGCGTCACATCCTGAGTTTGCTGAATTTGCGGCTTAGTCACACCCGCCTGCAGTGCATACCGCAGCGCTTCCTGGATTTGCTTGATACGCAAATCTTTTTGCTCCTGAGCAACCACTTCCTGAGTTTTCAAGGAGTCCTGAAGCGTAGTTGTTTGCAATTTGATGTTATCAACCAGGTCAAGTTCTAGTTCTTTGGCAACCTTTTCATCTGTTTGTTGAATGTATTCAGCCAGCTGGCGCTGAGCTTCTTCTGGGGAAGCGCCAACATAAGAGACAGCCAACGGCAATGGTTGCCCTTTGACGGACTGCTCAATCGACAGTTTTTCAGGCTTTTCCTGATTATCCAGCGTTTCCGCCAATGCAGAAAATGACGTGCTAAAACGGCCAATCACGTTTGCCTGCAACTCAGTAACCTTAGGAGCGCTGACACCATACAACACGTTGAGTGCGTTGTTATACGTGGCAATCTGTCCGACATCCGGTTGAGTGATAATTGCTGTAGAGGTCCATTTCTCCTTAGCAACCGCTAAATAACCGACAGCACAGGCAATAGCAATAACGATAGCAACAATAATCGTCAATTTCCCACGCCACAGCTGTATCAATAAATCAATCAGATCAATCTGTTCCGGATCGTTACTGCGCCCGGACATGTTGTTATCACTTACAGACATAGAAACCCTAGATAAGGAAAGACTTAAACTGGAATTAGTTTAGCTATAAACTGAGGCAATGCCATAGGATTAATGATAAAAAAATTAAATTGTTTGAGGGATTTTGATTGGTATTTCAATCACTACTGAAAATCGATACGATTAAATAAGAGTGTCAATACCCAAAGAACATCTTCATGTGCAAAAAACCATCAATAATCAGATTTCATCCCCGCTAATCGTTATACTTTACAATTCATTTTATTGATTTCATATCGTGAATATTTTCAGTTTGACCAGTAAAATTGGTAAGTGTAAAAAAGATAACGATTAGCTTTTTCGCCATCTGGCGGTATCATTCCGCTTTTAGTAGCAACTGATGGTACTTGGCTATACTTTAGCCGAACAGAGGAATTAGAATGAACTATTTAGTTACTGGTGCCGCTGGCTTCATCGGCTTCCACGTTAGCAAACGCCTCCTTGAGGCTGGCCATCAAGTAGTCGGTATTGATAATCTGAACGATTACTACGACGTCAGTCTTAAACAAGCTCGTCTGGAATTACTGGCGCAGCCTGGTTTCCAGTTTCAAAATATTGATTTAGCCGACCGCGAAGGCATGACTGAACTCTTCGCATCCGGGCATTTTGAACGAGTCATTCATCTTGCTGCCCAGGCGGGCGTGCGCTATTCACTCGAAAACCCGCATGCCTATGCAGACTCAAATCTCACAGGCTTTCTGAACATACTGGAAGGGTGTCGCCATAATAAAATTCAGCATTTACTCTATGCTTCATCCAGTTCAGTTTACGGCCTGAATCGCAAAATGCCTTTTTCAACGGATGATTCCGTCGATCACCCCGTATCCCTGTATGCAGCAACCAAAAAAGCCAACGAACTGATGGCTCATACTTACTCCCACCTGTACGGATTGCCTACAACCGGGCTGCGCTTCTTTACCGTGTACGGCCCTTGGGGGCGTCCGGATATGGCGTTATTCAAATTCACCAAAGCGATGCTGGAAGGGAAAAGTATTGACGTCTATAACTACGGCAAAATGAAGCGCGATTTCACCTATATTGATGATATCGCAGAAGCAATCATTCGCCTGCAGGATGTTATTCCTGAGCCCAACGGGAAGTGGACTGTCGAAAGCGGTTCCCCGGCAACCAGCTCCGCGCCGTATCGCGTCTACAATATCGGCAATAGTTCACCGGTTGAGCTAATGGACTATATCCAGGCTTTGGAAGATGCTCTGGGTATTGAAGCGAAGAAAAACATGCTACCGCTTCAGCCTGGAGATGTACTGGAAACCAGCGCAGATACTAAAGCACTGTATGATGTTATTGGTTTTAAACCTGAAACGTCAGTCAAAGATGGGGTGAGGAACTTTGTTGACTGGTACCGTGATTTCTACAAAGTTTAATTACGGACCAATTTAGAATAAAAAGGCCTTTAATAAGGCCTTTTATATGAAGAGTAAGATTAATCGCTACCAAAAAGATCGCGTGTATACACTTTTTCGGCAACATCAGATAATTCTGACGTCATGCGGTTAGAAATAATAATATCTGCCTCATTTTTGAACGTATGAAGATCACGAACGACCCGAGAGTGGAAAAACTCATCTTCCTCCATCACAGGTTCATAAATAATAACGGGCACACCCTTGGCTTTAATACGCTTCATGATTCCCTGAATAGAGGATGCCCGGAAGTTATCGGAACCACTTTTCATGATCAAACGGTACACGCCAACCACTTTAGGTTTGCGCGCAAGGATAGAATCGGCAATAAAGTCTTTGCGCGTACGGTTAGCATCCACAATTGCAGAAATGAGATTATTAGGCACCGACTGGTAGTTCGCAAGCAACTGTTTAGTATCTTTCGGCAAGCAATATCCGCCGTAGCCGAATGACGGATTATTATAATGGTTGCCAATACGTGGATCCAGACAAACACCCTCTATAATTTGTCGGGCATTTAGACCTAAGCTTTCAGCGTAGCTGTCCAACTCATTAAAATATGCTACACGCATAGCTAGATAAGTATTAGCAAAAAGCTTTATCGCTTCGGCTTCAGTAGAGTCTGTAAATAAAGTTGGAATATTTTGTTTTACTGCGCCTTCCTGCAATAACTCTGCGAATCGAGTAGCACGTGCTGAACACTCCCCAATCACAATACGTGAGGGATGAAGATTATCATAAAGCGCTTTCCCTTCTCGCAAAAACTCAGGCGAGAAAATGATATTATCTGTGCCCAAACGTTCTTTAATTGACTGGGTAAAACCAACCGGGATGGTTGATTTAATAATCATCACTGCTTGAGGATTCACTTCCAACACATCACGGATGACTGATTCCACGCTGGAAGTATTAAAATAGTTGGTTTTAGGATCGTAATCAGTCGGAGTAGCGATAATGACATAATCGGCATTTTTGTAAGCATCTTGCTTGTCGGTTGTTGCGCGAAAATTAAGATCTTTCGTTGATAGGTACTCTTCTATTTCTTTGTCAGCAATGGGTGATTGCTTCCTGTTAAGCATATCCACTTTAGACTGCACAATGTCCAGCGCGACCACTTCGTGATTTTGGGCAATCAAAATCCCATTTGAAAGTCCCACATAACCTGTTCCTGAAATAGTTATTTTCATTAGCTCTGACTTCTTTTGGTTAAGCATTAAAGAGTGAAAAAATCACCATCGTTAGACCCAACGTTACCGTATTGGATCAATGTGAACACATTATATCGCGATTTAGTGCAGCTATGCCTACCAGACTTGACCGAATGCATTTTTTGTCCATTAAAAAGCCCGGAGGAACGCTCCGGGCCTGGATTTACAGCAGGGATAAATCAGATTAATCCAGCCATTCGGTGTGGAACACACCTTCTTTATCGGTACGTTTATACGTATGCGCGCCGAAGTAGTCACGCTGTGCCTGGATCAGGTTAGCTGGCAACACCGCAGAACGGTAGCTGTCGTAGTACGCCACTGCAGCGGAGAAGGTCGGTACCGGAATACCGTTTTGCACAGCGTAAGCCACAACGTCACGCAGCGCTTGCTGATACTCATCAGCGATATTTTTGAAGTACGGAGCCAGCAGCAGGTTGGCGATACCTTTGTTTTCAGCATAGGCGTCGGTGATTTTCTGCAGGAACTGCGCACGAATGATGCAACCCGCGCGGAAGATCTTCGCGATTTCACCGTAGTTGAGATCCCAGTTGTATTCGTCAGATGCAGCACGCAACTGAGAGAAGCCCTGCGCGTAAGAGACGATTTTACCCAGATACAGTGCGCGACGGACTTTCTCAACGAACTCTGCTTTATCACCAGCCAGTTTAGCCTGCGGGCCCGAGAGAACTTTAGATGCCGCCACGCGCTGGTCTTTCAGAGAAGAGATGTAGCGCGCGAAGACGGACTCGGTGATCAGCGACAGCGGTTCGCCCAGATCCAGAGAGCTCTGGCTGGTCCATTTACCGGTGCCTTTGTTCGCGGCTTCGTCGAGAATCACATCAACCAGATATTTACCCTCTTCATCTTTTTTGGTGAAGATATCTTTGGTGATGTCGATCAGGTAGCTGCTCAGCTCACCTTCGTTCCACTCGGTGAAGGTGGCTGCCAGCTCTTCGTTAGACAGGTTCAGGCCGCCTTTCAGCAGAGAATAAGCTTCAGCAATCAGTTGCATATCGCCGTATTCGATACCGTTGTGCACCATCTTCACATAGTGGCCTGCACCATCCGCACCAATATAGGTCACGCACGGTTCGCCATCTTCAGCAACCGCAGCAATCTTAGTCAGGATAGGTGCAACCAGTTCGTAGGCTTCTTTCTGGCCACCAGGCATGATGGATGGGCCTTTCAGGGCGCCCTCTTCACCGCCGGAAACACCGGTACCGATGAAGTTGAAGCCTTCAGCAGACAATTCGCGGTTACGACGAATGGTATCCTGGAAGAAGGTATTTCCGCCATCAATGATGATGTCGCCTTTATCCAGATACGGTTTCAGGGAATCGATGGCAGCATCGGTGCCAGCGCCCGCTTTCACCATTAACAGGATACGACGTGGGGTTTCAAGAGACTCGACGAACTCTTTCACCGTGTAATAAGGTACCAGTTTCTTACCCGGGTTCTCGGCAACAACTTCTTCAGTTTTTTCGCGTGAGCGGTTGAAGATGGAGACGGTATAACCACGGCTTTCGATGTTGAGCGCCAGGTTGCGCCCCATCACTGCCATACCGACGACGCCGATCTGTTGCTTGGACATTGTTTACTCCTGTCTTAGATTCTGACGAAATTACCACGTTGGTAATAATCATTTACCGCCAAATTTAACATATTAAGGACTAATACTACATTATCTAAATTTTGAATAAAGAATTTTTTTGATCCAGTTAGGAGCTAATCTTACAGTACATTTAATTATTACATTACTGAACAAATCAAAGTAACTAAGCAGTCCTATCTTTTTCTGAAAAATTAGCAATCGCAACTCATTCCTTAAATATTTGAATCCTCTTCGATTCATCATACCATCTCCAGTCCTCATATTAACGAGCACATGAGAAGAATTATGAAATACATATCCCTTAGTCAATATCATAGACCAAAGAGCAAAATCTTGTGCTCTTTCAAATAGAGGGTACCCACCGACACTTAGAATTATGTCTTTTCGAAATACTGCGGAAGGATGACTAATAGGATTTCTTCGCCTTGCAAAACGACAAATATCTTCATGCTCTATAGGGACAATCCTAGTCCCAATTTTATTCTCCATTTTCATATCATACTCGTCAACTTGCGAGCCTAATACCGCTATATTTTTATTAGAGCTTAAATAGGATATCTGTTCTGAAAAACGCATTGGCAATGCTATATCATCACTATCCATTCTGGCCACTAATGGATATTTACAGTATTTAAGCCCTTCATTAAGGGCATAAGCCAGCCCCATATTACTAGGCAATGAAACGACATCAAGGCAGGGAATTAACTTGGAAAAATATGCAATCACATCATTTAATTCATCACCTAACATACCATCTTTTACTATAACAATCTGATCTGGACGTAAATATTGATCTATCCAAATACTTTTTAATGCCTGACTTAAGTTTACAGATAGCTCTTTACTATATACTGACATTAATACCGTAAAATTCTCAGCACTACTCATAATTTATTTCTTATTTAGTTCAATTAATATAAGTTGTCTTTTCCCGGAATGAGCGCTATCTATAGCAATTTTTTTTCCATCAGGAGACCATCTTGGATGAAGGTCACATCTGCCAACACCATCAAAGGCCCAAGGTGATAGAAAATCTCCTATTTTAGTTAATTTTGATGTATACATATCGAAGAGAAGAAGACTCCTCATTCTATCTCTACCAGGATAAGTATCCGTAATAATCATTGAGCCTTCTTTATTAAATGATGGGTGCCCATCGCCGAAATTATTAATATTGGAATCATCAGGTAGTGTCTCAATTTGTTGTTTCTCAATGTCAACCAAGTGATATTTATCGCCAAACTGCTCACTTCTCGCCCAAGCTACAAATTGTTTATCATTCCGCCACTGATAATGAGATACCATTCGATCATCAAATATAATTCTCATGTCCCTTTTCTTTATATTGAGAAGAATTAATCTAGAAAACTTCCCATGCTTGGTTATCCAACGATGCATAAAAATAACATGTTCACCATTAGGAGAGAAAATAGCATGGTTAACTTTGTGTCTCGCATTATTCATGCTATCAGTGATATTTAGCCCTATTATGTCCCTTAATGAAATTAAGAATAATAGTTTTTTTTCTGCAAGATCATAAATAAAAAGCCCATCAGAATCTATATCAGTAGGATACTTGAAGTTATTTGCCTCTACCGAATAACCATAATCAGGTCTAAGTTGTTGCAAAGTTATATAGTTGAGCGAACACATAAGAAAATTTGATGAAACTGATTGCACAGGATATGGATGAGTTTCCTTATAAACCCATTCCCCTTTATCAAATATAAATACTTTTGATACAAGGTTATTATTCTCTAAAAAATTACAAATAAATGAAGGTTCTTCAGTATTAAGCCAAGTAGCCAAAGCCCCTTGTTGCCAATTCCATGTTAGCGTTTCACTAACTTCTACAATGCTATCATTGCGAAGATCCCAAATACATATTACCATTTTTCCATTACGAATTTGATTAAGTAACACTAAGTTACTATTTTTATGCCAACATGTTCTGTCATAATAACCAAAAAATGATGTTTTCGAAGTTGGGGGCGTACGTAATTTATAGTTAGAATAAAGTTTATATCTATATTTTTTCTTATAAACTAAATAATTAATCCTTTGATATATGTTTTTTATTGAACTTCTTAAATGTGGAGTTGATTGTAAAATTTTCCCAATCATTCTTTCAAAAACATTATACTGCAGAGACATTTTTTACTCCGTTATTTTTGTTTGCTTCGCATCCAAAACAAAATGCGAGGGCTAAATAAAACAATAAATAGAGAAATGAAAACTTTTAAATTAAAATTAAAATTTAATGATAACAAATACAATTTAATAGCGGTAAATCGTGACTTTGTTAGTAATGATTTGTATGCCAACGTAGAATAAATCCAAGAAAACACTTTATCTTTATTATAAGCAAAAACATCTGGATATTTTTTTATGATTTTCCGCGTCGCATTAATATTATTAGCAACCACCTTTGATACTGTATTTGCAGTTGAGGTGTAATTACAAATAGTCAATTCATCGCTAATAAATAGAATTTTTGAATGGGCTTTAATTATTCTTATGTTAAGATCATAATCTTCTAAAGCTTCCAAAGCCGGATCATACATTCCAATATCAATGAAAAAATCTCGCTTTATTGTTAATAATGGAGCACCACCTAACGAATTAAACATAGAAATATTTTTTTTATAGTTATCCGGATTAGGCATTGTTTTATAACTGATATTCTCATCTTTTAGATTAATTAATGCAGCATTGATAATTACTTCTGCATTTGGGTTTGAACAAATTTTTGTTCTAAGAACAGATATTTTATCATTTCTAAATTCATCATCATCGTCTAAAAAACATATCCATTCTGTATCAGCTAACTGAGCGCCCTTATTACGTGAGCTTGCAGCTCCGATATTGTTTGAATTATTAATTATACTCACATCAAATTTAGATTGGGTAAAATCTTTAAGTTTAATAGATTTATCAGGATCATCATTAACAACAATTAGTTTAAAACTTGTATCTGTTTGTTCATTTAAACTATTGACTAATTTTTTAAGGCTATCAAAGCGCTTGTAGGTTGGAACTATTATGGTTATATTTACTTTCATATTACATACCAAGTTTATAAAAATTTCTCAAATAACAATATATTGTTTTAAAAAAAGAAATTAGCTTTATTTTCTTTTTTTGCCTACCTTGCCTTTCTAATTCAATTGAACTGTCTGATAAGTCAGTTGGATGATCTATCATGTCACTAATAAAAATATGTTTAATAATTTTATCTTTCTTAAGAGTTAACCAATCATCAGCTATAAAAAATTCATTGTTAAATTTTTCAACCAGCTTTTTTGCAACATTATTATTTATCATATAACAGCAAGTTCTAAAAATATACTTTTCACTTTTAATTGCTTTTTCTAAAAAAAATGTTTTATTTAACTCAATTTTATTAAAAAAACTCGTTTGTTGCATTTTCTTCGATAAGAGTCCATTTTGACCACCAAGTATGTATAAATTATCCTTATCAAATTGATAAATTTTGTTTTTTATTAATGTTAGGAAATCGACTTTAACATTAACATCATCCTCTAAAATAATAGCCCATTCTATTTTATTCTTTATTATATCTAAGTAAACTTTTTGATGACTTAAAGAACAGCCTATTTCATTTGGTCCAACTAACCTTTTATATCTATAAATTGCTTTTTTATTATAATTATCAATTATCAATGCATCTAACAAATTGCCTTCAACTGCATCTATAATTTCAAATGGAATGTTTAATTTTTTTAACTGATTGCTCAAGTTAGTTCTTCGTGCATTATCTTTTTTTAATGATACAATATATATTTTAATCATTATGTATTTTCTTTTTATTTAAGGCGTAAAATAATGTTATGATAAATATCCAAAAAACATAGTGCGTAAAAGATATTTTTGTTAACCCTACGATCATAAATGGAATCAGCAATGACTTCCTTCTCTTTAAAATAAAGAGAAAAAATACCAACAATGGTAAAATAGCACTAACACCAAAAGTAACCACTAAATATACAAATAAACCAGAGTCATTTTCGGCCCCCATCAATCTTGGTCCATTATTCAGATTATGAGTTAAAATGTAAAGTTCCTTTTCCAAACCAAATATATTAGGGCCAAACCAATATATAATACCTTCACGCTCACTGAAGATATAATGAATTAAACCTAATCGCATCCCTCCTCTCTCTTGAAACTTCATTACAGTATCGGCTATAATACGAAATATTTCATTATAAAATATGAAAAACGTTCCGCATAAAATCACAGAAACAATAATTATCGCCAATGATTTAAATTTGCTATTTAGCACTGTTGTGTATAATAAATATACTATGGCTATGTTTGCATATATTATTGAAGCAGTCGAAAATGTCAAAATTGCAGACAACAATGAAATATAATCAAAATAATCATTGCCTTTATTTAATTGAGAAGCAAGAATTGATTTTGCTAACACTAATGTAACGATAACGGCAGCATATGTTGATGGTTCCACATACAAACCAGTGAAACGAATCTGAGCAAAAGAAGCGGAATCTAAGTAATTCTCAAAACGGCTTGCCTCTCCCGTAAATGGCTTAACAAAATCTATGTATTTCCCTGTTGTATAAAAAGTAATGCATTGTATTGCAATTAGTAAGACATGAACTACAATCACAATCTTAATTGCACTATAAAACTCTTGGTGTAAGTTGTTATCTGCAACTATTTTTGAATATAATACAATAAAAACCACCAATGCAATATAAGAAAAATAATTTCCCCAAAACGCTTCAACTTTCTCAGAGTGAGCATACCAAAAACCATAGATATTAAAATACACTGCTGATGCAGTTATTACCGCCCCCCCTACTATCAAGAATAGTATGTTTTTATAAGTATATTTTTTTGGGTTTATTAAAAATATAATCAAAAGAGCCGGTATGAATTTCGCATTACCATGGTTAACCAAGGATGCAAAAAAAAATGTCATTATGATTAACAGTTTATAAAATATCATTCTGATACTTCTCTTGAATATATGATTTCATTTTTATTCGATATAAAATCAAAAACAGAAACTGTACAAATGCCATTACATAAAAAAAGTTTGTTAGAGAAAGTATATCTATTAACACTACCACCAGACATGGTGTGATTAGATAGTTAAATACAGTTAATATATATAGAGGTTCATCTTTATACATTCTCAAATAAATCAATATTAGTTCCTGTAAATGAATAAAGAAACGAAATACAACCAGTGCCATTAACGAATCCAATGATAAAAACCTTGAAAATAATGTATTTGGCCATAGCCATATAATAGATATAATAGCCATACATCCCAGAAAGAAACCTGCGACACTCAAAAAAACACATTGCGAAACAATTTTTCTAACCTCTAGGAGAGCATTTTTACTTATCAAGTTACCTAGCAATGATCTTTTTGTTTGTAATATTGATAGCATTGCTAATGATATTGCTCCAAAAATAGTATTAGATGCCCCGTATTTTCCGGCCAAATCTACAGAAACAAACTTATAAAAATATATTGTGAAGAAATTCCAGTATAAATACCCTGTTATCCAAACCAGTGATAATTTCAGTTGGAATTTAACAATCCCCTTTATGATGTTTTTAACATTAGCTTCTTCACTTGTAATAAATGAATAATAATAGCCATATATATTTGATCGAAAAATAAACATTGGTGTTGCGAATAAAAAAAACTGCGCTATACCTAAAGAGTATAATTTAAAGCCTGCAAACAAAGCTAATAGAAGTGAAATAGAATATAGGATAGCGCTAATGAATTTCGCAAAATATACTTTTTCATACCCCCCCCCCCCCTCTTCAATTATGTATATAAATGTTGAAAAAACATTAATACATACACCAATTGAAAATAATGCCCATGGATGACTCCAAATTTGACTATCTGTATTAGAAAAAACCCATTTAGAGTAAAAAAAGAAGACTATATATAGTAACAGAGATATTACCAAGTAAAATACAAAAGCAATTTTAGAATATGTTGATTTCTTATCTTTTTCTGCAGCCATAAATTGAATGAGGCATGTCGAGACCCCCATTTCAAGAACCCATTGAATCGAGGATATTGATATAAAGGTATAGTAAATACTTTGCTCAATTACAGTAAACCTTGAAGCAATTAATATTATTGCTAAAGGTCCAGTAAAAAATTTGAAGCCTAACGATAATATCGAAAATAAAGAAGACTTATGTGTTATTAATATATTACTGATGAGTTTCAATGTTCTTGCCTGCACTTATCACGCTACCGCCCCTGGCTTTACAGCTACCAGCGCACTGCATGTATGTCTAAGTTTTGATGAGCGTTACCCACCCTCGTTAACCCCGAAAAATCAAACGATAATTGTCTTACCAATCAGCTCTGGAAACAAGGAAAACTCTGGATAACTTTGACTAAAATCCTATCGCCAACTAGTTGTTATTCTTAATATTTATGAAGCAACAACGGTAGAAAGATTCGCAACAAATTATTTTGACCACAAATCTTCACTACCGTTATAATTTTCTTATTGAGCGTTACATTCGGCCAGATCTTTATTCACACAATAACTTCTCAATACCTTTACGGAACTTCGGTCCTTCTTTCAGGTTACGCAACCCGTACTTCACAAACGCCTGCATATATCCCATTTTTTTGCCGCAGTCATAGCTATCGCCAGTCATCAGCATCGCGTCAACCGACTGTTTTTTCGCCAGCTCTGCAATGGCATCAGTCAACTGGATACGCCCCCAGGCACCGGGTTGTGTATGCTCTAATTCGGCCCAAATATCAGCAGAAAGCACGTAGCGCCCTACCGCCATCAGATCGGAATCCAGCGTCTGCGGTTGGTCAGGTTTTTCAATAAATTCAACGATACGGCTGACTTTACCTTCGTTGTCCAAAGATTCTTTAGTCTGAATAACCGAGTACTCGGACAGATCCCCACCCATCCGCTTAGCCAGTACTTGGCTGCGCCCGGTTTCGTTAAAACGAGCAACCATGGCAGCCAGGTTGTAGCGCAGGGGATCTGCACTCGCATTATCAAGAACAACATCAGGAAGCACCACGACGAACGGGTTGTCCCCAACAATTGGGCGAGCACAAAGAATGGAATGACCCAGCCCCAGCAGCTGTGCCTGACGAACGTTCATAATAGTCACGCCGGGAGGACAAATAGACTGAACCTCGGCTAATAGCTGACGCTTAACACGCTGCTCAAGCAGCGATTCGAGTTCGTAAGAGGTGTCGAAGTGGTTCTCAACGGCGTTCTTAGACGCATGAGTCACCAGAACAATTTCTTTGATACCTGCAGCTACAACTTCGTCGACAATGTATTGAATCATCGGCTTGTCTACGATCGGTAGCATCTCTTTAGGGATTGCCTTCGTGGCTGGCAACATATGCATCCCCAGGCCCGCTACCGGGATAACTGCTTTCAAATTAGTCATTCTCTCTCCTACCTCTTAACGGCTGATAAAGTATAGACTTTAGCCGTACGTTAGCCAGTATTGCTGGCTCCATCCTTAACACGAAATAACTGGGTTAAGGTAAACCGAATGCAAACTCTACACTTCACCAGCACCGAGGTGAACTCGGATTCTTCGGAAACGAGCTAATCTCGTCAATTTTATAACATTTCCGAAAAATCGTAGTTAACTAAGCCCCAGACACACTACAAACACCAATCACTCAGAGACAAACGTAATGTCATCTTTCTTATCGTGCAAAAATTCGTATTTTAAAGTGCGATCCAGTCCCTGGGACAATGTGTAAGGAGCGACAAAACCAGAGGAATGGACTTTTGTTGCATCAAACTGTGTTGTGGCACAGAACTTCTTCACGCGCACAGAGCTGACGGCATATTTTTTGCCTGTCACTTTACCCAGAATATCAAAGCAATAACCACCTAACATGCCTAAAGCGTAAGGTAAGTGTGCTGAGGGGATTTTTTTACTTAAGCTCTGTTCAACTTCTGTAACCAGTTGATTCATATTGAGATCAGGTTTATCAACGTAATTATAAACCTCATAACCAGCTGTCACATTCTTCAGTTTATACTTGATAAACTCAACAATATTGCCTACATAAGCCATTGATTTATAATTCGTACCAGCTCCAACCATCATAAACTTACCGCCAGCTATCTGCTTCAGCAGATTATAAACGTTGCCGCGGTTGCGCTCGCCAAAGATAACCGTCGGGCGGATAATGGTCAGCGAACGTTCATTTGGAGCTTTAGCATGCCATTCACGCAGGACCTCTTCCGCTTGCCACTTGCTTTTACCATAGTGGTTGAAGGGATCGTGAGGATGATTTTCATCAGGGTTGATCTTGTTCAGGCCATAGACCGCAACAGAGCTAGTGAAAATAATGTTTTTAACATCATTTTTTTCCATAGCAGCCAATACATTGCGTGTCCCCTGAACATTCACATCATAGTAGAGTGAAGTAGGACTGACATCATCACGGTGTTCAGCCGCTAACAAAACGACTGTGTCATAGCCTGAAAGCGCCTGATCCAAAATTTGTTGATCGCGAACATCGCCGATTTGCGTGATTTGCGGATAGAAATGACTCTGCTGTTTATCCAGATTCTTAATATCAAAATCCGCAACAGTCGTCTCCAGGAGTCTGGTCCCCACAAATCCAGAGGCACCGATGAGCAAAACTTTATCGTTCATAAATCACTTTGTCTGTTCGTAACACAAGAAACATATGATAAAGATGAGCGTCTTCCCTGAGTAGTCAATGCTGCCCAGTCCCAGCTTTAACAGTAATTGTGTGATTATAATCTTTTAGCCAATGATATCCAGTAAGATTATAGTGGGGTTACCTCTCCTCCCCCGGTAGTCGAAAATTCACCGCTTCGACATTCACCACCTGATGGTTTATACGGTCGATGTCAACTGAACTTTTCCCTGCTTCGTTTACTGCATGAACATTGGCCAGCGAGAGCAGTGTGTCCTGTTTAGCCATAAACTTACCGCGCACATCCTGGCGTAGGTCGAAGTGCATCTTAAGCGCGGGACCCGTAGCTGATTGCTGCATCACCTTGATATTTCGTAAAAAAAGGTGCTGTGGTTGGTTGTGCAACTCAAGCGTGGCATGTTTCATCTCCACATTGGTGATGGCCACGAATGACGTTGCATTACCAGAAGAGATCTGAATGCCGCGTAATTTGTATTCACGTTTGGTGTTATCGAGATGAATATTATTCAGCTTAAAGTTTTGTGGAATGGATAAATATCGCCCTTTGATAACGCCGTAACCAATAAGCATACCTGCGCTATTCTCCATATTTACATTATCAATGACGAAATTATCGCATCCATAAATCGCGACCGTCGCATTGTCAATGCCCGCTTTCTTACTATAATCCGGAGTGATATTTCGCGCGGTAATATTACGAATGATAAAATGCTTGCCGTTCTCCACATGGACTAACTGTCGACAGTCGGTACCAGTGATGTTCGCCACAACAAAGTTTTTTACCGCCAGTTCATCGGGGTAGGTATTGTCATAGGTACTACCCGCCAGCCCGATGCCGATGCCCCAGTTCACGTTGCCGTTGGTACAATTGATACGTTCGATGACATGATCAGAAATAAGGATGTTGCTGTCGTTGATCGCCACATTCCACTCAATGGCATCGCCTTGTAGATCGCTAAAACGGCTGTTCGTGATCTTTACGCCGTCCATTCGGTTATGAAAACCCTGACGCAAAATCCCATAGTTAGCGCGCGTGACAGTAATATCATCGATAATCAGATTACGCATCAGCCTTGAGGTTTTACCGCCGATATAGATTTGCGTCACTGGACCGAAACCACTCATGGCTATTCCTTTTATTACACAGTCCGAACCGCGTACATCCAGGGTAACGTTCCTCAGGCTCCCGTCCTGCTCGCCCACAACTTTGCATCCATCCTGCAGAACAAAGCGCCCACGGCCATTGCCACTTATTCTCCCTTGTAAGAATAGCGTTTTGCCAGGGGGAATAACGACAGCAGTATTGAGATCCTTACATTCAAGGCCTTTTGATACGACGACCGTTTGTCCTTCTTTGAACGCCTGCCTGAAAGAGGCCACCCAATCCTTCGGGTTGTAATCCTGAATGTTGACGCTGCCCGGTGATTCAAGCGCCCGGACAACGGGAATATGCAGCACGACAAGCGCAGAGCCTGCCGTCAACAAAGTACGGCGTGAGAGTTTTTTCTCTGACATACAACCTCGATTTACATCGTTTGCAGCAGACTGGCCAACTGTTTGTTGATCACTACCTGATTAAATTCAGTTTCAATTTTTTCTCGCGCGCACTGCACAATCGGCTGCACCTGCTCACTGTCGAGCAGACTGAATGCCGCTAAACGCTCTGCCAGTGCCTGCGCGTCGTTTTCCGGTGCCAGCCAGCCTGACTTACCTGACTCAACCAGCTCAGGGATCCCGCTGTGAACGGTGGAAATCACCGGAATGCCCACGGCCATCGCCTCCATCAGCGCCACCGGGATCCCCTCCATATCGCCATCCCTTCCGGTGATTGAGGGCAGCAAAAAGACATCCGCCTGTTCAAGCATTTCCTTCACCTGATGACTGGGTTTAAAGCCAGACATCTCTACCACATCATCGAGCTGATATTGCTCGATCAGCGTCCGCAACCGACGCTCCCACGGGCCAATCCCCAGAATGCGATAGCGAAATGAGATGCCCTGCTCTTTCAACTGACGGCAGGCTTCAATGGCGACGTGCAGCCCTTTTTTCTCGGTTAACCGGGCAACAGAGATAATCTCCAGCGGTGCAGCTGGCGATTTCAACTGACGTGGCGTAAAGCGTGTCATATCGATTCCCATACGCGAGACGGCAATTTTTTGCGGCGGGCAGCCCATGTTTTTTAACCGTCCGGCCCAGAGATTGCTGATGGGCAACATCAAATCACCGCGTTGAAACAGCTGCTGATATTCGGGGGTATAGCGGGCAAGCACCTCCCGATGAGAGATATCAATGCCATGAAACACCGTGGCGATTTTGCCGCTTATCACGCCAAGCTCACGCAATTTCGCCGCCGTTACGCCTGCAGGTCCAAAATGCGCGATAAAGACATCCGCCGCAAACGCTTGCGGGTTCCTGCCGCATATGGCGGCCAAAATCAGGTTGCGCGCCTCATCGCCATAGCGTGAAACATTGAGCGCTTTCCAGGTGGCTACGCGGGTAATACCATGCAGGGCTGTCGCCGCCCTGGATTTAAGCTTCGCCAGCTTGCTTTGTGGTTCATTCAGTAACCAGTGTGTTTTTTCAGCCAAACGATAGGTAGTAAATGAGGCATGGGTATTTTCAAGATCGCCCTTGTGTAAGGCGACAATCTCCACGTCGTAGCCCATATCAATAAATGCGGTAATCTGATTGAGGACAAAGGTCTCAGAGGAGAGCGGAAATTTAAGCAAGAAAAAGCCAATCTTCATTTCTCCTCCTCAATACGCGTTAAAACCGACTGCACCATACGCACTCCGCGTTCGCGTTCACGCGTCACAGCATCGCCGAGTCGTAGGTTCAGTTCAGGTAACTGTCCAAGAGTATCGGCTACTTTCCCTTCAAGACTGCCATCAAGCAGATGGCGAATATCGACAGCCATCTCTGGTAACCCAAGCTGTTGCATGATCCCGGCCGATTTATGCTCGTAGTTAATGGCGATGGCTGGCGTCATAAAATTCATTGAGATGATGGCAGAGTGCAAACGGGTCCCCACTGTCAGATCGCATGCCCCGAGAATTTTCCCCATTTCAAGGTCGTTAAGTTCATCCATCACCACGTGATAACGGGCCGGGTCTTTCACATACTGACGCAGGTTTAACGCCACCATGCGGTCATCTTTGTTGTAACTATCAATCCCGGTGCAGGTTGACAGTGCTATCACCTGGTAACCTTCATCGAGGATCCGATTCACGACACCGGCAAAAGCTTGTTCATAAGCCTGTTGCGTGGTTCCCAGACGCTTATCAAATGGCGCCAGCTCACGCAGAGTAATGGCAACGGTCTTCTGTTTTGCCGCCATCTGTAACCAGTGCTGGACGGCATAGCCTGGCTCAAAATCCTCATGATGGTTGTCGACCAGCCATGCCGTATCCACGCCGGATTCGACTTTATCTGTGGTTATTGCGCTGCGCTTCATCAGATCAAGACTGACGGATTCACGCAAAATCAGCGCATTACAGTGACCAAAAACGTAGTTCGCTAGCTGATTAAACTGCTCATCCTGGAATGGCCCCACGCTGTGACCAATCATGTACAGCGGTTTTTTCGCCATAAACGAACACAACGCATGTTCAAACTGCGGCACGCCATACAGATCGACAAAAAACGATCCGCCGACCTGGATAATGGCGTCGTAGCGCGACAGCAGGCGAACAAAATCGGTAAACCCCTGAGCGATAGCAATATTGCGCAAATTACCGGAGTCGGTGACACGCGAGAGCAGCACCTGATGCTGATAGCGACGACGCAGCACTTTCTTCACGCGTCCCATGACGCCCGCAGCGCGATTGTGCTGCTTCATCTGCGAATACAGCGGGTCACCCATCACAGGGCGGTTTAGCAACCATGAGGAGCTCACCGGGTAACGGCTCATCACATCCACTTCAGTCTCGGGACGCAACGTGTTAATGGCATCCAGCAAACCGCGCAGAATCGCGCTATCCCCTCGGTTACCGCAGGTATGGTTGCCTAAAATTAGTAATTTCATTATGACCTCTTAAAACGTTGTTCTTATCCCGCACGGAGCAAGGTTTTCATTTTTTCATTGCGACAGAGCAGACGTTTTATCTCCACCACCAGCTGATGGCGCGACAGCACAATCATTAGCGCAAACACCACTGCTCCTGCCGCTATCTGGATCCCCAGCAGCGCGCTTAATGGCACCTGGTTGCGCAGGGTTAAGCCCAACGCATAGCTCACCACAACGGTTGGTAAGGAGAGATACAACGGCAGCCACAGGCTGAGCATGTATTGACGGTAGCTGGAGCCAAGAACAGGTTTGATCATCACGAAGTAGCTGAGGATCGTATTAATCACCTGGACCAGCAAAAAGCCCAGCGTCACGCCAATCGCCCCCGCCAGATGACCGCCAATGAAAATGGCCGGAATAAACAGAAAGGTTTTGAATACATTGAATTTGAAGCTGATATCGACCCGGGCTTTTGCCATTAAGAGCGATCCTATTGGATTCCCTACCGAACGCAGCAACCCCACAATGCACAACAGTTGCAGGACCGGAATAATACCGTTCCACTTCTCGCCAAATATCAACGGCACGACATTGTTCGATACCACCATTAATCCCAGCAGTACCGGGAAATTGATAATCCCCACCACCGACAACAGCTTGTAAAAATTCACCCGCAGCTTTTCGCTATCGTCCTGAATTTTGGCAAACGCCGGAAACAGGACGCGGGTAATAATCGGATTCAGTTTGATCGGCGGGACAACCGCCACGTTCCACGCAAGATTGAATCCCCCCGCAACACCTGCGCCCAACGTTCTGGCTAGCACCAGCGTGGAAAGGTTGGTATTGATATAATTAATGATGCTGTCTGCCGTCAGCCACGCGCCAAAACGCAGATTTGACGAAACGGAAGCCAGCGAAAAATGCAGCCCAGGGCGGTAAATCTTACGGCCAAAATAGCCGAACAACAGCGTACGTAGCGCACTGTTCACCAGATACCCGAGAATGGCCGTCAGCGCGAGCGGCCAGAAATGAGCGCTCACCACGGTAAAGGTAAAACCGGCCAGCACCGAACTGGTTTCAATCATGCCAATTTTGTTGAAGGCCAGTTCTTTTTGCATCAGCGCGCGAAACTGCTGCCCGTGGGGTATCACCACAAACGCCAGTGATAACGCTTTGATGAGCGGCGCCAGTTCGGGATTATTGAGCACGCTGGCAATCGTCTCGCTAAGCAGAAACATCACCGCACATACCACAATACCCAGCCCAACGTTAAGCCAGTACAGCGTCGTCAGCTCAAGATAGCCGATTTCTTTGCGCTGAATAATTGAGTTGGCGATGCCAAAATCCGACAGCGTATCGGCCAGCGCTATGATCACCAGCGACACGGTTAACAACCCGAACTGGTGGTTATCAATAATTCGCGCCAGGACGGTCATCTGAATAAGTCCGAGTCCAATAATGATCACCGTGGCAATCGCCGACCACTTTGCGCCATTAAGCGTTTTTTCTCGTAAGCTCATGTTAATACGCCGCTTTGTTAACAAAGCCTTTGAATATCGTCAGAAAAACAATTTTGATATCAAACCACACGCTCCACTCGCGAATGTATTCGAGGTCAAACTCCACACGTTTTTCCATTTTTTCCAGCGTATCGGTTTCACCGCGCCAGCCGTTGATTTGCGCCCAGCCGGTAATACCCGGTTTCACCTTATGGCGTAACATGTACCCTTCGATCAGCTGGCGATACTGCTCGTTATGCGCCACCGCATGCGGGCGTGGCCCGACGATAGACATCCCTCCCGTCAGCACGTTAATAAACTGCGGTAACTCATCCAGCGACGTCCGGCGCAGAAAATTCCCCACCGGCGTCACGCGTGGATCGTTTTGCGTCGCCTGCGTTACCACCGCGTCGTTCTCCATCACTTTCATCGAGCGAAACTTCCAGACTTTGATCGGCTTCCCGTCCATGCCATAGCGGGTCTGGCGGAAAATCACCGGTCCTTTGGAGGTCAGTTTTACCAGTAGCGCGATGCCACACAGCACCGGGGAAATCAGCAGCAGGATCAGCGAGGCCAGCACGATATCTTCCGCGCGCTTCAACAGACGATTAATTCCCGAAAGCGGCGTGTCATACAGTGGCACCACCGGAATGCCGCTCATCTCTTCAATCCGTGAATGCAAAATGTTGAAAGTAAAGACATCAGGAATGAGGATCACCGAGCAGGTGGTGTCGGCCAGATCGCGCACCAGTTTTTTCACACTGGCCCCCTCGCTCATCGACATAGCGATATAAACGTTATGAATGCGTGAGGCTTTGGCGTCATCCACCAGTTGTTGCAGATTACCGGCCCAGTCGCGGGAGTTTTTCCCAGGGATTGGATCGTGATAGACACCCGCTACTTCAAATCCCAACCAGGGTTCATGACGAAAGCTGTCCAGCAGCATTTGTCCGGCGGGCAGCTCGCCTGCTACCGCCACCCGGCGAGTGTTGTAACCGCGGTTACGTAGCCATCCTGCACCGTAGCGAATAAATGACCGGCTTAACACCAGGCCAACGCTTGAAAGCAGATACCATGCCAGCCAGACGGCGAAGCGGTTATCGAAATCGTTGTTGAAGGCGATCAGACCTGCGCAAAAAATCAGACTCAGCGTCCAGTTTTGCAGCAACAGCACCAGCTCAGTGGATATTTTGACGCCGCGCCAGGAGCGGTAAAAATCTGTTATCCCCCCGAGCATCTGAAAAACCACCAGCGTGATCAACGCCACCAGCAGGTGCATGTACAGGAAAGGCAAACCGCTTAATTCGCAGATTATCCACAACCCGCCAAACATGATGGTGATATCTGAAAAGCGTTGCACCATCGAAATTAACGACGCATTGGTTTTGGCGCGTTCGCGCTTTTTTAGATGTGTCATCGTGGTTCCTGTTAGTCACCCTTTGCCCACATCGGGCAAAGGAAGCACCGGCATTACTGATTCAGCAACGCCAGAAGAGTGCGCGTTCGCGCTTCCATCAACGGAATATCTCCGCGCGATTCCACGTTCAGGCGCACTACCGGTTCAGTATTGGAAGAACGTAAGTTGAAGCGCCAGTCGACAAACGCCATGCTGATACCGTCCGTTCTGTCCACCGTCAGCGCCTCACGGGAAAAGTGTTGCTCCACGCGAGCTATCGCTGCCGCCGGCTCTGCCAGTGTACTGTTTATCTCTCCGCTTGCCGGGTAGGCCACCATACGGTCGCGAACCAGTTCGCCGAGCGAAAGTCCCTTCAGACACAGCAGTTCAGCCACCAGCAGCCACGGGATCATGCCGCTGTCGCAGTAGGCAAAATCGCGGAAATAGTGATGCGCGCTCATTTCGCCGCCATAAATGGCATCTTCGTGACGCATCCGCTCTTTGATAAACGCGTGCCCGGTTTTTGACATCACCGGTTTACCGCCTGCCGCCGTCACCACGTCCACGGTGTTCCAGGAAAGACGCGGGTCGTGGATAATTTTCGCCCCCGGATTCTTCTCCAGGAACGCTTCCGCCAGCAGGCCGACAATGTAGTACCCTTCAATAAACTGACCGTTTTCATCGAACAGGAAGCAGCGGTCAAAATCACCGTCAAAGGCAATCCCCATATCCGCGCCGTATTCGATCACCGCATTGCGCGTATCTGCCCGGCACTCCGGCAGCAGAGGATTGGGAATACCGTTGGGAAATTTGCCATCCGGCGTGTTGTGAATTTTGATGAACTCGACCGGCACGCCCAGCGCCTTAAAACGGGCCTCAATGGCGTCAACTACCGGACCTGCCGCGCCGTTGCCGGAATTGAGCACCAGCCTCATCGGTTTCAGGTTGCCGGTATTGATGTAACCCAGCAGATGGTCAATGTAGGCATCACGGGTAGTAATGCGCTGGTAGCGGCCACGTTTCGCCTCATCAACCGCCGGGAAGTCATTTAATTCCGCCAGGCGCTGCACGTCACGCAGACCGGTATCACCGCTGATGGGCCGTGCCCCTTCCCGCACCAGCTTCATCCCGTTGTAATCCATCGGATTATGGCTGGCGGTCACTTCAATTCCGCCGTCAATACCCAGGTGAAAGGTGGCGAAATAAATCTCTTCGGTGCCCGACATGCCGATATCCAGCACATCCACCCCCGCATCCTGGAGGCCTTTCGCCAGCGCCAGCTTTAGCGCCTCGCTGGTCAGGCGCACATCGCCGCCCAGAACAATCGTTTTTGGCTTCAGGAATTCGCCGTAAGCGCGACCAATACGCCACGCAATCTCTTCATTTAACTCTTCGCCCAGTTGGCCGCGGATGTCATACGCTTTAAAACAGGTCAGTTTTGTCATGATTTACCCTTTTTCAGGCAACAGGAGGCCCTGACTCTTAATGAGCCTTTTTAATGAGTGTTAAACGCATTGCCCGGTGCGCATCAGCGCATCAGACATCAGGCATCAGGCATCAGGCGCGCCCGTATCTGTCCGCAAACCGCACCACGTCATCCTCATCGAGGTAAGATCCGGAGCGTACTTCAATCAGATCGAGCGGGATTTTCCCGGGGTTCTCCAGACAGTGGGTCGCCCCCAGCGGAATATAGACAGACTCGTTTTCAGCGAGCAGCTTGATGTCATCATTAATTGTCACTTTCGCGGTACCTGCCACCACCACCCAGTGTTCAGCCCGGTGATGATGCATCTGCACGGACAATCCCTCGCCAGGCTTAACGGTAATTCGCTTCACCTGGTAACGGTCTCCGGCATCAATAGAGTCGTACTTGCCCCATGGACGATAAACTTCACGGTGAATATGGTGCTCGTGGCGTCCGTCAGCTTTAATTTGCTCCACCACTTTTTTGACATCCTGTACCGCGTTGCGATCGGCTATCAGCACCGCATCTTTGGTCTGCACCACCACCAGATCTTTCACTCCGACGGTGGTTACCAGGCCGGATTCGGCATACACGTAACTGTTTTCCGTTTTGTGACTAATGACGTCACCATGATGCACATTGCCTTCAGCAGTATGGGCACTGATTTCCCACAGCGATGACCAGGAGCCAACATCGCTCCAGCCTGCGTTCATGGGCATCACCACCGCATCCGCCGTACGTTCCATTACCGCATAGTCCACAGACTCTTCCGGACAGGCGAGAAACGCCTGTTCATCAACGCGGATAAAATCGAGATCGGGGTCGACCGTACTCATGGCATTCACACAAGCCTCAAGAATGTCGGGGCGGTACTTTTCCAGTTCTTCCAGGTAACGTCCGGCGCGGAACAAGAACATACCGCTGTTCCAGTAGTAATCACCGCTCGCCACGTAAGCCTGCGCGGTTTCCAGATTGGGCTTTTCAACAAACTGCGCCACTTCGAACGCCACGGCGTCGGTATTCGTTGGCGAAACCTCGCCACGGCGGATATAGCCATAGCCCGTTTCCGGCTGGTCCGGCACGATACCAAACGTCACCAGCTTACCCGCACTGGCATAGGGCATCGCATTGCGAACCGCCTCGCGAAATGCCTCTTCGTCGGCAATCATGTGATCGGCCGCCAATACCAGCAGCAGCGGATCGTCCTCCGGACACTGACGTTTTGCCGCCAGTGCGGCCAGCGCTATCGCCGGTGCCGTGTTACGTCCGGCGGGTTCGAGAATAATGTTCTCAGTCAGCTTGTGCAGTTGCCGTAGCTGTTCCGCGACGATGAAACGGTGTTGTTCATTACAGATAACCACCGGGCTTTCACACTCCACGCCGTTCAGACGACAGATCGTTGTCTGCAACATGGTGAGATCGCCTTTCAGACACAGGAACTGCTTTGGATACAGCACGCGGGACAGCGGCCATAAACGGCTACCCGAGCCACCGGCCATCACCACTGGAAAGAGTTTGCTTTGACTCATCATGAACCCCGAATATCAGCAATAAATTGGCTTAGCACGTTATCTTTATCCAGCGTGCGTTCGGCATAGTCACGTGCCACCGTATTGACTTTTGGCATCATCAACGCCTGTTGAATACCGCAAACCAGCGCGTTTACCGATTCCGGCTCCACGCATACTGCGATGCCTGGAACAATGTTACAGAGCTGCCCCAGCTCTGTTTCTGGCTCGGCGGTAATCACCGCGTTACCACCAACAGCGAGGATATTGGTCAGTTTGGAGGGCAATACGGCATCTGCCGCACCGCGCTTTTGCACGACAAGATGGCAATCCGCAATCTTGAGCAACGCTGGCAGCGCGTCATAAGATTGCAGCGGAAAAAACAGCACATTGTTCAGGCCACGTTCACGGACCATACTCTCCAGTCGCGCTTTACCCCCGCCCTGCCCAACAATCACAAATAGCCAGGGTTGCTCACTCAACTGGGCCGCCGCGTCGATGACGCTCTCAAGCCCCTGCTTTTCACCGATATTGCCCGAGTAGAGAATGATTTTTTGATCCGCGGGCAATCCCAGTTTCCGGCGCAACGCCAAAGCATCGGCGTCGGTCACGTCACGAAAGCGCGCCACTTCCGACCAGTTCGGAAAGAAAATAACCTTGCGTGGCGCAACGCCTTTTTCCATGGCTTTGCGCATCATGGAACGGGAAATCGTCGAAATATTGTCCACGTTGTGCAAACCACTGCGTTCAAACATGCTGGCCAATTTCGCCACCATACCGCGCTTACCTTTGCCTGCCATGCCAAGTCCCAACATGGCATCGACTTCGTAATCCTGAATGTGCAGCAGCGTGCGCGCGCCGCTGAGTTTTGCCAGCAAGCGCATCCCCGGCGTACAAAACAGCGTCGGCACCACGCCGATGATGCGATCCGGCTTCCAGCGACGTTGCGCCAGCAGCGGGAAGAAACTGCTCAGGGCGAAACTGCCCAAATGCAGCAGGCGCTTGAGCGTTGAGGGTTGCTCAGGCACATACAGCGGACAACGCCAGACGAGGGCGTCGCCCTCTTCACGACGATAGCGCCAGGATGAATAGCGACCATTAACTTTCCATTGCGGATAATAAGGTGGTGCGGTGATCACCCGCACGTCATGACCTTGTTGCGCCATCCACTGCACCATTTCACCGGTGTACTTGCCGATGCCGGTCAGCTCTGGTGAATAGTTGATGCCATACACGAGGATCCTCATAGCCCGGGTACTCCGGCCTGACTCTTCTCACAGAAGTAAGCCCGGCTATTGTCGTGCACATCCTCATTGACCAGAATCTCTGTCGCCGCCAGCCAGCGGTAGGCATCATGTTGTGCATCAGGCAGTTGCAGGTCGTTTTCTGATACGCGCAGACGAAATCCCAGCACGATGTAATGCGTTGAGAAATCATCCCCGGAAAAGTTGTCGTCATAGAAGTGCTGCCAGACACCATAAAACTCAGCGGCGGACAGCGGTAGACGCAACCCCAACTCAGCTTCAGTCAGCCGTTCAAAAGCCGCATGTAGCGATTCATCTTTTTGCACCCGACCGCCGGGCACGAACCAGTAGCCCTGCGCCGGACGATTGAGACGCTTACCGAGCAGAAACTCTCCCTCGGCGTTTTCCACGATCAAGTCGATAGAAATCAGCGGGGTTGAACGTACGACGGTGGCAAAATCCTCATGACGTAAAAACATGCTTACCCCCGATAACGCTGCTGGTTTTCAAGGAACCACTGCCAGGTGCTGGCAAGCCCTGCCTCAAGTGATAACTCGTGATACCAGCCCAACTGATGCAAACGCGTAACGTCGAGTAATTTGCGCGGCGTCCCGTCCGGTTTGCTGGCGTCAAACACCACGCGCCCCTTGTAACCCACTACCTTTGCAATGGTCTGGGCCAGTTCACGGATGGTGCAGTCCACGCCGGTACCCACATTGATATGCGACAGCATCGGCTGGGTATATTCCTGCCAGACTTCATGAGCCAGCTCCATCACATGGATACTGGCCGCCGCCATATCATCCACATGCAGAAACTCGCGCATCGGCGTGCCGCTTCCCCACACCACCACATCCGGCGCATTTTGCTCGCAGGCTTCGTGAAAGCGGCGCAGCAGCGCCGGGATCACATGCGAATTGCTTGGATGAAAATTGTCATGCGGCCCGTACAGATTGGTCGGCATCACCGAGCGATAATCACGGCCATACTGACGGTTATACGATTCACACAGCTTGATGCCGGCTATTTTGGCAATCGCATACGGTTCGTTGGTCGGCTCCAGTTGCCCCTGCAAGAGTTCGCTTTCGGCTATTGGCTGGGAGGCATGTTTGGGATAAATGCAGGATGACCCGAGAAACAGCAGTTTATTCACGTTATGCAGGTGCGCCGCATGAATGATGTTGCTCTCAATCATCATGTTTTCGTAAATAAAATCAGCAGGATAAGTATTATTGGCTACAATCCCGCCCACTTTTGCCGCCGCCAGATACACCTGGTCAATGCGCTCAGTGGCAAAGAACGCCTGTACTGCACTGGCGTCCAGCAGGTTAAGTTCATCGCGGGTACGCAGCACCAGTTCGACATTATCTCGTTGGGCCAGCTGTCTTACGATGGCGGACCCCACCATCCCGCGATGGCCCGCCACAAAAATACGTTGTGTCTTCATCCTTAGTACTCCAGCGCGATGGCGACCTCGTAACCGTGCGACTTCAGCAGAGAGTGTTTCTTCGCCGCCTCAAGATCGTTGGCAACCATTTCCGAGATCATCTGGCGCAGGGTGATTTCCGGTTTCCAGCCCAGTTTTTCATGTGCTTTGGCCGGATCGCCCAGCAGCGTTTCAACTTCAGCTGGACGGAAATAGCGCGGGTCGACGGCAATCATTACGTCGCCTGGCTTCACGCCCGGCGCATCGTGTCCGGTCACGGAAACCACGATGCCTTTTTCATTCACGCCCTCGCCTTCAAAGCGCAATTTAATCCCTAACTGAGCAGCAGCCATTTCCACAAACTGGCGCACGGAGTACTGCACGCCGGTGGCAATCACGAAATCTTCCGGCTTTTCCTGCTGCAGCATCATCCACTGCATCCTGACGTAATCTTTGGCATGCCCCCAGTCACGCAGCGAATCCATGTTGCCCAGGTACAGGCAAGACTCCAGCCCCTGAGCGATGTTGGCGATAGCACGGGTGATTTTGCGCGTAACGAAAGTTTCGCCGCGGCGCGGAGATTCGTGGTTAAACAGAATGCCGTTACAGGCAAACATTCCGTAAGATTCGCGGTAGTTAACGGTAATCCAGTAGGCGTAGAGCTTAGCTACCGCATACGGCGAACGTGGGTAGAACGGTGTGCTCTCTTTCTGCGGGATTTCCTGCACCAGGCCGTAGAGTTCTGAGGTGGAGGCCTGATAGAAACGGGTCTTCTTTTCCAGACCAAGGAAGCGGATAGCCTCCAGCAAACGCAACGTACCTATTGCATCGACGTCCGCGGTGTATTCCGGTGAGTCAAACGACACCGCGACATGACTCATGGCGCCCAGGTTATAGACCTCATCCGGTTGGACCTCTTTTAAAATACGGGTCAGGTTGGATGAATCCGTCAAATCGCCATAGTGCAGATGAAATTTGGGATTGCCTGAATGCGGATCCTGGTAGATGTGGTCCACACGTTCAGTGTTGAATGATGAAGCGCGACGCTTAATGCCGTGCACTTCATACCCTTTTTCCAGCAGGAATTCTGCCAGGTAAGAACCATCCTGCCCGGTTACGCCAGTGATGAGAGCGACTTTTGACATGTTATTACCTCTTAAATGATCCCCTCAGGGAGTAACTTTCTCGACGCGTTCGCGCGTGACTACTGCGGGATTTCCCCGACAAACGACATTTGCTGGCAGCGATTTAAATACGCTGCTGCGTGCTCCAACGACGGTGCCCTCGCCAATCGTCACGCCTGGCGCGACAAAGACATCTGTCGCCAGCCAGCATTTATCGCCAACCACAATCGGTGTGGCGTTAATATCAAAATATTGGCTGGCGTAATCATGACTTCCGGTACATAAATAACTTTTTTGCGAAATAACCGCGTGTGCGCCAATCGTAATATTACCCAACGTATATAAAACCGCGTCATCACCCACCCAGGCATAATCTCCCAGGGTTAATTTCCACGGATAAGTAATTTTTACTGAAGGTCGAATAACTACGTTTTTTCCTATTTTCGCACCGAACATTCGTAATAAAAACGCACGCCAGCGATACATTACCTGGGGTGACCAGCGAAACAGTGTTGCCTGTACCGCCCACCATAATTGCACTTTAATAGCGCCGCCACCGCGAAAACCTTTCGGCACGCTGAAGCCGCTTAAATCCTGCATAATGTGACCTTACGTTTTGCCATATAATGTTTTTGTTTTACCGGTTGTACGCAGCCGTAAATATTCAGAAACCCCAGTCAAAAAACCTGGCATATGTAATATCTGCCGCTGAACTTTTTTTGCATCGCGGCATAATTCCAGATTATTCGTCGTTGACACTCCGCCCATCGAAAACTCCGACACCAGCCCGTCCAGTTTTTTGAAAGCGTAACCAGATTTATATAGTCTGGCAGCCAGCGCGTAATCGGACGATATTTTATATTGCAAATCATAACGCCAGACATTCAGTCCAGAGAGCGGAAAAAAGATGGCCTGATGGCTGGCAGGCAGGCTGTGATAAATATACCAACCCGGCTTTGCCCGGCGCTTAATTTTGTTGCCATTGCCAAAATCCAGCAACGCGTCGCCGATAACCATGGCTTTATCACTCTGCGTTTTTAACTGGCGGATGAACTGAGCCGCATCGGCATGCAGAATATCCCCGGAATTGAGGAACAGCGCAAAGCGCCCGCACGCCATCGCAATGCCTTTGTTCATCGCATCATAAATGCCGTTATCCGGTTCGCTGACAAACCGTAACCGGTGTTCTCCACCGAGACCTTCAAGAAACGCCGACGTACCGTCAGAGGAGCCGCCATCAACAACAATCCACTCAAAACTGATATCGCTCGCCTGCGCCAAATGTGCCAGCGACGCATGTGTTTTGACGATCCCTTCCAGATTACGAAAGGCGACGGTAATAATACTGAGCAGCATGTGATTTACCTCGCGATGTTCAGCGCCTTGCGCAAAATAAACGGACAGACAATTAAAAATGCGTATTCCGGACTAAATACCGACCCTGTAAAAAACAGCGACAGCGGCGTAAACAGATAAAGCTGCACCCGGTAATTCGGATTATCGCCAAAAGCATTTATCATCATCTTCATGACTTTCCCCATGTACCACAGGGCTAATATCACCGCAAACCATGAAAAATAAATAATCAACAGATACAAACCATTGTCTATTGTTTTACCAACATCTGCACCGTTAAAAATTCCGAATGACGCAACATATTCATAAAGTGAGCCAAATCTCACTACCCCATCAACATTCAGTAACGAATAACCGACCATAACTAATGGCCCTACGATACGATAATACGATGATGATCCTTCGGTCCCTAAATCGCTAAGCCGCGTGGCGATGTATGGAAAAGCAAATATCACACCAACAACAAACACGCTCAATGAGATTATCGCCAGCGGTAGCTTCTTTTTTATCGCATCTTTATTCAGGTACTGGAATGCCCACTCCAGGAGATAGAACAAAATAAACGTCATCACCCCTGAAAATGAACCCGATAATATTATCCCTGCCAGAATCATAGCATCAGACTTAGGGGTTTTGATACCAAACTGTTTGATACTGAGCCAAATTGAGATTAACGCCAGAGCGAAGAATGCCGGTTCGAAATAAAGCGCAGTGGTGCGCTTCCCGCCAAACTTAATAAAGTTCAGAACATAACTGTTACTGTAAATAAGATATTTCGAAATAGCTTCCATTAAGCTGCTGCCGCCGCTAAGAATGATCTGCGCCATTTCAACTGCAGCTAACCCCACCACCAGTCCCAGTACCAGCCAAAAAAAACGCAAAATCTTAATGTAGTTATGCGGCGAAATCGTTTTGAAGCGAATACTCCATACCATGCCAATAATCACCACGGTATAGATAAACAGCATAGCGGACGTCACATACTTACTGGCATCCAGTGACTGACCAAACAAATAGTTAAATACCGTCAGCCCGCCCCCCAAACCCAGCGCTATCATTAGCTTTTTAATATTGATGCGTTCAACAAACAGCAACAGCAGAACAGGTAAGAATGTGACGAGGGTTATCGGGAAGCTCTCGCCAAGCTGAGCAAGTTTGACGTTAACCAGCAGATAAAGCAGCGGTAGCACCAGATAGCTACAGATTCTGATAGAACGAGACATATTCCTCCAGCATCTGTTGCCCACTGTATGCCACCCGGCTGCGCTGGCTAAATTCGGCAAGCGACGTGTTAAAGACTGCCTGCGCAATGTCTGATTTTTTCAGTTGCACCAGTTGCAAAACGTCTGATTCACTGAACGTTTTGCCGCCCGATTTTTCCAGCACTTCCCGCGCGGCATCGCTGTGCGTGGCAATCACCGGTACGCCGATGGACAGCGCTTCGCACAGAATCAGCGGGTAGTTATCAACGCGAGAACTGAACACCAGGCCGTCCATCTCGTTAAGCGCGCTCATCAACGTTCGTTTATCGCTTTCAAACCCGTGGTTGATGACGTTATCCCCGACAAATGGCGAAAATTTGCCAAAAGTATGCAGTTCAACTTTGTCGCCGAGCGCGATAATCTCCCGCACCAGCTGTTGACGGGTTTTCCCGTCATAGCGCAGATCATGAGCCACCACGGCAATTTTCGGTCGACCGCTCTCCTCATGCTTAGCGGGAAGCTCGGCAAGAATGGCTTCAGTTGCCACATCGATGCCGTTGTTAATAATACGGCAGCACCCTACGCCATACAGGCTGTTGAATGCGTCGGCCACATGTTGACTGGGCGAGATAAACTGGCAGCCCAGCGCCAGCATGGCGCGAAACATCTGTCGCTTACCGGGCAACTGCTGATGGGCTTTATCGATTTTTACCGGCGGATAGTTGCTGAGCGTTGGGCATTTCTGGCAGCCCGTTTTCCAGCTTTCACAGCCATCTGTAAATGCACAGCGCCCGGTCACGCTCCAGTGATCGTGTAGCGTCCAGACGAAGGTGATATCTGGTTTGTGCACCTTCACTTTTTGGCAAAAGGTGACCACTTCTTCCAGATTCAACCAGTAGCTGTGCAACACATGAAAATGCAGTACCAGCGGGCCGGTAGTGCAAGTAACCGTACGGTATAACTTGTCGAGATTGCCAAACATATCGCGATTGGCGAAACGGAACAGCGCAATATTTGCCGCCGAGGTCAGACGTGGCGTATGTTTGATAACCTGCGGGTAATTCGCGTGGCTGGCGCTTTTCTTGCCCCCTTTGCCATAGCCGTAGATAAAACGCGACGACAGTCCTTTCTTCAGCGCTCTCAGATGCAAATCCAACGCCACCCCTGCTGCCCCGCCTTCTGCGAGTCGCACATTAAACTGTAATATCTTCATTTTATTACCTTCACTCGTGCCTTCTCGCCCACGACCAGCGCATTGTCCGGAATGCTATCCACCACCACGCTGCCAGCGCCAATCGTCA
Source organism: Citrobacter sp. Cu231 (assembly GCF_030332265.1). NCBI lineage: Bacteria > Pseudomonadati > Pseudomonadota > Gammaproteobacteria > Enterobacterales > Enterobacteriaceae > Citrobacter > Citrobacter sp. Cu231. The sequence goes on along the minus strand of NZ_JAOWIE010000032.1, from coordinate 595,637 downwards.
CGTTATCGCCAATCGTAATATCACCGAGCAGAGTGACGCAGGCCCCCAGTTCAACGCCATTGCCGATGACCGGACAGGACTGGTCGTTGCCACCAGAATTGCCGATAGTGACGCCGTGGCGCACGGTGAAGTCATCCCCCGCCACCACGTGTTTATTGATCACCAACCCATAACCATGGTGGATGGTGAAACGACGACCAATAGACGCAGCAGCCTGAATCTCATATCCAAACAGACATTCCGTGATCAGGCGATATAGCACCAGCACTGGTGCGGCCCACAGGTTGTTCAGGACATTTTTTTTACGCCATACAGAGCAAAAATGGGCAATCCGATAGGCCACCACCATACAGCAGGGACGCAGACTCCAGCTGTTGGCGCGTAAATCTTCCAGCATACTTAGCGCCCTCGCAGTCCGTCGGCCAGACGCTTACTGTTGCGAACGGAAAGCAGCGTCAGCAGCGTCCGCCAGTTCATCCGTTTGTTGCGGATCTGATAGAGAGTAAACAGCTGATATTTCTTGCTGGCCCGGTCAAATTTGCCTTTGTGTTTGCGGTAAAACTGAAAGTAGCCGGAGAATTTTTTCGGCGATGAAGTAATACGCATTTCACCGTGATTGACATGCAGGATCTGCGTTGCCTCTTTAACCTTCCATGGTTTGCCATACGCCACCACCATGCGCAGGAAGATGTCGTAATCCTGCGCCGCTTTTAGCGTGGTATCGAACAGGCAGGCTTTAAATCGCCAGGCCCAGGTAAACACCTGATTGCCAATGATATTGCGCTTGTAAAATTTACGGCGTGAATAGCCGGATTTCGGATAGATCGGCAGGCTGGTCGGCTGAGAATACACTTCGCCTTCACAGACATAATCATTGGCATACAGAAACGCCCGCGTGACCAGATGATGACGATAGTTGAGAAAGACGCTCAGGCGGTTCGGCGTCCATTCGTCATCATCATCAATCCCCGTAATATATTGCCCGCTGGCCTGCATGATGGCTTGATTACGTACCGCGCAGGCCCCGGAGTTGGTGGCATTGTGCGTGTAAGACACGCGCGGATCGCTGAGTTCCTCAACAAACTGCTGCAGTTGCTCATACGAGGAAGAGCAATCATCTACAATGATCATCTCCCAGTGAGGATAGTCCTGGCGCAATACTGATTTAATCGCCCGGATGGCCAGCTGCTGACGATTCCAGGTTGGCATATAAATTGAAATGAGTGGGTTGTCTGTCGTCATTTTCGTTTCCCAAATAAAGTTGCCTGATGGCGCTGCGCTTATCAGGCCTACATTTGATATGCGTTACTGTGCGTTATCTATTTCGCATCCGACGTGTACTCGTATTCGTAGTAACCGTAATCCTGATATCCGCTGGCGCGGCGGAAAATAGAGTTAAGGATCACCCCTTTCACCTGAATGCCGTTTTGCTCAAAGCGACTCAAGCTGGTTTCCACCTCTTTCAACGTGTTGACCGCGTAACGTGCCACCATCAACGTGGTTCCGACGTGACGCCCCACGATAGCCGCATCGGTCACCGCCAGAATTGGCGGGGTATCAATCAGCACCAGGTCATAGTGTGAGCTGGCCCAGGCAATCAGTTCGCCAAAGCGCTCGCTCATCAGTAGCTCAGAAGGATTGGGAGGGATTTGCCCGCGCGGGATCAGATCGAAATGCGCAATGGCTGTCGGTTTCGCGCTGGTTGAGATATCCCCTTTGCCAATGAGGATCTCAGACAGGCCGTTGACATTATTGGTCCCCAGCAGTTCGTGGGTATAGCCTTTGCGCATGTCGCAGTCGATCAATAGCACGCGTTTGTTAGTCTGGCTAATAACTGCCGCCAGGTTAGCGCAGACAAACGTTTTCCCAATCGACGGGCTGACGCCGGTAAGCATCAAAACATTGTTACGCGCCTGCATCATGGCAAAATGCAGGCTGGTGCGCAGGCTGCGGATCGCTTCGATGGCGAGATCCGTCGGATTCCCCACCGCCAGCAACTGGCTTTGCTTGTAACGTTTCACACCTTTAATGGTTTGCACGTTATCACGCGCTTTTTGCCATTCAGACAGCGGAATACTGGCATATACGCTGATGCCGTGTTCTTCCAGCGCCTGGGGGCTTTCAATACCGCGATTAAACAGCGACCGTAGCAGGACGCCCACCACAGAAAGCATCAAGCCGAGAATGATACTGCCGAGGATAATCAACGCCGTTTTCGGCTTCAGTACACCGGGTTGAGCAATCGCCGGATCGACAATGCGCACATCTCCGACCGTACTGGCTTCGGTAATCTTTAGTTCTTGTTGCTTGTTCAGCAACTGCATATAGACCTGCTGACCAGACTCCACGTCACGCGTCAGGCGAACAATCTCCTGCTGCGTTTTCGGCATCGCCGTTACGCGCCCGTTTAGCTTGCTTTTCTCATCTTCCAGCGCCTGGCGTTTTTCCAGCAGCGTACGATACGCCGGGTGCGCTTTGGTGAACAACTTGGAAATCTCCGCTTCTTTGAAGGTCAGCTCATTGAGCTGAGCATCAATGTTCACCATCGAATCCAGCACCGCTTTGGCTTCCAGCGGCAAATCCACAGAGTCTTTGTCCTGACGAAAAGCGTTCAGCTTGTTTTCGGCAACATCCAGCCGGTTACGTACCTCAGGCAACTGTCTGGCCAGAAAAGCCAGACTTTTAGCGGCTTCTTCAGACTTACGCTCTACGTTTTGTTGCAGATAGTTGCGGGTAATACTGTCGAGGATCCGACGGATTTGCTCACGGTCTTCGCCGGTAAAGGTCAGGCTCAATACGCCGGTATCTTTGCCGGTTTCTGTCACCATCAGATTATTTTGCAAGGTGTTGATCATGCCCAGCGTGGAGAATTTAGTGACGGTAAAACGACTCTCAGGGCTGGCATGAATAGCCCCGACCAGCATCGTCACACCGTCTTGCTTCAGCATCTGCCCAACCCGTCCCTGAGCGCTAAAGCCCTCGTCACTCACCAGCTGATAGCGTTTGTCATCCAGTACGCTGAGCGTGAAGGTCTGTCCGTTCATTGCCTTTGGCAGCGTAAAGGTGGTCACATTAACCGTTTCGTTCTGGCGACCCATTAACCTTTCCCAACCAGCGCCAAATATGGGGAATGTTTCTTTGGTAACACCGATATCCAGATTGAGATCGTCTACCGTTTTCCCCAGCACCAGTCTTGACTGGATGAGCTGAATTTCCGCTTCCGAGGCCGGAGGTTTGTTCGACAGCGCAGAGCCAATATCCTGCACCAGTGAATTTCCGGTATTTTGCTCAATTTGCACCAGCGCGTCCGCACTGTAGATGGGTGTAGCAAACAGCGTGTAAACTGCGGCACACAACGCAAAAACCGCAGTAATGCCAAGCACCCACCAACGGGCTTCTACCACCGTTGCGACCAGACGACCAATATCGATTTCATCATTGCCCGTTACCGGCGCTGCAGACTGTTTAACTTTTTCTGTCATTGTTTTCCCTGCTCTGCGTTCAGTGCCTGAGCCCATTGGCGGGCAGACCGTTCAAGTAAGGCGTACACCGCGTCAAACGCGTCACGACTTTTACGATACGGATCGGGAATTTCGCGCTCACTGTCCCAGTGACCAAAGAGCATCACTTTTCCCCGCATCTCCGGTACCATTTCGCACAGGGCTGAGATATGCCGTTTTTCCATGGTCAGGATCAGGTCATACTCCCGGCACATTCGTCCCGAGATCTGCCGGGCACAATGATTTTCCAGTGACAGGTTGTGCGCCTGTGCTACGCTAATCGCGCGCGGATCCGCACCTTTCCCCACCAGCGCCCCGAGGCCAGCAGAAGAGACCGTCAACGCCGGGTGAAATTGCCTTAACAAGCGCTCCGCCGTCGGAGAGCGGCAAATGTTCCCCACACAGACAACTAAGATTTTGTTAAACATGATGATTACCAGTTGTGAAGGTCGCTGGCCGTGTCCGTCATATAGCGAACACCGCTAATAGTCGGCAGCAACTGATTGATCAAACGGTTCCAGCGAGCAACCGGCGCGGTAGTGACATACACCACATCGTATGGCTGGAGTCGGAATGACGTCGCCATTACCAGCGATGTCGCATCGGACATATCAAGCTGATAAATATTGGCGATCTTGCCGTTGTTTCCACCCTCACCTTTAAGTGGACGAATAACGAAAATACCGCTGGCGTTGGAAGTGGTCAGATCGATACCTTCCGCGTTGCCGAGCGCTTCGGTGAGCGTCATGCCGCTGAAGTCCATTTTGAGGGTGCTCTGTTTTTTCACTTCTCCCATCACGAAGACTTTCAAATCGTCATTACGCGGGACAAACAGAATGTCGCCAGGATAAAGCAGACGGTTCTGGCTCAGGTCGCCATTTTGCATCAGCGCTTGCAGTGAAATGCGTTGTTCCTTCCCGTTATGCGTCAATACAACGTTGCGCCAGTCTGCCGCCTCGGTAAGACCACCTGCGGCGTTAATGGCATCGAGAACGGTAAGTGGCACGTTGGTGATGGCCTGCTGGCCAGATTTGTTTACCTGCCCAGAGACATAAGCCTTCTGCGAGCGGAAAGCGGCGATATTAACGTCCACCTGCGGGTCAGCAATGTACTTCGCTAAGCGCCCGGTAATATCACTACGAATTTCGGCCAACGTCTTTCCGACTACCCTGACTTTGCCGATGTAGGGGTAAAACATGGTGCCATCAGGCTGCACCCAGTTGCCGGTATCGCTTGAGCTACGGTACTGTCCGGCTGGCGTGGTAAGTTCAGGGTGATCCCAGACGGTCACATTCAGAACATCACCCGGGCCGACCCGATACTGATACTCAGCAATCTCCTGGTCCAAAGACATATTAGGCTGCGCAACATTAGGTCGGGGACGTAATTGTTCGACCAGTCGAGGGGTGAGCGGGTAAACATTCACCATGCGATCGATATCAAAATCAGCGTCCTGCTGTTTAATCACATCTTTGCCCATCGTAGACATATTGCTGCCCGGTAGTACGGTACAACCGTTTATCAAGATTACCGATACCAATACTGGCATCAATTTAAGTTTGGATTTCATCATTGATTATTTATCACTTTGGCAGAGTAATTATCACGTGCGATCTAAATAGCGACCTCGCCTGTACGTATTTACCTTGCCGTTAATTGAAATGAAATTTAACTGGCATCAGTCCTAAAAAAATGAATTCATCTGCGAGCTCTTGACAAAATAATTTAGGCTTGTCTCAGGCGACCAGACACGCTACCGCCCCTGGCTTTATTAGCTACCAATGCACTGATTAATTTTAATTTTCACCTTCTCCTTTATTTTCATCACATTCAGAACGACAACACATCGGGAATAGCGTCGCTGGTTGATGAAGATATATTTACCTTTTGATTATTACCGGAGGAATTGTTACAGCTAAGCGAAAGTCAGGCAAGATAACAAACCATCAACAACTTGCTTTTAAGATTAATATTAAGCGCTGTACTTTTATATTTTTAGGATTTTATTGATGTTGACAACGCAGCTATTAAAATACCTTACCTGCGATATTTCCTAAATATATCCGGATTAACAAAATAGTTTCCTGTAGTGACATCAGGGCTATTATCTCGTGTCTAACCTGATATCGCCGACAGAGAAATCCCTGCCCCGCCATTGCATTTTTCGCCAGTTTTACCCATGATCGAATTGTGACAATTGTCATACAACTATGGGTATAGCATTTACTATGGAATGGATTGCCGATCCGTCAATCTGGGCCGGACTCGTCACGTTAATCGTGATCGAACTTGTTCTTGGCATTGATAATCTTGTTTTTATTGCCATCCTCGCGGAGAAACTGCCTCCTGCCCAGCGGGATAAGGCGCGTATTACCGGGCTACTGCTGGCGATGGTCATGCGCCTGCTGCTGCTGGCATCGATATCCTGGCTGGTGACGCTGACCACGCCGCTGTTCAGCATTCGCGACCTGAGCTTCAGCGCGCGCGATCTGATCATGCTGTTCGGTGGTTTCTTCCTGCTGTTTAAAGCCACCATGGAACTCAACGAACGGCTGGAAGGGAAAGACAGCGATAACCCCACCCAGCGTAAAGGCGCTAAATTCTGGGGTGTCGTCGCGCAAATCGTCGTACTGGACGCTATCTTCTCCCTGGACTCCGTCATTACCGCGGTTGGGATGGTCGATCACCTGGCAGTGATGATGGCTGCGGTGATTATTGCCATCAGCCTGATGGTGCTGGCGAGCAAGTCGCTGACGCGCTTTGTCAACAGCCATCCAACTATCGTTATTCTGTGCCTGAGCTTCTTGCTGATGATTGGTTTCAGCCTGGTCGCCGAAGGATTTGGCTTCCATATCCCGAAAGGTTACCTGTACGCCGCCATCGGTTTCTCGGTCATGATTGAAGCACTGAACCAATTGGCTATCTTTAACCGTCGTCGCTTCCTGTCAGCTAACCATACCTTGCGCCAACGTACTGCTGAGGCGGTAATGCGACTCTTAAGCGGGCAAAAAGAAGACGCTGAGCTGGATGCTGAAACCTCAGCGATGCTGGCGGATCATCATGAAGGTCAGATTTTTGCCCCGCAGGAACGGCGGATGATAGAACGTGTGCTGAACCTTAATCAGCGAACCGTCAGCAGCATCATGACCTCGCGCCATGATATTGAACATATCGACCTCAATGCGCCGGAAACAGAAGTCCGCGCTTTGCTGGAAAAAAACCAGCATACGCGTCTGGTGGTCACCGGTGAAGACGAGCAGGAAGAGCTGCTGGGCGTGGTGCATGTCATCGACCTGCTGCAGCAGTCCCTGCGCGGTGAACCGCTTGATTTACGCGTCTTGATTCGTCAGCCGCTGGTGTTCCCGGAAACGCTGCCGCTGCTTCCGGCGCTCGAGCAGTTTCGTAACGCCCGGACGCACTTCGCTTTTGTTGCCGATGAATTTGGTTCCGTCGAGGGGATTGTGACACTCAGTGACGTAATGGAAACCATCGCCGGTAATCTGCCGAACGAGGTTGAGGAGATTGATGCCCGCCACGACATTCAGAAAAATGCTGATGGTTCATGGACCGCTAACGGTCATATGCCGTTGGAAGATCTGGTGCAGTACGTACCTATTCCGTTAGATGAAAAACGTGAGTATCACACCATTGCCGGGCTGTTAATGGAGTATTTGCAGCGCATCCCGAAAACCGGGGAGGAAGTTCAGGTTGGCAACTACCGACTGAGAACTCTGCAGGTGGAAAATCATCGCGTGCAAAAAGTCCAGCTGATACCGCTACACAGTGAAGAAGAGATGGATTACGAAGTGTAAGTCACAAGCCGGATGGGGCATCAGCCGCCATCCGGCAATTTGAATCAGAGTTTATCCAGCAATTTTTTAACATCTTTACCGTTGCGGGAGTCTTTATTACGATCGGCCCAGTCGTTGAGGCGACGTTTCGCTTCATCCTGCAAATGCTTCCGCAATAGCTGGTCGACCTGCAGACTATAATTAAGCGCTTGCCACTGGCCGTACACCCTGAGAGGAACCGGGGTGGCTTTCAGGAAGTTAATCAACTTACTTTCGCCTTCCCAACCGCCCAGCACGCGAATGTTAAACAGCGTGTCGCAATTCTGCTTCACCAGATCCAGCGTTCCCTTGCCGGTCAGCGCCAGCATAGCGGACTCGCCGGCCATGTTATCCAGCGTTACCTCGCCGTTATCCAGCGTCATATCGGTCACGAAGTGATCCAGCCGGGTCACGTTCTCCATATTTTGCTGGGCTTTAGCATCTCCACCGCTACGCTCAACGGCCTGCTGTATCATCTGCTGGAAGTTCATCCCTTCCATTCGCGTATCGTTCATTTCGACACGGGCCTGCCCTTGCCAGCTGTGACGAAACGCCTGAGCATCAATATCTGAGCCAGAGAAATCACCTGTCAGAGAAAGTTTACCCGTGAGAGCGATTGGGTAATCGAAGGCTTTCAGGATTGCGCCAATTTCGACACCGTCGAGGCGCGGATGGAAGACCGCTCGCGGCTGTCCTTTTCTGGCATCCAGCGTGCCCGGAAGCGACACCAGCCCACCGTCACTTTTCCCTTGCAGCTGCGCAACGTTTAATAAACCGAACTGGTTGTCTATTTTTGCCGAGACATTGTCAAACGCCATTTTCCGCCACAGCACTTTGTCCGCTTGCAAAGTGATGTCTGCCGCAAATCCCTTGAGACCTTGATAAGAAACAGCATCAACCTGCGAAGCAATGACAGGGCGCGCCAGCGTCGACTGACTCTGACCTTGCTGTACCTCACCGTTCTTCGTCACGGGATCACGTTGCACGAGTAGATTGTCCAGATTGAGCTGACTAAATTTCAGGTCAACGGTCCATTCTGGTTTATCCAACAATGTCACCTGAACTTGCCCAGCGAGAGAGCTGTCGTTAGCAGTCAAATGAATCTGGTTAAACGTGAGCTGTTTTTTCTCTTCCTGCCACTGCGCCTGAAGCTGTCCCTGACCGTTAATCCCCTGCGGCGGTAGATCGGCCCCTTGCAGTTGCCAGCTTATCTGCGCAATATTCGCGGATAAGTTATGCGGATAATCGGAAGCATCAACAGTACCGTTGAAGGATAACGCGAGGTCACGCTGATCGCGGTTCACGCGCCCGGAGAAATCAAACGTGCCGCGGTGCTGGTTATCTTGTTCCATCTCCAGCCGGATATCACGAACCGTGACCTGCTCATCGTCCTCATGCTGGAATACCAGAACGCTATCAGCAACGCGCAGACGGGCGATATCAAAGGACCATCCTTTGTCTTCAGCCATGTCGGGCAACGTATTGTCTTTTGGAGCCACGGGTGCATCTTTTCCACGCACCGCCTCAGTTTGCGGGGTCAGTTGGATCACCGCGCCCTTGAGCATCACCTGCTTAACGCTGAGCTGATGGCTCAGCAACGGCCACAACGCGACGTCAAGACGCATATTATCGGCACGAACCAGAGGCTCGCTGGCACCTTCCGCCGTTAGCACCATGCGCCCTGAGAGGATACTCAACTGAGGCCATACGTGCCAACGCAGAGGACCATCCAACTGCAGTTGATATCCGCTACGCGCAGCAACCTGCTTGACCATATACGCGCGGAAATCATTCGGATTCACCAACAGTACTAACGCAGAAAAACCGGCCACCAGCACGACCAGTAGGATCATCAGCGTCGTCAGAAATCGTCTCATGCTATCCCCAATGGACTGAAAAACACTCAGTCTTTATCGATCCGGCTGGCAACGGCGCCCTGCTGATCGCGATACTTCGCGTCCTGACGACGGTTGTAGGGTCGCGCCGCCGGACCGGAAAGCGGTTCGAAACTTAATGCGCCAATCGGCATGCCAGGACGCAGGGCCAGCGGTAATTTTCCGGAGTTGTAAAATTCCAGCACGATGCAGCCTGACCAGCCCGGATCGATGCGGTGCGCGGTGACGTGTACCATCAGTCCCAGACGTGCCAGCGAAGAACGGCCATCTAACCAGCCGACAAGATCGGAAGGCAGCGTAACGGATTCGAACGTCACGGCCAGCGCCAGTTCTCCCGGGTGCAGGAAAAACGCCTCGCCGTCTTTGAGGACGATTTCATCACTCATCACGCGATCCAGCGCGGCGCTGACTTCATCTTTTGGTCCACTCAAATCGATATACGCCGCCGTATGACCCCGGAACGTACGGAATTTGTTGCCAAGACGCACATCTACCGTGGCGCCATTGATTCGCTCGACAGGAGGGCGGGGAGTGATCGACAGGCGACCTTCATCCAACCAGGCTTCAATATCTCGGTCACATAAACGCATGGCACTTTCTCCTTTCGTGCTTCAAACCCTTAATGCCAGGTGCGTTAAGGGCGAACCAGGTTATCACTGAACGGTACACAATTCGCTGAACTTATTCAAAGAACTGACTAATTTTAGCCTTCAGAATATCGATGGCGATGCGGTTTTTCCCCCCGCGCGGCACAATGATGTCGGCGTATTGTTTTGAAGGCTCAATAAATTGCAGGAACATTGGGCGGACGGTTTTCTGGTATTGCGCCATTACCGAATCCATTGAACGACCACGTTCGTTCACATCCCGCTTGATACGGCGCATCAGGCAAATATCCAATGGCGTATCAACGAAAATAGAGAAGTTCATCTCTTCACGCAAACGCGCATCCGTCAGCAGCAGAATGCCTTCCAGAATAATCACTTTCTTGGGTTCAATATGAATAGTGTCCTGCGTACGCGTGTGCTCGACATAGCTGTACACGGGCAGTTCAATAGCACAACCACGTTTCAACGTTTGCAGATGTTGAAACAGCAGGCTGTGGTCCATCGCATTCGGATGGTCATAGTTAGTTTTAACACGTTCTTCCATCGACAGATGGCTTTGATCTTTGTAATAGCTGTCTTCGGGAATAACGCCAATATGTTCGTCACCGACTTGTTCACGCAATTCGCGATAAAGAGTACTGGCAATAAGACTCTTGCCGGAAGCCGATGCGCCGGCAATGCCGATAATGACGCACTGATGGGACTGATCAGTCATAAATTTAGCGACCTGATTAACCTGGATGTAAGGAAGGGCGGCGTCGAAACGCCAAACGCGGCAATTATAGGGATTTCAGCGGCGCGATGCCAGCCCAGCCTGCACCAATGCCGTCCCTGTCGCAAATTAAAATGGTCAGTTTTAAAGCAGGTGCTTTATTTATTCCCATAGCTTAGGAATTAATAGCTTGAGAGTGTTAATTTATGAGCTGCTGGCGTATAAATTGTAAATTATTTGTACTAGCATAATCCCAGATTAAATGTGATGCCTCCGGCGTCTCTACTGGGCGTCATCGGCTATTTGGGTAGAGTGGTAATGAGTAAACAATCCCAACATGTTTTAGTTACATTACCTCATCCTCTACTGCGCCTGGCCAGTTTAGGTCTGGTGGCGTTCATCTTTACGCTGTTCTCGCTCGAACTATCACGTTTCGGCGCACAGCTGGCACCGCTGTGGTTCCCAACCTCAATCATGATGGTGGCCTTTTACCGTCATGCAGGAAAAATGTGGCCGGGGATCGCACTGGCCTGCTCTTTGGGTAACATCGGCGCTTCTTTACTCTTCTTCCCCAGTGAGTCGCTGAATTTCACCTTCACGGCGATTAACATTATTGAGGCTGTCGTTGGCGCAATGCTCTTGCGTAAACTTTTACCCTGGTACAATCCTTTACAAAATCTTAACGACTGGGCGCGCCTGGCATTTGGCAGCGCGGTTGTTCCGCCGCTGCTGGGCGGCATATTAATGTGGATGTTGCTGCCGAAGGAAACTACGTTAAATACCTTTCTCATTTGGGTACTGTCAGAATCCATCGGTGCGCTGGCGCTGGTGCCGCTGGGTTTACTGTTTAAACCACATTATTTGTTGCGCCATCGCAACCCACGTTTACTGTTTGAGACCCTGATTACACTGTTGGTGACCTTAACGCTCAGTTGGCTGTCAATGATGTACATTCCATGGCCGTTTACCTGCGTTATTGTCCTGCTGATGTGGAGCGCCGTGCGTCTGCCGCGAATGGAGGCGTTTTTAATATTCCTCAGCACCGTGATGATGGTTTCGCTGATGTTGGCCGCCGACCCTTCGCTGCTCTACACCCCCAAACTGAACATGTTTACCAGCATTCCCTGGCTGCCGTTTTTAATGATCCTGCTGCCAGCCAATATGATGACCATGGTGATGTACGCATTTCGGGCTGAACGTAAACATATCTCAGAAAGCGAATTACGCTTTCGCAACGCGATGGAATATTCCGCGATTGGCATGGCGCTGGTCGGTACCGAGGGGCAGTGGCTGCAGGCCAATAAAGCCTTGTGCCAGTTTCTGGGCTATAGCCAGGAGGAGCTACGTTCACTCACCTTCCAGCAATTAACCTGGCCGGAAGATTTGAATAATGACCTCGAACAGTTGGACATGCTGGCACGCGGGGAAATCAACAGCTATTCCATGGAAAAACGCTATTACACCCGCGCGGGCGAGGTTGTCTGGGCCTTGCTGGCGGTGTCACTGGTACGTCATAGCGACAATACCCCACTCTACTTTATCGCCCAGGTTGAAGACATTAACGATCTCAAGCATACCGAGTGGATTAATAAACGGCTGATGGAGCGCATTACTCTCGCGAATGAGGCCGGTGGGATCGGCATTTGGGAATGGGAACTGCAGCCTGATGTGATCAGTTGGGATAAGCGTATGTTCGATCTGTATGAAGTTCCCCCACATATCAAACCCAGTTGGCAAGTCTGGTATCAATGCCTCGTGCCTGAAGATCGCGAGCACGCCGAAAATGTGATTCGAGATTCGCTGGCCGCGCGGGTTCCGTTTAAGCTTGAGTTTCGTATCACGGTGAAAGATGGCGTACGGCATATCCGTTCGTTGGCCAACCGGGTGCTGAATAAAGACGGTGAAGTCGAACGCTTGCTTGGCATCAATATGGATATGACCGAAGTGAAGCAGCTTAACGAAGCGTTGTATCAGGAAAAAGAGCGCCTGCACATTACGCTTGATTCCATTGGCGAAGCCGTGATTTGTATTGATGTCGATATGAACGTGACCTTTATGAATCCGGTCGCTGAGAAAATGAGCGGTTGGCAGCAGGAAAGCGCGATCGGCATGCCACTCCTGACGGTACTGCGTATTACCTTCGGTGATAACGGCCCGCTGATGGAAAATATCTACAGTGCCGACATGTCCCGCACCGCAATTGAGCAGGAAGTGGTGCTGCATTGTCGCAATGGCAACAGTTATGACATTCAGTACAGCATCACGCCCCTTAGCACCCTGGATGGCGGCAGCATTGGCTCGGTGCTGGTCATACAGGATGTCACCGAGTCGCGTAAAATGCTGCGCCAGCTTAGCTACAGCGCTTCGCATGACGATCTGACGCAGTTGGCCAATCGAGTCAGCTTTGAAAACCATCTTAAACAGTTGCTGCATACAGTACACGACGCACGCCAACATCATGTGCTGGTTTTTATCGATCTCGATCGTTTTAAAGCAGTGAACGACAGCGCAGGTCATGCCGCGGGCGATGCCTTGCTTCGCGAACTCTCTTCACTGATGCTGAGCATGCTGCGATCCAGCGATATGCTGGCGCGCCTTGGCGGCGACGAGTTTGGTCTGTTGCTGCCAGATTGCAATATCGAAAGCGCCCGCTTTATCTCAGGCCGCATCATTAGCGCCATTAACGATTACCACTTCATGTGGGAAGGCCGCTTGCACCGCATTGGCGCCAGTGCGGGGATTACATTGATTGATGAGAAAAACCATGTTGCGACCGAGGTTATGTCTCAGGCGGATATCGCCTGCTACGCGGCGAAAAACAGCGGGCGCGGACGAGTCTGCGTCTATGAACCCCAGCAAAGTCAGGCCCATGCCACGCGTAGCCAACTGTCATTGGATGAACAAAGACACTCCATCACCCATAACCCCATGCTGATGATCGCCAGGGGCGTGGCCTCCCCGCGTATACCAGAGACGTTTAGCTTCTGGCTTGTTTCATTACGTTTAGGCACCGAGGAAGGCGAACTGATTGAAGAGCATTCTTTCCGTACCGGACTGGTCGATCCCGCATTGAATCAAGCCCTCGACCGCCGGGTATTCCGCGAATTCTTCCAGAACGCTGCTCCGGCAGTCGCCAGCAAGGGGCTCAGTATTGCCCTGCCCCTTTCCGCCGCAGGTTTGCTCAATTCAGAACTTGTTGATGAGCTACTGGAACAATTGCAACGCAGCCCGCTACCGCCACGGTTGTTGCACCTGACCGTTCCAGCCATCGTCATCAAAACAAATCCTACGTTGGCAGTATCCGTCCTGCATCGGCTACGTCAGTTCGGCTGTCGAATTGTGTTAAGTCAGGTTGGCCGTGATTTAGAGCTTTTTGACAATCTGAAATATCACATGGTTGATTACCTGTTGCTCGACAGCGAGCTAAGCGCCAGCGCCCACGGTGACCTGATTGACGAAATGTGGGTGTCCATTATCCAGGGCCATGCCCAGCGCCTCGACATTAAAACCATCGCTGGCCCGGTGCAACTACCGCTTATCATGGATACGCTCTCTGGCATCGGTATCGATATGATTTATGGTGACATTATTGCCGACGCCCAACCTATAGATCTGCTACTGAATACCAGTAATTTCGCTATCAACTGACGGCTGCCAGCCATCTGTATACCAGATATGCAAGAGCGCGTAGGAGCGCCAGGGTATCCAGCGCTCTGCATACCGTCGGATCTGGGCTGGCGTCATACCAGGAAATCGCTGTTTAATCAGATAATCATCCGGCAGAAATACATCCTTCGCCTGCCAACCACGCAGCGCGAAATAATTGGCGGTCCAGCGCCCTATCCCGGGAAACGTTTGTAGTTGCTTAACGCCTTGCTCAATATCGTCAGGCGCGGCTGTCAGCAGCGTTCCTTCAAGCGTTGCGCGAGCCAGGTAAATCAACGCTTCAGCGCGTTTGAGTGGCATACCTAACGCTTTAAGATGCAATGGTTCAGCTTTAGCTAACGCTTCAGGCGTAGGAAAACAAACGTACCCGGGAGCATCCTCCAGCATATCCCCATAAGCAAGCGCGACTTTCGCCGTCAGTTTTGCCGCCATCGCCACGCTGACTAACTGCCCTAAAATCGCCCGTACGCCTTGCTCAAAAACATCGACACATCCCGGCAGACGCAGTCCCGGACGCGCCGCACCGAGACTTCCTAGCGCGCTGGTGATTTGTTGTGGACAGCAGTTCAGATCGAACAGGCGCGTTATTTTTTCCAGGCACACGGAGGAGACCGGCTGTAATCCCTGGCTCAACGTCACCTGTAGCGCGTTGGCCTGCAGATCCGCGACGACGCGTACCAGACCACAATGCCCTTCAACGGAGAGGCTTCTGACATAACTCAGTTCACCTACAGTTTCGACACCTTCAACCGCACGGGCGGCAAGAAACCCCAGCATCCAGGGCCAGTCATAAGGCGGTTGCCAGCTCAGCGTGAACATTCAGTTTTCCTTTTTACGCAAACCTACAGCATAAACGGTATTCAACCGATACGCCTTGCTTTCATATTCCAGTTGTCGGGGCGTCAACATTTCGTTAAAGTCACGCCCCTTCTTCACTGGCATGGGGATTTTTACGGTGTTTATTGGTTTTGACTACGGTACGGCAAACTGTTCAGTGGCCGTTATGCGTGACGGGCAGCCACACCTGCTCAAAATGGAAAATAACAGCACGCTGCTGCCTTCAATGCTGTGCGCGCCAACGCGTGAAGCAGTCAGCGAGTGGTTGTATCGTCATCACGACGTCCCAACAACGGACGATGAAACGCAGGCGCTGCTTCGCCGGGCAATGCGCTTTAACCGCGAAGAAGACATCGACGTTAACGTCAACAGCGTGCAGTTCGGTCTGTCGTCGCTGGGTCAGTATATTGCAGACCCGGAAGAGGTGTACTTTGTTAAATCACCAAAATCATTTTTGGGTGCCAACGGTCTGAAGCCGCAGCAGGTTGCGCTGTTTGAGGATCTGGTCTGCGCGATGATGCTGCACATACGCAACCAGGCGCAAAATCAGTTGCCGGAAGCGATCACCCAGGCCGTTATTGGTCGCCCCATCAACTTCCAGGGGTTAGGTGGCGATGATGCCAACGCTCAGGCGCAAGGAATTCTTGAACGTGCGGCCAAACGCGCCGGTTTTCAGGATGTCGTCTTCCAGTACGAGCCGGTCGCGGCTGGGCTGGATTTCGAAGCCACGCTACTGGAAGAAAAACGTGTGTTAGTGGTGGATATTGGCGGGGGTACGACCGACTGTTCACTGCTGCTGATGGGGCCGCAATGGCATCAGCGCGCCGATCGCGAAAATAGCCTGCTGGGACACAGTGGCTGTCGCGTAGGCGGGAACGATCTGGACATCGCGCTGGCGTTTAAACACCTGATGCCGCTGCTCGGCATGGGGGGAGAAACGGAAAAAGGTATCGCCTTACCTATTCTTCCCTGGTGGAATGCGGTCGCGATCAACGATGTTCCCGCGCAAAGTGATTTCTACAGTAGCGCCAACGGTCGCTTGCTCAACGATCTTGTCCGCGACGCGAGAGAAGCCGATAAAGTCGCACTGTTGCTTAAAGTCTGGCGCGAGCGTCTGAGCTACCGCCTGGTGCGCAGCGCAGAAGAGAGCAAAATTGCGCTTTCCGACCAGACTATCGTTACAGCGGCGATCCCGTTTATCAGCGACACGCTGGCAACCGATATCAGTCAGCACGGTCTGGAAACTGCACTTAATCAACCCCTGGCGCGTATTCTGGAGCAGGTGCAACTGGCGCTGGAAAACGCACAGGAAAAACCGGACGTGATTTACCTGACCGGCGGCAGCGCGCGTTCGCCGTTGATCAAAAAGGCTCTCACCGAGCAGCTTCCTGGGATCCCTATCGCGGGCGGCGATGATTTCGGCTCCGTCACCGCCGGACTGGCCCGCTGGGCTGACGTTGTTTTCCGCTAAGCGGCTCGCAGGCTTAAAGGTACGCGTATTGACGTCATCGTTACTGTGT
Source organism: Citrobacter sp. Cu231 (assembly GCF_030332265.1). Classification (NCBI taxonomy): domain Bacteria; kingdom Pseudomonadati; phylum Pseudomonadota; class Gammaproteobacteria; order Enterobacterales; family Enterobacteriaceae; genus Citrobacter; species Citrobacter sp. Cu231. The sequence goes on along the minus strand of NZ_JAOWIE010000032.1, from coordinate 579,069 downwards.
CTTATTTTCAGGAGTGAGGGTTAGGGAGGGTTTCCCCTCCCCCTGGTTTCTTAGTAAGCCGCGAAGCTAATGACGAAGAGTATCACCAGTATGATGACCTGCTTCATCATAACCCTTTCCTTATTTTGGTCCCTTCCTCGGGAGGGGCTTTCCCGTTACAGCGTCCCGCTGAAATCTCTGGCTTACCTCCTTTTGCCTTGGCTGCACTCTAACGCACAATGACGCATTCGCTATTTTCACCGCAGATTGTTGCGTAACGCCTCGCAAAGCCGCGTCGGCATTCAGACGAATCCAGACAGTGTTTCATAATTCCTCCATCTTTCACCCTTGTTCACTGGCTAAACTAGTATCATTCCGCGAATCGTTTCAGGATGAGAAACTCATAAGAATGAAAGGCAGTAATAAATCCCGCTGGGTGATAGCAATCGCGATCGTCGTGGCTTCCATCGCCGCAATCTGGTTCTGGCAAAGCCGCAGCGCTTCCCGGGAAACCGCACCGGGCGCGACCAAACCAGCGCAGCAAACGCCAGGGTCAGGACGGCGTGGAATGCGTTCCGGACCGTTAGCTCCCGTTCAGGCTGCCACCGCCACCGAGGAAGCCGTTCCGCGTTACCTGACAGGGCTGGGAACCATTACTGCCGCCAATACCGCCACGGTACGTAGCCGGGTGGACGGACAGCTCATCGCCTTACATTTCGAAGAAGGGCAGCAGGTAAAAGCTGGCGATCTGCTGGCTGAGATAGACCCCAGTCAGTTCAAAGTCGCTCTGGCTCAGGCGCAGGGGCAACTGGCAAAAGATAAAGCCACGCTGGCGAATGCCCGTCGCGATCTTGCCCGCTATCAACAGTTGGTTAAAACCAATCTGGTCTCCCGCCAGGAGCTGGACGCCCAGCAGGCGCTGGTCAATGAGACGTTAGGGACGATTAAAGCGGATGAGGCCAGCGTCGCCAGCGCCCAACTGCAGCTCGACTGGAGCCGGATAACCGCCCCTGTCGATGGTCGCGTCGGTCTGAAACAGGTCGATGTGGGTAACCAAATATCCAGCGGCGATACCACCGGGATTGTCGTCATTACGCAAACGCATCCCATCGACCTGATATTCACCTTGCCTGAAAACGACATCGCCACCGTGTTGCGGGCACAAAAATCGGGGGAGCCGCTCAAAGTCGAAGCCTGGGACCGAACCAATTCACAAAAACTGAGTGAAGGCGTCCTGCTCAGTCTCGACAATCAGATTGATGCCACTACAGGAACCATCAAAGTTAAAGCCCGTTTTAACAATCAGGATGATGCGTTATTCCCTAACCAGTTCGTCAACGCCCGCATGCTGGTCGACACGCAGCAAAATGCCGTGGTGATCCCAACAGCCGCCCTGCAGATGGGCAACGAAGGCCACTTTGTCTGGGTGCTGAACAGCGATAATAAAGTGAGCAAACATCTGGTTAAACCGGGTATTCAGGATAGCCAAAAAGTGGTAATCGCCGCGGGGTTGTCCGCAGGTGATCGGGTCGTAACTGACGGTATTGACCGCCTTACGGAAGGCGCAAAAGTCGAAGTCGTTGAGGCGCATGACGCCTTAGCGACGGACGAGAAAACTGCGCCACGCGGATACGGCAAAAAAGGAGCCGATTCCTGATGCAGGCGTTACCTCCGGACAATACAGGCGGACCATCGCGCCTGTTCATTCTGCGCCCCGTCGCCACCACGTTGCTGATGGTCGCGATTTTACTGGCCGGTATTATCGGTTATCGCTTCCTGCCGATCGCCGCCTTGCCGGAAGTTGATTACCCAACAATTCAGGTCGTTACGCTCTACCCCGGCGCCAGCCCGGACGTCATGACCTCGGCGGTCACCGCACCGCTTGAACGTCAGTTCGGACAGATGTCTGGCTTGAAGCAGATGTCCTCGCAAAGCTCCGGCGGCGCATCGGTCGTCACGTTGCAGTTTCAACTGACGCTCCCGTTAGATGTTGCCGAGCAGGAAGTTCAGGCTGCGATTAACGCCGCCACTAATTTACTGCCGAACGACCTGCCCAACCCACCGGTTTACAGCAAGGTAAACCCGGCAGATCCACCAATCATGACGCTGGCGGTCACTTCCAGCGCCATGCCGATGACGCAGGTGGAAGATATGGTCGAAACCCGCGTCGCGCAGAAAATCTCTCAGGTTTCCGGCGTTGGTCTGGTAACCCTTTCCGGTGGACAACGTCCGGCGGTCCGCGTGAAGCTTAACGCTCAGGCCATTGCCGCCCTCGGTCTGACCAGCGAAACTATCCGTACGGCCATCACCGGAGCCAACGTTAATTCAGCGAAAGGGAGTCTTGATGGCCCAACGCGTGCCGTCACGCTTTCAGCCAATGACCAGATGCAGTCCGCGGACGAATATCGTCAACTGATTGTGGCCTATAAAAATGGCGCGCCGGTGCGCCTGGGCGATGTCGCTACCGTCGAACAAGGGGCAGAAAATAGCTGGCTGGGCGCGTGGGCCAATAAGCAACAAGCGATTGTGATGAATGTGCAGCGCCAACCTGGGGCGAACATCATCTCCACGGCAGACAGTATCCGTCAAATGTTGCCGCAGCTCACCGAAAGTCTGCCCAAATCAGTCAATGTCAGCGTGCTTTCAGATCGTACAACCAATATTCGTGCCTCTGTTGCAGACACCCAGTTTGAGCTGATGCTGGCAATAGCACTGGTGGTGATGATTATCTACCTGTTTCTGCGCAATATTCCGGCGACGATTATTCCCGCCGTCGCCGTACCGCTATCGCTAGTCGGCACTTTCGCGGTGATGGTATTTCTTGATTTCTCCATCAACAACCTGACTTTAATGGCGCTCACCATCGCAACGGGCTTTGTGGTGGATGACGCTATCGTGGTTATTGAGAATATTTCACGCTACCTTGAAAAAGGCGAGAAACCGCTGACTGCCGCCCTGAAAGGTGCAGGCGAGATTGGTTTTACCATCATCTCGCTAACATTTTCGCTGATCGCCGTCCTGATTCCACTGTTGTTTATGGGTGATATCGTTGGCCGATTATTCCGTGAATTTGCCGTTACGCTGGCCGTGGCAATTCTGATTTCCGCCGTCGTCTCACTTACCCTCACGCCGATGATGTGCGCGCGTATGCTTAGTCAAGCCTCGTTGCGCAAGCAAAACCGCTTCTCCCGCGCCTCGGAGCGCATGTTCGATCGCGTCATTGCCGGGTACGGCCACTGGCTGGCAAAAGTACTAAACCACCCTTGGCTGACGCTGAGCGTGGCACTCGGCACGCTGGCACTGAGCGTCATGCTATGGGTTTTCATCCCAAAAGGTTTCTTCCCGATCCAGGACAACGGTATTATCCAGGGTACGCTACAGGCACCGCAGTCCAGTTCGTTTGCCAGCATGGCCCAGCGCCAGCAACAGGTTTCAGATGTCATCCTTAAAGATCCGGCGGTAGAGAGCCTGACCGCGTTTGTTGGCGTGGATGGTACGAATCCGGCATTAAACAGCGCGCGTTTGCAAATCAACCTTAAACCGCTGGATGAACGTGACGATCGCGTACAGAAAGTGATCGCCCGGTTACAGGACGCGGTTGACAGAGTCCCCGGCGTTGACCTCTACCTTCAGCCGACCCAGGACCTGACGATTGATACTCAGGTTAGCCGGACGCAATATCAGTTTACGCTGCAAGCAACTTCCCTGGATGCCCTCAGCACCTGGGTTCCACAACTGTTAGCAAAACTACAGCAGCTACCGCAACTGTCCGACGTCAGCAGCGACTGGCAGGATAAAGGACTGGTGGCGTATGTGAATGTCAATCGCGACAGCGCCAGCCGTTTAGGCATTAGCATGGCGGATGTCGATAATGCCCTGTATAACGCCTTCGGCCAGCGACTGATTTCAACCATTTACACCCAGGCCAACCAGTATCGCGTCGTGTTAGAACATGACACCAATAATACGCCAGGCATTGCCGCGCTGGACACTATCCGTCTGACCAGTAGTGACGGCGGCATGGTACCGCTCAGCGCGATCGCCAGCATTGAACAGCGTTTCGCCCCTCTGTCGATTAACCACCTCGATCAGTTCCCGGTCACCACCATCTCATTCAACGTGCCGGAAGATCATTCGCTGGGCGATGCGGTACAGGCAATTCTGGATGCAGAAAAAACGCTTAACCTGCCCGCGAATATTACCACCCAGTTCCAGGGCAGTACCCTCGCCTTCCAGGCCGCGTTGGGCAACACTATCTGGTTGATTGTGGCCGCGGTTGTGGCGATGTATATCGTGCTCGGCGTGTTGTACGAGAGCTTTATTCACCCGATTACCATTCTCTCCACGCTGCCTACAGCGGGTGTCGGAGCACTGCTGGCGTTAATGATTGCAGGCAGCGAACTGGACGTCATCGCGATCATCGGCATTATTTTGTTGATCGGTATCGTCAAGAAAAACGCCATCATGATGATCGACTTTGCCCTTGCTGCGGAGCGCGAACAGGGTATGGCGCCGCGCGATGCCATTTTCCAGGCGTGTTTACTGCGTTTTCGTCCAATCCTGATGACGACGCTGGCAGCGCTGCTCGGCGCGTTGCCGCTGATGTTAAGTACCGGTGTGGGCGCAGAGTTACGCCGCCCATTAGGGATTGGCATGGTTGGCGGGCTGCTGGTAAGTCAGGTGTTAACCCTGTTTACTACGCCGGTGATTTACCTGCTGTTTGACCGCCTGTCGCTGTACGTGAAAAACCGCTTCCCGCGCCAGGAAGAGGAAGCGTAAATGAAATTTTTCGCGCTTTTCATTCATCGTCCGGTGGCGACCATTCTCATTTCGGTGGCTATCACCCTGTGCGGTATTCTGGGTTTTCGACTGCTGCCGGTCGCTCCGCTGCCGCAGGTGGATTTTCCGGTGATAATGGTCAGCGCATCATTACCCGGTGCCTCCCCTGAAACAATGGCCTCCTCGGTCGCGACCCCGCTGGAGCGCTCGCTGGGGCGCATCGCAGGTGTGAACGAAATGACCTCAAGCAGTTCGCTTGGCAGTACGCGCATTATTCTCGAATTCAAATTCGACCGTGACATCAATGGTGCAGCGCGGGACGTTCAGGCCGCGATTAACGCGGCGCAAAGCCTGTTACCCAGCGGGATGCCAAGCCGACCAACGTACCGCAAAGCCAACCCTTCCGATGCGCCAATAATGATCCTGACGCTCACGTCAGACACTTACTCGCAGGGTGAACTGTACGATTTCGCATCGACCCAACTGGCACAAACCATCGCGCAAATCGACGGAGTGGGTGACGTGGACGTCGGCGGGAGTTCTCTGCCTGCCGTACGGGTCGGACTCAACCCGCAAGCGCTGTTTAACCAGGGGGTGTCACTGGACGACGTGCGTAGCGCGATCGACAACGCCAACGTGCGTAAGCCGCAGGGAGCAATCGAGAATGATACCCATCGCTGGCAGGTACAAACTAACGATGAGCTGAAAACCGCCGCCGAATACCAACCGATTATCATCCACTATAACAACGGCGCGGCGGTGCGGCTTGGTGACGTTGCGTCTGTAACCGACTCGGTACAGGACGTTCGTAACGCGGGGATGACCAACGCCAAACCCGCCATCCTGCTGATGATCCGCAAACTGCCGGAAGCCAATATTATTCAGACGGTAGACAGCATTCGCGCCAAATTACCGGAGTTACAAACACTAGTCCCGGCCGCCATCGACCTGCAAATTGCCCAGGACCGTTCGCCGACTATTCGCGCCTCACTGGAGGAAGTCGAACAGACGCTGATTATCTCTGTAGCACTGGTTATCCTGGTGGTCTTTGTTTTCCTGCGTTCCGGGCGCGCGACCCTGATCCCCGCAGTAGCGGTTCCGGTCTCGCTGATTGGTACCTTTGCCGCCATGTATCTGTGCGGATTCAGCCTGAATAACCTGTCGTTGATGGCGCTGACCATTGCGACGGGATTTGTCGTGGATGACGCCATCGTGGTACTGGAAAATATTGCTCGCCATCTGGAAGCGGGCATGAAGCCACTGCAGGCGGCATTACAGGGCACGCGCGAAGTGGGATTCACCGTGCTCTCTATGAGCCTGTCGCTGGTGGCGGTATTCCTGCCACTGCTGTTAATGGGGGGATTGCCTGGGCGCCTGCTGCGCGAATTTGCCGTCACGCTGTCGGTTGCCATCGGTATCTCGCTGCTGGTGTCACTCACATTAACGCCAATGATGTGCGGCTGGATGCTCAAATCCAGCGCCCCGCGTGAACAGTCGCGTAAACGGGGATTTGGTCGTGTGTTGGTAGCACTGCAGCAGAGTTACGGCACTTCGCTTAAATGGGTGTTGCGCCACACGCGAATGGTGGGTGTGGTGTTGCTCGGCACTATTGCGCTGAATATCTGGCTTTATATTTCCATTCCCAAAACCTTCTTCCCGGAGCAGGATACGGGCGTATTGATGGGAGGGATCCAGGCCGACCAGAGCATCTCTTTCCAGGCTATGCGCGGCAAACTGCAGGACTTTATGAAGATCATCCGCGACGACCCAGCAGTAAATAACGTCACTGGTTTTACAGGAGGTTCCCGGGTTAACAGTGGGATGATGTTTATTACCCTCAAGCCGCGCGATGAACGCCGCGAAACCGCTCAGCAGGTGATCGACCGCCTACGAGTGAAGTTGGCAAAAGAGCCGGGCGCGAATCTGTTTTTGATGGCAGTCCAGGATATTCGCGTCGGTGGACGCCAGGCCAACGCCAGCTATCAATACACATTGCTGTCCGACGATCTCGCAGCGCTTCGTGAGTGGGAACCGAAAATCCGTAAGGCGCTTGCCGCCCTGCCCCAACTGGCGGACGTCAATTCCGATCAGCAGGATAATGGTGCGGAGATGAACCTTTCCTACGATCGTGACACCATGTCGCGTCTGGGGATCGACGTCGCAGCCGCTAACAGCCTGTTGAACAACGCGTTTGGCCAACGGCAAATTTCGACTATTTATCAGCCGATGAACCAGTACAAAGTGGTGATGGAGGTCGATCGACGTTACACCCAGGACATTAGCGCGCTGGACAAAATGTTCGTCATCAACAATGACGGTAAGGCGATCCCGTTATCGTACTTTGCCAAATGGCAACCGGCGAATGCCCCGCTGTCGGTTAACCATCAGGGCTTATCTGCCGCCTCAACCGTGTCGTTTAACCTGCCGACAGGCTCTTCTTTATCTGAGGCGACAGAGGCCATCAACAGAACAATGACCCAACTCGGCGTTCCCTCCACGGTGCGCGGCAGCTTTGCCGGTACAGCACAAGTATTTCAGGACACCATGAAGTCACAGGTGATCCTGATCATCGCCGCTATCGCCACGGTCTACATCGTGCTGGGCATGTTGTATGAAAGCTATGTTCACCCTCTGACCATTCTCTCCACGCTACCTTCCGCTGGCGTTGGGGCTTTGCTGGCGCTGGAGCTGTTCAATGCCCCGTTCAGCCTAATCGCCCTGATAGGGATCATGCTATTAATTGGCATTGTGAAGAAAAACGCCATCATGATGGTCGATTTTGCGCTGGAAGCACAGAGAAACGGCAAGCTGCAGCCGGAGGAAGCCATTTTCCAGGCCTGCCTGTTGCGCTTTCGCCCAATCATGATGACCACGCTGGCAGCGTTGTTTGGCGCGCTGCCGCTGGTGTTATCCGCAGGAGATGGCTCTGAACTGCGCCAGCCGTTGGGGATAACCATAGTCGGCGGTCTGGTCGTGAGCCAACTCCTGACGCTGTATACCACGCCCGTGGTGTATCTCTTTTTCGACCGTCTGCGTCTGCGTTTTTCGCGTAAAAACAGCAAATCGGTAGCAGAGTTATGACAGAACTTCCCGACAGCACCCGCTGGCAGCTTTGGATTGTGGCATTCGGCTTTTTTATGCAATCGCTGGATACCACCATCGTTAATACCGCGCTTCCCTCGATGGCGGCAAGCCTCGGGGAAAGCCCGTTACATATGCATATGGTCATTGTGTCATATGTATTAACCGTTGCCGTCATGTTGCCCGCCAGCGGATGGCTGGCAGACAAAGTCGGCGTGCGTAATATCTTCTTCAGCGCCATCATTCTGTTTACACTTGGTTCGCTGTTTTGCGCCTGGTCGAGCACGCTCAACGAGCTGGTGATGGCACGCGTCTTACAAGGCGTTGGCGGTGCGATGATGGTGCCGGTCGGCAGGCTAACGGTGATGAAAATCGTCCCGCGCGAGCAATATATGGCGGCAATGACGTTTGTCACACTGCCCGGTCAGATTGGTCCATTACTGGGACCGGCATTAGGCGGTATTCTGGTTGAGTACGCCTCCTGGCACTGGATATTTTTGATTAACATTCCGGTAGGTATTGTCGGCGCGATAGCAACGTTGATGCTGATGCCCAACTACACCATGCAAACCCGACGCTTCGACCTCTCCGGATTCGCGATGCTGGCGGTCGGTATGGCAGTTCTGACGCTGGCGCTCGATGGTAGCAAAGGAACCGGCCTCTCCGGTATCACGCTGGCGGCGCTGGTTATCTGTGGGGTGTTGGCAATTACGCTGTATCTGAAACACGCTCATCGAAATCCCCGCGCGCTATTCAGCTTAAATTTGTTTCGCACATCGACCTTCTCACTAGGTCTGTTTGGTAGTTTTGCCGGACGCATCGGCAGCGGTATGCTGCCGTTTATGACGCCGGTGTTTTTACAGATTGGCCTCGGTTTTTCACCGTTTCATGCCGGGTTAATGATGATCCCGATGGTGCTGGGCAGTATGGGCATGAAGCGCATTGTGGTGCAGGTCGTTAACCGGTTTGGCTACCGTCGCGTACTGGTCGCTACTACGCTTGGCCTGTCGCTGGTCTGTGTGCTGTTGATGACCACCGCGCTACTCGGCTGGTATTACGCCCTGCCCTTCGTGCTGTTCTTACAGGGAATGGTCAACTCAACGCGCTTTTCATCCATGAACACCCTGACGCTAAAAGATCTGCCTGACGATCTCGCCAGCAGCGGCAACAGCCTGCTGTCGATGATCATGCAGCTGTCGATGAGTATCGGGGTAACTATCGCGGGTCTGCTGTTAGGCATGTTTGGCCAGCAACATATCACCGTTGACAGCAATAGTACGCATAACGTCTTTATGTATACCTGGCTGTGCATTGCACTCATTATTGCGCTGCCCGCTATCATTTTTTCCCGCGTGCCGAATGACACGCAAACCAACGCGGTGATTTCACGGCGCAAAAGGAGCACCTGATGAAGTTCTGGCGGCCCGGTATCACCGGCAAACTGTTTCTGGCGATTTTCGCCACCTGCATTGTGTTGCTGATCAGCATGCACTGGGCCGTACGCATAAGCTTCGAACGCGGTTTTATCGATTATATTAAGAACGGTAACGAACAGCGGCTGCAAATGCTCAGCGATGCGCTCGGCGAACAGTATGAGCAACATGGCAACTGGCGATTCTTGCGCAATAACGATCGGTTTGTTTTTCAGATCCTGCGTTCTTTTGAACACGACAATGACGATGATAAACCGGGTCCAGCCATGCCGCCACACGGCTGGCGTACGCAGTTTTGGGTTGTCGATCAAAATGCCCGCGTGCTGGTCGGCCCGCGGGCCCCGGTCCCCCGTGACGGTATGCGCCATCCCATCCGCGTTAACGGTAGCGAAGTGGGTGCCGTGATTGCCTCACCGGTGGAGCGCTTAACGCGTAATACGGATATCAATTTCGACAAGCAGCAAAGACGTTCCAGTTGGCTTATCGTCGCGCTCTCCACGATCCTGGCGGCGCTGGCAACGTTTACGCTGGCGCGCAGCCTGCTGGCACCGGTCAAACGGCTGGTGGAAGGCACACACAAACTGGCGGCTGGCGATTTCACCACTCGCGTTGCGCCGACCAGTACGGATGAGCTAGGTAAACTGGCGCTGGACTTTAACCAGCTCGCCAGTACGCTGGAAAAAAACCAGCAGATGCGCCGTGATTTTATGGCCGATATTTCTCACGAACTGCGCACGCCGTTGGCAGTATTGCGCGGTGAACTGGAGGCTATTCAGGATGGCGTACGCCAGTTTACGCCCGAGTCGGTGGCCTCTTTACAGGCTGAAGTCGGTACACTCACCAAGCTGGTTAACGATCTTCATCAGCTCTCCATGTCAGATGAGGGCGCTCTGGCCTATCAGAAAACATCGCTGGATCTTATCCCGTTACTGGAAGTGGCAAGCGGCGCATTTCGTGAACGCTTTGCCAGCCGTGGACTGACGATACAGCTTTCGCTCCCGGACAGTATGGCGGTTTTCGGTGACAGAGATCGTTTGATGCAGTTGTTCAACAATCTGCTGGAAAACAGCCTGCGCTACACCGACAGCGGCGGTGGACTGCACATCAGCGCCGAACAGCGTGAGCGTATGGTTTTATTAACCTTCGCTGATTCCGCTCCTGGCGTCAGTGACGACCAGTTGCAGAGGCTGTTCGAGCGATTTTATCGCACCGAAGGCTCGCGTAACCGCGCCAGCGGAGGTTCCGGACTGGGGCTGGCGATTTGCGTCAATATCGTACAGGCGCATAATGGTCTGATCCGCGCCGCCCATTCGCCTTTTGGCGGGGTTAGCATTACAGTAGAGTTTCCGCTGGAACGCGATTTACAGAGAGATGTATGACTGAGTTACCCATTGATGAAAACACGCCGCGTATTCTGATCGTGGAAGACGAGCCCAAGCTGGGGCAACTACTTATCGACTACCTGCGAGCGGCAGGCTACGCCCCTACGCTTATCAGCCACGGTGATTTGGTTCTGCCTTTTGTGCGGCAGACACCGCCCGATATGATCTTGTTAGATCTGATGCTGCCCGGTACCGACGGTCTGACTCTGTGTCGGGAGATTCGTCGTTTCTCGGAAATCCCCATCATGATGGTAACCGCCAAAATTGAAGAAATAGATCGCCTGTTGGGGCTGGAGATCGGTGCAGATGACTACATTTGCAAACCTTACAGCCCGCGCGAAGTTGTCGCTCGCGTGAAGACGATTCTGCGCCGTTGCAAACCGCAGCGCGAACTGCAACAAATGGATGCAGCCAGCCCGCTGATTGTCGATGAAGGTCGTTTTCAGGCGTCCTGGCGTGGGAAAATGCTCGACTTAACGCCCGCTGAATTCCGCTTACTCAAAACGCTGTCACATGAACCGGGAAAAGTCTTCTCCCGCGAACAGTTACTCAATCATCTCTACGACGATTACCGCGTGGTTACCGATCGCACTATCGACAGCCATATTAAGAACTTGCGACGCAAGCTGGAGTCGCTGGATGCGGAGCAGTCATTTATCCGCGCGGTCTATGGCGTAGGGTATCGTTGGGAAGCCGATGCGTGCCGAATTGTGTAATCAGAGATAGCCCAACCGATGTCAGATAAGGCGGAGCGACCACCAGGTACAATGACTTTACCTGCCCGCCCCTCAGCGCTACAATGCCCGCCCTTAATATGGGGGCACTCCCCTAACCGCCTCACCGAGTGTGGCGAGTCTGACCTGTCATCAGAACGAGAAAATTATGTTTAAACCGGAACTCCTTTCCCCGGCGGGAACGCTGAAAAACATGCGTTACGCTTTCGCCTATGGCGCAGACGCCGTGTATGCGGGCCAACCGCGTTATTCATTGCGCGTACGCAACAACGAATTCAACCACGAAAACCTGCAGCTCGGCATTAATGAAGCCCATGAACTGGGTAAAAAATTCTACGTGGTGGTGAACATTGCCCCCCACAACGCCAAGCTGAAAACCTTCATTCGTGATCTGAAACCGGTGGTGGAAATGGGGCCGGATGCCCTGATCATGTCAGACCCGGGGCTTATCATGCTGGTGCGCGAAAACTTCCCGGAGATGGACATTCACCTTTCAGTACAGGCTAACGCCGTAAACTGGGCAACGGTGAAGTTCTGGAAACAGATGGGGCTGACCCGCGTGATCCTCTCCCGCGAGCTATCGCTGGAAGAAATTGAAGAGATCCGCACCCAGGTGCCGGATATGGAGCTTGAGATCTTCGTGCACGGTGCGCTGTGCATGGCCTACTCCGGCCGTTGCCTGCTCTCTGGCTACATCAATAAGCGTGACCCGAACCAAGGCACCTGTACCAATGCCTGCCGCTGGGAATACAACGTGCAGGAAGGCAAAGAAGACGTGGTGGGCAATATCGTGCATAAATACGAGCCTATCCCGGTACAAAACGTTGAGCCGACGCTGGGGATTGGCGCGCCGACAGACAAAGTATTTATGATCGAAGAAGCCCAGCGTCCGGGTGAGTATATGACCGCGTTTGAAGACGAACACGGTACTTACATCATGAACTCGAAGGATTTGCGAGCTATTGCCCACGTTGAACGACTGACTCAAATGGGCGTGCATTCGCTGAAAATTGAAGGTCGCACCAAGTCCTATTACTACTGCGCGCGCACCGCACAGGTATATCGCAAAGCGATTGATGATGCCGCAGCCGGTAAACCGTTCGACCCGCAACTCCTGGAAACGCTGGAGGGTCTGGCACATCGTGGTTACACCGAAGGCTTCCTGCGCCGCCATACACATGACGACTATCAGAACTATGAATACGGCTTCTCCGTTTCCGAGCGCCAGCAGTTTGTCGGTGAATTCACTGGTGAACGTAAAGGTGAACTGGCGGCAGTACTGGTGAAAAACAAATTCACCGTCGGCGACAGCCTGGAGCTGATGACCCCACAAGGCAACATCAACTTTACTCTCGAGCAGATGGAAAACGCGAAAGGCGAAGCAATGCCGGTTGCACCGGGTGACGGCTACACCGTCTGGATGCCAGTACCGGAGGATATCGATCTGAATTATGCATTGTTGATGCGTAATTTTGCTGGTGAGTCCACACGCAACCCGCATGCTAAGTAGTTAATTACGGTTATTTTTCAGCGTACGGAAGATTCTTAGAAATCGATCACATACCGTTTCGTTCATTAAGGGTATTATCTCCTCCGCTGAAAAACATAACCCATAAATGCTAGCTGTACCAGGAACCACCTCCTTAGCCTGCGTAATCTCCCTTACGCAGGCTTATTTTTTGCCTGCCGTTTAAATTCTCCGAGTATCCCCAATTCAAATCACTACTTTCAGGCGAAAAAAAACCGGGCATTACGCCCGGCTCATCGGTGATTAGAAATTAATGTGCTGCTTCGGGCTTGTGCTTTTGTGCACTCTGGAAGCCATAGGTCAGCTCATTTTTCTCTTTATCCAGCGCAACGGTTACCTGACCGCCATCAACCAGCGAACCGAACAGCAATTCGTTAGCCAGTGGTTTTTTCAGGTTATCCTGGACCACACGCGTCATCGGACGTGCGCCCATTGCGCGGTCATAGCCCTTCTCAGCCAGCCAGTCTCGGGCTTCCTGACTCACTTCCAGAGAGACACCTTTCTGATCCAGCTGAACCTGAAGCTCGACGATAAACTTGTCAACAACCTGATGAATCACCTCAGTTGAGAGATGATCGAACCAGATAATGTTATCGAGACGGTTACGGAATTCCGGCGTAAACACTTTTTTGATTTCGCCCATCGCATCAGTACTGTTGTCCTGATGAATCAGCCCAATCGATTTACGCTCGGTTTCACGCACGCCTGCGTTAGTGGTCATGACCAGAACCACGTTGCGGAAATCCGCTTTACGCCCGTTATTGTCGGTCAGCGTACCGTTATCCATCACCTGCAACAGCAGATTAAAGACATCCGGGTGTGCTTTTTCAATCTCATCCAGCAGCAGTACCGCATGCGGATGCTTAATAACTGCATCTGTCAGCAAACCGCCCTGGTCGAAACCGACATAACCCGGAGGCGCACCAATCAGGCGGCTGACGGTGTGGCGCTCCATATACTCGGACATATCAAAACGCAGCAACTCAATGCCGAGTGCTTTGGACAGTTGTACCGTGACCTCCGTCTTACCGACGCCAGTCGGCCCGGCAAACAGGAACGACCCGACAGGTTTATGCTCGTGTCCCAGACCGGCACGGCTCATTTTGATCGCTTCCGTCAGTGCCTCAATGGCTTTGTCTTGTCCGAATACCAGCATTTTCAGGCGGTTGCCCAAAGTTTTCAGCGTATCACGATCGCTTTGCGAAACGCTCTTCTCCGGGATCCGCGCAATGCGGGCCACCACGGACTCGATATCCGCTACGTTGACGGTTTTCTTGCGTTTGCTAACCGGCACTAAACGCGCCCGCGCGCCCGCTTCGTCAATTACGTCAATTGCTTTATCCGGCAGATGACGATCGTTAATATATTTCACCGCCAGTTCGACCGCTGCACGCACCGCTTTGGCGGTGTAACGAACGTCATGGTGTGCTTCGTATTTCGGTTTCAGGCCGTTGATGATCTGCACGGTCTCTTCTACCGACGGCTCAGTGATATCGATTTTCTGGAAACGACGCGCTAACGCACGGTCCTTTTCAAAGATATTGCTGAACTCCTGATAGGTGGTTGAGCCTATCACGCGGATTTTGCCGCTGGAGAGCAACGGTTTGATCAGGTTAGCCGCATCCACCTGGCCGCCCGATGCCGCCCCCGCACCAATGATGGTGTGGATCTCATCAATAAACAGAATGCTGTTAGTATCCTGTTCCAGCTGTTTTAACAGCGCCTTAAAGCGTTTTTCAAAATCGCCGCGGTATTTGGTGCCTGCCAGCAGCGAACCGATATCCAGAGAGTAAAGGGTGCAATCAGCCATGACTTCTGGCACATCTCCCTGGACGATACGCCAGGCGAGACCTTCGGCAATGGCGGTTTTACCGACACCAGACTCTCCCACCAGCAACGGGTTGTTTTTTCTACGACGGCACAGGACCTGAATGGCGCGCTCCAGCTCTTTGTCCCGGCCAATGAGCGGATCAATTCCGCCCACACGGGCAAGCTGGTTAAGGTTAGTCGTGAAGTTCTCCATACGGTCCTCCCCGCCAGCTTGCTCTTCATTATTCGGCTGATTACCAGAGTCAGAAGACTGACTTGGTTCGTCTTTGCGCGTGCCATGAGAAATAAAATTCACCACATCAAGGCGACTCACTTCATGCTTACGCAGCAGATAAGCCGCCTGAGATTCCTGCTCGCTGAAGATGGCGACCAGCACATTCGCGCCAGTAACTTCATTGCGCCCGGAGGACTGAACATGGAAGACCGCACGTTGCAACACGCGCTGAAAACTCAACGTTGGCTGCGTGTCGCGCTCTTCTTCACTGGCAGGCAATACGGGTGTGGTTTGTTCAATGAAGGCTTCAAGTTCCTGACGGAGCGCCACCAGATCCACAGAACACGCTTCCAGCGCTTCGCGGGCCGACGGGTTACTGAGCAAAGCCAGTAACAAGTGCTCGACGGTCATAAACTCATGTCGGTGCTCGCGCGCTCTGGCGAAAGCCATGTTTAAACTGAGTTCCAGTTCTTGATTGAGCATAGGCACCTCCCCCAATATTTATGCCTGCATTCAGGCTTTTTCCAGCGTACACAGCAACGGATGCTCGTTCTCCCTCGCATACTTGTTCACCATCGCAACTTTGGTTTCAGCCACTTCGGCAGTGAATACGCCGCAAATCGCTTTACCTTGATAGTGAACTGCAAGCATCAGTTGCGTTGCACGTTCTACATCATAAGAAAAGAATTTTTGTAACACGTCAATAACAAACTCCATCGGAGTGTAATCATCATTGATTAATATCACTTTATACATAGATGGCGGTTTTAGCGCGTCACGCAATTTATCTTCCGCCAGCAGATCGAAATCCAGCCAGTCGTTCGTCTTACCCATGGTCAGTTGTCATCTTCAGTTACGGTTTCCGGCAGAAAATCTTGCCGCTGACCAGCAGCCTATGCGCACAATCAATCTACCTCAAGTATTAGATAACTATCATCTATTAGTGCCATTCGCGACATCTGTCACATAACCGACAATAGCGTTAACTGCTTCAAATTTTGATGCATTTTTACCCTATTCCGGCTGCCTGGCGCTTGACGCCCCGCCTGATTTCTCTAAATTGTAATTTCGAGAGTTGGCGAGGTTTTGAACAGCCCCCACTCCGCCACCGGTTCATTCCATCTTACTTATATAAGATTTACGAAGGATGTCGAAGTATGGAAACGGGTACTGTTAAGTGGTTCAACAACGCCAAAGGGTTTGGTTTCATCTGCCCCGAAGGCGGCGGCGAAGATATTTTCGCCCATTACTCCACCATTCAGATGGATGGTTACAGAACGCTAAAAGCCGGACAGTCTGTCCAGTTTGATGTCCACCAGGGGCCAAAAGGCAATCATGCCAGTGTCATCGTGCCTGTCATTGAAGCAGAAGCTGTCGCATAAATAACTCTTCTGTTTCATTGTGTACATCCTGCAGTCAAAATGCCAGCCCTTGCGGCTGGCATTTTTATCTCTGTGGCATTATTCCCGCGCCAGAGCATCTACTGGATCCAGCCGCGCGGCATTTCGCGCCGGAAGCCAGCCAAACAAAATCCCGGTCGCGGTCGAGCACAGGAACGCCGTCAACAAAGCTACGGGTGAGAAACCGATTTCCCAGCCGGGCAGGAATAGCTGAAGCGTAAAGGCGATCAGCATCGACAAGCTAATGCCCAACGCGCCGCCAACCAGACACACCAGCACCGCCTCAATTAAGAACTGTTGCAGCACGTCGCTGGCACGCGCGCCAACCGCCATACGAATGCCAATCTCGCGCGTTCGCTCGGTCACCGAAACCAGCATGATGTTCATCACGCCAATCCCACCGACGACCAGTGAAATCACAGCCACCAGTGTCAGGAAGAGTTGTAATGTACGTGTGGTCTTTTCGGCGGTTTTCAAGACACCGTCCATATTCCAGGTGAAGAAATCCTTTTTACCGTGACGCAACGTCAGCAGCCGGGTGAGCTGCTGCTCGGCCTGGGCACTATCATATCCATCCTTCACCCGCACGGTGATCGAGTTCAGCCACGACTGCCCCATAATTCGCCCGGACATAGTGCTGTAGGGCAGCCAGACCCGCAGGATCTTGCTGCTGCCGAACATCGACTGTTTCTCTTCTGCAACGCCAATGACCGTGGCCGGCATATTTCCCACCAGCACGACTTCGCCGACAACTTTCGCTTTATTGGGGAACAACTGGCGCCGGGTATTACTGTCGAGCACAACCACCTGAGCGCGCCCTGCCAGTTGCTCCGCGTTAAAAGTCGTTCCTTCGCTAAACGTCATGCCATAGACGTTGAAATAGTCGCCGCTAACGCCGTTCGCGCTGGCTGCCACGTCAATATTGCCATAACGGAGCCGCAGGTTCTTCGACACCGCTGGCGTAACCGAACTGACCCAGGGCTGTTTCTGTAATGCCGTTAAATCGTCATATTTCAGCGACTGTTGATATTGTGGATCGTCGTCGCCGAAATCTTTGCCAGGATAAATATCGATGGTGTTAGTGCCAATTGCGCGAATATCAGCCAGCACCAGTTGCTTCGCCGCATCGCCTACTACCACTATGGAGACCACGGAAGCAATACCGATGATGATGCCAAGCATGGTCAACAGCGTACGCATTTTATTCGCAGCCATTGCCAGCCAGGCCATGGTCAGCGCTTCACGAAAACCGCTGACAAACTGACTCCAGCCGGACGCCGTTTTCACTGGTGGTTCAGTTATATCGGCTCCGACAGCAGGCTTATGCGACGGTGGATTGCGCACAATTTCGCCGTCACGAATTTCAATGACGCGTTCGGCCTGTGCGGCAACCTGCGGATCGTGCGTGACGATAATCACCGTGTGCCCGCGATCGCGCAGCTGATGCAAAATCGCCATCACCTCTTCGCCAGAATGGCTATCCAGCGCGCCGGTAGGTTCGTCGGCGAGGATCACCTGCCCCCCGTTCATCAGCGCACGCGCAATACTGACTCGCTGCTGCTGTCCACCGGAAAGTTGAGAAGGCTGATAATCAACCCTGTCGCCCAGACCCAGTCGCTGGAGTAATTCCTGCGCACGCGCCAGACGCTGCTTACGTTCGGTGCCTGCGTAGACCGCAGGCACCTCAACGTTTTGCGCGGCGGTCAAATGTGACAGCAAATGATAACGCTGGAAGATAAACCCGAAATGCTCGCGACGCAGTTGCGCTAACGCATCGCTATCCAGCGTGGAGACATCGCGTCCTGCAACCCGATACGTACCGCTGGTGGGCTTGTCCAGACAGCCAAGAATGTTCATCAGCGTCGATTTGCCCGATCCCGATGCCCCGACAATCGCCACCATTTCCCCGGCCTGAATGCGCAAGGATACGTCCTTCAACACCTCGACCAGCCCTTCGCCGGACGGGTAGCTGCGGCGGATATTGCTTAGTTCAAGCAATGCCGTCATTTTGCAACTCCTGCGTTGCCCTCGCCGGTGATGACTTCATCCCCCTCTTCCAGCCCTTTCACGATCTCCACATCGGTGTCATTACGCGCACCGATAACCACTTCACGTTCGCGGGTTTCGCCATTACGCAGCAACCTGACGTTATAACGGTTATTACCAATAGGATCGCCCAGCGCCGACAGTGGGATCGTCAGAACATTTTTGATATCCGTGAGTTGAATATGAACCTGCGCAGTCATATCCAGACGCAGGATCCCTTTCGGGTTAGGAACTTCGAAGCGAGCATAGTAGAAGATCGCATCATTCACTTTCTCTGGCGTCGGAAGAACATCTTTGAGCGTACCTTCGTAGCGCGTCTGCGGATCGCCGAGGACGGTAAACCAGGCCTTTTGCCCGGCATGCAGATGAATCACATCCGCCTCGGAAACCTGCGCTTTCACCAGCATGGTGCTCATATCTGCCAGCGTCAAAATATTAGGCGCCTGTTGGGCGGCAATAACGGTTTGCCCCTGCAGAGTGGTAATTTGCGTTACTTCGCCAGCCATTGGCGCGACGATGCGGGTGTAGTCAAGGTTGGTTTTGGCGGTATCGAGAGAAGCCTGATTACGTTTAATCTGCGCGTCGATGGTACCGATTTGTGCCTGTTTCACCGCCATCTCGGTCGCTGCCGTATCGAGATCCTGCTGCGAGACCGCCTGGGTTTTTGCCAGCTGTTGCTGACGGGAAAGCGTCACCCGCGCCAGTTTCCACTCAGCTTCAGCCTGTAAACGCTGAGCACGTAATTCCATCAGCGTCGCTTCAACCTCTTTGATCTGGTTTTGCGCCTGTTCAGGATCGATAACACCGAGCAGCTGATCTTTTTTTACTTTATCACCGATCGCAACCGACAGCGTTTTTAACTGCCCACTGACCTGCGCCCCGACATCTACTTTACGCAACGCATCCAGTTTCCCGGTAGCCAGAACGCTTTGCTGCAGATCGCCCGGACGAACAATTAAGGTTTGATACTGAGGTAAAGGCGCATTGAGCGTTCTCCAAAGTGCAATTACTGCCACAATAATGATGATGGCGAAGAGAAAATAGCGCTTTTTGATTTTTCCCTTGAGCTTCATAAATGTCCTGGTTCCCCAATACGCCCACCAGAGTGGACTGATAAACATCAACACTAAATTAACAGGCGTTGAAAAGTGCAAAGAATAACAGAGTTATTGATGAATGGTTAAGATCCGCTGTGCTGAAATTAGTACTAAGGTATCAATCGGATTTTAATTATGAGTCAGCTAACTGAAGGCACTTTTCTTTCCACTAAACCCATTACCAGCTTTGGCCTTTTTTACCGGCTTAGTAGCGGTCATTTACGCCCCGCCCATTGCTGGGATAAAAGGAGCTTTCGTCGTAAGTTTATCTGGCGCTCATTGTTGATACCTCATCTTACTCAGGAATGGATGACAGAACTCGCCCAATGGCCGGATCTTGAAAACCTGCTATCCCGCCAACCCCGACTGCCGGTGCGTTTACATCGTCCTTACCTTGCCGCAAACTTCACCCGTAAAATGCGTTTAGACGCGGTGCGTTTTCATTATCATGTTATCCGCCACGCATTTTTACCCGCAGAATTTAACGCCTTATTAAGCAATGATGGCTTACAGCTGGCGCAAATTGAAGGCAAAGATGACGACGTATTTAACGTCACCATGATGATGTTGCCGGTACTGGATAAAGAGGGAGAAAGTACCATTCAGGTACAAAATGGCGACGGAGACGTACTGACTAAAATGACGTTTACGTTCTGCGAATATAATGGCAAAAGGACATTATTTATTGGCGGTGTGCAGGGCAATGCGCAACTTCCTCACGAAGCAATACAAAAAGCGACCAAGTCCTGTCACGGGATATTTCCAAAACGTATTGTGATGGAAGCCATTTGCCGGTTAGCAGAACGATTGAATATTGATAATGTTATGGCTGTCAGCAATGAACAGCATATCTTTCGCAGCCAACGCTACCACGATAAAAATAAGGTCATTCATTCCGACTACAACGCATTTTGGGAATCAGTTGGCGGCGAGTGCGACAATCTCGGTTACTACCATATTCCACGCACAATCGCGCGGAAAAGCGAGGCGGAAATTGCCAGTAAAAAACGCGCGGAATACCGCCGTCGCTATCAATTACTGGATGCAATACACGCCCAGCTATCCCAACTATTTCGCCACTAATCCGCTCTGCCGCGTGCCAGCCACAGCACGCGGGAAAACATTTTCCGCAGCAGCGTGGGCACCGCGTCAACGCCGCGCCTTCCGGCTTCCATCGCCACCTCAATGGCCAAATCCGGTTTTGATGAACGGTGAATCGCCTTCGAGATAATTTTGCGCATATTCATGGGCACGTTTTCCGGAATTTGCGCCACTCTGTGAAAGACGTCTGCAAACCCCTGGCGATACATAAAGTGTTCCATGTCCAGCGCGGGAAGCATGGTTAAATGATCGCGCTCTTCTTCTCTGTCGTTATTCAACAAACCGCGCACGGTAGCCGCATACTTTTTCCCGGCCTCATCACCGTCGACCAGCACATGCCACTCAATACCCATCCGACGGGCAAACTTCACCAGCGGCTTCAGGCCGGACTGGGCAAATTCAATAACTTTAATACCTTCCGCATCAAAATGGTGCCCGCACTGGCGAGCCAGTTCATTGATAACCCAGGTTTCCGTTTCACCTTCCACCAGCAGCCAACAGCGGGCAAACAATGACGATGCACGATTAAAACGAATATGAAAGGCAATACGCCGACCGTCTTCAGCGCTGATCCCACCCGGCCCCAGCCGCCAGGCGGCGACGCGAGAGGACTCACGCACCAGACGGACAACGTGTTCCACGGGCGTCAGGGACAGTAGTTCGCCGGAGTTAGTGGTTGCCACCCGCTGCAGAGGGAGTAGATTCAGCAGGTGCCAGGCGACCGACAGCATAATAGGATGTAAACGTGTTTCCGGGTCTTCAACCAGCAGTAAAGGCCGGGCGTCTTTATCCAGTCTCAGCGTTCCTTTAGCTTGCAACAGCGTTGAAAACAGTCCCAACAGGATCACCCGGTGTGTGCGTCCGCCAGGTTTATCAATCATACGGTTAATAATATCCAGATAGCGCCAGCTACGTTGTTCGTTATTGGAACGACGACGCATCAGCCGATAGCGTGCCTGGCCAGAACCCTGCTCAGAAAAGTAATGTTCCAGCAGTTGTACCATGGCCGATAGCCCCTGACGTATTTGCCCATCGGTCAGGTTTTGCGGTCGGGTAGCCAATTCGCGCGCCAGAAAATCCAGTTGCCGCGCTGTCACTTCGATTTCCGCTGAATCCGGCACCGTACCGTTGCGGATCCGTCGCATAAAACGGGCATCGCGCAAGCGCAATACCGGCATCAAACGTACGAGGTGTCGCGCCTGATCGTTAATATCGTCGAGGGTTAGCGGATGGCCCTCGCCGTCAAGAAAACTGCGTAACGTCAGAACACTACCGTCATCAGCACACTCACCTTCCAGACGATAGAAAATACGGTGATAGCCATCCTGGCACGGCGTCCAGCAGGCTTCCAGAGGACGATAGCGACGCACCCGATGACGGCCCGGCTGAGACTCACGAAACGTCAGGATAATATGCAAATGATGTTCCCGGCCCTGTATATCGCCCGGTGGGAACCAGAAATCTTCGCGGTCAAAGTGGTACAAATCAGTTTCCGGCGACAGCAACAAGGTTAAGGCATCCAGCAGACTGGACTTACCCCACGCGTTCTCACCAATCAGCACGTTGCTCTGCTCCAGCATCAGTGACAGACGGTTAATACCACGAAATCCAACAATCTCAACGCGTTCGAGAATCATATAGCCTCCGGAAATGCTAACTTTTTCCTTCAAGTTATCAGGAGTATAACGGCAAGCGGCGCTCAGGACACCCGATATCATCAGGAGGTTAATCGTAGGGCCCCATAATATAAGAATATTCTTCTTATGTTTTCCCTTGAATATTATTTCCGGACTCAATCATCGTCTTTTGTTAATTGAACTATGCTTCATTCATCCAATATTCAAAAAGGAATCACAACATATTGCCTTAAATCAAATTTTTTCATCAATTTAACTGGCGAAGGGGTGATGTTTTTTTCTAAAATATCCGCTCTTTCATCATCGTCCCTTTTAGCGATGAATTACCGGGCGAGAAACACGAACCCGGAACTTTTAATTGAGGTGGTTATGTTCAGGAAATTAGCAGCCGAATTCTTCGGTACGTTTTGGCTCGTCTTTGGTGGGTGCGGCAGTGCAGTTTTGGCAGCCGCATTCCCGGAGTTGGGTATTGGGTTTGTCGGTGTGGCATTGGCGTTTGGTCTGACCGTACTGACTATGGCATTCGCGTTAGGTCATATTTCTGGTGGACACTTTAACCCAGCGGTAACCTTCGGTTTATGGGCTGGCGGCCGATTCCCGGCAAAAGACGTTATTGGTTACGTTATTGCTCAGGTTGTTGGCGGTATTGTTGCCGCTGCGGCTCTGTATCTTATTGCCAGCGGTAAAGCGGGTTTTGATGCAACAACCAGTGGTTTTGCCTCGAACGGCTTTGGTGAACATTCTCCGGGCGGCTATTCCATGCTTTCTGCCGTAGTGATTGAAATTATTCTGACTGCTGGTTTCTTATTAGTGATCCACGGCGCGACCGATAAACATGCTCCGGCAGGTTTTGCCCCCATTGCAATTGGTCTGGCGTTAACCTTGATCCACTTGATCAGTATTCCGGTTACCAACACGTCGGTGAACCCGGCGCGTAGTACCGCTGTCGCCATCTTCCAGGGCGGCTGGGCATTACAACAATTGTGGTTCTTCTGGGTTATGCCGATTATCGGTGGGGCCCTCGGCGGTCTTATTTACCGCACTCTGCTGGAAAAACGCGATTAATCGCTAACAAAAAAGGCCTGGCGCAAGTCAGGTCTTTTTTATCCTCTCTATATTTCCTTTTATTTGCAACTTTACTCCCCTCTTTGCTTTGAGTAGTGTGTGCTGGCGCATTTCGTCTTACTTCTCAGCAAGGATCTGATTTTCATGTTTTCAGGGCTGTTAATCATTCTGGTTCCCCTTATTGTGGGCTACCTTATTCCGCTTCGGCACAGGGCTGCATTAAAACTCATCAATCGCCTGTTAAGCTGGATCGTTTACCTTATTCTCTTTTTTATGGGTATCAGTCTGGCGTTTCTGGATAATCTCGCCAGCAATCTGTTAGCCATTCTTCATTATTCTGCCGTCAGCGTGACGGTCATTTTGCTGTGTAATATTGCCGCACTGTTCTGGCTGGAGCGCTCGCTGCCCTGGCGACACAATCATAAGCAAGAAAAGCTACCTTCGCGAATCGCAATGGCGTTGGAGTCTCTCCAGCTGTGTGGCGTTGTCGTCGTGGGTTTCCTGCTCGGCCTCACCGGTATTTCCATTCTGCAGCACGCCACCGAAGCCAGCGAATATACGCTCATATTTTTACTGTTCCTCGTGGGTATTCAACTGCGCAACAGCGGCATGACCTTAAAGCAAATCGTGCTGAATCGCCGGGGGATGATTGTGGCGGTGGTCGTCGTTGCCAGTTCGATGTTGGCGGGGGTTATCAATGCGTTGATTCTCGACCTGCCGATGAAAACCGCGCTGGCGATGGCATCAGGTTTTGGTTGGTACTCCCTGTCCGGTATTGTGTTGACCGAATCGTTCGGACCGGTGATTGGTAGCGCCGCTTTCTTTAACGATCTGGGTCGAGAACTGATCGCTATTATGTTGATTCCAGGCCTGGTCGGTCGCAGCCGCTCTACCGCGTTAGGGCTATGTGGCGCGACATCAATGGATTTCACCCTGCCCGTATTACAACGTAGCGGCGGTCTGGAAATGGTTCCCGCAGCCATCGTTCACGGCTTTATCCTGAGTCTGTTAGTGCCTCTGTTGATGGCCTTTTTCTCCGCCTGATACACAGACAAATACCTCTCTGGCGGTAGTCAGCTACCGCCAAAATTGCGCTAAATCAATCTCCCTGCAAGTTGTAGCGGAAATCTCTTTTATCCCTGCGCGCACAGGCATAACCTAAAACATGTATATCAAATATAACTTTAAAAGGTGTGACCATGTTTTGTGTGCAATGTGAACAAACCATCCGTACTCCGGCAGGAAACGGCTGCTCTTACGCGCAGGGTATGTGCGGTAAAACGGCCGAAACCTCCGATTTGCAGGATCTGCTGATTGCTGCCCTACAAGGTCTGTCTGCATGGGCAGTTAAAGCACGTGAATACGGCATCATCGACCATGAGGTTGATAACTTTGCGCCGCGTGCATTCTTCTCCACGCTGACTAACGTAAACTTCGATTCCCCGCGTATTGTTGGCTACGCGCGTGAAGCCATCGCCATGCGTGAGGCGCTGAAAGCGCAATGCCTGAGCGTTGATGCCAGTGCGCACTGCGACAATCCAATGGCTGAGCTACAGCTGGCGAGCGATGATTTAGGCGACCTGCAACGTCAGGCGGCTGAATTTACCCCAAATAAAGATAAAGCAGCCATTGGCGAAAACATTCTCGGCCTGCGTCTGCTGTGCCTGTACGGCCTGAAAGGTGCCGCTGCCTATATGGAACATGCGCACGTTCTCGGCCAATACGACAATGCTATTTACGCGCAGTACCACAAAATCATGGCGTGGTTGGGTACCTGGCCTTCCGATATGAACGCTCTGCTGGAGTGCTCAATGGAAATCGGCCAGATGAACTTCAAAGTGATGAGCATCCTGGATGCTGGTGAAACCACGAAATATGGCCACCCGACCCCGACTCAGGTCAACGTTAAAGCAACCGAAGGTAAATGTATTCTGATCTCCGGCCACGACCTGAAAGATCTGTACAACCTGCTTGAGCAAACCGAAGGGACCGGCGTGAACGTCTATACCCACGGTGAAATGCTGCCGGCGCACGGCTACCCGGAACTGCGTAAGTTCAAACACCTGATCGGTAACTACGGCAGCGGCTGGCAGAATCAGCAGGTTGAATTCGCCCGCTTCCCAGGTCCAATCGTGATGACCTCTAACTGCATCATCGACCCAACCGTTGGCGCTTACGATGACCGTATCTGGACGCGTAGCATCGTCGGCTGGCCAGGTGTGAGCCACCTTGAGGGTGACGATTTCGGTCCGGTTATTGCTCAGGCGCAACAGATGGCTGGCTTCCCGTATAGCGAAATTCCGCACCTGATCACCGTTGGTTTCGGTCGCAAGACCCTGCTGGGTGCTGCTGATACGCTGATTGACCTGGTCAGCCGTGAAAAACTGCGTCATATCTTCCTGGTGGGCGGTTGTGACGGCGCACGCGGCGAACGTAACTACTTCACCGACTTCGCGACCAGCGTGCCAGATGACTGCCTAATCCTGACCCTGGCCTGTGGTAAATACCGTTTCAACAAACTGGATTTCGGTGATATTGAAGGTCTGCCACGTCTGGTGGATGCCGGTCAGTGTAACGATGCTTACTCTGCCATCATCCTGGCGGTAACCCTGGCTGAGAAACTGGGTTGTGGCGTGAACGATCTGCCGCTGTCTCTGGTGCTCTCCTGGTTCGAACAGAAAGCGATTGTTATTCTGCTGACCCTACTGTCGCTTGGCGTGAAAAATATCGTTACTGGCCCGACTGCACCTGGTTTCTTCACGCCAGACCTGCTGGCAGTGCTCAACGAGAAGTTTGGTCTGCGTTCCGTAACCACTGTTGAAGAAGACATGAAGCAACTGCTGAGCGCGTAAGGAGTAAAGAATGACAATGCCAACTCATCAGTGCCCATGGCGGATGCAGGTTCATCACATCCATCAGGAAACGCCGGATGTATGGACAATTTCGTTGCTGTGCCACGACTATTATCCGTACCGCGCCGGGCAGTATGCACTGGTCAGCGTACGTAATTCAGCGGACACGCTGCGTGCTTACACTCTTTCTTCGACGCCGGGCGTTAGCGAATATATTACGCTGACTATCCGCCGGATTGACGAGGGTGCAGGTTCACAGTGGCTGACCCGCGACGTGAAGCGCGGCGACTATATCTGGCTGTCCGATGCCATGGGTGAATTCACCTGTGAAGATAAAGCAGAAGACAAGTTCCTGATGCTGGCAGCCGGCTGCGGCGTTACGCCAATCATGTCAATGCGTCGCTGGTTGGCAAAATACCGCCCGCAGGTTGATGTGCAGGTGATCTTTAACGTTCGTTCGCCGCAGGATGTCATTTTTGCTGACGAATGGCGTGAATATCCGGTGACGATAGTCGCTGAAAACAACGCCACTCACGGCTTTGTTTCTGGTCGACTGACTACCGAACTGCTGCAAAGCGTGCCAGATCTGACTTCGCGTACGGTAATGACCTGCGGCCCGGCGCCGTATATGGATCTGGTCGAAAAAGAAGTGAAAGCGCTGGGCGTGACGCGCTTCTTTAAAGAGCAGTTCTTCACCCCAGTGGCAGAAGCTGCCACCAGTGGTCTGAAGTTCACCAAACTGCAGCCGGCGAAAGCGTTTTACGCGCCGGTGGGTAGCACGCTGCTGGAAGCACTGGAAAGCAATAAAGTCCCGGTTGTCGCTGCCTGTCGTGCGGGCGTTTGCGGCTGCTGCAAAACCAAAGTGGTTGACGGTAACTACACGGTCAGCAGCACCATGACGCTGACCGACGCGGAAATCGCTGAAGGGTATGTGCTGGCCTGCTCCTGTCATCCGCAGGGTGATTTAGTGCTGGCGTAATTCGCTGACCTCTGATGTACAAAAGGCTGCCAGGCTCAACCGGGTAGCCTTTTTTTTATGCTGACAGGCGCTGCAAAATTCCGATTTTTCCCCCGCTTCGACAAAATTTTTCCTTCATCCCACAATTTATCGACCACACTTACTCTGCACTGATTAAGCAATATTCCCGACTACCACGTCGAACTTTCTACAAGGACCCCCATGAAAAAAGTGGCCATCGTCGGCGTCGGTCCCACCGGAATCTATACGCTTCATGCCCTGGTGGAACGTGGTGAACCGCTGGAAATAGAGCTTTATGAGCAAGCTGAGGAAGCAGGCGTCGGCATGCCTTACAACAGCGACAACAACGCAGACTTCATGCTGGCAAATATAGCCAGCATTGAGATCCCACCGATTTATATCAGTTATCTGACGTGGCTACAGAATCAAAGTGATGACTATCTGGCGCAGTTTAGGATTGAACGGACGTCTCTGCATGAACGGCAATTTTTACCCCGCGTGATCCTCGGTGACTATTATCGCGATCGTTTATTCGCTATCGTCGAGAAAGCGCGAGGCTCAGGCTTCACGATTAGCATAAACGAATCAAGCGAAGTCACCGACCTGCGCGCAAACCCGAATGGCGTCTCGCTGTGGATCAATCATGCTTCACAGCCAGTCGAGGTGGATTTCGCCGCCATTGCCACCGGTCATCTGTGGCCTGAAACGGATGTACAGACGCGGAAGTTTTTCCCCTGTCCGTGGACCGGTCTGATGGATGTACAGATTAGCGCTTGCCGGGTGGGAATTCTTGGCACCTCGCTCAGCGCGATTGACGCGGCGATGGCCGTGGCCTGCCAACACGGAGCCTTCACTACCGGGGCTGATAACGCACTCCAGTTTATCTGTAAATCCGACAGCCAAAGCCTGAAGCTGACCCTGATGTCGCGCAGCGGCGTGCTGCCTGAAGCGGATTTTTACTGCCCTCTGCCCTATGAATCGTTGAATATCGCAACGCCAGAAGCAATTGAAGACGCCATTGCCCGTGGGCAAAAAGGATTACTGGACCGTATTTTCCGGATTATTGCGCAACAATTACAAGATGCCGCTCCACAGTGGAGTCGAGAGATAGCACTTGAGGAACTTAATGCCGATACATTCCCAGAGGCCTACTTTGCCGACAGGCTCGAGCACGATCCTTTTGAATGGGCGAAGCGCAACCTGATTGAAGTTGAACGCAACAAACAGGAACAGCGCACCGTTGCGTGGCGCTATACCCTGCTACGACTACACGAGGTTATCGAAGAGATCGTCCCACATCTTGATCCGCCTGATGAAAAACGCTTTAAGCGAGGACTGGCGCGCGTATTTATTGATAACTATGCGGCAATCCCTTCTGAATCAGTACGCCGACTGCTGGCGCTCCACGACGCCGGACTGATTGAGATCCTCACACTTGGTGCGGATTATGAGCGCACGAATGAACAGGAAATGACGGTAATTTATCACCACGGCCGACGCAGCGAATTTGATGTGTTTATTGACGCCCGAGGGCAGCGGGCATTGCAGAGCAAAGATATCCCTTTCCCAACGTTACGCGCTCAGTTGCTGGCCTGTGGCGATAAGATCCCGGATATCGGTGAAGATTACACGCTGCAAGCGCCAGAAAATGCCCGCAACCGCCTTGCCTTTGGCGGGTTGCCGTGGTTAATGCACGATCGTCCCTTTATTCAGGGTCTGGTGGTTAGCGCTGAGATAGGCGCCGCGATGGCAAAGGCACTGACGCAACGTGCGCAAAGGCGTCGGCACAATCTGTGGGACACTGGCGAGCTGGATGAGTAAATGGATTTAATGGCGAGGCGGGCAAAATGTTAACGCGTTGCTGCCTCAGTATTGACGCTCAGATAGCAAACTACCGCCAGGTCGAATTCCCGGCAATGGAAAAAAGCCCGGGAAACCTTTCGCTATCAGCATGCCGCTGATGCCATCAATACCCGCGAACAGTTTATGCAGCCCATGAAACAGCATCAGTCCACCGACAGCAAGGCGTAACAAAAACTTGCCAAAACCCGCATGATCCCGCATCCAGTTAACTGTATTTAATAGTTTTATAACCATTTGAATTTATTACTTGTTTCACTATGTGCAATTAACAAACTACAGTTAATACAGATTAAATGAAACCTGCCGGAAATAAGGGGTAATGAGAAGCATAACGATTATCTTCATCTAAACTTGTAACCGGTATCACATCAGAGGAGAAGGAAAACCATGAAACAAACGGTTGCCGCTTTTATTGCTAAAACACTCGAACAAGCTGGCGTAAAACGCATTTGGGGTGTAACGGGTGACTCACTCAATGGCCTTAGTGACAGCCTTAATCGTATGGGAACAATTGACTGGATGCCAACCCGTCATGAAGAGGTTGCGGCCTTCGCCGCGGGCGCTGAAGCACAGTTATCAGGCGAGCTGGCTGTCTGCGCAGGCTCGTGTGGACCCGGAAACTTGCACCTGATCAACGGCCTGTTTGATTGCCACCGCAACCACGTCCCGGTGCTGGCGATTGCCGCGCATATTCCATCCAGTGAAATAGGCAGCGGTTATTTTCAGGAGACCCACCCGCAAGAGTTGTTCCGTGAATGTAGCCACTATTGCGAGCTGGTGTCCAGCCCTGAGCAGATCCCCCAGGTGTTAGCTATAGCTATGCGTAAAGCGGTGCTCAACCGTGGCGTCTCCGTGGTGGTATTACCCGGCGACGTGGCGCTGAAGCCCGCCCCTGAAAGCGCCACCACGCACTGGTACCATGCGCCGCTCCCGGTAGTCACCCCGGAAGAGGAAGAGCTGAGAAAACTGGCGCAACTGCTGCGCTACTCCAGCAACATCGCCCTGATGTGCGGCAGCGGCTGCGCCGGTGCGCATAAAGAGTTGGTTGAGTTTGCGGCTAAGATCAAAGCCCCGATCGTGCACGCTCTGCGCGGGAAAGAGCATGTTGAGTACGACAACCCTTACGACGTGGGTATGACCGGGTTAATTGGCTTTTCATCCGGCTTCCATACCATGATGAATGCCGACACGCTGATTTTGCTCGGCACCCAGTTCCCCTATCGCCCGTTCTATCCCACCGACGCCAAGATTATTCAGATTGATATCAACCCTGCAAGCATTGGTGCGCACAGTAAAGTTGATATGGCGCTGGTAGGCGATATTAAATCCACCCTCCGCGCCCTGCTGCCTTTGGTGGAAGAAAAAACCGAGCGGCAGTTCCTGGATAAAGCGCTGGAACATTATCGCGAAGCACGCAAAGGGCTGGATGATTTAGCCAAACCCAGTGATAAAGCCATTCATCCGCAATATTTGGCACAACAAATCAGCCACTTCGCCGCTGACGACGCCATCTTCACTTGCGACGTGGGCACACCAACGGTTTGGGCGGCGCGCTATCTGAAAATGAACGGCAAACGCCGCCTGATCGGCTCCTTTAACCACGGGTCGATGGCCAATGCCATGCCGCAGGCACTCGGCGCACAAGCGACTGAACCGGGACGTCAGGTCATCGCCATGTGTGGTGACGGCGGCTTTAGCATGCTGATGGGCGATTTTCTGTCGGTGGTACAAATGAAATTGCCGGTGAAAATTATTGTCTTCAACAACAGCGTGCTGGGATTTGTAGCGATGGAGATGAAGGCTGGTGGTTATCTGACCGACGGCACCGAACTGCACGACACGAATTTCGCGCGGATTGCCGAGGCCTGTGGTATCACGGGCATTCGCGTGGAGAAATCTTCAGAGGTTGATGAGGCGCTGCAAAGGGCGATGTCAATTGACGGTCCGGTGCTGGTCGATGTGGTGGTGGCGAAAGAAGAGCTGGCGATCCCGCCGCAGATCAAGCTCGAACAAGCCAAAGGTTTTAGCCTGTATATGCTGCGCGCAATCATCAGCGGACGCGGTGATGAAGTGATCGAACTGGCGAAAACTAACTGGCTCAGGTAAAACATCCTTATTAAACCACACACAAAATCATTCATGATGCATCAAGGCGGCAAGCCCGAAAATCCCCAGGAGCATAGGAATACTATGTGACTGGGGTTTGAGGGTGCGGCCAACGGCGAGGCAGCTTGAAGGATGAAGTGTAATAAGGAGATACCATGATTGATTTACGCAGTGATACTGTCACCCGACCCAGTCGCGCCATGCTCGAAGAGATGATGGCCGCCCCGGTCGGGGACGACGTCTACGGTGATGACCCTACCGTCAATGCCCTCCAGCAATACGCAGCCGAGCTTTCTGGTAAAGAAGCCGCAATTTTCTTACCTACCGGCACTCAGGCGAACCTGGTGGCCCTGCTCAGCCATTGTCAGCGCGGCGAAGAGTATATCGCCGGTCAGGGCGCGCATAACTATCTCTACGAAGCGGGTGGCGCAGCGGTGCTCGGCAGCATTCAACCGCAACCCATCGATGCCGCGCCGGATGGCTCCCTGCCGCTGGACAAAGTGGCAGCAAAAATCAAAGCAGACGATATCCATTTTGCCCGCACCCGTCTGCTCAGTCTGGAAAACACACATAACGGCAAAGTGCTGCCGCGTGAGTATCTGAAAGAGGCCTGGGAATTCACCCGGGAGCGCAACCTTGCCCTGCACGTCGACGGCGCGCGTATTTTTAACGCCATCGTCGCCTATGGCTGTGAGCTTAAAGATGTCACACAATACTGCGACTCGTTCACCATTTGTCTTTCCAAAGGTCTGGGAACGCCGGTAGGCTCGCTGCTGGTCGGCAGCCACGAGTACATCAAGCGTGCCATTCGCTGGCGAAAAATGACCGGCGGCGGAATGCGCCAGGCTGGTATTCTGGCGGCGGCCGGGCTGTATGCGTTGAAAAATAACGTGGCGCGTTTGCAGGAAGACCATGACAACGCTGCCTGGATGGCTGAACAGCTGCGCGAAGCAGGTGCGGACGTCATGCGCCACGACACCAACATGCTGTTTGTTCGCGTTGGCGAAGAGCACGCTGCCGCGCTGGGCGAATACATGAAAGCACAAGGCGTGCTGATTAACGCCTCGCCGATTGTGCGCCTGGTGATGCATCTGGACGTATCGCGTGAACAACTTGCTGAAGTCGTCGCCCACTGGCGCGCTTTTTTAACCCAATAAGGAGATGGGCGTGCCGCAACGGATTTTGGTTCTTGGCGCCAGTGGCTACATTGGTCAGCATTTGGTACAGGCGCTCAGTCAGCAAGGGCATCAGGTGTTGGCTGCGGCACGTCGCATTGAACGACTGGAAAAGCAGCAACTGGCCAACGTCAGTTGCCATAAGGTCGATTTGAATTGGCCAGATAACCTCCCCCCGCTGCTGGCGGGTGTTGATACGGTTTATTACCTGGTCCATGGCATGGGTGAAGGCGGTGATTTTATCGCCCACGAACGTCAGGTGGCGATGAACGTCCGCGATGCACTGCGTAATACACCAATCAAACAGCTTATTTTCCTGAGCTCATTACAGGCTCCCCGGCATGAACAATCCGATCATCTGCGTGCGCGACAGATAACCGCAGATACTCTGCGTGAATCAGGCGTGCCAATGACGGAATTGCGTGCGGGCATTATCGTGGGGGCAGGTTCTGCTGCCTTTGAAGTGATGCGCGACATGGTCTACAATCTGCCGGTTCTCACTCCTCCACGTTGGGTGCGTTCGCGAACAACACCTATCGCGCTGGAGAATTTGATGTATTACCTGGTGGCGCTGTTGGATCATCCCACACAACATAACCGCGTACTCGAAGCCGCCGGACCGCAGGTGTTGAGCTATCAGGAACAGTTCGAACATTTTATGGCGGTCAGCGGAAAACATCGCCTGCTGATCCCCATTCCCTTTCCTACCCGCTGGATTTCGGTTTGGTTTTTAAACGTCATTACGTCGGTGCCGCCGACCACGGCAAAAGCACTGATCCAGGGCTTAAAACACGACCTGTTGGCCGATGACACCGAATTACGTGCGTTGATCCCGCAAAAGCTGATTGCCTTTGATGACGCAGTGCGCAGCACGTTGAAGGAAGAGGAAAAGCTGGTCAACTCCAGCGACTGGGGTTACGACGCGCAGGCGTTTGCCCGCTGGCGTCCTGAATATGGCTATTTCGCCAAACAGGCTGGCTTTAGCGTCGAAACCTCCGCCAGCAAAAAAGCGCTGTGGCAGGTCGTGAATCGACTTGGCGGCAAAGAAGGCTACTTCTTTGGCAATATTTTATGGAAAACGCGTGCGGCGTTAGATCTGTTGGTCGGCCATAAGCTCGCTAAAGGCCGACCGCAACACCCGCTGTTACAAGTTGGCGATACTGTCGATAGCTGGAAAGTTATCATTGTTGAACCCGAGAAACAGCTGACGCTGCTGTTTGGAATGAAAGCGCCAGGTTTGGGTCGCCTGAGCTTCACGCTGGAAGATAAAGGCGATCACCGACGCATTGATGTACGCGCCTGGTGGCATCCACACGGCATGCCAGGTCTCTTCTACTGGTTGTTGATGATTCCAGCCCATCTGTTTATTTTCAGAGGTATGGCGAAGCGTATTGCCAAACTTGCAGAACAAATCACAGACTAATGCGAAAAAGAGACTGTATTCTTTCATGTTTCCCATTGCATACAGACGTAATTCACGGAAGAATGCGCACGACGTTTTTTAAACACAGTGGATTGATATGAAGGTACTGGTTACCGGAGCCACCAGCGGCTTAGGCCGAAACGCGGTTGAGTTCTTATGTAGCAGAGGCGTCAGCGTCAGAGCGACCGGTCGCAACGAAGCGATGGGCAAGCTGCTGGAGAAAATGGGCGCAGAATTTGTGCATGCCGATTTGACCGAGCTGGTTTCCTCGCAGGCAAAAGTGATGCTTGCCGGCATTGACACGCTGTGGCACTGCTCCAGTTTTACCTCACCGTGGGGAACTCAGGAAGCCTTCGATCTGGCCAACGTCCGCGCAACTCGCCGGCTGGGCGAGTGGGCAGTGGCCTGGGGCGTTCGTAACTTCATTCATATCTCCTCGCCGTCGCTCTATTTTGATTATCACCACCATCGCGATATCAAAGAGGACTTTCGTCCCCACCGCTTCGCCAATGAATTTGCCCGCAGCAAAGCGGCTGGCGAAGACGTGATCGCGTTGCTGGCACAGGCCAACCCGCAGACCCGTTTTACGGTATTGCGTCCGCAAAGTCTGTTCGGACCTCACGATAAAGTATTCATTCCCCGTCTGGCCCATATGATGTACCACTATGGCAGCATCCTGTTGCCGCACGGCGGAAGTGCACTGGTGGATATGACCTACTACGAAAATGCGGTGCACGCGATGTGGCTGGCAAGTCAGCAAGCCTGCGATAAGCTGCCGTCAGGTCGCGCGTACAACATTACCAACGGCGAGCATCGCACTCTGCGCAGCATTGTGCAGAAGCTCATCGACGAGCTGAATATTGATTGTCGGATCCGCTCCGTTCCCTACCCGATGCTGGACATGATTGCCCGCAGCATGGAGCGTTTAGGCAATAAATCGGCAAAAGAGCCAAAACTGACGCATTACGGCGTCTCGAAGCTAAATTTTGATTTTACCCTGGATACTACCCGCGCTCAGGAAGAGTTGGGTTATCAGCCCATTGTGACGCTGGATGCAGGAATTGAACGTACCGCGGCCTGGTTACGTGACCACGGTAAGCTGCCGCGTTAGCCCTGCCCGTATTTCTCCAGTAACGCTTCGGCAATCGCCTGAGTTTCTGCATCCGCCACGCCGTTCCACAACGTCGGGCGGAAGTGCATCTGGAAGGCCATAATCACCCGCTGCTGTTCACGCGGCGTCATATCAGATTTTATCTCATAGCCGTAACGCGACAGCAGATCGAGCAAAGATTCGGTTGCTACCGGCGTGTGAGGCGCTCGCCCGGCAAGATAAAATGCCACACGCTGAGGGTCCGGCCACGCGCCAATGCCCTGTTCGGCCAGCACTTTCCATGGGAAAAGCGGTCCGGGATCGTCCTTTCGTTGCGGGGCGATGTCCGCATGGGCTACCACGTTCTGCGGTTTGATGTCGTAGCGGGCGATAATATCTTTCGCTAATGGGATCAGCGCCTGAATCTGCGCAGGCTCAAACGGCGCAAAATATTTTATCCCTGCCGATTTTTGCCAGCCGCGGTTTTCCAGCTCAATGCCAATTGAGGTATCGTTGATGCGCGTAGCGCCGCGCCAGAAGCTAATCCCCGCATGCCAGGCCAGATCTTGTTCGGGGACCAGTTGCCAGATGCGCGGTTTTCCGTGGTAGAGCGGCGGCACAGCCGGGATCAGATAGTGCGAACTGACGTTTTTATCCGTCAGCGTAGCCAGAGAAGAATCAAAATCATCCGCCGTGTAATGGATAACCAGCACTTTAATGCGCGGGTAAGCAGCCTGCGCCTGACGGCGGGTGTCTAACTGATACCCTTCTTTGTCGACAATGCCTTTTTCGCCAGCGCACCCCACCAGCAGCAGCGTAAATGCCAGTAGATACAGCAGACGCTTCATCGGCGGGTTTTCACCGCAGTGCCGCTGACGCTCACCATCAGCATACTGCCGTCTTTGCCCACGGTTTCGTAATCGATATCGATACCGACAACGGCATCAGCACCCAGCGCTTTAGCCTGTTCACCAAGCTCCTGAAAAGCAATTTCGCGCGCTTTTCGCAGCTCTTTTTCATACGCGCCGGAGCGACCGCCGACAATATCGCGGATGCCAGCAAAGAAATCGCGGAAGATATTCGCGCCTAGAATGGCTTCACCGGTAACAACACCGCAGTATTCCACGATGCTTTGCCCTTCCAGCGTAGGGGTAGTCGAAAACTGCATGTTTAATCTCCTTTTTGCGCTAAGAGCACGATCTCAAAAGCATTATCGAACCGATCCACTATCATTGAAAGGATATATTCTATCAACGTAGAACACTAATAGTAGAAAGCTAATAAGGAAATCATTATGCGCTACTCGAAACTCTCTCTGCTGGTCCCCTGTGCACTCCTTCTCAGCGCCTGTACTACCGTGACGCCGGTTTATAAAGATAACGGCGCACGTAGTGGTTCATGCGTAGAAGGTGGGCCAGACAGCGTGGCTCAACAATTCTATGATTACCGTATTCAGCATCGAAACAATGATCTTACCCCACTTCGTCCATACCTTAGTGACAACCTGGCTAAACTGCTGAACGATGCCAGTCGCGATAACGCGCATCGCGCTCTGTTTAACAGCGATCCGTTCTCCAGCCGCGCCACACTTCCGGACAGTGCCAGCGTCGCCAGCGCATCAACTATTCCGAATAGTGATGCACGCAACATCCCGCTACGCGTAGAACTTAAACAAGGCGATCAAAGCTGGCGTGATGAAGTGCTGATGATCCGTGAGGGCCAGTGCTGGGTCATTGATGATGTCCGCTATTTGGGCGGCAGCGTACACGCGCCAGCCGGGACGCTGCGCCA
Organism: Citrobacter sp. Cu231; assembly: GCF_030332265.1. NCBI lineage: Bacteria > Pseudomonadati > Pseudomonadota > Gammaproteobacteria > Enterobacterales > Enterobacteriaceae > Citrobacter > Citrobacter sp. Cu231. Next base: position 542,484 of record NZ_JAOWIE010000032.1, on the reverse strand, counting down.
GTCTGTCGAAAACCGTTAATCGCCCCATTTACTCACCCAAATCATAACCCCCATTAATTGTCTGGCATTCTGCATAGAATGCCAGACAATTATTCTTGCCCGCTGGTAGCCCCGCTATTTTGTGCTATGTTTAGATAAGAATGCGGTTTGCATTTAACTTTTAACGCATAAATATTGCATAACTATTCTGTCAAAGGTAGTATCTGCGGCTTCAATAGCTATCAGACTGCCAGTATCGAGTGTCAATGAGTATTCAATTAAACGGCATTAACTGCTTCTACGGCGCACATCAGGCGCTGTTCGATATCACGCTGGATTGCCCTCAGGGTGAAACACTGGTGTTACTTGGCCCAAGTGGAGCCGGGAAAAGCTCGCTACTGCGCGTACTCAACCTGCTTGAGATGCCGCGCTCGGGCACGCTCTCTATTGCAGGTAACCGTTTCGACTTCACAAAAACCCCGTCAGATAAAGCCATTCGGGATCTGCGTCAAAACGTCGGCATGGTCTTTCAGCAATATAATCTTTGGCCGCATCTCACGGTGGTGCAGAACCTGATTGAAGCGCCCTGCCGCGTACTGGGTCTGACAAAAGAGCAAGCGATGGCGCGTGCCGAGAAACTGCTGGAACGTCTGCGCCTTAAGCCATACAGCGATCGCTATCCGCTGCATCTCTCCGGTGGTCAGCAACAGCGTGTCGCCATTGCCCGCGCGTTGATGATGGAACCGCAGGTGCTGCTGTTTGATGAGCCTACCGCAGCGCTTGATCCGGAAATTACCGCCCAAATCGTCAGCATCATTCGTGAACTGGCGGAAACCAATATTACTCAGGTGATCGTCACCCACGAAGTGGAAGTTGCTCGTAAAACGGCCAGCCGTGTGGTGTACATGGAAAACGGTCATATCGTCGAGTTTGGGGATGCGAGCTGCTTTGCCAACCCGCAAACCGAAGCGTTTAAAAACTATCTTTCTCACTAAGATTCGGGACAATACAATGAAAAAAGTTCTGATTGCCGCGCTAATCGCAAGTTTTAGCCTTTCCGCTACCGCAGCCCAAACCATTCGTTTCGCCACCGAAGCGTCTTATCCTCCGTTTGAATCGATCGATGCTAACAACAAGATCGTAGGGTTTGACGTTGATCTGGCGAATGCGCTGTGTAAAGAGATTGACGCTACCTGTACCTTCACCAATCAGGCCTTCGACAGCCTGATCCCGAGCCTGAAATTCCGCCGTTTTGACGCGGTAATGGCCGGCATGGACATCACGCCTGAACGTGAAAAACAGGTTTTGTTCACCACTCCGTATTACGACAACTCTGCGCTGTTTGTTGGCCAACAGGGTAAATACACCAGCATTGATCAGCTGAAAGGCAAAAAAGTTGGTGTTCAAAACGGTACTACGCACCAGAAATTCATCATGGATAAACATCCGGAAGTGACCACCGTGCCGTATGACAGCTACCAGAATGCCAAACTCGATCTGCAAAACGGGCGTATTGACGGCGTCTTTGGTGATACCGCTGTAGTGACTGAATGGCTGAAAGACAATCCAAAACTGGCCGCGGTTGGCGACAAAGTCACGGATAAAGATTACTTCGGCACCGGTCTGGGCATCGCTGTGCGCCAGGGCAATACCGAGCTGCAGCAGAAATTTAACGCTGCGCTGGAAAAAGTGAAAAAAGATGGGACTTACGAGACCATCTACAACAAATGGTTCCAGAAGTAATATTTGATGAATGAATTTTTTCCTTTAGCAAGCGCCGCCGGGATGACCGTCGGCCTTGCCGTTTGTGCGCTGATCATCGGCCTCGCGCTCGCCATGTTTTTTGCCGTCTGGGAGTCAGTAAAATGGCGCCCGGTGGCATGGACGGGTTCTGCCCTGGTCACCATCCTGCGCGGTCTGCCGGAAATTCTGGTGGTTCTGTTTATCTATTTCGGCTCCTCACAGCTGCTGCTGACGCTGGCCGATGGCTTTACGATCAATCTCGGTTTTGTACAAATCCCGGTGCAGATGCAGATCGAAAACTTCGACGTCAGTCCATTCCTGTGCGGTGTCATTGCACTGTCATTGCTGTATGCCGCTTACGCGTCGCAAACGCTGCGTGGCGCGCTCAAGGCCGTACCACTCGGGCAATGGGAGTCAGGTCAGGCGTTAGGTTTGTCTAAAGCTGCAATCTTCTTTCGTCTGGTGATGCCGCAGATGTGGCGTCACGCGCTGCCGGGACTGGGAAACCAGTGGCTGGTATTGCTGAAAGATACTGCGCTGGTCAGCCTTATCAGCGTCAACGATCTGATGCTGCAAACCAAGAGTATCGCCACGCGTACCCAGGAGCCATTTACCTGGTACATTGTGGCGGCGGCTATTTACCTGGTGATTACGCTGGTGAGTCAGTACATTCTCAAACGCATTGACCTGCGCGCGACACGTTTTGAGCGGAGACCGGGCTGATGCTTGAGTATTTACCTGAATTGTTAAAAGGGCTGCATACCAGTCTGACGCTGACGGTCGCCTCCATCGTAGTTGCTCTGGTGCTGGCGCTGATTTTCACTGTCATCCTGACGCTTAAGACGCCGATCGTGGTCTGGCTGGTTCGCGCCTATATCACGTTGTTTACCGGTACACCGCTGCTGGTGCAAATATTCCTGATCTACTACGGGCCAGGGCAGTTTCCGACGTTGCAGGAGTATCCGGTTCTATGGCATCTGCTCTCTGAACCGTGGCTGTGCGCTTTAATTGCCCTGTCGTTAAACAGTGCGGCCTATACCACCCAGCTGTTCTATGGCGCTATCCGTGCAATCCCGGAAGGCCAGTGGCAATCCTGCAGTGCGTTGGGGATGAGCAAGAAGGATACGCTGGCGATTCTGCTGCCGTACGCCTTTAAACGCGCCCTATCTTCGTATTCCAACGAAGTGGTGCTGGTGTTTAAAAGTACTTCACTGGCATACACCATCACGCTGATGGAAGTGATGGGCTATAGCCAGCTGCTGTACGGTCGTACTTATGACGTGATGGTTTTCGGCGCGGCTGGCGTGATTTATCTGATCGTTAACGGCTTGCTGACGCTGATGATGCGCTTAATTGAACGTAAAGCACTGGCGTTTGAACATCGTAATTAAGCGAAATAACTGCATAAACCTAAAAACACAAGACGGGCAAGTCTCACAACAGCCCGTCTTTTTTTACGCCAATAAAAATATTTAATCATTTTTATTGCATATAAATTCATTAAATGGCATTGTTAGTCCACGCCGCAGACACGGTAAATAATCATAAGATAGACAGACGGGAGTTCCACCATGAAAAAGTTAGTACTGGCTGCATTACTTGCTACTTTCGCCGCTGGCGCCTCAGCTGCTGATAAAATTAATTTCGGTGTATCAGCGACTTACCCGCCATTTGAGTCGCTGGACGCCAGCAATAAAATTGTCGGTTTTGACATCGACCTGGCAACGGCGCTGTGCAAACAAATGCAGGCTGACTGTACTTTCACCAATCACGCTTTCGACAGCCTGATTCCCGCGCTGAAATTTAAGAAATATGATGCGGTAATTTCCGGAATGGATATTACGCCTGAGCGTAGCAAGCAGGTTGCATTTACTCAGCCTTACTATGCCAACTCCGCGCTGGTGATTGCGAAAAAAGACACCTATAAAACCTTTGCCGACCTGAAAGGTAAACGCATCGGTATGGAAAACGGCACCACGCACCAGAAATACCTGCAGGACAAGCATCCTGAGGTGAAAACCGTGGCCTACGATAGCTATCAGAATGCGATTATCGACCTGAAAAATGGTCGTATTGATGGCGTATTTGGCGATACCGCCGTGGTTAACGAGTGGCTGAAAACCAATCCGCAGTTAGGCGTAGCCACTGACAAAGTGACCGACCCACAATACTTCGGAACAGGCCTTGGCATCGCGGTTCGCCCGGATAACAAAGCCCTGCTGGAAAAACTAAACAGCGCGCTGGCGGCCATCAAAGCGGACGGCACCTACCAGAAAATCAGCGATCAGTGGTTCCCCCAGTAACGTCTGTCCAATCTGAAAAGCCGCTCTCTGCGGCTTTTTTTATCTCTTTGCCTGCGCTTTCAGTCAGTTCTTACGCCATAAATGCATTCCTGGCATACACTTGTTAAAACGAAAAAAAGTGAGGCAAAAGGATGATAGCATTCCCTGCCAGTTTACTGATCCTCAATGGAAAAAGTGCTGATAATCTTCCCCTGCGTAACGCTATTACACAGTTGCGTGATGAGGGCGTGGAAATCCATGTTCGCGTTACCTGGGAAAAAGGTGACGCCCAACGCTACGTTGATGAAGCTCGTCAGTTGGGCGTTGAAACGGTGATTGCCGGCGGCGGCGACGGCACAATAAACGAAGTCTCGACGGCGCTTATCCAGTCGCAGGGCGGCAATATACCGGCGCTGGGTATTTTACCGTTGGGAACGGCAAATGACTTTGCCACCAGCGTAGGTATACCCGACGACATTGATAAGGCATTAAAGCTGGCTATCGCCGCAAATGCGACGGCGATCGATATGGTGCAGGTCAATGATAAAACCTGTTTTATCAACATGGCGACCGGCGGCTTCGGCACACGCATCACTACCGAGACACCAGAAAAACTCAAGGCTGCGTTGGGTGGCGTATCATACTTTATCCACGGATTAATGCGCATGGATACGCTCAAACCCGACGTCTGCGATATCCGTGGAGAAGATTTTCACTGGCAGGGTAAGGCGCTGGTGATTGGTATCGGTAATGGTCGTCAGGCTGGTGGTGGGCAACAGCTTTGCCCGACGGCGCTGATCAACGATGGTCTGCTGCAACTGCGCATTTTTACCGGCGAAGAACTGTTGCCAGGGCTACTTTCGGCGTTAACACAATCCGAAGACAACCCTAACATCATCGAGGGCGCATCATCATGGTTTGATATCCGCGCCCCACACGAAATTACCTTTAATCTCGATGGCGAACCGCTCAGCGGACAGGAGTTTCATATTGAAATCCTGCCCGCGGCGTTACGTTGCAGACTGCCGCCGGGTTGTCCACTGTTGCGCTAACACGACAACATCCCGGCTGGAATCAGGCGATAGTGACTTTGCTGTCCAGATAAACATCCTGCACGGCGTTAATCAGCTTAACGCCGTCGGCCATGGTTTTCTTGAATGCTTTGCGTCCAAGAATCAGCCCCATGCCGCCTGCTCGTTTGTTAATCACTGCCGTACGTACCGCATCACTGAGATCGGTTTCGCCGCCAGCCGCGCCGCCGGAGTTAATCAACCCGGCACGCCCCATATAGCAGTTCGCCAGTTGATAACGCACCAGGTCAATTGGGTTGTCGCTGGTCAGCTTACTGTAGACGCGATCGTCGGTGTAGCCAAAGTTAACCGCTTTATACCCGCCGTTGTTTTCCGCCATTTTCTGCTTAACAATATCCGCCCCAATAGTGGCCGCCAGATGGTTTGCCTGCCCGGTGAGATCGGCAGAAACATGGTAATCCACGCCGTCTTTCTTAAACGCTGAGTTACGCAGGTACGCCCACAGTACGGTGACCATCCCCAGCTCATGAGCACGCTCGAACGCGGCAGAAATCTCCTCAATCTGGCGACGGGACTCTTCTGAACCGAAATAGATGGTTGCCCCTACCGCTACCGCGCCCATATTGAACGCCTGTTCTACGCTGGCATACAGCGTCTGATCGAACGTATTAGGGTAGCTCAGCGTTTCGTTGTGGTTAATCTTCACGAGGAACGGAATGCGGTGCGCGTAGCGACGGGAAACAGAAGCCAGCACGCCATAGGTCGACGCCACACAGTTACACCCTGCTTCAATAGCCAGCTCCACAATATTCTTCGGATCAAAGTACAGCGGGTTAGCCGCAAATGATGCCCCAGCGGAGTGCTCCACGCCCTGGTCCACCGGTAGAATCGACAGATAACCTGTCCCGGCCAGTCGCCCCGTGTTATACAGCGTCTGCATATTACGCAGCACGGCTGGCGGACGGTTGTTATCCACCATCACGCGATCGACGTAATCATGTCCGGGCAGGTAAAGTTGGTCAGAAGGAATGGTCATACAACGATGCTGTAAAAGGTTGTCGGCGTCTTTGCCAAGCAACTGCGCAATATCAGTCATAGCTATGCTCCCGTAATTTCCGATTTGAAACCGGAATGTGGATTGTCCTGACCCGCTTTGTTGCGGGCAGCAATAAGCCTGGTACCGACTGCCCTTTTTTTCCATCTTTAGCGCACATTTCAGCAACTTCTGCTGGCTCGATTCAGGAGGAAATAATGTTAAGGCGGTCAAATTTAGACCACAAAGGTATTTTAAAGGTATTATAAAATGGTACTATCAATGCGTACCTTACCTGTCATGAAGGATTTAAAGATGAAAACTACAGTTAAGCTGTCGTTCATGATGTTTGTAGAGTGGTTTATCTGGGGCGCCTGGTTTGTACCGCTGTGGCTATGGCTGAGTAAAAGTGGCTTTAGCGCCGGGGAGATCGGCTGGTCTTACGCCTGTACCGCGATAGCCGCGATCCTGTCACCCATCCTGGTCGGCTCTGTCACTGACCGTTTTTTCTCCGCACAAAAAGTCCTTGCGGTGTTGATGTTCGTCGGCGCTGTTTTGATGTACTTCGCCGCACAACAAACCACCTTCGCCGGTTTTTTCCCGCTGTTACTTGCCTATTCGCTGACCTATATGCCGACGATTGCGCTGACCAACAGCATTGCTTTTGCCAACGTCCCGGACGTTGAACGTGATTTCCCGCGTATCCGCGTGATGGGCACCATTGGTTGGATTGCTTCAGGTTTAGCCTGCGGTTTCTTACCGCAAATGCTTGGCTATAGCGACATCTCACCCACCAATATTCCTCTGCTTATTACTGCCGGAAGCTCAGCACTGTTGGGCGTCTTTGCGTTCTTTTTGCCGGATACACCGCCGAAAAGCACCGGCAAAATGGATTTCAAAGTCATGTTGGGTCTGGATGCGCTGATCCTGCTGCGGGATAAGAACTTCCTCGTCTTTTTCTTTTGCTCTTTCCTGTTTGCGATGCCGCTGGCGTTCTATTACATCTTCGCCAACGGTTACCTGACGGAAGTCGGGATGAAAAACGCCACCGGTTGGATGACACTGGGCCAATTCTCTGAAATCTTCTTTATGCTGGCGCTGCCGTTTTTCACCAAACGCTTTGGCATTAAAAAGGTATTACTGCTTGGTCTTATTACTGCAGCTATCCGCTACGGATTTTTCGTTTACGGCGGCGCGGAAGAATATTTCACTTATGCCCTGCTATTTCTCGGCATTCTGCTTCATGGCGTCAGTTACGACTTCTACTATGTCACGGCCTACATCTATGTCGACAAAAAAGCGCCGGTACATATGCGCACCGCAGCGCAAGGGCTTATCACCCTCTGCTGTCAGGGATTCGGCAGCCTGCTCGGATACCGTCTGGGCGGCGTAATGATGGAAAAAATGTTTGCTTACAAGGAGCCAGTTAATGGTCTTACCTTTAACTGGGCCGGCATGTGGGGATTTGGCGCGATCATGATCGCCATTATTGCCGTGCTGTTTATGATTTTCTTTCGCGAATCAGATGGAGAAATCACCGCCATTACGGTGGATGATCGCGATGTAGCATTGAAACAAGGGGAAGTAAAATGAAAGCAGAACGTATTCTCGGAGCTCTTTATGGGCAGGCGTTAGGGGATGCGATGGGCATGCCATCGGAACTGTGGCCAAGAACCCGGGTTAAAGCCCATTTCGGTTGGATCGACAGTTTTTTGCCTGGTCCGGCTGAAAATAATGCCGCCTGCTACTTTAACCAGGCAGAGTTTACTGATGATACGTCTATGGCACTATGCCTGGCAGATGCCCTGCTTGAGTGCGATGGAGAGATTGTACCCGATGTTATTGGCCGCAATATTCTGGCCTGGGCAGAGCGTTTTGATGCCTTTAATAAAAACGTGCTCGGCCCGACCTCAAAAATTGCACTCAAAGCCATTCGCGACGGCAAACTTGTCGCCGAACTGGAGAATAATGGTGTGACCAACGGGGCGGCAATGCGCGTTTCACCGCTGGGTTGCCTGCTGCCCGCCCGCTGTCTTGATGCGTTTATTGATGATGTAGCATTGGCCTCCAGCCCGACGCATAAATCGGATCTGGCGGTGGCCGGTGCGGTCGTGGTCGCATGGGCGGTATCACGCGCCATTGATGGCGAAAAATGGTCAGAGATTGTCGACGCGCTGCCTGCCATTGCCCGGCATGCCCAGCAAAAAAGGATCACCACCTTTAGCGCCTCGCTCTCGGCACGCCTTGAGCTGGCACTGAAAATCGTCCGTAATGCCGACGGCATTGAGTCCGCCTGCGAGCAGCTGTATCAGGTGGTGGGAGCCGGAACCAGCACCATTGAATCCGTGCCTTGCGCCATCGCCATGGTCGAACTGGCGCAGACCGATCCCAACCGCTGCGCCATTCTGTGTGCGAATCTGGGGGGCGATACTGACACCATCGGGGCAATGGCAACCGCCATTTGTGGCGCGCTGCACGGCATAAACGCGATTAACCCGGCCCTGAAACATGAGCTCGATGCGGTAAATCAGCTGGACTTTATGCGCTACGCCAGCGGATTACTGCGACTGCGCGAGCAACGGGAGGCGCTATGAGCACCACGCGTCTGCAACAACTTCTCCCACAGTTACGCACACAGCGGCCGGTGACGGTGGTAGGCGCGGCGGTGATTGATGTCATTGCCGATGCGTATGCCCTTCCCTGGCGCGGATGTGACATTGAACTCAAACAGCAAGGGGTGAACGTTGGCGGCTGTGCGCTCAATATTGCCGTAGCGCTCAAACGTTTAGGTATCGACGCCAGTAATGCGTTACCGCTGGGTCAGGGGGTATGGGCCGATATTATCCGCAACCGGATGGCAAAAGAGGGACTGCAAAGTTTAATCGACAATGCTGAAGGCGATAACGGCTGGTGCCTGGCACTAGTGGAGCCTGATGGTGAACGTACCTTTATGTCCTTTAGCGGCGTTGAGAATCAATGGAATGCAGACTGGCTGGCGCAGCTTGATATCCCTCGCCACAGCCTGGTTTATCTTTCGGGCTATCAGTTAGCCTCTGGATGCGGTGAACTGCTGGTGCAGTGGCTGGAAGGTCTGGATGAAGTGATGCCATTTATCGATTTTGGACCACGTATAGGTGACATTTCCGAGGCCTTGATGACCCGCATTATGGCCTGCCGCCCGCTGGTATCACTTAATCGTCAGGAGGCGGAAATTGCCGCCGAGCGGTTTGCATTGAGTCAGGATGTAGAAGGTTTTGGCGCAGAGTGGGTACGACGTTTCGCCGCGCCGGTGGTGGTCCGTCACGATAAAGACGGTGCGTGGTATTTCAGCGCGCAGACATCCGGTTGCGTACCGGCATTTGCGACGACGGTTGTTGATACCATTGGTGCAGGTGACAGCCATGCTGGCGGCATGCTGGCCGGGCTGGCATCTGGCTGGACGCTGGCGGAAGCCGTACTGCTGGGTAACGCGGTAGCGTCCTGGGTAGTCGGGCATCGCGGCGGCGATTGCGCACCCTCGCGCGAGGCGCTACTCCTCGCACACAAAGACGTATAGATCGCTTCGACAGTAGCTGATGCTGTATTCAATGGGCCGTTGCTGTTGGTCAAGCGCTACCTGCTTGATCACCAGTACCGGCACTTTGCTGTCCATTTGGATATGTGCCTGAAACTCTGCGTCAGGCATTCGGGCGCTGACGCGTGAGCGCGTGCGCTGCGGGAAGATATGCTGGCTGCGAAAATAGTCATACAGTGAAACGCCGATGGCATCGACATCATGGATTAGATGGACAGGAACCCATGATTCTTCAATAGAAACCGCGTCTTCATCTACATAGCGAATGCGCTTGAGCAGAAAGACGTCACTCCCTACGGCAACCGCCAGATGCTGGGCCACCTCTTCCGGGCAGGGCACAATGCGCTTGTTGACCCACAACGTATCTGGTTTTTTACCGCGCAACACCACCTGCTGGGAAAAACCACGCGCCTCTTTGAGCGAATACTCGAAAATGTTGTTGATCTGTGTCCCATAACCACGGGCACGCGTCACTACGCCTTCTTCTTCCAGGGCCTGCATCGCCTTACGCACCGTAATTCGCGAAACGCCGGTCAACTGACTGAGATCGCGCTCGCCCGGCAGGATATTCCCATGCTCCAGAACCCCGCTGCGCACAGCGTTTTTCACCGTTTGGGCAAACTTCAGATACAGCGGTGTGTTATCAGCCGCTGAAATGCGCTCATTCAGTTGCGCGATAAGCTGGGTATGCGCTTGTTCCATTTATCTTTTCCTGCAGCCGTTTCTGCAGCCAGTATACCGATTACCACCACGCGTGGAAATGATGTACCGGACCTATTCCCTCGCCAACTTCCAGGGTGTCGGCTTGCGCCAGCGCAGCTGAAAGCCACAGCTTTGCCTCCTGTACTGTTTCTGCCCAGTTATCATGACGTGGGCGCAGCGCCGCCAGCGCCGCCGAGAGCGTACAACCGGTGCCATGAGTATTTTTGGTCATCACCCTTGGCGCGGTAAAACGCTGTTCACCCTCACGGGTAAAGAGCCAGTCCGGGCTTTGCACATCATCGAGATGTCCCCCTTTCATTAACACCGCCTCACAGCCCAGCGCCCGTAGCGCCCTTCCCTGCTCTAACATCTCCTGCTCAGTTTGCGCATGCGATGCCCCGAGAAGTGCCGCGGCTTCGGGTAAATTTGGTGTGATAATCGAGACCTGTGGCAGCAAACGGGTACGCAGCGTTTCTACCGCAGAAGGAGATAACAGCGGATCGCCGCTTTTCGCCAGCATCACCGTATCCAGCACCACATTTCGCACTCGATGACGACGCAAACGTTCGGCAACCGCTTCAACAATATCAGTCTCCGCCAGCATACCAATTTTGGTTGTGTCGATACGTACATCACTAAACACCGAGTCCAGTTGTGCAGCAACAAAGTCAGGTTCAATGCGATACACCGACTGCACCCCGCGCGTATTTTGTGCCACCAACGCGGTAATAACCGAGCAGCCGTAAGCGCCAAGCGCCGAGAAGGTTTTTAAATCGGCCTGAATACCTGCGCCACCGCTTGGATCGGTTCCTGCGATTGTTAATGCGTTAATCCGTTTCATGCTTGCTCCTGGGCGGTCAGGTTATAGAGGGCGTCGATAAATGCCGGAACAAAACTTCCCGGTCCGGTTGATTGTTCTGTAGCTATTTGTCCGGCCTGTTTCATCCAGCTGCAGGCTGAAGCGACGTTATCAAGTCTGTCACCACGCAAAGCACAACTGGCCGCAACAACCGCCGACAGCGCACATCCGGTACCCACCACTCGGGTCATCAACGGGTCACCGCCGTTCACGCAGACGGTACGCTGACCATCGGTAACGTAGTCAACTTCGCCGGTAACCACGACAACGGTCCCAACCTGACGTGCCAGCGCCTGCGCAGCCGGGAGGGCTACCGCTGGTGTATCAGTCGTGTCTACACCGCGCCCTCCACCGTTCATCCCCGCCAGCGCAAGGATTTCCGAGGCATTACCGCGAATAGCGGCGGGCTGTAGCGCCAGTAAATCCAGACAGAAGCGACGACGATACGCCAGTGCGCCTACGGCAACGGGATCGAGCGTCCAGGGAGTATTAGCCCGCAGCGCCTGTTCGACCGCCGCGCGCATGGCAATGGCGCGGCTCTCGGTCAGCGTACCCACGTTAATTAGCAGCGCACTGGCGATAGCCGCAAACTGGCTGGCTTCTTCAGGTTCGATCACCATCGCTGGTGATGCGCCAAGTGCGAGTAACGTATTGGCCGTAAAGCTTTGCACAACCTCGTTGGTCATACAGTGTGTGAGTGGGGAAAGCGTTCTAAATTGATGTAAGGTGTGGGCCGCAAGCGCGCGGCAGTGCAGGTCAGGCTGCATGGTTCAGCTCCTGCCCGCGCGAAGAAGGGACACGAGCAGTGTCAGACTTCCCTACGCTGGCATTATCCAGATCAGGTGGTACGGGTATTTCTCAGCCTTCACCAGGAAGGGCACCCCGAGTCGTTGAAACCGAAACATGTTACACCGGTTTCAGCGACAGGATACTGTCTGCACGCCATGTTGTAAATTGCGGGCCAACATTGCCGCATATCTGCACTTCATTTACACTTTTTACGAAATAACTGGAGTACTCACAAAATAGTGCTTGTCAGATATCCTGTAAGCCAGAAATGATACACGACTGATTTTGACGACCCGAATAAGTAGAGAGGATGGGTATGAAAAATAAAATGTTGCTGAGCGCACTTCTGCTTGCGAGCAGTGTCGTCTGGGCCGCACCGGCCACAAAAGCTGCCCCCACCGGAATTGATAAGTATGAGCTGAGCAGCTTTATTGCTGACTTCACCCATTTCAAACCCGGTGACAAGGTTCCACCACTGTATCTCACCGACGAATACACCATAAAGCAGTGGAATCTGCGCAACCTGCCCGCACCGACGGCAGGCACCCACTGGACCTACATGGGCGGCGCGTATGTGCTGGTCAATGATGCCGATGCTAAGATCATTAAAGCCTACGACGGCGAGATTTTTTATCATCGTTAATAGAATAAAAACACGTACTTTCAGCAAGAAAGTACGTGAAATAACCACCAATCAATCAGTCGTAAGATACCGCAAAGATCACTTTACTTTGTACCTCACCAGGCTGTAGTGATTCTCCTGTTACGCGAACATATTTCGCGGTGATGGGGAACGTGTAGCCACTTTTGATTTCAGTCAGTTTAGGTATTTTGTTCATCAGCGTATCCCCCAATTTCAACGGCGAGGTCGCACTGCCGTTGTAAATCTGGAAACCTACGCCCTTTGCACCACCCGTTAAAGTATTTATCAATATTGTCCCACTATCATTCCAGTCGCCACGCGCAACTTTAAAACTGACTGGATTGGTAGTGACGCCGTTGATACCTTCGCAACTCAGTGTGAGATCTGTAGAACCTGATTTAGTATTGTTTGCACTTAATATTTCTTTTAGCGTCGTATCCGGCATTTTTATCTCATATGTAGTTTTTGAGAAACGACAGGTTGTTGGTTTGTGCGTTACAGTGAAGTTCATATTCTGGGTAAAGGTTGAAGTATTCGACAACCGCTTTGTAGCCCAACAAAAAAGATAAGCTAACCAGTTTGCTGTGCAGTCATTTTCAGCAGTAATACTGACCGCTGAATCGCTCAAACTAAACGCATCGCCAGATACCGTCTGTTTTGCGGTACCTGAACTCAAATAACTTGCTGTAATGGTGAAATTCTTGGTATTTAGTGTTTCACCGGCACTTACAGTTGTTCGACCAATACTGACAGGAAAATCGTTACTCGTTAAATTAATACTAATTAATACCTTCTTACCGCTGCTCCCCTGGATAGCAACAATATAATCCTTGAGGGGTGTTGCATAATATAAACTATCGGTATTAGCAGTACATGTTATATTGCCACTGGCATTGAGATTTACTTTTGCTGTCGCCTTACCGGATGTCATATCCAGATTGATTGTCGATGTTCCCCCGTTTAATGACTGAAACGTACATCCCGCCTGTACCCCAAAGGATGACAATAGCAAAAATAGTAAATACAGATACTCTTTCATATTTCGCATCCTTATCGGCAAATATAGACTTCATTCTCATCAATCGCCTTATCGAAGGTAATCGTGCAGAATTGTCCCAGCTGTTTATTAACCGCGACGCGTACCGACGCAGGAATGTCGTTGGTGCGAATAAATAACCGACTGCCCTGGCCGACCAGACCAATGTTATTACCCGCACTATCTTCAACCTCATAGCCAAACGATAACGGAGAGCCGTCCGGACGCTGGGCAAGAAAATACCAGGGTTTACGCCTGTCAGTTTCATACTCCGCCAGTACAACCGCACCGCGATAAGGTACCGCACCTTTGCGGTTGCCAAGTAAGGCAACATCGCTGTGGCTGTCAGAAAGATCCAGCATCAGCATATTTTCGCGATACGGGGTCAGGCCGTCATAAACCGCGTAACCTTTGCTGTTCGTCGTTAAGTAACGCTGTCCCTGCACCGCCGCCCCCTGTAACCCCGGCGCTTTAACAATGGCGAAAGTATCGGAAAGCCGGGACGTCAGCGCCACACCGTCAGACCACACCACAACACCGCCCTGAATATTACCGCTGGCCTGTTGATACTTATTCGACTGGCTGTAGCTGCCGCCCACAGTCGCCATTGCCGCGCGCCAGACCATGCTACCGCCCGCCGTTGTCTCGTTCTCTTGTCGTTGGTGACTGAGGTTGGCGCCATAGCTGAATTGATCGCGATTACCCGCCACCCCGCTTAAGCTGGCGTTATTCGACTGATAACCATCATCATCAAACGTTGTTGAGTTAGAAACGAACAGATCGCGCCGAGGAGCGGAAATACCGTCCCCCCACGAAAACGGGATGGAAATGTACAGGTTAAAACGCTTATCCTCGTGATTATCCTGATCGTACGTTTGGCTAACGGCAAAGGTATAGCTAACTCGCTGCCACGTGTTCGAATAACTCAACTGATAATCTTTTCCCGTTCCACTACGTTGCCAGTAGTCACGCCACAAACCGCTGACGGCCAGAAATCCCCAATCAGCAGCCAGTGCCTGGTTGATGTTCAGAGAAAAACTGTTCTTACGGCCAAAGTCGTTCTGATAGTAGTCCGCAAGGTCATAAACATCATTTTCATCGCGGTGATAGTGATTTTTATTATTCGCCCACACGTAGTCATTAAAGCTACGATAATCCCGCGATGAATAACGATAAGCTGCCAGCGCAAACTGCGTGCTGGTCTGGGCGACATACTTGTTCCACGCAACCTGATAGCTCTGACCATCAAAAACATCACCATTATCCTGTTCGCTATGTGATCGCGTGGCATCTACCAATACCGAGCCAATAGGTGTATTCCAGCCGGTCCCGAGCACAAATGAAGAATAATTCTGCGACAGCATTGTACCGCCATAGACCGTTAGCAAATTGTTCATACCATACTGATAACTGCCCTGTAGGAAATCATACTGATTGCCAGCCCCCTCAATATGGCTACGCCCGGCAGCAAAATCATATTTTGATACGCCTGACTGCAGCATATTCGGCACAGATGAATAAGGCACCAGGTAATGGGATACTGAGCCGTCGGCCTCTTTCACGCTCACATCTAAATCCGCGCCGCCGCCAGCAAGTTGCAGATCATCAATAGCAAATGGGCCTGGTGGAACTTCTTTCTGATAAATAACAAAGCCGTTTTGTTCGATGGTTACCAACGCGTTGCTCTGGGCAATCCCATGTACTACTGGGGTAAAATTCTGTTTTGAGTTCGGTAACATTTGCATATCACGCCAGATACGCACACCGCGAAAACGTACCGCGTCAAAGATATCCGAACCGGTGTACATATCTCCGGTACGTAGCGTGCCAAGTATTTGCGGGATACCGCGCTCCATATATAACGTGTTACTTTTCCAATTACCGCTGTTCTCGTTGCCTTTTATATAGTTGGCATTTGAGTGCAACTGCCATCCAAGCAGGTTCAACCCGCTATTCAGGTTCACATAGCTACTTTTATCATCGCCGCCGTGTTTATAATTACTGTAATACTGGCTGGCGTAATAAGATGTATAAAAAGCGTTAACCCCGCGTTCCCAGGTTTCAGGCGACATATATCCTGACTCATGTTCAAGCACATACGCATGCGGCACGCTTAGATTCAGAATAAATTGCCCTATGTCATAACCGACACTGCCGCCCTGAACTGCCGCGCGCAGCGGTACACACTCTACAGTTTTATCTGCTTTAATCCCCTCAGTACGAATACCAATTTTCTGCAACTGCGCCCAGGGTAAGCATGCCGCATCCGGATCGGATTTAATATTAATATTATAATGACCCCGCCAATGATTATTTACATAAACATCCATTTCATACATTCCGGGCATTGGCTTATCGCCATCAATTTGATAGCGGGATATTTTTTCACCATTTAAACCACCGATCATAAAGTGGGTATCAAAGGTTTCTTCTTCAGCCCATGCAGATGATGAGGCCGTCAGCACCGACAGGATGGCCAGTGTAATCGAATTGATCTTTAACATAGCCAGTCCTTAAGCTATTTTTCAGTTTCTATTCTTTCACTCAAATAATTACCGTAATCGTCAATAAGTGTAACCTTGTAATCACTAACAACAGCGGTAGTACTTAACATTTTCTCTGACCACGGTGCTAACAGTAACGTCTCTTTATTAACTTTTGAACTACCTATCAATTCAGGAATAGTAATCCAGTTAGCAGAATTATTTTTAATTCTTATCCCACCACTAGCATGACTGACATTCAGATGGGTAAAACTTTTTTTATCGACACCAGAAACACCCTGTGGGCGATAAATAAATTTGATGCGGTTCTGCATAGCAAATTTAATTATATTTTTACCTTCTGATTCCGCTGAATTAGGAGGTATATCGAGCACATTAAGAAAAAAAAGGCTTTCACGATCTTTCGGTAACATATTTGCTAACTGCTTAATTTTCAGCTGCTGGCCGGAACCACCGCTAACCTTTGCTACTGGCGGAGTCATCACAAACGGTACCTGAATTTTCTCTGGCGGCAGGCTGGTATCACCATCGTCAATCCACGACTGAACCAGAGCACCACGACTGCCTTCGTTCATGATTTGCACGGTAATTTCTTTTTTCTGCGCCGGATAAATGACACGAGTGCCGTAAATATAAATACCTCCCCACGCCGGCATTACCGAGCCAGCAAAAAATAATATTAATAACTTTTTCATTATAATTATCCTTACTACAGCAAAAACCGGCGGCCACAGCCGCCGACAAACAGGATTGTAATCTTAATCAGTAACTACAGTCATCGTCAGCGAAGAGGCCACATCACCAGCGGTGACGTCAGTTGAACCCACTTTCGCGTAGCGTGCGCTAAAGTCCAGAACATATTTATTGTCTGCGGTTTTCGTTAAATTAATACTTGAATCAGGATTAACCTGTTTATCACCATAATAGACCGCAAAACCAGCACCATTATTTGATGCGGTATTTCGTGTAATGTGTTTATTATTACTGTCAAATTGCGAGCTGGAGAAAGTTATTTTCGGCGCTGCAGTACCAGTACATTCAACGGTTAAGGGAACGGTGGTTTTATTTGAGTATCCATCATAAACACCACCAGCGCTTAAGGTATTTAATCTGTCAGCACCAATTTGGTTCATACCAATGGTCGCCGTACTATCGCCCGTAAATTTACAGGTAGTTCCCACCACCTTACCAGTAATAATCAGTTCACCCTGATCGGTATCAGCAGCAAAAGCCCCTGCGCTCATAAATACAGCAGAAAGAACAGTAGCAGAAATGATTGAAGCTTTCATAATATCTTCCTTAATGAATTAATTTCTATTATTAAGAGGTGGTATTTCTTGAAATTAAATTCTCACAGGAAAAAAGTTACCGCAATGTAAACGCGTTGTTTTATTGACTTAACTCAAATTAATCATTGCAATATAATCACAACAAATAAGTGACAGTTTAAGTTATTATTAGAATTAATAACTTAATAGCATTAACTAGCTGGGGCGAGATTCTTCAAACAAATATAAAACTAGGCATCATTCTTCAAAACTATATCTAGCCATGAATAAAAAGAAACTTTTTTAATCATAGCTATTTAGCACGATCTGCCGCGAACTATCACCATGAACAATAACAATATCAGTCACCACGCCTCGCGCAGGCGAAGACGTCACATTGTTGATAGTTGAAAGATGAAGAGTTTCTCCACATCGTTGATGTATTTCATTATTTACAACATCAGTACTACAAGTCGGTTCGACTACCCTGCCGTCGATGGTTAAAGAGGCAGTATCGGAAGCAAAAACACTCATTCCATAAGTCAGAATTATAATTCCCATCAGCCAATGTTTTTTCATTTGATAGTAACTCCTGTGGTTAACATCAAATAACATGCAGATGGCCTGTTAAGTGACAGTATGGGCGAAATACACCGCTCAATCCAATCGGAATTGTAGATTGATGGGATTAGATTGATCAATTTAAATGATGCATTAAAGAGGATTATTCAGAAAAAGACATGAATTATACAGGCTGGATAAATATCAGGGTTCAACTTTTCACTAAATACATTCACCGCATCAATATATTATTGATACGGCGAATGGATTAAAAACCACGGCTACAGCTAAAATTACACTGCGCGGAAGGCGATCTCACCAGGGATAACTTCTCCCTGCCAGTAGAGCTGGGCAGCGACACGCCCTGCCAGGCTGCGGTAAATGGCAGTAAATTCGCTGTCAGGACGGCTGATGACCGTCGGCATACCACGATCGAGGTCCTCACGCAGGGAAATATGCAGCGGCATCTGTCCCAGCAGTTGAGTGTGATACTGCTCTGCCAGCTTCTGCGCCCCACCGGTGCCAAAGATTGGCTCGTGATGACCGCAGTTGCTGCAAATATGCATACTCATATTCTCAACAATACCCAGCACCGGTACTTCGACTTTTTCGAACATCACAATGCCTTTTTTGGCATCGATTAGTGCAATGTCCTGCGGAGTGGTCACCACAACAGCTCCCGTTACCGGAATGTTCTGCGCCAGCGTCAACTGGATGTCACCCGTACCCGGCGGCATATCCAGTACCAGGTAATCAAGATCCGGCCATAAGGTTTCCTGCAGCATCTGCAGCAACGCTTTGCTGGCCATCGGGCCACGCCACACCATGGCGTTATCGTCAGTGACCAGATAACCAATGGAGTTCGTCGCCAGACCGTGAGACATGATCGGCGCCATGTGCGTACCGTCAGGTGAGGTTGGACGCTGGTTTTCCGCGCCGAGCATTGTCGGAATTGACGGGCCATAAATATCGGCGTCCAGAATACCTACCTTCGCTCCTTCAGCAGCCAGCGCCAGCGCCAGGTTCACGGCGGTAGAGGATTTACCTACACCACCTTTACCCGAGCTGACTGCGATGATGTTTTTTACACCATTTATGCCCGGCTGGTTTTTCACGCGTTTTAACGTCGCGATGTTATGCGACAGTTTCCAGTCGATCGCTTTCGCACCGGTAATGCGCAGCAGGTCGGCACTACATTGCTCTTTTAAGTCCTCAAACGCGCTATGCCAGACGAACGGCATGACCAGCTCAACGTGCAACGTGTCATCCATCCAGGCGACGTGATGCAACGCTTTAAGCGTCGTCAGATTATGCTTCAGGGTTGAATGCTGAAAATTCGCCAGCGTCCCGGCAACCATGGCGCGCAGGGTCTCTGGTGATTTGGCCTGGGATTGTGCGTTCATCCCGACTCCTTTTTGTTGTTCTGAATATACAATAGTCACCGCTAGTTTACTCCAACGGCAACAATTATTCATTTACGGATAAATGCCCTTATCGCTTGGCGCAGTAATTACCATTTTGGTACTATCAAAGCCCTTTTCACTACAAAAGAAGTAATTGCCTACTATGACTCAAGTCGCGAAGAAAATTCTGGTAACGTGCGCGCTGCCGTACGCCAACGGCTCTATCCACCTCGGCCATATGCTGGAGCACATCCAGGCTGATGTCTGGGTCCGTTACCAGCGAATGCGCGGCCACCAGGTTAACTTCATCTGCGCAGACGACGCACACGGTACGCCAATCATGCTGAAAGCGCAGCAGCTTGGGGTCACGCCAGAGCAGATGATCGGTGAAATGAGTCAGGAGCATCAGACTGATTTTGCGGGTTTTGACATCAGCTATGACAACTACCACTCTACGCACAGCGAAGAGAACCGTGAATTGTCTGAGCTGATTTACACACGTCTGAAGGAGAACGGTTTTATTAAGAACCGTACTATCTCCCAGCTTTACGATCCAGAAAAAGGCATGTTCCTGCCGGATCGTTTCGTTAAAGGCACCTGCCCGAAATGTAAATCTCCGGATCAGTACGGCGATAACTGTGAAGTGTGCGGCGCAACCTACAGCCCTACCGAGCTTATCGAGCCGAAATCTGTGGTTTCTGGCGCGACGCCGGAAATGCGTGACTCCGAACACTTCTTCTTTGACCTGCCGTCATTCAGCGAAATGTTGCAGGCGTGGACGCGCAGCGGTGCGTTGCAGGAGCAAGTGGCGAACAAAATGCAGGAATGGTTCGAATCCGGCCTGCAGCAGTGGGATATTTCCCGCGATTCCCCGTACTTCGGTTTTGAAATCCCGAACGCGCCCGGCAAGTACTTCTACGTCTGGCTGGATGCGCCAATCGGCTATATGAGCTCGTTCAAAAACCTGTGCGACAAGCGCGGCGACACAACCAGCTTTGATGAGTACTGGAAGAAAGATTCCGACGCCGAGCTGTATCACTTCATCGGTAAGGATATCGTCTACTTCCACAGCCTGTTCTGGCCTGCCATGCTGGAAGGCAGTAACTTCCGTAAGCCGACTAACCTGTTCGTTCACGGGTATGTGACGGTAAACGGCGCGAAGATGTCTAAATCTCGCGGCACTTTCATTAAGGCCAGCACCTGGCTGAAGCACTTTGACGCCGACAGCCTGCGCTACTACTACACGGCGAAGCTTTCTTCACGTATTGATGATATCGACCTGAACCTGGAAGATTTTGTCCAGCGCGTCAACGCTGATATCGTCAACAAAGTGGTCAACCTGGCGTCCCGTAACGCGGGCTTTATCAGTAAGCGCTTTGACGGCGTGCTGGCGGCTGAACTGGCCGATCCTGCGCTGTATAAAACCTTTACAGACGCTGCAGTGGTGATTGGTGAAGCGTGGGAAAACCGTGAATTCGGTAAAGCAATCCGCGAAATCATGGCGCTGGCCGACGTAGCTAACCGCTACGTTGACGAACAGGCTCCGTGGGTCGTGGCTAAACAGGAAGGCCGTGACGCCGACCTGCAGGCAATTTGCTCCATGGGCATTAACCTGTTCCGCGTCCTGATGACCTGGCTGAAGCCAGTACTGCCGACGCTTGCTGAACGTGTCGAAGCATTCCTCAACAGCGAACTGACCTGGGATGGCATCGAACAACCGCTGCTCGGTCATAAAGTCAACACCTTTAAGGCGCTCTACAACCGCATCGACATGAAACAAGTTGAAGCGCTGGTTGAGGCGTCGAAAGAAGAAGTGAAAGCCGCTGCCGCACCGGTAACCGGCCCACTGGCGGATGATCCGATTCAGGAAACCATCACTTTTGACGATTTCGCCAAAGTTGATCTGCGCGTGGCGCTGATTGAAAACGCAGAGTTCGTGGAAGGTTCCGATAAACTGCTGCGCCTGACGCTGGATCTCGGCGGCGAGAAGCGCAACGTTTTCTCTGGTATTCGTTCTGCTTATCCGGATCCGCAGACCCTGATTGGGCGTCAGACCATTATGGTTGCCAACCTGGCTCCTCGTAAGATGCGCTTCGGCATTTCTGAAGGGATGGTGATGGCAGCAGGTCCTGGTGGGAAAGATATCTTCCTGTTAAGCCCGGATGAAGGTGCAAAACCAGGCCAACAGGTGAAGTAAGTTAGAAACAACAAGCGCTGCAACCGCAGCGCTTTTTTTATTGCATCAATTCTTCCCCTAATCTGAAATTCTCCCCTGCTCCATTTCCGGACTGCTCAGCCACTGCTATTCGCCTTATTCTATCTCTCACTGGTATTCAATATTCATAAAATGGAGTTTTACATGAAAGCGTTGCAAAAATTTGTTTCTCTCGCTGTTGCGTCGATTGTTGTTTTTTTCCTGGCGGGATGTGGTGATAAAGAAGAAACGAAAACATTCAATGCCAATCTTAACGGTTCTGATATCACCGTTTCTTACACGTATAAAGGTGATAAGGTCCTAAAGCAAATCTCTGAAAGTAAAATCAGCTATGCGTCAGTCGGTGCCAGCAATAAAGAAGAAGCAGCAATAGTATTCAACGCGTTAAGCACCAAATATCAAAACATTACTGGTATAGAAGAAAAACTTATCTATTCAGATACCTACGCGCAAGAAAATGTCACTATCGATATGGAAAAAGTTGATATAAAAGCGTTGCAGGCCATTTCAGGGATTAAACTATCTGAAAACGCCGATAAAAACATCAGCATGAAGCAAATGCAAACGGTAATGGAATCGGCGGGTTTTAAAGAAGTGAAGTAAAGCATCGGCGACCCGATTTTGATCGTGGTCGCCAGCGCTGCTTTACGCTTTCTTTTTATGCTCTCGCGACGTTAAACCACGCAGGAAATAACGCAGGAACTGATCGCCGCATTCGCGATAATTCTTATGGTCCGGTGCGCGCATCATAGCGGTAATTTCCGGCATCGACACACGGAATTTCTGCTCGGTCATAATCGCCAGAATATCATCGGTTTTCAGCGAAAAGGCGATACGCAGCTTTTTCAGCACCGTATTGTTATTAACACGACGCTCAAGCGCCAGTTCCGGCGCAGAATCATCTTTGCCGCGCAGATGATAAATCAGACCATTTAAAAAACCGGAAAGAATGATATCCGGGCAGCGAACAAACCCGTCTTCATCTTCTTTTGTCGTCCAGGTATCGAAATTTGCGGAGATGGATTCCATGTCAGCAAGCGCAAGAATACGCACCATGTCGTTATTGTTCGCTTTCAGGGTGTAGCGCAGGCTACGAAGAATATCGTTACTTAGCATAGAGCCTTCAACTGTCGGTGATGCAATGGCGCGCAGTGTATCAGTTTTACAGTCCAATCGCCTCTTTTAGACTTTTAAGATAACGACGACTTACCGGAACCGTCAGACCGTTACGTAAAATCAACTCGGCCTGGCCATTGTCTTCCAAGCGTATCTCCTGTAATTGCGCCATATTCACCAGGTATTGTCGATGACAGCGCAACAGCGGCGTGCGACTCTCCAGCGTCCTGAGTGTAAGCTCGGTAAAGCCTTCTTTGCCGTCGCTGCTGGTCACATACACGCCACTCATACGGCTGCTGATAAACGCCACGTCATCCATTTGCAGTAAATAAATTCGGCTGTGGCCGCTGCACGGAATAAATTTCAGCGCCTGTTGATTCTCTGGCAGTAGCGAAACATCCTGTTTCGTGCGTTCCTGACGCAAACGGCTCAGCGTTTTTTCCAGCCGCGCCTCTTCAATCGGCTTGAGAAGATAATCAAACGCGTGTTCTTCAAATGCTTTCACCGCATATTCATCAAAAGCGGTCAGGAAAACAATGTACGGGCGATGCTCGGGATCAAGCATGCCAACCATTTCCAGACCGCTGATACGCGGCATCTGAATATCAAGGAACAGGACATCCGGACGCAGTTTATGTACCGCGCCGATGGCTTCCACCGCATTCGAACATTCGCCGACAATCTCGATGTCGCTTTGCTCTTGCAACAGGATCCGCAGATTCTCCCGCGCTAACGGTTCGTCATCGACAATCAGCACTTTGATCATGCCAGTTCCTCCAGAGGAAGTCGTAAAGTGATTCGGGTAAAGCGGTCAGGTTCACACGCTACGCTGATGCCAAAATCATCGCCAAACCGCTCGCGCAGTCGTTTATCAACCAGACTCATACCCAATCCGCTGGCCTCAGACGTTGGCTGATACAACCCGGCATTATCTTCAATATCCAGCATCAGATACTGTCCTTCGCGACGGGCGGTAATCGACACTTCCCCGGTATCCAGCAGCTGAGAGGTACCGTGCTTGATAGCATTCTCCACAATAGGTTGTAGGGTAAAGGCGGGTAATTGCTGATACGAAAGCGCATCCGGCACCGTCAAAGTTACCTGCAGGCGCGACTGAAACCGTGCCTTTTCAATTTGCAAATAAGCGTTAACGTGTTCAATTTCATCGGCCAGCGTCACAATCTCCGATGGGCGTTTTAAGTTTTTGCGAAAGAACGTCGACAGATACTGCACCAGTTGGCTGGCCTGCTCGCTATCACGTCGGATCACGGCTTTAATCGTGTTGAGCGCATTAAACAGAAAATGGGGATTCACCTGCGCATGCAGTAGTTTGATTTCCGACTGCGTGAGCATCGCTTTTTGCCGCTCATACTGCCCGGCCAGTATCTGCGCCGAAAGCAGTTGGGCAATCCCTTCCCCCAACGTGCGGTTGATCGAGCTAAAGAGACGGTTTTTGGCCTCATACAATTTGATGGTCCCCATCACCCTCTGGTTCTCTCCCCGCAAAGGGATCACTAGCGTCGAGCCTAATTTGCATTGCGGATGCAAAGAGCAGCGATAAGGGACTTCATTGCCGTCGGCATAAACCACCTCTCCGGTTTCAATCGCCCTCTGAGTGTACGAGGAAGAGATAGGTTTACCCGGCAGATGATGGTCGTCACCGATACCGGTAAACGCCAGCAGCTTCTCGCGGTCGGTAATCGCCACGGCACCGATGTCCAGCTCTTCATACAGCACCTGAGCGACCTTCATGCTGTTAACCTCGTTGAAGCCCTGGCGCAAAATCCCTTCCGTTGAGGCGGCAACTTTGAGCGCGGTGGCGGAAAAAGCCGAAGTATATTTTTCAAACATCGCTCGTTTATCGAGCAAAATACGCATAAACAAGGCCGCGCCCACGGTATTCGTCACCATCATCGGCGCGGCGATATTGCTGACCAGTCGATAGGCATCATCAAACGGCCGGGCGATTAATAAGATGATCAACATCTGCACCAGTTCGGCGACAAAAGTTATGGCACCCGCCGTCAACGGGCTGAAGACTTTATCGGTACGGCCACGGCGGGTAAGCACGCTATGCACCAGCCCGCCAAGCAAACCTTCCACAATGGTCGAAATCATGCAGCTAAGTGCCGTCATTCCGCCCATCGAATAACGATGCAAACCGCCGGTCAGGCCAACTAAACCTCCGACCACCGGGCCGCCAAGCAACCCGCCCATTACAGCGCCAATAGCGCGAGTGTTCGCAATGGAGTCATCAATGTGCAGCCCGAAATAGGTGCCCAAAATGCAGAAAATGGAAAAGGTAACGTAGCAAAGCAGTTTGTGCGGCAACCGGATAGTCACCTGCATCAGCGGAATAAACAAACGCGTTTTGCTCATGAGCCACGCGATAACGAGAAACACGCACATCTGCTGAAGCAGCAGCAACACCAGATTAAACTCGTACATACCCGCCAACCACACATCACTTAAAAGCGCGTAACATACATGGGCTGCGCGTAACTTTCTTTGAAGTGTTGCAAAAAAAAAGGAATTTGTGAGAACGATCACTCGAAAGCGCGAGCATGACTACAAACCCACCCATTTATTGATCAAAAAACAGCCAAAACTACCTGGTTCGCAAAAGAGCGTCTAAAGTAAAACTGGGACCTCGCAAGCATAAGTGAGACAACGATGGCGCTTTACACAATAGGTGAAGTGGCTTTGCTTTGTGATATCAACCCTGTCACTTTACGCGCGTGGCAGAGGCGTTACGGATTACTGAAACCGCAGCGGACAGATGGCGGGCATCGCCTGTTCAACGACGCGGATATCGACCGGATCCGTGAGATAAAACGCTGGATCAACAATGGCGTTCAGGTCAGTAAGGTAAAAACGTTGCTCAGCAATGAAAATATTGATGTGCATAACGGCTGGCGCGAACAACAAGAGACGCTGTTGAGCTATTTGCAAAGTAGTAATCTGCACAGCCTCAGAATGTGGATCAAAGAGCGTGGTCAGGATTATCCCGCACAAACGCTCAACACCCATTTATTCATTCCGTTACGCCGACGTCTGCAATGTCAGCAGCCGATCCTCCAGGCGTTACTGGGGATCCTCGACGGCGTCCTCATTAATTACATCGCGATTTGTCTGGCTTCGGCACGCAAGAAACAGGGCAAAGATGCCCTGGTTGTCGGCTGGAATATTCATGATACCACCCGCTTATGGTTGGAGGGGTGGGTCGCCAGCCAGCAGGGATGGCGCGTTGACGTCCTCGCCCACTCACTGAACCAATTGCGACCAGAGCTGTTTGCAGGCCGCACCTTACTTATCTGGTGCGGCGAAAGCCAAACGCCCGCTCAGGAGCAACAGTTAAGCGAATGGCGCGCGTTAGGTCACGATATTTATCCACTCGGTATTTAGAGCCTACTGGGATAAGCTCTTAATATTTTATTAACAAAAGTGTACAATCCTTAGATTCACATAAGGAGTGCATAATGAACGCAGCTAAAATCGGTGTCATCACCCTCTTCCTGCTGATGGCCATCGGCGGTATCGGCGGTGTCATGCTGGCAGGTTACACATTCATTTTACGTGCAGGGTAAGGCAGCTCGCTAATCGTTCAAATCCGCGGTCGACAATTACCGCCGCCAGCGCGACCAGCAGCGCTCCCTGAATCACATAGGCGGTATTGAACCCGCTAAGCCCGATGATAATCGGCGTGCCCAGCGTATTTGCCCCGACGGTTGAAGCTATCGTTGCGGTGCCAATATTAATAATGACCGACGTGCGAATGCCCGCCAGAATAACCGGTGCCGCCAGCGGCAACTCCACTTTACGCAGCCGCTGCCCCTGACTCATGCCCATTCCACTGGCGATATCCATCACGCTGGAAGAAATGCCGCCAAGTCCCGCCAGAGTTGCCTGTAAGATCGGTAATACCCCATACAGGATCAGCGCAATAATTGCAGGCTCAGGACCAAACCCCATCACCGGTACGGCAATAGCCAGCACAGCGACCGGAGGAAATGTCTGCCCCACGGCGGCAATGGTTTCCACTATCGGCCTGAATTCCGTGCCCCAGGATCGGGTTACCGCAATACCCGCCCCAACGCCAATCAATACGGCGATAAGGCTTGAGATCCCCACCAGAGAAAAATGGGCCAGCGCCAACGCCATAAAACTTTCCTGCTGATACACGGGGCGCGGCAACGCAGGGAACAGCGAACTAAACAGGGCCTGACTGTGAGGCAACCCCACCAACAGGATCAGGAACACGACAATAAGCCATAGCAGCGGATCAGCAAGACGTTTCACGGGTCGGCGTCTCCGAAAGCAAATCGCGAAAATGAAGCGTACCGCAGGACAATCCCTGCGAGGTCACGACCGGCAATACGTCGCAGCCCCGCGCCACAAACACCGACAACGCATCACGAAGCGTCATTTCATCCACCAGCGGCTCGCCGTCCGAGTGTTCGCCGCGACGGATAAAATCACCTACCGTACGCAACGACAACAGCCGTACGCCCAGTTCACTGCGGCCAAAAAAAGTTTGCACGAAATCATTCGCTGGCGCGGTCAGCATCGACAGCGGTGTACCTTGCTGGACAACCTTTCCAGCATCCATCAGGACCAGATGCTCAGCCAGCCTTAGCGCCTCGTCGATATCATGCGTCACTAACACAATAGTACGCCCCAACAAACGGTGAATACGCGTCATCTCCTGCTGTAGCGCACCACGGGTGACAGGATCCAGCGCGCCAAAAGGCTCATCCATCAGTAGTACCTGCGGATCTGCCGCCAACGCGCGCGCAACCCCGACCCGTTGCTGCTGTCCGCCGGAAAGCTGATGCGGATAACGGTGACGCAAATTCGCCTCAAGGCCCAGCAGGGCCATCAGTTCATCTGTGCGGTCATCAATACGTGAGCGCGACCACTTTTGCAGCTGCGGTACGGTGGCGATGTTCTGCGCGACGGTCCAATGGGGAAACAAACCAATAGACTGAATCGCGTATCCCATGCGCCGCCTTAGCTCCAGCACCGGCAGGCTACGAATTTCTTCTCCGGCAAAACGGATCTGCCCACTGTCGTGCTCAACCAGTCGGTTAATCATCTTCAGCGTGGTGGACTTCCCCGAACCTGACGTACCGATTAACACCGAAAAGCTGCCCTCCCCTAACTGCAGGTTAAGGTCATCGACGGCTTTTTGCTGACCATAGATTTTACTGACGTGACGAAATTCAATCATTATTCGATACCTTTAGCAGCGCGAGCCCTAAATCAAACAGCGCATCAATCAACACTGCCAAGACAACAACCGGGATCACACCCAACAGCACTAAATCAACGGCGCTACTGAGCAATCCCTGAAAGACCAGGGTACCAAATCCCCCTGCGCCAATCAGCGCGGCTATCACGGCCATCCCCACCGTCTGGACCATCACCACGCGCAAACTGCGTAAGAAGACCGGCAGCGCCAGGGGAAATTGCACTGAGATAAACCGCTGACGCGTGCTCATCCCCATCGCCCGGGCGCTTTCCAGCACATCGCGCGGAACCTGATTCAGGCCAGCAACGACGCCACGAACCAGCGGTAACAGCGCATACAACACCAACGCAATAAGCGCAGGCGTCAGACCGGTTCCGGCAACACCGAGCGAGCCCAACACGGGAAAGTGCTTCACCAGCCCGGCCAGCGGCGCAATTAACAGGCCAAACAGCGCGACGGAGGGAATGGTCTGGATGATGTTCAGTAGTGCGAAAACTGGCCCCTGGCGGGCGACGGAAAAAGCACACCAGACGCCCAGCGGCACGCCAATAAGCAACGCGGGCACCACGGTTGCGAACAGAATCGTCAAATGTTGCGCCAGCGCATCGTTAAAGACGTCCTGACGGTTGGCATACTCTTTAAGCAGAGAAAGATCGTTAAGCGTGCCGGAGAACAAAAGCACCAGCGGCACAATGAATATTTGCGCATGCAGAACCCAACGCCACAGCGCCTTAGCGGTGATGCGACGAATAGCGTCACTGGCGGCCAGCAGCATCAGCCCCACGCCTAACCAGAACCCGCTGCCCAGGCTGGTTCTGGCCAGCGGACTACCCGTCTTCGCCAGATACGTTGCCGTTGTACCTGCGGTTACCAGCGCGGCAATCACCAACAGTTGGCAAACGATAAGCGCCAATATATTGCCGGACCTTCCCGGTACAACGCTCAACACACACAGCAGCAAACACGCCACCGCCAATCCCCATGTCGTGTAGGAGCTGATATCCCAGAGTTGACGACCTTCGCCGGACACCAGGCGATTGGGAGCATAGCTAATAAAAGGAAGCGCTGCCGCCGCGAAAGTAAGAAGCACCAGCAGCAACAGCACCCGATTGACTGAAAAATTCGACAAAACACCCACCCGCTGCAGACGCCGTTACTTAACCCATCCTTTTTGCTTCAGGTAATCTGCTGCGACTTTTTTCGCATCCAGTCCCTCCACGGCAATGCTGGCATTCAGCTGTTGCAACGTTTTTTCATCCAGGCTGGCAAATACCGGTTGCAGCCATTCTCCCATTTGCGGGTAGTCCTTCAGCACCGATTCACGCACGACGGGCGCTGGCGCATAAATGGGCTGGACGCCTTTTGGATCGCTCAATGTTTGCAAACCCAACGCCGCAACCGGACCATCGGTGCCATAGGCCATCGCCGCATTGACCCCTGAGGTCTGCTGCGCCGCTGCTTTAATCGTCACCGCGGTATCCCCTCCCGCCAGCGACAGCAGCTGATTCTGATTCAGTTTGAAATCATAGGCTTTTTCAAACGCAGGCAGCGCGTCAGCCCGCTCGATGAATTCCGCAGAGGCGGCAAGTTTGAACGTCCCTCCCTCTTTCAGGTAGCGGCCTAAATCAGCAAGGGACTCAAGTTTGTTCTTTTGCGCGACATCCTGACGTACCGCAATGGTCCAGGTGTTGTTGGCGGGTGCAGGCGTTAGCCAGACCAGTTTATTTTTCTCAGCGTCCAGCTTTTTCACTTTTTCATAACCAGCGCTGGCATTTTTCCACGCCGGATCATTTTCATCTTTAAAAAAGAATGCCCCATTGCCGGTGTATTCCGGATAAATATCCAGCTCACCAGAGGTAATTGCCCCACGCACCACCGGAGTAGTCCCCAGCTGCACTTTATTGACGGTTTTCACGCCATGGCTTTCGAGCACCTGCAAAATAATATTGCCGAGCAGCGCGCCTTCGGTATCTATTTTTGAACCGACCGTGACGGGTGACGCGGCCTGTAAGGGCATGCTCACCACCGCTAACAACGCCAGCGAACCCACCCAAACTTTTGAGATTATCATGCAGCTCTCCTCATTCTTTTACGGCTCCTTTCAGAGACTTGAGGAAAAAGCATAGTCGAAAAATCAGGCATTAACCTGGCAATTGGGTAATAACGCTGAGAGATATTCTCGGTAAGGCGATGATAAAATAAAAAAATCCGGCAAACCCAAAGTGAATTTGCCGGATGATCTGATTTTGCAGGCCCGATAAGTGTATCCATCAGGCATGATGCGTGGCGTTATTAATTACAGCAGTTCAAACTCGCCCTGCTTCACTCTGGCGGAATCCACGCCGATAAAGACGTTAAACTTGCCCGGTTCTGCATCGTATTGCATACGCTGATTCCAGAACTTCAGCGCTTCAATGTCGATCGGGAAGCTGACTGTCTGGGTTTCGCCCGGCTTAAGATTCACTTTCTCAAAACCTTTCAGCTGTTTTACCGGACGACTCATGGAGGCGGTCACGTCCTGTAAATACATCTGAATCACCGTCGCACCTTCGCGCTTCCCGGTGTTGGTCACCTGCACGCTGGCCGTCACGGTCCCGTCACGTTTCATCGTTGGAGAAGAAAGCTTCACATCAGAAACCGTGAACGTGGTGTAGCTCAGGCCATAGCCAAAGGGATACAACGAACCATTCGCTTCATCAAAGTAGCGCGATGTGTACTTGTTCGGCTTGTCCGCATTATACGGGCGTCCAGTATTAAGATGGCTGTAATAGACCGGGATCTGTCCGACAGAGCGCGGGAAAGACATCGGCAGCTTACCTGACGGGTTGTAATCGCCAAACAGCACATCGGCGATGGCGTTACCGCCTTCAGTCCCGGCAAACCAGGTTTCGAGGATCGCATCGGCCTGTTGATCTTCTTTAACCAACGCCAACGGACGTCCGTTCATCAGCACCAGAACCAGCGGTTTACCCGTTGCTTTGAGGGCGGCAATCAGGTCACGCTGACTCTGTGGAATAGTGATATCGGTGCGGCTGGAGGCTTCATGCGCCATGCCCTGCGCTTCGCCGACCACCGCAACCACCACGTCAGACTGCTTCGCGGCGTTCACGGCTTCATCGATCATCGCCTGCGGCGAGCGAGGATCAACCTTCACTGCCTCTTCATACAGGTTGAGGAAATCGACAATGCCTTTGTCGTTGGTGATATTCGCCCCTTTGGCGTACACCACTTTCCCCTGCTCGCCGAGGGCATTTTTAATTCCCGTCAGCACTGTTACTGACTGATCGGCAACACCGGCAGCGGACCAACTGCCCATAACATCACGCTTGCTATCGGCCAGCGGACCGACGACTGCTACGGTGGCGGATTTTTTCAGCGGCAAGGTTTCCAAACGGTTTTTCAGCAACACCAGGCTTTCACGCGCCACTTCACGCGCCTCTTTGCGATGCAAACGGCTTTCCGCGTTGGTGTCCTGCGGGTCAGACTCTTTAGCCCCCAGATGGCTGTACGGATCGTTAAACAGCCCCATATCATATTTTACGTTCAGCACATGACGCGCGGCGTCGTCCAGCTCCGCCATCGTCACTTTGCCTGACTTAATCAACCCCGGCAGGTATTTGCTGTAATACTCATCGCTCATACTCATGTTGATACCGGACTTGATCGCCACGCGCACCGCGTCCTCAGGATCGGCAGCAGCACCGTGCTTAATCAGTTCCTTAATCGCACCGTGATCGGAAACGGTGATGCCCTTAAAGCCCCACTCATCGCGCAGCACGTCTTTTAACAGCCAGGCATCCGACGTCGCCGGTGTACCGTTCAGCGAATTAAGACCCACCATTACCGCACCGCTACCGGCGTCCAGCCCGGCTTTGTACGGTGGCATATAATCATTGAACAGACGCTGCGGACTCATATCGACGGTGTTGTATTCCTTCCCACCTTCAACCGCGCCATATGCGGCGAAGTGCTTGACGCTGGTCATTACCGAATACCTGTCTGCCGGGCTTTTCCCCTGCATCGCTTCCACCATGGTTTTGCCCATCGTGGCGGTCAAATAGGTATCTTCACCAAACCCTTCCGAGGCGCGCCCCCAGCGAGGATCACGTGAGACATCGACCATCGGCGCCCAGGTCATATTCAGACCATCATCGGCAGCTTCATAGGCGGAAACCCGCCCCACGGTTCTGACCGCATCGAGATTAAAGGAGGATGCCAGACCGAGGCTTATCGGGAACACGGTACGCTGGCCGTGTAATACGTCGTAGGCAAAAAAGAGAGGAATTTTCAGGCGGCTAAGTTCCATCACCTGATCCTGCATTTTGCGGATATCCTGGCGCGTGACGGTGTTAAAAATTGCCCCAACCTGCCCGTCTTTGATCATCGCGCGGATGGCTTCTTTCGGGTTATCAGGCCCGACGCTTATCAAACGAAGTTGCCCAATTTTCTCATCCACGGTCATCTGCTTAAGTAAATCGGTAACGAAGGCATCCCGCGCTTCTGGCGTCAGTGGATGGTTACCAAACAGAGTGTCCGCCAACGCGGGCTGCAACGCCAGACTCACCGCGACACCTACAGAACATAGCCATTTCATGTTGATTCTCTCTTTATTTTTTCCCGACGGAGCAGCGAAAATATAACAAAAACCGCAGTTTGCCGTAAGACTAAACGGGAGTGATAAAGAAAGCTAAGGTTATTCTCCTAATTTTCAAAACCAGCGCAAATCATTAGAAGACGAACCAGAGACAATATGAATGAGAAAGCGTATTGTCATACAAAGCGCTATGCTTGTTCCTGATATTGAGTCCCACCACAAGGAGTGGAGAATGTCTTCCATTACAACCGATAATAAAGCTTTCCTTAATGAACTGACCCGTCTGGTGGGTCATTCTCACCTGCTTACTGAACCTGCTAAAACTGCCCGCTATCGCAAGGGATTCCGCTCCGGTCAGGGCGAAGCGCTCGCCGTTGTATTCCCGGGCTCGCTTTTAGAACTGTGGCGCGTCCTCAACGCTTGCGTCGCCGCAGATAAAATTGTCCTCATGCAGGCCGCCAATACCGGCCTGACCGAAGGATCTACGCCGAGCGGTAATGATTACGACCGCGAGATTGTCATTATCAGCACCCTGCGTCTGGATAAACTGCACGTCATCGGCAAAGGCGAACAGGTGCTGGCTTATCCCGGTACAACGCTGTATTCGCTGGAAAAGGCGCTCAAACCGTTTGGCCGTGAGCCGCATTCAGTGATCGGATCCTCCTGTATTGGCGCTTCGGTAATTGGCGGCATTTGCAACAACTCCGGCGGCTCGCTGGTACAACGCGGCCCGGCATACACCGAGATGTCGCTGTTTGCACGTATTGACGAACACGGCAAATTGCAGTTGGTCAACCATCTGGGTATCGAGCTGGGCCAGACCCCGGAGCAGATCCTGAGCAAACTTGATGACGAACGGATTAAAGATGACGATGTCCGCCACGACGGGCGACACGCGCACGATCACGACTACGTCACCCGCGTCAGAGATATTGAGGCGGACACGCCAGCCCGCTATAACGCCGACCCGGATCGCTTGTTTGAATCATCCGGTTGTGCAGGTAAGCTCGCGGTTTTCGCCGTGCGTCTGGACACCTTCGAGGCCGAAAAAAATCAGCAGGTCTTTTACATCGGCACCAATCAGCCTGAGGTGCTAACGGAAATTCGCCGTCATATTCTGGCAAAATTTGAGCATCTGCCGGTCGCTGGTGAATACATGCACCGCGACATTTACGATATCGCAGAGCAATACGGCAAAGATACGTTTCTGATGATCGACAAGCTCGGCACCGACAAAATGCCGTTCTTCTTCACCCTGAAAGGCCGCACCGATGCGATGCTGGAAAAAGTGAAAATTTTCCGTCCGCACTTTACCGATCGCGCCATGCAGAAGTTTGGCCATTTGTTCCCCAGCCACTTACCGGCACGCATGAAAAGCTGGCGCGATAAATACGAACATCACCTGCTGTTAAAAATGGCCGGTGGCGGCGTGGCTGAAGCACAAAACTGGCTCAGCGAGTATTTCAAAACCGCTGAAGGTGACTTCTTTGCCTGTACGCCGGAAGAAGGCAGCAAGGCATTTTTGCATCGTTTTGCGGCGGCTGGCGCGGCGATACGTTATCAGGCCGTGCATGCAGATGAAGTGGAAGATATTCTGGCGCTGGATATCGCGCTACGCCGTAACGACACCGAATGGTACGAGCATCTGCCGCCAGAGATCGACAGCCAGCTGGTGCACAAACTCTATTACGGTCACTTTATGTGTTACGTCTTCCATCAGGATTACATCGTGAAAAAAGGCGTGGATGCGCATGCGCTGAAAGAGCAGATGCTGGAACTCCTGCGCGAGCGCGGGGCGCAGTACCCGGCAGAGCATAACGTCGGGCATCTGTATCAGGCACCGGAAACCCTGACCCGTTTTTACCGTGAGAATGACCCGACCAACAGTATGAATCCGGGTATCGGTAAAACGAGTAAGCTGAAATACTGGAAAGAGTCGTAAACCGGGAAAAGATAAGCGCCCCCGGACATGTTGCCGGAGGCGCTTTGCTTGCCTGACCTACAGCAACATGAGTGCCATGTAGGCCAGATAGCGTCTTATTTAATCGTTTTGCGCGGTTTGCTCACCCGTCGCAGTACCTGCCGACGCCATCTGCGCCGCTTTTTGCTTTTTATAGCTCAGCGCCGCCGCCGGAACCGGCATTACCTTGCCCGTTTCGATCCAGGTACGTAAACGGCTGGCATCGGCAAAGTGGGTATATTTGCCAAAGGCATCCATCACCACCAGTGCAACCGGTTTGTTGTTAATCACCGTGCGCATCACCAGACAGTGGCCCGCCGCATTGGTAAACCCGGTTTTGGTTAACTGAATATTCCAGTTATCGCGGTATACCAGATGGTTGGTGTTACGAAACGGCAGCGTATACGCCGGGTTGGCAAATGTCGCCATATCTTCACGCGTCGTACTTAGCTGGCCAATCAGCGGATACTGTTTGCTGGCAATCAGCAGTTTGGTTAAATCACGGGCGGTCGAGACGTTATGGATCGATAACCCGGTGGGTTCCACAAAGCGTGTCTGGGTCATGCCCAGCGCTTTCGCTTTGGCATTCATGGCCTTGATAAACGCGTTATACCCGCCCGGGTAATGATGCGCCAGGCTCGCCGCCGCGCGGTTTTCTGATGACATCAGCGCCAGCAGCAGCATGTCTTTGCGGCTGATTTCACTGTTCAGTCGTACGCGAGAGTAAATGCCTTTCATCTCCGGCGTCTGGCTGATATCCACTTTCAGCTTTTCATTCAGCGGCAGTCGCGCGTCAAGCACCACCATCGCCGTCATTAATTTGGTAATCGACGCAATCGGACGCACCAGGTCCGGGTGGTTCGAATAGATAACTTTGTTGGTATTCAGATCAACAATCATCGCGCTACCGGACGCTATCTCTGGTTGAGAAGCCGCTGCGGTAGTTGCCGTTTTCGCCACGGCTTGGGGTGCAAAAGGAACAGCCAGCACCAGGGCAAGGCTTAATAATGAAACTCGGAATTTCAGCATGATGAGATTTCTGATAATGGTTTACGCACGTCACAACGCACACCGCCAGAGATTAAGTATTATCTCAAGCTAGCTCAGGCATCATAGCGATCCGGCAGGTTTGCCGCCACAGGAGAATCGTCTCGAAATGCTGCGTTGCTGACTTTTACGGCAACAACGCAGCGCAGACAGGTTTATCCGTCAGAATAACCGATAGCCATAACCCCACAGGATCACCGTAATAGCCAGCAGAACCTCCAGTACCAGTACACCAATCGCCAGCGTCGAGCTGGAAAAGCTTAACCCTTCCTCGCGGGTGATATTCAGGAATGTCGGAATGCCGAGATAAAGTAGATAACCGGTGTAAAACAGCGCGATAGTTCCGACCAATGCGCACAGCCAGACCAGCGGATAAAGTGCGACCAGTCCGCTTAAAAATAGCGGCGTCGCGACATATCCAGCAAAGACCATACAATGTGCCAGCGACGGACGTTGCGAGTAATTACGCGCCATCCACCAGATTACCCGGCCCATAACGGCGACGCCTGCCAGCATCACCCCGTAAAACAGAATTGCCATTGCAAATCCGGTCAACAGGGATAATTTCAGGACATTGCCATCGCCGAAACTCCAGCCAATTTGTGTGGTACCAATAAACGCGCAAATAACCGGGATTGCCGCCATCAGCAGTACATGATGGGTATAGTGATGCGAAACGCTTTCGTTTTCGCTGTTGATCACATGCATTTCACGATCGGGATGGGAAAACAGCCCCCAGACATGGTTCATACCGCCCCCTTCTTGCCAGCTCCGGACCTCAACAGTTCAAGTATAATTCAGCTTTGGATTAATTTTTGTACAACAACAAAAATGACGAACTGCTAATTCCACGCTTTTAAACCCAACGATGATTCACAGGGTGTATGCTTGATGTCAGGAGGTCATCCAGACGTATGGATATAAACAATCTTATTGCACATTACGGTTACGCCGCGTTGGTCATTGGCAGTTTGGCCGAAGGCGAAACCATTACCCTGCTGGGCGGCGTAGCGGCACATCAGGGGTTACTTAAATTTCCTTTGGTGGTTATCTCGGTGGCCCTGGGCGGGATGATTGGCGATCAATTGCTGTATCTGCTGGGGCGTCGTTACGGTGGCAAAATTTTGCGTCGTTTCTCAAAACATCGCGACAAAATCCGCCGGGCACAGAAAATGATCCAGCGCCGTCCCTATTTGTTCGTGATTGGTACCCGTTTTATGTACGGTTTTCGCGTGATCGGCCCATTGCTGATTGGCGCAAGTCATCTGCCGCCTAAAATTTTCCTGCCGTTGAATATTCTGGGAGCGCTGGCATGGGCGCTGATATTTACCACGCTGGGCTATGTGGGAGGAGAAGTCATCGCGCCGTGGCTACACAATCTCGACCAACACATTAAGCATTGGATATGGCTGGTTCTGGTAATTGCGCTGGTAGTGGGCGCTCGGTGGTGGTTAAAAAAACGCAGCAGCAAAAGTACAGCCCGGTAGGGTGATATTTACCGGGCCGGTGCGTTACGACGCGTGGTAACCGCCCCCCAACGCGCTGGTCAACTGGATGGAAGCATCCAGCCACTGTCCCTGTAAAATCAGAGCATTACAATGTTCGCGTAGTGCTGGGATCTTTGCCTGACTGACCAGGGAACCGGCAATAATTCCGGCATTAAAGCGCGCCTGCGCCAGCCCCTCTACGCGCTGCGCATCATGCTCAATCTGCTGCTGATGCTGATTCTTCTGCGCCAGGGTTGCCACTTGCGATACTGCACGCGCCACGTCATTCACCGCATCCACCACGGCTTTGTTGTAATTCGCCACCGTCAGGTTACTTTGCGCTTTCGTTATGTCGAGATTCGCGTTCAGCCTGCCGCTGTCAAAGATAGGCAGCGTCAGCCCGGCCGTTACGCCCAGTTGCTGCGCGGAATGACGGAAAAGATCACTCAGATGCAACGCATCCTGTTGTAAAAATGCCATCAGATTCACATCGGGATAAAACGCTGCTTTCGCGGCATCAATGCTGCTCAGGGATGATTCAATGTACCAGTGCGCCGCCTGTAAATCCGCTCGGCGAGCCAGCAACGAATAACCTAACCGGGGCGGGAGCTGACTTTCAACGGCGGGCAGCGTAGTTGAATGCAGCTTCAGGGCAGTGGACTGCGCGTTGGTTAGCGCGCTCAGCCGCGCTTCAATTACCTTCATTTTACCGCTGACATCGTTCAGCTGTTGTTCCGTCTTGCTGGAATCAATATCGGTTTCAACGCCTTCCACCGAAGACGTAATACCGTTTTGGTACAGCTGACGATCGACGGCAATGATATTCTTCTGCTCGGTTTCGATTTGCGTCAAAACGGTTTTCAGGGCTGCCTGCGTTTGCCATTCCCAGTACAGACGAGAGACGCCGCTCGCCAACAGTTGTCGGGTTTGTTCGCGCTCGGCTTCACGCGCCTTAACGACCCCAATACGCGCCGTCACTTCGGCCCTGTTTTTCCCCCACAGATCCAGATTCCAGCCTGCAGTTAATCCAAAGGTGCCGTTGGTGTACCACGGCCCTGTCGTCCCGGCAGCCGGATCGGTAAGCGCAAACGGCCCCATCAACCCTTCCGCGGACATTCTCTGACGTTCTACGTCCGCAGAGAAATCAATTTCCGGGCCATCCTGCGCCTCTACGGCCTTAGCCTGTGCCTCCGCCAGTTGAATACGTTGTTCCGCTACCTGCATATCTGGAGAATTTCGCAACGTGCTGTCAATCAACGCATTAAGCTGGGGATCGTGATATGCCTTCCACCATTGGCTGTCCGGCCAGCCATTTTTCAACGCAGCAGGCAATGTAGTATCGGCATTCGTTGCTGGGGTCTGCTGTGAAAGAGACTGGCGATCATCATGCATGGGCGCACAGCCTGACATAAAAATAAAAAGCGGCAACAATGCCGTAGTAATAAAAAGGGAATTACGATTCATGGAGAGATACTGGTAAGAAAAGATGTGCAGAGATTACGACGTGTCGCTATTGCTTTTTTAGTTACGCGTGGCAATACACCTTTGGCAATAAAAATATATAATCAGAAAAATATAGGCCAAACAAATAAGATAGATTAATTAATTTTAATAATTTATAGATGGAGATATCATGTCACAGAATATCTATGACAACCCCGAGTTCTTTGCCGGATATGCCACACTGGATCGTTCAGTAAAAGGACTCGACGGCGCGCCAGAATGGCCGACAATACAAGCGATGCTCCCCGCTCTGCAGGGAAAAAATATACTCGATTTGGGCTGCGGATATGGCTGGTTTTGCCGCTACGCGCGCGATAACCATGCAGCCAGCGTAGTGGGGCTGGATATTTCACAAAAGATGTTAACCCAGGCGCAGAGTATGACACAGGGTGATGGCATCATCTATCAGCGTGAAGATCTTGAAACGCTTACCCTGTCACCGAATTCCTTTGACCTGGTTTACAGCTCGCTTGCCTTGCACTATTTGCGCGATATAGAGCGATTATTAGTAACGATTTACCAGTCGTTAACACCGGGAGGTATGTTGGTTTTCTCTGCCGAGCATCCCATTTATACCGCGCCGCTTAATCAGGGCTGGATAAAAGACAAAACCGGGCAACAATCCTGGCCGGTCAATCATTATCAGCAGGAAGGTGAGCGCATCAGTAACTGGTTCGCGGATGGCGTCATAAAGCAGCACCGTAAGCTGGCGACCTGGATTAATGCGCTGATTGCCGCCGGATTCGAAATCGTCTGTGTCGATGAATGGGGGCCGTCTGCAGAACAGATTGCTGAAAACCCGGCGCTGGATGAAGAAAAAGAGCGGCCAATGGTGTTTCTGCTCAGCGCACGTAAACCTGGGTAAGGTCATTACAGGAAGATTTCAGATGCTTTCCTATACTTAACCTGAACTCACCAAAAAGGAACGCTGATGAAAATCTTATTGTGGATTATTTTAATTATTTTTCTGATTGGGTTATTGGTGGTAACTGGCGTGTTTAAGATGATTTTTTAAAGAAACAGGCCACTCCGGTGGCCGCTTAATTTGTTAATGCAATTTAGCTATATCAATGGCCTGAATCGCGCGGGCGATATCCGGGGAATTGTTTAGCGCGCGAATTTCCTGAAACAGCGCGGTTGCCTCTGAATATTCTTTGCGCAAATACCCTAACCATTGCTTAATCCGCGCCACGTGATACAGCCCGGTATCCCCCTGCTTTTCAAGACGGGTATATTTTTGCAATAGTGTTACGACATCAGGCCACGGCATACGCGGCTCGTTATACTTCACTACCCGGCTCAGGTTAGGAATATTTAATGCTCCCCGACCGATCATCACCGCATCGCAGCCGGTGATAGCCATGCAATCCTGAGCACTTTGCCAGTTCCAGATTTCGCCATTCGCGATAACCGGAATGGTAAGCCGCTGGCGAATCTCACCGATCGCCTGCCAGTTGATATGTTCGGCCTTGTAACCCTGCTCCTTGGTTCGGCCATGCACCGCCAGCTCGCTGGCGCCAGCCTGCTGGACGGCATCAGCAATTTCAAACTGTCGATCGCTGTTGTCCCAGCCCAGACGCACTTTCACCGTCACGGGCAGGTGATCAGGAACCGCCTCGCGCATGGCTTTTGCTCCGCGGTAAATAAGCTCAGGATCCTTCAGCAACGTTGCGCCACCGCCGCTGCCGTTGACCAGTTTTGACGGACAACCGCAGTTCAGATCGACACCGTATGATCCCAGTTCTACCGCACGCGCCGCATTCTCCGCCAGCCACTGCGGGTATTGCCCCAACAGCTGTATGCGAACCTGCGTACCGGATGACGTGCGGCTATTGTTATGCAGTTCCGGGCAGAGCCGATGGAATACTTTTGCCGGCAGGAGCTGATCCACCACGCGCACAAACTCGGTGATGCACAGATCGTAATCATTCACTTCAGTCAGCAGCTCGCGCACCAGTGAGTCGAGCACGCCTTCCATCGGCGCCAGTAAAACACGCATATCGTCACCCGTAAAAAAAGAGGCGCTATGGTAGCGCCTCCGTTCGGGAGATTAAAGAGGCTCAACGTGGCAGCAGGCAGTTATCTTCTTTCCAGCCGTATAGCCATTCCATTGCGCGATAAAATTCCGCCTGCGATTTG
The DNA here is from genome assembly GCF_030332265.1 of Citrobacter sp. Cu231. Taxonomy (NCBI): domain Bacteria; kingdom Pseudomonadati; phylum Pseudomonadota; class Gammaproteobacteria; order Enterobacterales; family Enterobacteriaceae; genus Citrobacter; species Citrobacter sp. Cu231. Next base: position 501,765 of record NZ_JAOWIE010000032.1, on the reverse strand, counting down.
TCTTTCCATAACAGATTACGCACCTGACGCTCGACGCCTGCGGCGTGGTAAACACGCCCCATTTCGCGTGTTGACCAGACAATGCGTGCCGTGCGTGGAATACGCACCGACTCATACAAAGCAAAGGCATCAGCCGCATCACCGTCACACTGGTGTATCGCCCTACCGAGGGTGACGGCATCTTCCAGCGCCATACAGGCCCCCTGCGCCATATATTGCGCCACCGGATGCGCGGCGTCCCCTACCAGGGTAATTCGGTCACTACCCCATTTATCTACCGGTTCGCGGTCAGCGGTTGACCAGCGACGCCATGACGTTGGTTTATCCAGCATCTGACGCGGACGCGCATGGATCCCGGCAAAATAGGAGAGCACTTCCTCTTTACTGCCATCCTTCACGCCCCACTCTTCCTGCTGACGACTGTGGAAGGTCACCACCAGGTTGTATTGTTTACCGCCACGCAGTGGATAGTGCACCAGGTGACAATGCGGTCCGGCCCACAGCACCGGCGCGTTAATGCGCAAATCTTCCGGCATATCATCACAATCAATCACGGCACGATAAACGACGTGCCCGGTCACGCGTGGCGCATCGCCAATCAGATACTGACGAACAACCGACTTCACGCCGTCACAGCCCACCAGGATATCCGCCGTCCAGCTGTTGCCCTGCTCGTCAAAGACCGTTACGTCATCTTCTGTCTGGCGAATATCCACCACGTTAGTTGACGTGCGATACTCAACGTTGGGATGAACCAGCGCCGCTTCCCAGACGCTGGCGTGAATATCCACCCGATGGATAACCGCATAAGGACCGCCAAAGTGATCGCGAAACGCCTGCCCGGTTTCAATGCGTACCACCTCTTTGGCGTTTACCGCATCCATCATGGTGATGTGATCGGTAAAAACGGCACGCTGACGGGCGGCTTCCCCCACGCCGAGGCTATCCAGAGCAGAGAAGGCGTTCGGCCCGAGCTGAATACCCGCGCCAATTTCACCAATCTCGTGCGCTTTCTCCAGCAACATCACTTTAATGCCTTGACGGGCCAGCGATAGCGCGGTCGCCGCGCCGCCAATCCCACCACCCACGATAATTGCGCGTGTCACTTTAGCCATTGTCGTTCTCCTTATCAGGCTGGAATTTTGTCTTGTTGATTCTCAGGCGCGGCGGCGATAAACGCCGGAAGCTGGGTACAGGCATCATATACCGCCTGACAGCGCGGATATCCGCTCAGATCGCAACCCATCCGTAAGGCGTTTGCCCACTGCGGGATCAGACAGCAATCCGCCAGCGTCGGCGCGTCTCCCACGCAGAACGTCCCCGAGTGACTCTGGCGTAGCATCTGTTCCACCGCGCTTAACCCTTGCTGGATCCAGTGGGCATACCAGCGTTTTTTATCTTCTTCACTGACCTTTAGCTCTTCGCTCAGGTAGCGCAGCACCCGCATGTTATTCACGGGGTGGATATCACAGGCGATGGCATAAACAATTTCCAGCACCTTACTGCGCGCCGGGTAGTTAACAGGCAGCAGCGGCGACTGTGGAAAGTGATGATCCAGCCAGTCGGTTATCGCCAGCGACTGTCCGAGCGATTCGCCATCATCGGTGACCAACGTTGGCACCAGCCCCACCGGGTTCATCCGCCGGTAGGCCAGCGCGTTCTGCTGACCGATACGAATGTTGACACCCACCGTCTGGTAATCGAGCCCCTTCAGCGCCAGCGCAATACGCACGCGATATGACGCGGAGCTATTAAAGAAACTGTACAGCTTCATCATCCACCTCAGACAATCTTCACGGCGATGGGGGTTAAACCGTCTACGTTGCCGGTGATCACATCGCCTTTCACCACCGCACCCACGCCTTCCGGTGTACCGGTGTAAATCAGATCGCCCGGCTGCAGTTCGAAAAAGCCGGACAGATAGCTAATGGTTTCATTGACTGACCAGATGAGATGACGAATATCGCTCCGCTGATGATCATCGCCATTAACCTGCAACCAGATAGGCGCACTGTTAACATCCGCGCTTTCACTGGCTCTATGCAGCGGCGCGATAGGGGCAGAGAGATCAAACGCTTTGCCAATTTCCCACGGACGCCCCATCTGGCGCATTTCCATCTGCCTGTCGCGACGGGTCATATCCAGACCGGTGGCATAGCCCCAGATATACTCGTGCGCTTTTTCCAGCGGTATATCACTGCCCTTTTTACCGATCGCCACCACCAGCTCTATCTCATAGTGATAGTTATCGGTCTGCGCCGGGTATGGCAGCGCCAGGATTTGACCGGCTGCTACCGGGACCACCGCGTCGGCGGGTTTACAGAAGAAGAACGGCGGTTCGCGATCCGGGTCAAAACCCATTTCACGCGCATGAGCGGCATAGTTACGGCCCACACAGTAAACACGGTGCACAGGAAATAGTTCATCACTACCAACCACCGGAACGGTAACAGGCGCTTGCGGTTCGAATACGTATTGCGTCATTTTTTCTCTCCCAAATTAATAACGTGCTTCACGGAACAACCCCAGCGCTTCCTGAACCGGTCTGTCCGAAAAACTAAATAAAACGGTGTCTTCGCCGGTCTGGAACGACACGCCGTGCCAGGTTGGGACCACAAAGATATCTTTTGGCGAAAAATTGAAAGTCTCATTACCGATGGTGACTTGTCCGCGGCCTTCCACAACATGGTAGATAGTGCTGTCGGTGGTTCGAGCCATCCGCGAAGTAAAGCCCTTCGGCAACAGTTGCAGGAAGGTCCCCATTGAAGGCATGGGATAGCCGCCGGTTACCGGGTTGACGTAGCGCATCTTGTAGCCATCCCACTCGTCGGCATCGCCGAGGCGAGTCAGGTCATGCAGCGCTTCACGACTGCGATCGTAGCGATAATTAAAAATTGGCGATGAGTTACCTTTCTGATGACGCAGCGGCAACATATTGGCTGCATAGCGTGGTAAATAATCTCCTTCCTTGCGCGTGACCGGCTGCTGATCCTCCGGGTAGTCTTCCGCAAAGCCGCAGCCCAGCAGATTCACCAGCGGCAGATCCAGACCGTCCAGCCACACCACCGGTTCACTGCCCGGATTGCCGTGATCGTGCCAGCGCCACTGCGGCGTCAGAATAAAATCGCCTTCATGCATCTGGGTTCGCTCACCGTCTACGGCGGTAAATGCCCCTTTCCCTTCGACAATAAAACGCAGTGCAGACTGATTATGGCGGTGACTCGGCGCAACCTCGCCCGGCATGATTAACTGCAATCCGGCATACAGGGTTGGGGTGATTGAAGACTGACCGCGCAGCATGGGGTTTTCCAGCACCAGTACGCGCCGAATCGCCTCTTTCGCGCCAATCAGATCGCCGCTTTCCAGCAGTAACGGACGGATCTCCTGATAATTCCAGTACGCAGGCGCGCAGTTCGCGTTCGGCGTTGGCGGCACCAGACGGTGCAGCGACTCCCACAGTGGGGTCAGATTCTGCCCGGAAATATGCTGGTAAAACTGCTGACGGCTGTTCTTAACATCCTGATTCAGTTCAGACATAGGGATTCTCCTTATTCATTCACAACGCTTGCACGTGGCAGGGTATTTGAGGCAGAGGCCGACTGGCGGATAACAACCGTCAGTAGCGTAAGCATCACCGCACTGATGGCCGCCGGAACGGCAATGATGAAAAACAAATTATCGAAAGAGAAATTCATTGCCATCATCACGCCGCCGGAAAGCGAGCCGACAATCGCGCCGCAGCGGCCAATCGCATTAGACCAGCTGACGCCCGTGGCCCGGCTCTGTGTCGGATACAGCGTGGCGGTTAACGCATTGAGACCCACCTGCGATCCGCTGATCCCGATACCGGTGCCAAAAATGGCCAGCGCCATCAGCCACAGGCCGTTCTCGCTTAAGCCAATCATGACGATACACACCGCCCCCAGCGCATAGCTCACTGCCAGCACGCGGAAAGGATTGTATTTATCCATCAGTACCCCGAGCGCCAGCGCCCCGAGCGTGCCGCCAATCTGGAAGGCGGCGGTCACCCATGAGGCGTGCTGCAGGTCAATTCCACGATGGTTTAACAGCGTTGGCATCCAACTGGAGAGCAGATAAATAATCAGCAGGCTCATAAAGAACACTACCCATAACATCAGGGTAATGGGCAACTGTCGCCCGACGAACAGCTGGCGGATACTGCCTTTAGCAATTGCGGTGCCTTCGTTGAGATAAAAATGGGTATTGTCATAACGTTCCCGGGTGATGGCGCTAACGGTTCTGGCAATCACGTTAGGCGGCAACTGACGACGAACCTGCCAGCGCGGAGATTCCGGAAGTGCAAACAGCAGAGCGACAAACAGCATCAGCGGTAGAACGCCTCCCAGCACCAGAATGCCGTGCCAGCCAATAACCGGCACCAGTTGCGCACTCACAATCCCGCCCATCGCCGATCCCAGGGTAAATCCACAAAACATCATGGTCACCAGCGCGCCACGCCGCCGCGCTGGCAGGTATTCTGACGTCATGGTGATGGTATTCGGCATCGCACCGCCCAGACCTAATCCGGTAAGAAAGCGCAAAATAACCAGCGTTTGTAGATCGGGAGAAAAAGCCGAAATCAGGCTCAGGGCGCCGAACAGCGCCACGCAGAGTTCTATCACCCGTTTGCGGCCAAAACGGTCTGACAGCGGGCCGCAGAGCAGTGCGCCAGCGGTTAGTCCCAACAGACCTGCGCCAAACAACGGTGCCAGATCGCCGGCAGTCAGCTGCCAATGAGTCCGGATGTCTGGAGCGATGAAGCCGATAGCTGCGGTATCAAATCCGTCGAGCATGACGACCAAAAAACAGCAAATGATGACGCGCCATTGCGTCTTACCGACAGGAGCGGAATCGATCAGTGCTTGTAGATCACGTTGTTGAGTCATAGTGAATGCCTCAGTGCAGGTATAAGTAGATGTCTGTTTTGTTTTAGGTATGTTGCGACTTTGTATGTTTGGAGATGAAATGTACAATGGCTTTTCATGCAGAGGCATAACCTGGAGGTTATAGCAAATGGCTAACTGGGCGCAGAAACTTAAGTTGCATCACCTGCAAACGCTTATCGCACTGGGGGAACAGGGAAATTTGACTCACGTCGCCCGAATGATGAATATCACCCAGCCGGCGCTGTCAAAATGGTTATCACAGCTCGAAGATGAGATTGGCATCACGCTCTTTGAACGCCACAGTAAAGGCTTACGTCCCTCCGAAGGCGGCAAGCTGCTACTGCAGCACGCGCAACGCCTGATCAATGATATGGAACGTTCTCAGGTTGAAATCGCCCGTTTTAAACAGGGCGGTCTGGTAGGAAGTCTGAAGATCGGCTGCTCGCCAGTGGCGACCGACTGCGTCTCACAAGCGATACTGGGTTTGCTTAAAGAACTGCCGACCCTGCATCTTAATATTGAAGAGAAGGTGATGACCCCGCTGCTGCACGATCTGCTCGCGGGTTCGGTGGATGTGGTCGTCGGGCGCGTCGGGGGCCGGGCGCTACAACTGCCGCTCAATTATCAGGTGCTGTATACCGAGCCGGTTTGTTTCGTCGCCCGCCCTGACCATCCGCTGGCAAACTCTCCCCTGCTCACCTGGAATGATCTCGCTGACTGGCGCTGGATTGTCTGGCCGACAGGAACGCCCATTCGCATCAGCATTGACAACGCGCTGGTTGACAACGGTGTGATGCTGCCGGAAAACACGATTGAATCTGCATCAATGAACGTCAGCACCAACCTGCTGCAAAGTAGCGATATGATCTCTATTCTTTCTCTGCGTCTGGCGCAGCGTTATGCCACCCAGGGACAGCTGGCTATTCTGAATTTGCCGAAGATTGAACAAAAAGGCAGCGTGGGCGTATTCTGGCGCAACAATGAAACGCCCTCCACGGCCCTGAGTCGTTTTCTGTATTACCTGGCACAGGTTTAACGCGCTGATTTAGGGGCATCGCCTAATGTTCCCAATGTCTATTTCTCCTATGCTTAGAATTCATGATGTGATCGGTAGCACGTTTTAAAGTTTAATTGTATGATGAATCAGTCTCGTCAAGGGTTCCAATTATGAGCAAAGCACTGAATATTATCTGGCAATATTTGCGCGCATTCGTCCTGATTTATGCCTGCCTCTATGCAGGTATTTTTCTTGCATCGCTACTTCCTATCACCATTCCGGGCAGTATTATCGGCATGCTGATTCTGTTTGTCTTACTGGCTTTGCAGGTGTTACCGGCAAAATGGGTTAATCCCGGCTGCTACGTCCTGATTCGCTATATGGCCCTATTGTTTGTCCCAATTGGCGTAGGGATCATGCAGTACTTTGATCTGCTCCGCGCGCAATTTGGTCCGGTGGTGGTGTCCTGTACCATCAGTACGCTGGTCGTTTTCCTGGTGGTGAGCTGGAGTTCACATATTGTGCACGGTGAGCGCAAAATCGTTGGGCAAAAAGGGTCTAAAGAATGATGTCGTATATCTGGTGGTCGTTACCGCTTACCCTGGCGGTGTTTTTTGCCGCACGTAAGCTGGCAGCACGATTTAAAATGCCACTATTGAATCCGTTGCTGGTCGCCATGGTGGTGATTATTCCGATACTGATGTTGACCGGTATTCCCTACGATCACTATTTCAAAGGCAGCGAGGTGCTGAACGATTTGCTACAGCCTGCCGTGGTCGCACTGGCCTATCCGTTATACGAACAGTTGCACCAGATTCGCGCCCGCTGGAAATCAATCATTGCCATTTGTTTTGCGGGGAGCGTCGTGGCGATGGTGACAGGTACAACAATCGCCTTATTGATGGGCGCATCGCCGCAAATTGCCGCATCTATTATGCCGAAATCGGTCACTACGCCTATTGCTATGGCGGTGGGAGGCAGCATTGGCGGTATTCCGGCTATCAGCGCCGTATGCGTCATTTTTGTCGGTATCCTCGGGGCGGTGTTTGGTCATACATTGCTCAACGCCATGCGTATTCGTACTAAGGCCGCTCGTGGGCTGGCCATGGGTACCGCTTCGCACGCCCTGGGCACTGCACGCTGCGCAGAACTGGACTATCAGGAAGGCGCGTTTAGCTCACTGGCGCTGGTTATTTGCGGCATTATCACCTCGTTGGTTGCCCCATTCCTGTTCCCAATTATTCTGGCAGTGGTCGGTTAACCTTTACTTTTTGCTGATTTATTTGCGATGCGTTGCACATTTTTAATTTAAGTTTCATAAGTTGCACACACAATGGGATTTGGATCACATATAAAGCCGTAACAGGCCCGTAAACTACGATTCCATTACATTGTTATGAGGCATCGCCATGCATCCACGTTTTCAAACTGCTTTTGCCCAACTCGCGGATAACTTGCAAACAGCCCTGGCCCCTGTTCTGGCGGATGTGCACTTCCCCGCTATGCTGACTGCTGAACAGGTCTCTTTGCTGAAACGCGAATCGGGACTGGACGAAGACGCGCTGGCATTCGCTCTGCTGCCGCTGGCTGCGGCCTGCGCACGTACCCCGCTGTCCAACTTTAACGTCGGTGCAATCTCTCGCGGCATCAGCGGAACCTGGTACTTCGGTGGGAACATGGAGTTCCTGGGCGCAACAATGCAGCAAACCGTTCATGCCGAGCAGAGCGCTATTAGCCATGCCTGGTTACGTGGCGAAAAAGGACTCGCCGCGATTACCGTCAACTACACCCCTTGCGGGCACTGCCGTCAGTTTATGAACGAACTAAATAGCGGACTGGATTTACGTATTCATCTGCCGGGTCGTGCGCCACACGCGCTGCGCGATTACCTGCCAGATGCCTTCGGCCCGAAAGATCTGGAAATTAAAACGCTGCTAATGGACGATCAGGATCACGGCTTCGTGCTGCAGGGCGATGCGTTGACCCAGGCAGCAATCACCGCCGCCAACAGATGCCATATGCCGTACAGCAAATCCCCAAGCGGTGTTGCGCTGGAGTGTAAAGATGGCCAAATTTTTAGCGGCAGCTATGCTGAAAACGCCGCCTTCAACCCAACTCTTCCGCCGCTGCAGGGCGCGTTAAACCTGTTGAATCTCAACGGCTATGACTACCCGGATATCCAACGCGCCGTGCTGGCTGAAAAAGCCGATGCGCCATTGATTCAGTGGGATGCGACCTCCGCCACCCTGAAAGCGCTGGGCTGTAATAATATTGAGCGCGTTCTCCTGAGTTAATCGTCTCAATAACGCCAGTTCGTAGGCCAGATAAAGTGTTTACACCGTTATCCGGCAATATGCAGAATGTCTAAAATCCCCTCAATCAGATTGCTGTTTCTTGCGCTACGTCTTCGGGTACAGTAGCCTGATTGAAATTCCATCCAAATAACGAGTTTTCTGCATGTTAAAGCGCGTGTTTTACAGCCTGTTAGTCTTGTCTGGCTTGCTGCTGTTGACTGTGCTTGGACTCGACAGATGGATGAGCTGGAAGACTGCTCCCTACATTTACGACGAACTGCAGGATTTACCCTACCGCCAGGTAGGTGTGGTTCTGGGCACGGCGAAGTATTACCGCACCGGCGTCATCAATCAGTATTACCGCTACCGCATTCAGGGTGCATTGAACGCCTATAACAGCGGGAAGGTAAACTATCTGCTGCTGAGCGGCGACAACGCGCAGCAAAGCTACAACGAACCGATGACGATGCGTAAGGATCTGATTGCTACAGGCGTTGATCCGGCTGATATTGTGCTTGATTACGCCGGGTTCCGTACGCTCGACTCCATCGTGCGTACCCGCAAGGTATTTGATACCAACGATTTCATCATTATTACTCAGCGATTCCACTGTGAACGCGCCTTATTTATTGCGCTACATATGGGGATTCAGGCCCAGTGTTATGCGGTACCTTCGCCAAAAGATATGCTCACCGTGCGAGTACGTGAATTTGGTGCTCGTTTTGGCGCACTTGCTGATCTCTACATTTTCAAACGTGAACCGCGCTTTTTAGGCCCCCTGGTGCCAATTCCTACTATGCATCAGGTACCGGACGATGCACAGGGATATCCGGCGGTCACAGCCGAACAATTACTCGAATTACAAAAGAAACAAGGAAAATAAGCATGGATGTACAAACCCTTTTTGTCGTATTGGCCTTTCTGCTCATCCCTGTGTTTTGTTTCCGTGAAGCCTGGAAAGGCTGGCGTACTGGCGCGGTAGATAAAATTAAGAAGAATGCGCGTGAGCCGGTTTATGCCTACCGGAATGAAGCCCCATTACAGTTCTGGTCTTATGTATTGGTTTATGCCGGATGCGGATGTTTATCTTTCGGTATGGTTATTTATTTAGTCTTTTATCGCTAAAGAGATTACCGTTATATTAGCGCTTGAGAATAGCTAATATTATGATAATGGTTAACATTTCAATATAAGGGATTAATGCTGCGCGCCAGCATTTCCCTCAAACTATCTTCTATTTGTGAATCTTTTCACAGAATACTCTTCCTGCAGTGCTTAGCCTTAAGAATAGCTTTCTATTTTTATATTTTGTTATTAACAGCTTGCCTTAATTTACTCAAGCATTAAGGAATAAAATATGCCACAACAAAATTATCTGGATGAGCTCACGCCTGCTTTTACCCCATTATTAGCAATAAAAGAGGCTTCCCGCTGTTTATTATGTCACGATGCCCCCTGTAGTCAGGATTGCCCGGCGCAAACCGATCCCGGAAAATTTATTCGATCCATTTATTTCCGCAATTTTAAAGGCGCTGCCGAAACTATCCGGGAAAATAATGCGCTCGGTGCAGTATGCGCCAGGGTTTGCCCAACCGAAAAATTATGTCAGCGCGGATGTACACGTTCAGGTATTGATAAACCGATCGATATTGCACGTCTGCAGCGCTTTATTACCGATTTTGAACAGCAAACGGCAATGAAAATCTATCAGCCAGCGACAAAAAAGCTGGGCAAGGTTGCCGTCATCGGTGCGGGCCCGGCAGGGTTACAGGCCAGCGTAACGCTAAGTAATCTTGGTTATGACGTCACCATCTTCGAAAAACAGGCTCAGCCAGGTGGCTGGTTGCGCTATGGCATCCCTGAGTTTCGTCTGCCGCAATCGGTTTTGGATCTTGAAATTGCCCGTATCGTTGAAATGGGCGTGACCATCACGTGCAATTGCGAAGTCGGCAATGCCCTTTCCGTTGAGCAACTCAAAGCGAATTATCGCGCCGTACTGGTTACCGTGGGGATGTCTTACGGTTCAACGTTACCTCTGTTTGAGAGAGCGAATAACGTTGAAATTGCCGTCGATTTCCTGCAACGCGCCCGGCAAGCCAGCGGCGATATTACCGTCGCGCAAAGTGCATTAATCATCGGCGGTGGCGACGTGGCGATGGATGTCGCCAGTACCTTAAAGTTGCTGGGCTGTCCGTCAGTCACCTGTGTAGCGCGTGAAGAACTGGCTGATTTCCCGGCCAGCGACAAAGAATTCAACAGCACCCAGGCATTAGGGGTATCGATTATTGACGGTTTCACGCCTGTGGCGGTTAACGGAAATCGGGTTTCCTTTAAACACGTACGCTTGCCAGGTGAACTCTCGCTTGAAGCCGAGCACATTATTCTTGCCGTCGGCCAACACGCTCAGCTTGATAATTTTGCCGCGTTAAAGCCCCAGCACAATCTTATCGATACGCAAAACTACCAAACCACCGATCCTGTCCTGTTTGCTGCTGGTGATATTGTTGAGGGCGATAAAACGGTTGTTTACGCCGTGAAAACCGGTAAAGAAGCAGCTCAGGCCATTCATCACTATTTAGAGGGAGCTTGCTCATGTTAACGAAAGATCTTTCTATTACCTTTTGCGGCGTCAAATTCCCCAACCCATTCTGCCTCTCTTCCTCTCCGGTGGGCAATTGCTATGAAATGTGCGCCAAAGCCTATGAAAGTGGCTGGGGCGGTATTGTTTTTAAAACGATCGGGTTCTTTATTGCGAATGAGGTCTCTCCGCGCTTTGATCATCTCAGCAAAGAAGATACCGGCTTTATTGGCTTCAAAAACATGGAGCAAATTGCCGAGCATCCGCTGGAGGAGAATCTGGCCGCAATCCGCCGACTGAAACAGGACTATCCGAACAAGGTTCTGATTGCGTCGATCATGGGGGAAAATGAACAGCAATGGCAGGAACTGGCCCGCCTGGTTGAAGAGGCCGGTGCCGACATGATCGAGTGTAACTTCTCGTGCCCGCAAATGACCTCGCATGCTATGGGCAGCGATGTAGGACAAAGCCCTGAGCTGGTTGAAAAATATTGTCGGGCAGTGAAACGCGGATCGTCCCTGCCAATGCTGGCAAAAATGACGCCGAACATTGGTGATATGTGTGAGGTGGCGCTGGCGGCAAAACGTGGAGGTGCGGATGGTATTGCGACCATCAATACAGTTAAATCCATCACTAACATCGACCTGAACAGGAAAATCGGGATGCCGGTCGTCAACGGCAAATCCAGTATTTCCGGCTACTCCGGCAAGGCCGTTAAGCCTATCGCCCTGCGATTTATCCAACAACTGCGGATGCACCCTGAACTGCGGGATTTCCCAATTAGCGGCATCGGAGGAATTGAAACCTGGGAAGATGCAGCCGAGTTTTTACTGTTAGGCGCGGCCACGCTGCAGGTGACCACCGGGATCATGCAGTATGGATATCGGATTGTGGAGGACATGATCAGCGGATTGTCACATTACCTCGCCGATCAAGGGTTTGACTCACTGGAGGAGATGGTGGGTCTAGCCAATGCCAATATTATCCCCGCTGAGGAACTTGACCGTAGCTACATCGTCTATCCGAATATCCATCTGGATAAATGCGTTGGCTGCGGTCGCTGCTACATCTCCTGTTACGACGGTGGGCATCAGGCAATGGAATGGAACGAAGAAACCCGCACGCCGCACTGCAACACGGAAAAATGTGTCGGATGCTTGCTGTGCGGTCACGTTTGCCCGGTAGCCTGTATCGAACTGGGTGAGGTGAAATTTAAACCTGGTGAGAAAGCGCACGAGTTAACGTTGTAATACTGACAAAAAAGCCCGGTACAGATTGCGCTGTGCCGGGATTTTTGCGTTATACGATTACTTCTTACGCGCGTACTTCAGTGAGTCCAGCGCGACCGCGAAGATAATAATGCCGCCCTTGATAATATACTGCCAGTAAGGGTTCACACCAATGTAGGTCAGACCATAGTTGATAACGGTGAAGATAATCACACCGGTCACCACGCCAAACACGGTCCCTACCCCGCCGCTGAACGACACGCCGCCAACCACGCACGCGGCAATCGCATCCAGCTCATACATAAAGCCGAGGTTGTTGGTTGCCGAACCGATACGCCCGGCTTCGAGCAAACCACCAAACGCATAGAACACGCCAGACAACGCATAGATGATCAGCAGGTTCAGCGCAACGTTTACCCCGGACACTTTCGCCGCTTCCGGGTTTCCGCCGATAGCAAAAATATTCTTACCGAAGCGGGTTTTATTCCACAGCACCCATACAAAGGCCACGGCAATCAGCGCGTAGAAGGTGATGTAGGAGAGTCGGAAACTGCCCAGCGCAATAAAGCCCTGCGCAAAGGTTGAGAATCCGCTGTCGAAGCCAGAAATTGGCGATGCGCCGACGAAGTCGTAGTACAGGGAGTTGATCCCGTAAACGATAATCATCGTACCCAGGGTGGTAATAAACGGCGTCACGTTCAGATAAGCGATGATGATACCGTTCACCAGACCGATAATGGCGCCAATCACGCAGACAATCAGCACCACCACGATAATTGGCATCGTCGCCATTTCCGGGAACACCTTGTTGGCGTTCTCCATCGACTGCAGCAAGGTTGCCGCCACGACCGCCGCAAGGCCAACCTGACGTCCCGCAGACAGGTCGGTCCCCTGGGTAACAATCAGCCCTGCCACACCCAATGCGATAATAATACGCACCGAAGATTGCGTCAGAATATTACTCAGGTTCAGTAAGCTTAAGAAAGTGGGATCCTGGAAAATAATAATCGCCAGCAAAACCAAAAGAACAACGTAAATTCCGCCTTCTTTCAGATAAGTAAGAAAACTTTTCTTATTTAACGCACTCATGAGGAGCCCCTAATCTTAAAGGTGCAAAGACGCAAGACGGAGGATTTCGTTTTGCGTTGTCGTTTTAGTGTCAACAATCCCGGCAACGAGACCATTACTCATCACCAGGATACGATCTGTAATACCCAATAGCTCCGGCATTTCAGAGGAAATAATAATAATCCCCTTATCCTTTTTCGCGAGTTCGGCAATCAGCTGATAAATTTCAAATTTCGCGCCGACATCGATACCACGTGTAGGTTCATCCAGCATCAGAATTTCTGGCTGCGTTAATAGCCAACGGCCAATAACCACCTTTTGCTGATTACCACCAGACAGTGAACCGATTTGTGTACGATGGCCCGGCGTTTTCACCCTCATGGAGTCAATTACCCATTGGGTATCACTCTTCATGCGGGAATTATCCAGCAGACCGACTTTATTTTTATAGTTTTGGATATTGGAGATTAACGAGTTAAAACCAATATCCAGGTACGCGTAAATACCGGTTGAGCGGCGTTCTTCCGTGACCAGCGCAAAACCATGATTGATGGCCTCATTTGCGCTGTGGTTATTAATTTTTTTGCCATGTAGCGTAATTGTACCCGATGATTTCTCACGAATACCAAACAGCGTTTCAACGATATCAGTACGTTTAGCGCCGACCAGACCAGCAATCCCGAGAATTTCCCCTTTGTGCAAATCAAACGAGACATCACGAATTGACGGCTGACGCAGCGAGGTCAGGTTACGCACTTGCAGAATCACTTCACCGGGCTTGTTTTCTTTGTCCGGAAAACGTTGGTTCAGTGAACGCCCTACCATCATGGCGATGATCTTATCCATATCCAGCCCTTCCAGCGGCTGGGTCGCAATCCACTGGCCGTCGCGCAGCACGGTGATTTCATCACACAGTTGGAAAATTTCTTCCATTTTGTGAGAAATATAAACAATACCGCATCCACGTTCTTTCAGCTTACGGATGATGGTGAACAGATGATTAACTTCTTTCTCGGTTAACGATGACGTTGGTTCATCCATGATGACGATTTTGGCGTCATAGGAGAACGCTTTCGCAATTTCAATCATCTGCATTTGTGAAACGGATAATGTGCCGACGCGTGCGCGCGGATCGATATCAATATCCAGCTCATCAAATATCGCTTTGGTATCACGGTACATTTTTTCCTGATCGACAAACATACCTTTGGTGGGATAGCGTCCCAACCACATGTTGTCCATCACAGAACGTTGTAATACCAGGTTTAATTCCTGATGTACCATCGAAATACCATTCTCAAGCGCTTCTTTAGCAGAATGAAAATCGATTTCTTTACCCTGAAATAAAATACTACCGGAATCTTTTTGATAGATGCCGAAAAGACATTTCAATAATGTGGATTTCCCCGCACCATTCTCCCCCATTAAGGCGTGGATCGAATGTGGGCGGACTTTTAAATTGACATTATCAAGAGCCTTAACGCCGGGGAAGGACTTGTTGATGCCGGTCATTTCCAACAAGTATTCGCCTGACGACTGAGTATGTGTGCTGACCATAATTATACCTTGTTGGCCTTGCAGAGTGCGTTATTAAGGGCGCAATGATATTGCGCCCACAGACGGAGTATTTACTTATTGGTAAACTCTGCCAGATTATCTTTATCAACACCTACGTACGGAACACGAACAATTTTGTTCTCAATTTTCCAGTTGGTGCCATCAGCCGCACCTTTGCCATCAGCAAGGTTTTTCGCCAGATCAAAGGTAGCTTTCGCCTGGTTGTTAGCATCGTTCAGCACGGTACCGGCCATAGCACCAGATTTCACCAGCGCCAGTGCTTCAGGCAGGGCATCCACGCCAAATACCGGTACGCTGGTTTTGTTATGTGCCTTCAGCGCTTCAACTGCGCCCATTGCCATCGCATCGTTGTTGGCGATAACCACTTCGATTTTGTTCGCGTTCGGACCGGACATCCACGCATCCATCTTATCTTTCGCCTGAGCGGTATCCCACATTGCAGTATCTAACTGCAGTTGCTCAGTTTTAATGCCTTTGTCGTTCAGCTCTTTAATCACGTAAGTAGTACGTGCTTCAGCATCCGGGTGTCCCGGTTCGCCTTTCAGCAGAACAAACTGAATTTTGCCGTCTTTGTTCAGGTCCCAGTTCGGGTTAGCTGCCCAGTGTTTAGCAATCAAATCACCCTGAATAATACCGGACTCTTTAGAGTCAGTACCGACATAATACGCTTTGTCATAGCTGTCCAGCGCCTTGCGAGAAGGTTCTTTGTTGAAGAACACGATCGGTACGTTCTGCCCGCGTGCTTTTTCAATGACCGTGCCTGCCGCTGCCGGGTCAACCAGGTTAATCGCCAGTGCTTTAACGCCTTTTGCCAGCAGCACGTCGATCTGATCGTTTTGTTTGGACTGGTCGTTCTGCGAGTCGTTCATCAGCAGCTGTACATCTGGCGCCGCTTTGGCATCTTTTTCAATAGCCTTACGTACTACTGACATAAAGTTATCGTCATACTTATAGATAGTCACACCAATGCGGGTATCAGCAGCGTGCGCAGCCGCGCCGAATAACATGCTTGCCATTACAGCAGACAGGGTCAACACCTTCTTATTCATGGTATCTCCGGTTTTAATATGCAGGGTAGTACTTGAGATAAATGCTCGGCAGGCAGAACGTTACTGAAGTGTTACTGAACGCCGAAGCTCACTTTTAAAAATATTTCTTCCGTGTCTGGCAACGCTCCAAAAACAGGCTTTATTAGTTGTTTAAGGCAGCTATACCTCGATGAAAGTGATTATTCACCGTTACATAGTAGTTACAGCGCAACAAACAGTGTCATCATAGCTATCGCATTGTTAATATACTGTGAATTTACTCACATATTGAAAGCGGTTACATCGCGCTGAGTTATTAGTTAGTGATCGATGCCGCATTCTGCCGCAGCGCCACTGAATGGCGACGTACCAGCGTCGGCATAAAGCAATGCGTCGCCTGCGGATCTAACGTACCTGCCGCCCCTTGTAACGCGAGCTCCGTCGCCATTTTTGCCATTGAGGCAATGGGATAACGCACGGTGGTCAGTTGCGGATCGGTGTAACGTGCGATGGGAATATCATCGAAGCCAATGATTGAAAGGTGTAATGGAATAGCAATACCGTTATCTTTTAGCGCGGTCAGCGCGCCGGCAGCCATATTGTCGTTGTAGGCGAACACCGCCGTCAGTTGTAAATTGCGCCCCAGCAGTTCCACCATCGCAGATTCTCCGCCCTGCATATCGGGCGAACCGGTGCCGACCCAGCTTTCTGCCGCCACTATCCCCTGCTCATTCAGGGCGCTTAACCATCCCTCTTTACGCATGGCATCATCTTCAATGCGGTGGCTTGATGCCAGATACCCGATGCGTTGATGACCATTATTAAGCAACATGCGGGTCGCCATTTTGGCACCGCTGATGTTATCCAGGCAGACGCAACGATGGGCGTAACCCGGCACCAGGCGGTTGATCAGCACCATGCCAGGGATCTGATCCATAAACTCAGCCAGCTCCCGATCGCTCAGTGCTTTAGAGTGAACAATCAGTGCGTTACAGCGTTGACGAATCAACACTTCAATGGCGTGGCGTTCTTTTTCAGCCTCATGGTAGCTGTTGCCAATCAGGACGTACTTCTGATGCTGTTGGGCAACCATATCCACGGCTTTTACCAGCGCGCCAAAAAATGCGTCTGAAACATCCATGACCACAACGCCAATTGTGTCGCTCACCTGCGTCGCCAGCGCTTGCGCGTTGGCATTTGGTCGATAGCCCAACTGAGTGACCGCCTTCATTACCGCTTCACGCGTATCGGGACTCACCAGCGCGCTGTTATTCAGTACGCGGGAAACGGTCGCGACCGAAACGCCAGACTGCCGTGCCACATCACGGATGGTTACCATATTCACTGCCCTGTTTTAGATTGCGGTTAACCGCAGACACCCCAGGCTGGATATTTTGTCAGCACAATGAAATGGGCTGCGTGAGTGAGGTCACAGGAATGAAAGCGCTTACATCCATTTTGTTAACGAATGTGATCCAGATCGTTATCTGGATGTACGAGGCAATGACGTCCCCGCCGCACGCTGAGTTAATTGGCGCCACAACCACTCAACCGGGCCCTGCCGGTAAAAACGTAGCCATATGACGGAGAACAGCAGATTTACGGCCCAGACCGGAATGACGAAATACAGCAGCTCCAGCCGGTCAAATTTCATAAACAAGCCCGCCTGGTAAAACAGCGTGGTACAGATTAAGGTCTGTAACAGATAGTTGGTTAGCGCCATGCGCCCCACGCAGGCGATGGCAATGACCCATTTTAAGCGGCTAAGCTGCGGCCAGAAACCGAACATCAGCGCTGCGTAACCAAGGGTCTGCAACGGCGCGCCCAGCTCTCGCGGAGCTTGTAACAGGAAAGCACACCAGCGGTAGGCCCAGTCCAGTTGCCACTGAGCGATGATAGCAGGCAGGTTAATCGCCATCCCTGTAATGATCAGCAGCACGCCGGTACGTCTATAGTGCTGCAAACTATACTGTCCTTTTAGCCAGCCGCTGCGCATTAATGCTGCGCCGAGCAGCATCATCCCCGCCAGTTGCCAGCCGTACTGCGCACCCAACGCCAGCAAGCTATTGGACATCATATCCACGCGATTGCTGACTGCTTCCATTCCGCCGTTCACCTTCCAGTATTTTTCATACAGCAACGCTGAAGCATCCGGTGTCCAGGCGCGGCTGGTCTCACTCCCGGAGATCACGCCCAGCAGCAGCAGTACGCCAACGCCCACCAGATAAAGCAGCACGCCGGTATTAAATAAACTTTTTACCGACGGCGCATCACGGATCAACCGCCAACAAATCAGGCCGATTAAGCCATATGCCAGCAGAATATCGCCATCCCAGAAGAGTAAACCGTGAATAAAACCCAATAGCACCAGCAGCGTAAGCCGCGACTGGATCCAGCGTTTACCGCGTGGGAGCAGCATTTGCAGACCAGCACCGAACAGCAGCGCAAAAAGCGTGAGGAATTTTACCTGCGCAAAGAGATCGAGCAGCGCCCAGGTCCAGGCGTCGGATAAGGTGATGTTGCCATACCACGCGGGATTGAGGTATGCCGCCTTTGGCAGGCCAAAGGCGCTAATATTGAGAAGCAGGATACCCAGGATGGCGACGCCACGAATAAAATCCAGCGTGACATTACGCTCCATGGTCCCTGCCCCGATCAGTTGTGGTGGCGTACTGCGCGCAGGAATTCCTGACGCGTGTTCTGGCTGGACTTAAACAATCCGCCAAGAGACGTGGTCGTGGTCGCGCTGGTCGCATCACGAATGCCGCGCGCTTTCACACAGTAATGCACCGCATCAATCGACACTGCTACATTGTTCGTCCCGAGCAGCGTTTGCAGCGCAGTGAGAATTTGCTGAGTCAGGCGTTCCTGTACCTGCGGACGCTGAGCGAAGAACTGCACAATGCGGTTAATCTTCGACAGACCAATGACCGAATCTTTCGGGATGTACGCCACTGTCGCCTTGCCATCGATAGTGACAAAGTGGTGTTCGCAGGTGCTGGTCAGCGTGATATCGCGGACCGTGACCATCTCATCCACCTTCATTTTGTTTTCAATGACGGTGATTTTCGGGAAGTTGGCGTAATCGAGGCCGGAGAAAATCTCATCAACATACATTTTCGCAATGCGATGCGGAGTTTCCATCAAACTGTCATCGCTCAAATCAAGGTTGAGCAATTGCATAATCTCGGTCATATGACCTGAGATCAGACGTTTGCGCGTTTCGTTATCCATCTCTTGCACGGGCGGGCGCAGTGGTGTTTCAAGACCACGCGCCACCAGCGCTTCATGAACCAGGGCCGCTTCTTTACTGAGTGATGACATTTCTTCTTCTCCTGCAGGTGGGGCGCCTCTGCCCTGCATGGGGCAAAGTTTTTAGGCTGTGTCACAGCCAGAACATTGTGCGTGAGGCGGCGCACATAATCCAGTATTCACCGCGATAATTATTGAAATTGGCACAGCCTTTCAGCGTAGCAATTTCACTTACTGTTTAGCCCGGTGATATCGAGTGTTAATGTAAAGTTATATAGATGATGAAGTATGTTTGCTCAATGCGGAAGTGAAAGTTACTCACGGTGCAATGAATAATCTGTATTATGGTGAGTTCGCAAACACATTCAGGTTCAACACAACAAGGAGCCACGCATGGAAATGCTTGAAGAGCACCGCTGTTTTGAAGGTTGGCAGCAACGCTGGCGTCACGACTCCGCCACGCTAAATTGCGCTATGACCTTCAGTATTTTTCTTCCCCCACCCCGCGATAACGCCCCGCCTCCGGTGCTGTACTGGCTGTCAGGTTTGACCTGCAATGATGAAAACTTCACGACGAAAGCCGGGGCGCAACGCATCGCGGCTGAACTGGGTATAGTCCTGGTGATGCCGGACACCAGCCCGCGTGGCGAGCAGGTTGCCAACGATGAGGGTTACGATTTAGGTCAGGGAGCCGGTTTTTACCTTAATGCCACCCAGCAGCCGTGGGCAAGCCATTTTCGCATGTATGACTATCTGCGTGACGAACTGCCGGCACTGATTCAGTCTCAGTTTAACGTCAGCGATCGCTGCGCGATCAGCGGGCATTCTATGGGCGGTCACGGCGCATTAATTATGGCGCTGAAAAATCCCGGGAAATACACCAGTGTTTCCGCCTTTGCGCCGATCGTAAATCCTTGCCGCGTTCCTTGGGGCGAGAAGGCTTTTAGCGCTTATCTGGGTGAAGATAAATCGCAATGGGCTGAGTGGGACAGTTGCGCGTTAATGCTGGCCAGCAAGCCCGCAGATGCGATTCCAACGCTGATTGATCAGGGTGATAGCGATCAGTTTCTTGCCGATCAGTTGCAGCCCGCGGTACTGGCCGAAACAGCACGTCAAACCGCATGGCCAATGACCTTACGCATCCAGCCGGGTTACGATCACAGCTATTACTTTATTGCGTCGTTTATCGAGGATCACCTGCGATTCCACGCCCAGTATTTGCTGAAGTGATCACCAGTAAAGGGTATTTTCTATTGCCGCGCTGTAGCTCATCTCTTCTGACTGCGGCGCGGACGCTTTACGATTTAGATCGGCCGCCTGTTGGCGTACCTGTAATCGCCCCACGCTCTCACCGCCTTCATGACCTTCATTAAAATTACGCACTTCAGACTCGAATAAGATTGCATCCAGGTGATGCAACTTATTCAGTGCACGCAACAGAGAGATAAGCGTATCAAGATTCAATCCCCCACCTTTCTCAATTCGTTTAATGGTTGCAATCCCCACCTGAGCACTGTCGGCAAACTGCTGCTGGGTCAGGGCCAAGGAAATCCGCGTTTCCCGGATACGCGCGCATAATGACAAGATGATTTCATCATTATTCATGGTGTGATATTTCATGCCACTCTCTCCGTTTTCTGGGCTGAATTTTTCCCAGACAGCCATGATACGTTTCACGGTATTTCGCGCTCATGTCTTTACCCGTTTCATACATAGCTGCAATTACCTCATCGAGCGAAACGCATGGCTCACTGATGCGGCTTATCGCCATCGTTGCGGCGTTAATTGCTTTTACTGACGAAATCGCGTTGCGTTCGACACAGGGAATTTGTACCTGCCCGCCAACCGGATCGCAGGTAAGCCCCAAATGATGTTCCATGGCAATTTCTGCGGCGCTCAGCACCTGACCGACTGAGGCCCCCATCAGTTCTGCTAAGCCGGCTGCCGCCATCGAACTTGCCACGCCGATCTCCCCCTGACACCCGACCTCAGAACCTAAAATAGAGGCATTTTGTTTGAACAGTAACGCGATGGCGCCAGCGGTAAGAAAAAAGCGGGTAACCGATGCGTTATCCAGTTCACAGATAAACTTATCGTACCAACTAAGGACCGCCGGGATGATGCCGCTCGCGCCATTAGTCGGCGCGGTCACCACCCGCCCACCGGCGGCATTCTCCTCACTGACGGCAATCGCAAAGGCATTGACCCAGTTGAGGTTGGTGAGAAAGTCGTTAGCAGAGGGTCTCATTGCCAGTGATTTATGCAATGCGCAAGCTCTGCGCGGTACCTGATACGGCCCCGGCAACAGCCCCTCAGTATGCAGACCGCGATGGACTGCCTGCTGCATAATCGCCCAAACGTACGAAAAATAGTCATGCAACGCCGCCTGGGAATGCACCTGTAACTCATTTTTCATCATTAATGCCGCAACGGATAAACCATTGCGCTGACACAGATCCTGCAGTTGCGCCGCATGCTGAAAAGCAAAAGGATATACGTTTTCTTGCGCCGCTGTCTCGGGCGTCGACGCGCCGGGTTTACGAACCTGTCCGGCGCCGGTTGAAAACCATGTTTCTTCATACAACGTAAAATAATCATCCCGGGCGCGAAACGTCATCGCATAGGGATGACCGGCATGCGGTTGCTGATTAGCCAGAATCGTCACCGTCACGGCAACTGAAGGAGAGAGCAGCAAAATACCGTTCTGTTCAGCACGTTTAATGGCCTCCATTTGCTGACGTAAATCAACATCATCCGGCTGGTTACCCAACAGCCCCAGATAAAGAGCGATATCAACGTTATGACACTTGCGGCTTAATGAGAGCGCACCGTATAGCTCAACCTCGATTTCTCGCGTTAGCGGTAAGATCTCCTGTAGCTTTAATTGTGAAATGAAGTTAAACGCGGCACGCATTGGCCCTACTGTTCTTGAACTGGAAGGCCCAATGACGACTTTAAAAATATCAATACAACTTTCCATTTTAGACCCATCCTGTTAGTCAAAATAGAATATACCGCCAGTAGCAACAGACCGTGACGTGTATATCAAAAATGATACCTTTCAGACTTTGTTTATTTATTGGTATAAAAAACAATACTATTTTTTCTTTTTTTTAACATTCACATCTGTGATAAAGCAGGATTCAATCGCCACCCCCTACTATTACAATAACCTTAATTTACAGGAGTGACATAATGGCAATTATTTATTTTATTAGTGCAAAAGAACCTGAAAAACTGCAGGCATGGTTGCATGAAACGTTTCTAAATCGCGATACAAAAGAAAATCAGTGTACACTGGAACAATCACATATAACGCACATCAATAAATCATATTTTAAATTGTCAATACCAGATAAATCATTCACAAATGAAATATATAAAAAACTGCGAATCACGTCATTCGCTCAGCAGTTTGATTTTTTCATTAAACCGCAAATCATTCCAGCGAAAGGAATTATTGCATTCGATATGGACTCGACATTTATCGAAGAAGAAGGTGTCGATGAAATTGCGCGCGTGCTCGGCATCTCCGCACAGATAGCAGAGCTGACGAAGCAGGCGATGGAAGGAAAGCTGGATTTCAATAGCAGCTTTACCCGGCGCATCGGGATGTTAAAAGGAACCCATATCGATGTGATTAATGCCGTATGCGATCAAATGACCGCTTCTCCCGGCATTACCACTATTTTGCCCATTCTCAAACAGAAAGGATTTAAATCGGCGATCATTTCTGGTGGTTTAGACATTTTTACTCGCAGGTTACAGGAAAAATATCATCTGGATTATGTTTTTTCTAATACCGTTGAAATCAGGGACGGTAAACTGACAGATAATATCGCTGCGCCTATCATGAATGCAGATAATAAACAAAAAACATTGGAGCGACTCGCCAATACATTGCAGATACCGCAGCATAATATTATCACCTGCGGTGATGGCGCTAACGATATTCCCATGCTGACATATGCAGGCACGGGGATTGCTTGGAAAGCTAAACCGGCGGTCAGAGAGTTAATAACAAATCAAATTAACTTTCACGGATTCGAGTCACTTTTGTTCTTGATCGAAAATGGATTATAACCCACGAGCACTGCCTGAAGGGAAACTCATATGAGCTTAAAATCGTTTATATTCAGCCAGACTGATAAGCCGGTTGTAAAAGAAAAACAAGAGATTGACCATACTTACAAAAAATTCAGGATAGAGATCATTACCTCGGTTTTTATCTCTTACGCTGTCTTTTATTTAACGCGTAAAAACTTTTCAGCGGCCATGCCGGCAATGTTGTCTAATACCGCTCTGACCGCAGAAGATTTTGCCATCATGTCTTCACTGTTTTACATCCTGTATGGGTCAATGAAGTTTGTTGGCGGCATGCTGGTTGATAAAATCAATCCGAAAGCCATGACCGGCCCGGTGCTCATTGGCGTTGGGATCGTCAATATTCTTTTTGGTTTTTCCGACAGCGTCGCTGCGTTTTATGTGCTGTACAGCCTCAACGCCATTCTCCAGGGCACCAGTTTTCCGCCAATGGCAAAGATCATGGCATCCTGGTTTTCCAAAAATGAACGTGGGCGTTGGTGGGCGGTCGTTGAGGCGGCGCATAATATCGGCGGCAGTCTCGCCCCACTGTTGACCAGTTTTGCGATTGTCTGGAGCGGCAGCTGGAAAATGGGTTTTTATGTGCCGGGCGCGATCTCCCTGCTGATGGGGATTGTTGCACTCTTTACGATTAAAGACCGTCCCGGGACCTTAGGTTTGCCTAACGTTGGAGAATGGCGCAATGATCCGACAGAACTTGCCCAGGTTAAGGCCAGTCCAGTTAACCTCTCCTTTTGGCAGATTTTCGTTAAATATATCCTGATTAACCCGCTGGTATGGATTATTATCATCGGCGATATGTCTGTTTATATTGCCCGCACCATTCTCAACGACTGGCCGCAAATTTACTATTCGCAGGTACATGGCTGGAGCCTGATTAAGGCCAACTCCATTATCTCGTGGTTTGAAGGCGGTGGACTTGCCGGAGGACTACTGGCGGGTTACTTATCGGACTTTATGTTTAAAAGTAATCGCTGGATGACAGGACTAATATTCGCCTTAATGCTGTGCGTGTGTATTACCTTAATCCCAGTGGTACAGGATACTTCATATACCATTACGGCGATACTCTTCACCATAATGGGGTTCGCCCTGTACGGCCCGCATATGCTTTTTGCCGTCGGTTGTCTGGATGTTACTCATAAAGATGCAGCGGGATCGATAACCGGCTTCCGGGGATTATTTAGCTATGTCGGCGCGGCATTAGCAGGCGTACCGGTGATATTAGTGAAGAATAGCTGGGAGTGGTCTGGTGTTTATCTGTATGCCGTGATCGCCATCCTGTTAACAACCCTGTCACTGGCCTTACTCGCCAAATTCCATCGGCTATAAGCCAGCCAAAACAGGACAGCGGTGTTATAGCCGCTGTCCTTAAGTCAAAAACGTAAGCCATTCTTCAGCATCAAAAAGGTTTCCCCTCTTCATTCGTCTCGCTTTCATTACTTTTTCTCCTTTTTTCTCACTCCATTATCTTATTGATTAAAAAGCATTTCCCTCGAAATGAAATCAAACACAAATGATTTCTATTATCATTTGTGTTTACAAAAATTAATGATTTTGTACAATCACCCCGCTTCTTTACTGAAAAGAGTCCTTAAAAGACAAATACATACAATTGTCATGGCCTTTCACATGACGCGCAGTTTGATTCATTTAAATGGAATGATACAAATGACTATACCTCACGTTAAGGCTGTAGCTGCCGCAGTATGCGTCGCCAGTCTCCCATCACTCGGCCATGCCGCAGAACAAGACACCGTGGTAGTAACAGCTACCGGCTTTGAGCAGAAAATACAGGATGCTCCGGCGTCGATATCTGTTATTACCAAGCAGCAGATCGAAGATAAAGCCTATCGCGATGTCACCGATGCGCTAAAAGATGTCCCTGGCGTCGTCGTCACCGGCGGGGGGAGCAGCAGCGACATCAGTATTCGCGGTATGGCTTCGCAATACACGCTCTTCCTGGTCAACGGTAAACGCATCAGCACCCGCGGCACACGCCCGAACAGCGACAATTCAGGTATTGAGCAAGGTTGGCTGCCGCCGCTGGAATCCATCGAGCGTATTGAAGTCATCCGTGGCCCGATGTCGTCCCTGTATGGTTCCGATGCGATGGGCGGCGTCATTAACGTCATCACCAAGAAAGTCTCGAATACCAAAGCCTGGACCGGCTCTCTGCACGGCGACGCCACGTTCCAGGAGGACAGAGACTCCGGCGATATTTACCAGACCAACGCCTATGCGTCCGGGCCACTGATTGACGGATTACTTGGTGCGAAGGTGACCGGGTTATTCTCCCATCGGGCGGAAGATAAAATCCTCAATGGCTACAATGAACAGCGTATGCGTAACGGAGGGTTAACCCTGAACTTTACGCCAGATGATAAAAATGACGTCGACTTCGATTACGCTCGTGAATTGCAAGACCGCGACAGTACGCCGGGCAAATCTATGGCTGAGGAAAACTGCCGCAACGGAAGCTGTAAGCCCAACAGTAAAAGCGAAAGCAAGTATGTACACACGACCTATTCCTTAACCCACAGTGGTTATTACGACGACTTCAACTCCACCAGCTATGTCCAGCAGGAAGAGAGCGAAAACCCGGGTCGCCAGATGAAGTCTTACAACACGATTTTCAATAACCAGAATCAGGTCTTCCTCGGGGCGCACACCCTGACGTTAGGCGGGCAATACCGTTATGAGAAATTGCGTGATAACGGGAATCAGCTACAAGCTGCTGATGGGCTGAACAAACTGACCCGCTGGAGCTGGGCGTTGTTTGCTGAAGATGAATGGGCCGTTACCGATACCTTTACGTTGACCGGTGGTCTGCGTATGGATAAAGATGAAAACTACGGTGACAACTGGACGCCGCGCGGCTATGGCGTATGGCATCTGAGCGATCAATGGACCTTAAAAGGCGGCGTTTCGGCGGGCTACCGTGCGCCAGACCTGCGCCAGTCATCAGCAAACTGGGGACAGGTCACCGGCGGCGGACGTCTGAACGGAATCATTGTCGGCAATCCAGACCTGAAGCCGGAGAAAAGCCTCAGCGAAGAAATCGGCTTACTGTGGGATAACGGCGACAACCTCAACGCAGGCGTCACCCTGTTCAATACCGACTTCAAAAACAAAATCACCGAGGTGCGTCGCTGTAACAGCAGTTCCGACCCGGCCTGTACTATCGGCAATACCACTTATGACTTCGTCAGCGATCGCGTTAACGTCGATAAAGCTAATATGCGCGGCGTAGAATCCACCTTCGGCTGGAAAATAACCTCCGACGTCAACTGGACGGCGAACTACACCTACACGGAATCTGAGCAGAAAAGCGGTCAGTTCTCCGGCCAGCCATTGAACAAAATGCCAAAGCATATGTTCAACACCACGCTGGACTGGCAGGCCACGCAGGATCTCGGTTTCTGGAGCCGCCTGAATCTGCGCGGGAAAACGTCTGAATACCTGAGCCGTACTTCTATGGCGCAGGGCACGCCGTCCTATACCCAGGTCGATGTGGGTTTACGCTACTATGCCACCAAGGATCTGTTGATGACTGCCGGCGTGTATAACGTGCTGGATAAGCAAATCGATTACGATACCTACGACACCGTCCTCGATGGTCGTCGTTACACGGTTGGCCTGACTTACAGCTTCTAAGTCTGGCGCAATAAAAAACCCCGGCACTCACCATGCCGGGGTTTTGTTATGCTTTTTATACTGTTATTTCTTCACGCGGCCCGGGAATTTCATTTCGCTATAGCGAACAAAATGGGTTCCTTTCGTCAGCTTATAGCCAAACCAGATAATCAGGAACAGTGGGATACCGATATAGGTAGCCATCACGCCGCCCCAGTCAATGCTGTCTTTCAGGAACGCTTCGTAGTTCTGACCGAGGGTAATAATCAGGCACAGCACAAAGGCGAAGATCGGCCCCAGCGGGAAGAAGCCAGAACGATACGGCAGATCTTTCACATCATGACCTTGCAGCACATAACCGCGACGGAAGCGATAGTGGCTAATGGCGATCCCCAGCCAGGCGATAAAGCCCGTCATCCCGGAGGTATTCAGCAACCACAGGTATACGGTCTGGTTGCCAAACATCGAGGTCAGGAAGCACAGCCCCGCCACCACGGTGGTCGCATACAGCGCGTTACGCGGTACACCGCCACGGGACAGTTTGCCGAAAATACGTGGCGCTTTGCCGTCACATGCCAGGGTGTAAAGCATACGCGTGGAGGCATACATCCCGGAGTTACCCGCAGATAGCACTGCCGTCAGGATAACTGCGTTCATCACCGCCGCCGCAGACAGCAGACCCGCATGCTGGAATACCAGCGTGAACGGGCTAACGCTGATGTCTTTCACATCGTTACGCAGCAGGCTCGGATCGGTGTACGGAATGATCAGGCTGATAATCAAAATCGCGAACACATAGAACAGCAGGATTCGCCAGAACACCTGACGGACCGCACGTGGGATATTCTTCTCAGGATCTTCAGATTCGCCTGCCGCGATACCGATCAGCTCAGTTCCCTGGAAGGAGAAGCCAACGATCATCGCCACGCCAATCATCGCAGCAAAACCACCGGCAAACGGTGCATCACCGGTCGTCCAGTTGCTCCAGCCCACTGGCTGAGCGCCTTTGAAGATACCGAAAATCATCATCACGCCAACCACGATGAAGATAATGACGGTGGTCACTTTGATCAGTGAGAACCAGTATTCCGCCTCACCGAATCCGCGAACGGAAATGTAGTTCAGCAGGAAAATAACGCCGAGGAACAGCGCGCTCCAGATCCAGCCCGGCGTGTCCGGGAACCACCAGCTCATTACCAACTGTGCGGCCACCAGGTCAACGGCAATCGTTACTGCCCAGTTGTACCAGTAGTTCCACCCCAGCGCGAAACCAAAGCCTTCTTCTACATAGTTCTGACCGTAGGTGGAGAACGAGCCGGAAACCGGCATGTAGGCAGCCAGTTCACCGAGACTGGTCATCAGGAAGTACACCATCAGGCCAATCAGAATATAGGAAAACAGCGCGCCGCCAGGACCCGCCGCAGAAATGGTTGCACCAGATGCAACGAAAAGACCCGTACCGATGGAACCACCAATGGCGATCATCGTCAGGTGACGCGCCTTCAGTTCACGACGTAGCGTGGGCGCTTCTGTGGTTTTAGTTTCGGAAACCATGTGAAAATGCTATCCATCCAAAAAATGAGGCGCGATTGTAGCAGACGAAACGGCATTCTTCCGGCACAAATGCGCTGTTATAAGAGACCTTCATGACTGGCCGCGGATTATAAGTAAAGCAGAAAACAGAGGGTGCAAGGCGGTTAAAACGTAACCGCCATTATGCAAAAAGGAGTCATCACGACAGTGAACGTCTTATTCCCCCTGCTCTACCTGGTCGCTGTAGTGCAAAAAGCGCGTAATGGCATTGGAGATATGTTTTTGTCGATGATGAACACGCCATAGCGTGCGGACCAAATGCGGAAGCGGCACGGGAACTTCGCTCAGCGTTCCCGCCTGTAACTGCTCGGCAATGACCCGCCGCGACAAACAGCTGATCCCGAGACCATGGCGCACCGCATGCTTAATGGCCTCGGAGTTACCCAACTCCATTGCCATCTGAAATCTCGGTAAATGAGACAACAGCAGGTAATCCACCAGTTCACGCGTACCTGATCCTCGTTCACGCAGGATCCACGGCGAAGCAGCCAGCTGTTCCAGCGTAACGGGTCCCTTTGTCAGCGGTGACGACGGTACCGCGAACACTACCAGCTCGTCTTCAAGCCACGGTTCAGAGATTATTTCCGTACTATGACACGGCCCTTCAATCAGCCCGATATCTACCCGGAAATCCAGTACCGCATTGATCACATCCTGGCTGTTGCCCACGCTAAGCTCCAGCGGCAAATCGGGGAAATCATGCCGATAGCGGGCGATCATGGCAGGCAGAATATAGTTGCCAATGGTGCTACTGGCATAAACCCGAATGGCACCATTATCTTCGCGGAAAAGCTGTTCGATTTCGGTCGTTTGCTCGAGTAGTGCCAGCGCCCGTGGGTAGAGCAAGCGCCCGTGCTCGTTGACTACCAGTCGTTTGCCCACCCGGTCAAAGAGCTGTACGCCAAGCTGTCCTTCCAGATCGGTAAGCGCGGCACTCACCGCCGACTGCGACAATGCCAGCATGACAGACGCCTGGGTCGTTGAGCCGCTTTTTAATACCTCAGCAAACACTTCAAGTTGTCGCAGGGTGATATGCATAGTCGTTTTCCACCGGATATCCGTCACTTACCACTTATAGAGATTAATTATAAATATATAATCAATTTTATTTTTAAACCACTTCGCCGTACTCTTTTACCCAGATAAAGGAGAAGGATATGACAGAACTCACCTTGCAGACTCATCGTCGTACAGCGTGGCATTTTATTCCGGGGCTCGCCCTGAGTGCAGTTATCACTGGGGTCGCCTTATGGGGTGGATCCATTCCCGCCGTCGCAGGTGCCGGGTTCAGCGCCCTCACCCTAGCAATTTTACTGGGGATGGTTCTCGGCAATACCGTCTATCCGCACATCTGGAAAAGCTGTGACGGCGGAGTGCTGTTTGCTAAACAACATTTATTGCGTCTGGGGATTATCCTCTACGGGTTTCGCCTCACCTTCGCGCAAATTGCTGACGTTGGCGTCAGCGGTATCGTGATTGATGTGTTAACGCTAAGCAGTACCTTTATGATTGCCTGCTTCCTTGGGCAGAAAGTGTTTGGTCTGGACCGCCATACCAGTTGGCTGATTGGCGCGGGGAGCAGCATTTGTGGTGCCGCCGCCGTGCTGGCAACTGAACCGGTGGTGAAAGCGGAAGCCAGTAAGGTGACCGTCGCTGTCGCCACAGTGGTCATCTTCGGTACCATAGCTATCTTCCTGTATCCGGCGATGTACCCGCTACTGGCGCACTGGTTTAGCCCGGAAACCTACGGCATTTACATTGGTTCCACCATGCATGAAGTCGCTCAGGTTGTGGCTGCCGGTCACGCCATTAACCCGGATGCGGAAAACGCCGCGGTTATTGCCAAAATGCTGCGCGTCATGATGCTGGCACCGTTCCTTATCCTGTTGGCCGCTCGCGTTAAACAGCTTTCTCCGGCCACCGGTGGTGAGAAGAGCAAAATCACCATTCCGTGGTTTGCCATCCTGTTCATTGTGGTCGCGATTTTTAACTCGTTCCACTTTCTGCCGCAGTCGGTAGTGAATATGCTGGTAACACTGGATACCATTTTGCTGGCAATGGCGATGGCTGCACTGGGGCTGACCACTCACGTTAGCGCCCTGAAAAAAGCCGGCGCTAAACCATTACTGATGGCCCTGCTGCTGTTTGTCTGGCTGATTGTGGGCGGTGGCGCGATTAACCTCGCTATCCACGCACTGATGGCATAAACGAGCACGACTCCCCCCCATTAACCCGCTATACTCTCCCCTTTTGAGTATGGCGGGTTTAATTTATGAAATATATTGGAGCGCACGTAAGCGCCGCTGGCGGTCTGGCTAACGCCGCTATTCGAGCCGCAGAAATCGAAGCGACCGCATTCGCCCTGTTCACCAAGAATCAGCGTCAGTGGCGTGCCGCGCCGCTGACCACCGAAATCATTGATGGTTTCAAATCTGCCTGCGAGAAGTATCACTATACTTCCGCGCAAATCCTGCCTCACGACAGCTACCTGATAAATCTCGGGCATCCGGTCAGCGATGCGCTGGAAAAATCACGCGAGGCGTTTATCGATGAAATGCAGCGCTGCGAACAGCTTGGCCTATCCCTGTTGAACTTTCACCCGGGCAGCCATTTGATGCAGATCCCGGAAGATGAATGTCTGGCGCGCATTGCCGAATCCATCAACATCGCCCTCGCCCAGACCCAGGGCGTTACAGCGGTAATTGAAAATACCGCCGGACAGGGCAGCAACCTTGGCTTTAAGTTTGAGCACCTGGCCGCCATTATCGACGGCGTAGAAGATAAATCCCGTGTCGGCGTCTGTATTGATACCTGCCACGCCTTCGCGGCCGGTTACGATTTGCGTTCCGTTGAGGAATGCGAAAAGACGTTTGCGGAATTCGAACGTATTGTCGGCTTCAAATATCTGCGCGGTATGCACCTGAACGACGCAAAGAGCACGTTTGGCAGCCGCGTTGACCGTCACCACAGCTTGGGTGAAGGCAATATTGGCCACGACGCATTCCGATGGATTATGCAGGACAATCGTTTTGACGGCATTCCGCTGGTGCTGGAAACCATTAATCCAGATATCTGGGCAGAAGAGATTGCCTGGCTGAAAGCCCAGCAAACAGAAAAAGCGGTGGCCTAATCATGAACGACAGGGAAAAGCAGATCCTTAAGATCCTGCGCCGCAATCCGTTGATTCAGCAGAATGAAATCGCCGATATTTTGCAGATCAGCCGTTCACGCGTCGCTGCGCATATTATGGATTTAATGCGTAAAGGCATGATCAAAGGTAAAGGTTATATCCTTACCGAACAGGATTATTGCGTGGTTGTAGGGGCTATCAACATGGATATCCGGGGTGTTGCAGACATCCATTATCCTCAGGCAGCCTCTAACCCTGGTAGCATTCATTGCTCAGCGGGCGGTGTAGGACGTAACATCGCCCACAACCTGGCGCTGCTGGGGCGCGACGTACATTTAATTTCCGCTGTTGGCAGTGACTTCTATGGCGAAACATTGCTGGAACAAACGCGTCAGGCTGGTGTTAACGTTTCCAGCTGCATTCGTCTGCATGGACACAATACCTCAACCTACCTATCGATCGCTAATCAGCGGGAAGAGACCGTCCTGGCCATTAACGATACCCATATCCTGCAACAATTGACGCCGCAGTTGCTGAACAGTTCGCGAGATTTGATCCGCCATTCCGGTGTCGTACTGGCCGATTGCAATCTGACCGCCGAAGCCATTGAGTGGGTCTTTACTATTGCCGATGACATTCCGGTATTTATTGACACCGTTTCAGAGTTCAAAGCGGCAAAAATGAAGACCTGGTTTACGCGTATTCATACGCTTAAACCCACGCAGAAAGAGCTTGCGATTTTATGGGGCCAACCTATTCATACTGATGCGGATCGCGTACAGGCCGTCAATAGCCTGCATCAGCAAGGGGTAAAACGCATTTTTGTCTGCCTGGAAGATGAATCCGTTTTTTGCAGCGAAAAGGACGGCGAACAGTTTTTATTGACGCCGCCTGAGCATACGGTGGTAGACAGTTTTGGTGCCGATGACGCTTTTATGGCGGGATTACTGTACAGCTTTCTGGAAGGCAGTGAGTTTCGTGAAAGCGCGCGCTTTGCCATGGCCTGCGCGGCATTATCGCGGGCCAGCGTCAGTATCAACAACCCAACGCTCTCTGCGGATAACGCTCTGTATTTGCTGCAAACAGCTTGAATGTCTGCCGGATAGCGCTACGCTTATCCGGCCTACAAACTTTATTTTATGCCAGTCCGATAAAGAAACCGGCGATAGTGGCGCTCATCAGGTTCGACAGCGTTGCTGCTGCCAGCGCACGCATTCCAAGCTGCGCGATTTCCGGTGCACGCTGTGGCGCAATCGCCGAAAATGCCCCGACCACGACGCCAATCGAACCGAAGTTCGCGAAACCACACAGCGCAAACGAGATAATCGCGATGGTCTTCACGTCCAGCGTCCCGCCCGTTTGCAGATACGGCGAGAAGTTGAGATAAGCGACAAATTCGTTGATCGCCAGCTTCTGTCCAATCAAGCTACCTGCCAGCGTTGCATCACTCCAGTCCACGCCCATAATCCATGCCAGCGGGGCTAACACATAGCCAAAGATCCCTTCCAGAGTGGCATGCCCATAACCAAACCAACCACCAATTCCGCCGATAATACCGTTAATCAGCGCGATAATGGCGACAAATGCCATAACTACTGTCGCCACACCTGCGGCGATCTTCAGCCCGGTCATCGCCCCACTCGCCGCCGCCTCGATGATGCTTTTCGGTGGTGTTTCAGTAAATGACAGGTTTTCAAAGGTGACGCGAGATTCTTCCGTTGCCGGACTCAGCATACGCGCGAACAAAATACCGCCAGGGATTGCCATCAAGGATGCCGCCAACAAATAATCAATCGGGACGCCCATTCCGGCGTAACCAATCATCATTGAGCCAGCAATCGAGGCCATCCCGCTACAGATAGCGGTAAACAACTCATTGCGATTCAGGCGATCAATAAACGGTTTCACGATTGCCGGGATCTCGTTTTGCCCGAGGAAAATCGTGGTTACGGCGACAAATGACTCGATCTTACTGATATTCAGCGCCTTCTGGAAAATACCGCCGAGGATGCGGATCAACAGCCCCATCACGCCAATGTAGTAGAGCAGACTGATGAGTGCGGTCACAAAAATGATGGCCGGGAGCACCCGGAAGGCGAAAATAAACCCGGCCCCGTCAAACAGCACATCCATTTTTGGCCCAACCAGAGAGCCGAAGATAAATGCGCTACCTGCATCACTATATGACATCACCTTGTGCACGCCGAGCGCGGCCTGTTCAACCAGCCATTTTCCCGGCGGGAAATAGAGCATAATGCCGCCGATGGCTATTTGCAGTACCAGCGCAGCCCCAACAGTGCGCAGACTAATACGTTTTTTATTTACTGACAGCAGAAACGCGATGGCCAGTAATACCACCATACCCACAACACTTCTCATTATATCCATAATGAAATTCCCTTCATGCCAGGAAACCCAGCGTTATCGCCAGGTTTTGGTAGGTTTGATATTCGCGGGCGACCGCATTCTGCCCGGGAAATTCTGTCAGGCGAGGCGTTGATACTCCTTCGCAATTTCACAGGCCAGCACTGCGTTGTTGAACACCAGCTGAATATTTGATTTCAGACTGTCGCCGCCGGTCAGCTCCGCAACTCGCGCCAACAGGAACGGCGTACTTTCTTTACCCACGACGCCCTGCTCTTCCGCTTCTTTTACCGCCCGATCGATAGCCGCATTAATTTTCTCTTCGGCCATAGCAAACTGCTCCGGGATTGGATTGGCGACAACCAGGCCTCCATTGAGACCCGTTTGCCATTTCACCGCCATGGCGCGGGCAATCTCTTTCGCGCTGTCCAGACGGATACTGACTTCAAAAGGACTGGTACGACAGAAAAATGCCGGGAGCGATGTTGTCTGATAACCAATTAACGGTACGCCAAAGGTTTCTAAATATTCAGTCGTTAAACCGAGATCCAAAATAGATTTCGCCCCGGCACAAATTACCGTGACATTGGTATGTGCCAGTTCCTGTAGATCTGCGGAAATATCAAACGTATGTTCAGCACCACGATGAACGCCGCCAATTCCCCCGGTCGCAAATACTTTAATTCCGGCCAACGCGGCAATAATCATCGTAGAGGCAACGGTGGTGGCACCATTTTTCCCTGCCGCGACCACAAATGGCAAATCACGACGGCTGACTTTAGTAACATTATGTCCTTCTCGTCCAAGCAACTCAATTTCATCTTTACTTAAACCTACTTTCATTATTCCGCCGATAATGGCAATGGTCGCAGGAACAGCGCCGTGCTTACGAATAGTTTCTTCTACTTCAATCGCTGTCTGAGCATTCTGCGGAAATGGCATACCATGAGAAATAATGGTTGATTCAAGCGCAACAATCGGTTTTTTACTGTTTAATGCTTGCTGAACTTCTGGTGATATTTGTAATAATTCAGAGGAAAGAGTTAATTCAGACATTCTGTGTTCTCCACTATTAAGCTAACATTCGCAACAGACAAATCAGGGTTATTGGTATATTCACAGGCTAATGCCATTGATGAACACGCCTGCGCAAATCGGACAGAATCAATAAAGGGCATACCGTCTACCCAGCAGGAAGCCAGTCCAGCCATCATCGCATCGCCAGCCCCTGTAACATTAATGACGCGAGTTTTAATGGGGAGCGACCAACCGCAATTCCCCGTAATATCGCTGTAATAAACACCGTCGCCCCCCATGCTAAGCACCAGCCGGTTTAAGCCACGATCATGAAACCACGCAGCGACTTTTCCAACGTCATCGCGCCCGGAAAGCGCAATACCGCTAAGCGTTTCGGCTTCAAGGCGATTTGGTTTGAGGGTGTGAATTTTTGCAAGACGCCTGCGAATTTTCACACACTTCCAGGCCGATACCGGGTCAACAAACACCGGAACATCTCCGGCATTTTCCAGTACCCATGCCAGAGCGTCTTCATTGATATTGCAATCGGCGATAATGACTTTTGCCTGCCGAATAAAATCAAAATGCTGCGATAAAAATTCTGCTGAAATATGTTCTGTAATACTCATATCATTAATAGCAACTAACATTTCACCGGTGTTATCAAGCAACGATAAATAACTTGATGTATTTTCTCCGGGAACGATAAGACACTTATCAACATGTACTCCAGATTGATTGGTTTGTGCCAACAATGATTGACCATAAAAATCGTTACCAACCGCTGTTAGCAACCACGAATTTTTACCCAGCAGCGCGAGATTATGAGCAATATTGCGTCCTACGCCGCCGGGGGTGAATTTAATTTTACCTGGGTTAGAATCCGCATAATTTAGTGAAGCATGCGAATACCCAGCAACATCCATATTGGCTGAGCCAATCGTTACGATGTATTCCTTTTCACGCATAGCACGTCCCCTGGCAATTAACTTGCCACAAATGAGTTCGTTAAAAATAACCAACGCCACACATTAGGTTATTAGAGCACATGTTCATCATCAAACACGTGTTCATAGTAAGCGTGTTTTTGACAAAGTAAATCTATCCACAAGCTATAAAGTCGATAGATATGAACAGAATCACAATTTTTTATAGATACAGTTTATCAGGGAGAGAGGAAATGAGAGGTAGTACACAAATTGATCAAATTAAAAGGTATCCTTGGTCATAACCGGAGATTTTCAGACACGCCAGAGGAACTGGCGCGTATCAACTAAGCGAAACCAGATCCTCTGGCATATGGTTGTACAAAATCCGCCAAAAGTGCTCAGCCGTTTTATTCAGGCGAGTGTCCATCCGGTAAATATAGGCCTGAATAGGCACCATCAGTTCCGGTGTCTGCAGGCAAACCAGCCGCTTATCGCGCAGTTCGTTTACGATAGTCCACGCCGGTAACCAGGCGATACCATGCCCATCCAAGGCCATATTTTTCAATAACTCACTCATCGAAGACATAAACAGCGTTCGTGCTGAAATACCGCCTACTTCTGCCAAATGGCGGTTTACCAGTCTCCCCATGTAGGATGTGCTGGTATAGTTCAAAATTGGCGCCTGCGGCTGATAGAGATCAAACAACGGTTTTCCCTGCGCATCAGCCGCACAGACGGGATACAGCTCAGACTCAAAAACCTTCAAGCCGCAGAATGGTGACTGCATTAAGTCTTCATCCCGAAAAGAGATAATAAAATCACTTTTCCCCTCGCGCAGAGTATTCACCGCCTGAACAACATCGATAGCTTCGACGTGCCAGACAAATTCCTCACCCCAGGCTGCCATTGCGTGCACTAATCTGGGCAACATCGTCAGCGACAGAGAATGTGCCGCCGCAATTTTAATATTGGGTACCCCAAGCAAGTTGTGGCCACTTAGCTCATCCAGATTACATTCCAGCTGTTGCAGCAGGCTACGGGTTTGCGAATGGAATAGCTTGCCCTCCTCCGTGAGTTGCAGGGGGCTCGTTGTACGATCAAAAAGTAACACGCCTACGGCGGATTCGAGTGCTTTGATCCGTCGGCTAAATGCTGGTTGGGAAATGTTGCGTTCCTCAGCCGCCTGGGAAAAATGACGGCACGCTTCCAGCGTCAGAAAGTCATATAACCATTTTGTCTCAATATTTTTCATGCGTATCACACGGATTTTGAAATATGCCGATTAACCTGAAACATCATGCCTGAATATTTCCGCAGATGATATTCATCATCAACACCTGATGATTTGTTTTTTGCATCAAACGTTCGTTTTTAACATTAACAGGTTCCTTTGCTCAACGGCTACGACCGCTTAGCGGCGCTGGAACGTCAGGTCCCTGGCTAAATACTGGCCTACCGAGAATGCAAAAGAAACCGCAGCTATGCAGTTTTTGCATTGAACCCAACATTATTGCATTTCTCCTCGCGTCTCACTGCTGTTAAACATGATCAGCAGACACAATCCAGATCTGAATATTAATTATCGGTCAGTCGAGGTATATATCGTGAAAGGTTTAATTGGCGTACTGGGTGGTATGGGACCAGCTGCAACCGTCGATCTGTTTAATAAGTTTGTCACCTTTACCGTAGCACAACGTGACCAGGAACATATCCCATTAATTATTTCCTCTATTCCAGATATTCCTGACCGAACCGACGCGTTAATGCATCATGGTAATTCCCCACTCCCGGCAATGCGCGATTATATGCATAAACTTGAAGATGCTGGTGCCGAATGTATTGTGATCCCCTGTAATACCGCCCACTTTTGGTTTGACGAATTAAAAAAGTGCTGTCACACAGAGCTGCTGAGCATTGTTGAAACGACCATCAACGAGGTCAGGAACTGTGGAAAATCGCGTATCGGATTACTCGCTACCAACGCCACATTGTACATGGGTCTCTATCAAAAGGGCATAGAATCCCTTGGGTTAACCTGCGTCAGCCCTGACTCGGCCAGTCAGGAAAAGGTGATGGAAAGTATCTATTGCTTAAAAGCCGGTGAGGTTAAGCGGGCGCAAACGCTGATGAATGAACAGGCAGAAGCACTCTTCTCACGCGGCGCACAGGTCATCGTGCTGGGATGTACTGAAGTTCCCGTCATTCTTGCTGAGGCAGTCAAAATGTCACCCGAAAAATATATTGACTCAACCGGTTCGTTGGTTCGCGCCGGTATTAAATGGTACGAGAAACGTGTTGGAAAAAATCATCTTTTAGCGCAATGAAAATAAAATTCAGGTTAATTATCGCATCAAATAAACACTCACATTAATAACGAATCACTCTCTGGCGGAGGCCATTATGATTTGGCTGGAAATTATCGTAGTGTTGGGCGCAATATTTTTTGGTATCCGCCTCGGCGGTATTGGTATTGGTTTATGTGGTGGATTGGGGCTGGCTATTTTAACACTGGGATTTGGGTTACAAATTGGTTCGCCACCCGTTGACGTGATTCTCATTATTATGACGGTGGTAGTGGCTGCCTCTGCACTACAAGCCGCCGGTGGTATGGATTATCTGGTTCGTGTCGCCGGCAATTTTATGCGTCGCAACCCTAAATATATCAATATAATTGCGCCAATAATCACCTGGTCAATGACCATTATGGCGGGAACAGGATTCATTGTCTTTTCCACTTTACCGGTGATTGCCGAAGTTGCCAAAGAATCAGGTATCCGCCCTTCTCGTACCCTCGCAGGATCCGTCGTGGCCTCTCAGGTGGCAATATCCGGCTCGCCGATCAGTGCCGCAATGGCGGCTATGCTGACCATAATGGAAGGCAACGGTATCAGCTTTATCCAGGTCATGGCGGTGTGTCTGCCAGCCTCGTTTGTCGCCGCGATGGTCGCAGCGTTTATCGCTTCCCGTCAGGGATGTGAACTACAGGATGATGAAGTCTATCTGGAACGTCTGCAAAAAGGGTTGGTGCGTAAATACGAAGGGCAAAACAGCACTACGCCGGGTGCCAGACTGTCAGTAGCCCTGTTTATGTTGGCAACGGTCGTCATCGTTATTCTTGCCGCATGCCCTCAACTACGCCCCGGATTCGATGCAGGTAACCCAATGAATACAAGGGACATTATCATTATCTGCATGCTGGCTGCCGCGTGTCTGATGGTGGTGTTATGCAAAACATCAACTGACGCCATTGTCCTGACATCCACGTTCCGTGCGGGAATGAGTTCGTTGGCGGTGATTCTGGGGATTGTTACGCTGGGCACAACCTTCATTGACGCCCACTTAACAGGGATAAAGGATATCGCGGGCGACATTCTACGGGCTTATCCGATGCTGTTGGCACTGGTGCTGTTTGGTACCTGCGCGCTTCTCTATTCGCAGGGAGCCACCACGCCGCTGATTATCCCGCTTGCCGTTGCGCTCGGTGTACCCACCTGGGCGATTCTGGCTTCCTATGTGGCAGTCACCGGGGTATTTGTTCTACCCACGTATCCCACTTCGCTGGCAGCAATGGAGTTCGACACCACCGGGACAACGCGCGTGGGTAAGTATGTCTTAAACCATCCGTTTATGCTGCCAGGACTGGGGGGGATCATCGCAGGCGTTGCCTTTGGTTTTATCATCGCGCCAATGATTGCCTGAACCGTTTTACACCTCTCCGGGCGGCGGTTAATAGATAAAAAAAAGGGGCAGAGAAATCTCTGCCCCCGATATCAGCATTCAATCATGCCGCTTTTGCCACAACCTCTGCTTCCGGGCGTTTCAGTACCGCGTAGGAAAGCCCGGCTACCAGCGTACCGGCGATAATGGCCAGCAGGTATCCCAGTACCGGTGTAATTGCGCCAGGAATCAACAGCACGAACAGACCACCGTGCGGTGCCATCAGCTTCGCACCTACCGCCATCGAGATAGCACCGGTAATCGCGCCGCCCACGATACAGCAAGGCAGAACACGCATCGGGTCACGGGCAGCGAATGGGATAGCCCCTTCGGTGATAAAGCACAGGCCCAGCACCAG
Source organism: Citrobacter sp. Cu231 (assembly GCF_030332265.1). Taxonomy (NCBI): domain Bacteria; kingdom Pseudomonadati; phylum Pseudomonadota; class Gammaproteobacteria; order Enterobacterales; family Enterobacteriaceae; genus Citrobacter; species Citrobacter sp. Cu231. The sequence goes on along the minus strand of NZ_JAOWIE010000032.1, from coordinate 461,986 downwards.
CGCTGCTTTACCGCCTTCCTGCTGCGCTTTGTCGAACTTACGACGCGCAACCAGCGTTGCCAGACCCAGCGCCAACGGAGGCACCATACCTGCCGCCATGATGGCAGCCATCGGCGCATAGGTTTGCGTACTGAGCAGACCCACACCGAAAGCATACGCCGCTTTGTTAACCGGACCGCCCATGTCGGTACACATCATGCCGCCAAGAATTGCCCCAAGCAGTACCGCATTCGCTGTGCCCATGGTTTGCAGCCAGTGGGTCAGACCTTCCAGAATACCGGCTACTGGTTTACCGATCAGGTAGATCATGGCCAGGCCCACCACCAGACTTGAAAGCAGCGGAATGATCAGGATCGGTTTCAGCGCTTCCATACTCTGTGGGAGTTTCAGCTTCGTACTGATGAGTTTTGCCACATAACCCGCAAGGAAACCGGCAATAATCCCGCCAATAAAGCCGGACCCCGTACTCACCGCCAGCATACCGCCGATAAGACCCGGCGTCAGACCCGGACGGTCAGCGATGGAAAACGCGATATAACCCGCCAGAACCGGCACCATCAACGCAAAGGCTGAACCACCGCCAATCTGCATCAATGCCGCCGCCAGCGTACCCTGCTCTTTAAATGCTTCAATGCCAAAAGCGAATGAGAGTGCAATACACAGACCGCCAGCAACCACCATCGGCAGCATATAGGACACGCCCGTCAGCAGGTGACGATATGCACCCGCACTCTCTTTCTTACCTTCGGTTGCTGAAGTCTGCGCTTTGCCGGTTGGCTGATACGGCGTTGCTTCTTCCAGCGCTTTGTCCAGCTCCTGCTTGGTTTTCTTCAGTGCGAGACCAGTAGACGTACGGTACATTGGTTTCCCGGCAAACTTCGCCAGATCAACTTCAATGTCAGCCGCCACAATCACCAGGTCCGCCTGAGCCACCTCTTCCGGCGTAATAGCATTGCCTGCGCCAACAGAACCACGGGTTTCAACCTTCACCCACCAGCCACGTTTTTTCGCTTCTGTTTCAATAGCTTCAGCAGCCATAAACGTATGCGCAACGCCGGTCGGACAAGCCGTCACCGCCACAACGCGTTTTGGACCACTACTGGTCACAGGCGCTGTTGCAACCGGAGCGCTGTATGGTTTTGCATGACCTTTTGCTTCGCTGAGGAACAGTTCAGGATGCGCAACTGCACGACCTATATCGCCCAGCCAGACTTTTTTGCCGTTCAGCGAACTGTCGGCAGGAAGCGTGTCGCCCAGAACAATTGCCAGTTCTGCATCATTCGGATTATCAATAATTTCAAGATGTGCTTTCTGCGCCGCCGCTCCAAGCAGGGTTTTCGCCATGTAAGCGCGAGCCTGGCCGAGATTAGCGTCAATAATCAGCAGCGTTTTCATTATGCCTCTCCTGCTGTCAGTTAAACGGTTTTAAGTCGACACGCGCCATCATTGCGGCCAACTGAGGACGATCGGTAATGCCCACATTGCTTTGGCTTACCGCCAGGGCGGCAACAGCTGTCGCCAGACGCAGGGTATGTTCGCTGGACTCACGCATCAGCAGCCCGTAAATCAGACCGCCAACCATTGAATCGCCCGCGCCTACGGTGCTAACCACGTCAACTGACGGTGGTTTAGCAATCCATTCACCTGAAGCGTTAACCCACAGCGCACCTTCTGCGCCAAGTGAAATCACCACGTGAGCAATCCCCTGCTCGCGCAGCGCATGCGCCGCTTCAATCACATCTTTCATTTCCGGTAGCTTACGGCCCGCCCAGATTTCCAGCTCCCGACGGTTTGGTTTCACCAGCCACGGTGCTGCTTTCAGACCCGCCACCAGCGCTTCACGACTACTATCAAAGATAATGCAAGGACACTGACTGCGCAGGCGAGTCATCCAGTCGGTGAAGGCTTCCGGGCTCACGCCAGTCGGCAAACTGCCGCTGACGCACACCATGTCGAACTGGCCCAGCCAGCTCAGGGAGTCATTCACAAACCGTTCCCAGTCAGCCGGGGTGACGTCAAAGCCGGAGAAATTGAAATCGGTCACTTCGCCGTCTTTTTCGGTCAGCTTGACGTTGATACGGGTACGCCCTTGTACAACCTGAAAACGGTTGGCAATGCCCAGCTCGCTAAACAACTGCTGGAAACCATCCTGGTTGTCTTTACCCAGGAAACCGCCTACCGTGACATCAATACCTAAATCTTTCAGAACTTTAGCGACGTTAATCCCTTTCCCTGCCGCGTGCAGACCGGTTGTTTTAACCAGGTTCACTTCACCGCGTTCAATTTCCGGGCAGAAACCCACCAGGTCGTATGCCGGGTTGAGGGTGATAGTAGCAACACGTCTGCTCATTACGCGCCCTCCCCAAGACCTGCCGCGATGGCTTCGCCAATCGCTTTCAGCGCCTGTTCAGCATCCTCGCCCTGGGCGGTAAAGCGCAGGTGATGTCCTTTCTTCACGCCTAATGCCACAACTTTCATCAGACTGCGTCCATTCGCCGGTTTGCCGGTTCCATCAAGATTTGTCACGGTAATTTCACTGTTAAATTGTTTGATCGTATTCACCAGCATGGTGCCCGGACGGGCGTGTAAGCCATGCTCATTGCGCACAATAAATTCGGCGCTCAGTACATCATCAGTTAAGGCGTCATCGCTGGTCAGCAGCGCCAGCAACGTTGCCGCATCGGCTTTCAACAAACGGTCAGCTTTATTATTCAGCAGCAGATCGCCAAGACGCTTCAGCACCGCAACCGGTTGATCGTCATTCATGGCGACAGTCACCAGCAGGGCCGCAGCTTCACCTTGTACATCAAACGCTGTCGCTACGCGGCTGACCGCAACGGCGCTACGCACGTTACCTTCAGCACAGTCATTCAGCCAGATACCCTGGCCGAGATTCATCGGATGCTCATTTATCGCTCTGGCGACAAAGGCGGTGTCAACCGCACCGACCTCTTTCAGCCGCGCCGCGTTGAGCGCCTGCAGCGTTACCAGCGAGTTGGCAACGACGTCCAGCGACAGCGTTTCGTTATCAAGCTTTAGCTGTTCGCTTTGCTTTTCACCCATCAGCAACGCGCGCAGCTCTTCCGCCGTGGTCGCAGATTTCAGCTGTTCAGCGACGGAGTCATCACTCAGTACGTGCGTCAGCTGACGCAGCAAACCGAGGTGCTCATCCGAGCTGGCGGCAATACCGATCGCCACATATGCAACCTGCCCCTCTCCCCAGGTCACACCCTGCGGAAACTGAAACACCTGCACGCCGGTTTTCAACACTTGATCGCGCGTGTCCGTCGTACCGTGAGGAATAGCAATACCGTTGCCGAGGAACGTGGACGTCTGTTGTTCACGCGCCAGCATGCCATTGACGTAGCCTTCCGCGACGTTACCCGCCTGCACTAAGGCTGCGGCAACCTGGCGAATAGCCTCTTCTTTATTCCCGGCCTGTTCGCCCGGGTGAATATCCTGAACAGATAACTGGAACATGGTTCTCCTCTCCCGCTGAATTGAAACGATTCAGCCAACATGAGAAAAATGGCGTCACCTGACTCCATCAGTTATGGCGAGATGACGCTGAAACGTTTCAAGAAGTCTTACTCTTTTTTCTGCAGCACACAAGTAAAGTTAACAAATTACTTGCTGAATTTAGAGATAACGCACATTTTCTCTTCGCCAGAGATCAAATTGCTGACGCAAAAACGGCGTCAGCTTGTCAAATTCAGCTACGTCAGCAAACTGCATTCTCTGACTGAAATGCTATTTTGATTTTTAATGCCGATTTTGATTTGGCTCCCTGTTTATTTTCTGACAAGCAGCGTAAACTCCGCGTCTCTTCACATCATTGATATCAAAACATGCATAACACCCCCGTAGCCGCCTCACCCCGGGCGTTTGATTTAACGTCTGCGGCGTTCCTGCTTGTCGCATTTCTGACGGGTATCGCCGGTGCGTTGCAGACGCCAACGCTTAGTCTTTTTCTGACGGATGAAGTCCATGCCCGTCCCGGCATGGTCGGGTTCTTTTTTACCGGTAGCGCCGTAATCGGCATTTTGGTGAGTCAGTTTCTGGCCGGACGTTCAGATAAAAAGGGCGATCGCAAAAACTTGATCGTATTTTGCTGCGTGCTGGGGATGCTGGCCTTCGTGCTTTTCGCCTGGAACCGTAACTATTTTATCTTGTTGTTTGTCGGGGTATTCCTCAGCAGCTTTGGTTCGACCGCCAACCCGCAAATGTTTGCCCTCGCTCGCGAGCATGCCGACCGTACGGGACGGGAAGCCGTCATGTTCAGTTCAATATTACGTGCGCAGGTTTCGCTGGCCTGGGTGATTGGCCCGCCGCTGGCCTACGCGCTGGCCATGGGGTTCAGCTTTACGGTCATGTACCTCAGTGCGGCAGTGGCATTTATTGTCTGCGGCATAATGGTCTGGTTGTTCTTACCCTCAATGAGTAAAAACGTGCCGCTCGCGACAGGCGCGGTGGAGGCCCCAAGGCGCAATCGACGCGATACACTGCTGTTGTTTGTTATATGCACATTAATGTGGGGAACCAATAGTCTCTATATCATTAATATGCCACTGTTTATTATCAACGAACTGCATCTGCCGGAAAAACTGGCGGGCATCATGATGGGAACCGCAGCAGGACTGGAGATCCCAACCATGCTGATTGCCGGATACTTCGCTAAGCGTTTAGGTAAACGCCTGTTGATGCGAATTGCCGTCGTCGCTGGATTTTTCTTTTATGCCGGTATGTTGTTGGCTCACTCTCCCGCGATATTGCTTGGCTTACAGCTGCTGAACGCAATTTACATCGGTATTCTCGGCGGGATTGGCATGCTCTATTTCCAGGACCTGATGCCGGGACAGGCGGGTTCAGCCACGACCCTTTATACGAATACTATTCGCGTGGGCTGGATTATTGCCGGTTCGCTGGCGGGTATTGCCGCAGAAATCTGGAACTATCACGCAGTGTTCTGGTTTGCGCTGGTGATGATAGTCGCCACCGTCGTGTGCCTGGCGCGCATAAAAGATGTTTAAGGTGCGGTCAGTGTTTCGAGCTCAATAAGATACACCATGGCCTGGTGCGTCGTCTGTCCGCACATTTCCGCACTGGGCTGTAAACCGGCGCACACTTTTGGTCGCAGCGGCGAGCCAAAAATTTTACAGCGCAGGGATTCATCAAGCTGAACACATGGCGTATTAGCGGGCTTGCCTTGTGGCATGCCGGGGATGGGGCTGGAGATTGAAGGTGCGGTGCAGCATGCACCACAATCCGGACGGCATTCCATACAAGTACTCTCTTAAGCGTAAACCATCGGATTGTGCGGGAAGCGCACAGTAACACCTTTTTTGCACCAACAAAAGCATGAATTCCGCTTGCCTGAATGCCCCAGCGCGAGTAGTTTTACGCGATATTTTAGACACCCCTCATTACAGGATTTTTTCGATGCCAAGAGCGAACGAAATTAAAAAAGGTATGGTACTGAATTACAACGGCAAACTGTTGATTGTAAAAGATATTGACATTCAGTCACCCACCGCACGCGGCGCTGCAACGCTGTACAAAATGCGTTTTTCTGATGTTCGTACCGGTCTGAAAGTTGAAGAGCGCTTCAAAGGCGATGATATTGTTGATACCGTCACCCTGAGCCGTCGTGGCGTTGATTTCTCCTACGTCGATGGCAACGAATACGTCTTTATGGATAAAGAAGACTATACCCCGTATACCTTCACCAAAGACCGGATTGAAGAAGAGCTGCTGTTCATGCCGGAAGGTGGAATGCCAGATATGCAGGTACTGACCTGGGACGGTCAGTTGTTGGCGCTTGAACTGCCGCAAACGGTAGACCTGGAGATCGTTGAAACGGCACCGGGCATTAAAGGCGCCTCAGCAAGTGCGCGTAACAAACCGGCGACCCTGAGCACCGGTCTGGTTATTCTTGTTCCTGAGTATCTGAGTGCGGGTGAGAAAATCCGAATTCATATCGAAGAACGTCGCTATATGGGTCGCGCGGATTAATTTTCTGCCGCTCATCGACGACAAGGGACAGCGCAGGCTGTCCCTTTGTCATTTTCAGCACTGACTGCTGAAATAAAAATCATCCATCAACAGCGTTTCCAGATACTGTTCATCCTCGCGCATAAAACGCACTATCAGATTAACCGCCTGAGGATAAAACCCCTCGTTATCCCGCACCAGACAAGCGTCGCGAAATAACGGTGCCCAGCACAGAATATGATGATGTAAAAAGTAATACTGTGTTGAGAACGGCTCCTCTTTAGCAACCATCCTCGCCATCAATGCCAGTTGTACGGCAATATGATCGGAAGGTTCATTTTCCCGCGCCGCCAGCCCTTGTTCGACCAACAGAACATTCATTTGCCGGCGTTCTGCTGCAGCTGTCGTGCGCGGATAGTGTCCTGCGTAGGGAGAAACACTCGCAGGCGGTGCCAGCAGAAACAGCGAGGCAAAATCTGCAGCCAGTTCCAACTGTCGGGAGTCCCGCCGCAAAGCCCGAGCCAGGCTACGCTCAAATTGTTTTACCTCGGCAGACAATCCGGGGATCGCCGCCAGTGATGCAATCCACGCCCGATGCTCGCCGCTTTCCAGACTGGTGAGCTGTTTTTCGTCCAGCTCACGAAATAACAATTGTGAAAACCATTGGTAGATCGCCGCACGTTGTAGATGAATTTGATTATGCTGCACTTGCCCCCTCCTCTTGCACCGTCTGCGGTCCACCAAATGCCGTCACCTGCGGAGCTTTCTGCTGATAACGTTCGACCTCCACCAGCACGGTATGCGCCGACGGCCCCTGAGCCAGTTGCGAAGTACCCATATCCGCGCTCAGTACGTTCGGATCACCATAGGTGCATAACGTTCCGGCTTTCCCCCCTTCCTGCGGGGAGTACCACGCCCCTTCATGAATGCGGATCACGCCTGGGGTAAAATCCGGACTGACCACCACACCAGCCAGCACCTGGCCACGAGCGTTAAAGACACGGGCGATATCACCGGCTTTTAAACCACGCGCGGCGGCGTCCTGTTCGCTGATGTAAAGCGGCTCTCTCCCGGCAACCGCGTAGGTGTTGCGAAACGCCTCGCTGGAGCACAACTGGGAGTGCAGACGTTTATCCGGGTGGCAGGATTGCAGATGCAGCGGGTATTTATCTGTTTTGCCGCTATAGGTACGCTCAAATGGCTCCATCCACACCGGATGCCCCGGACAGTCCTTGTAGGAGAAGCCTGCGATGGTTTTGCTGTAGATTTCAATCAAACCAGACGGCGTTCCCAACGGATTAAGATCAGGCTGGTCGCGAAACTCACCGTGACGCACCCACGGTTGCCCCGCCGGATACTCAATGTAGCCTTCCCCCTGCCAGAATGTAGTGAAGTCCGGTAAGGTGACGCCGAGCGACGCCCCCATCTTCACGCCTTCGTCATAAAGCGCCTGTATCCACTGCATTTCATCCCGGTTTTCACGGTACACCATTTCCTTATCAAAGCGCTTACACAACCCGGCAAAGATATCAAAGTCATGCCGCGCTTCGTATTGCGGTTTAACAATCTGATGCAGCGCCATCAACCCTTTATTCGAATGCGTACCAAACTGCTCAATATCGTTACGTTCAAAGCGGGTGGTCACAGGCAGGACGATATCGGCAAAACGGCACGACGCGGTCCATTGGTGATCTAACACCACCACGGTTTCCAGCTTTTTCCACGCGTCGATCATGCGGTTCCTGTCCTGCTGCGCATGGAAGGGATTGGCCGCACTGTAGATCGCCATTTTGATGTCAGGATACGTTAACGTCTCACCGTTGAAGGCAATCTTGTTGCCTGGCGCAAGCAGGCAATCAACGATACGTGAGGTGGGAATATGCTCAGAAGCACCGCGAAAATCCGCTTTGTACTTCGCCTCCGGCGGATTATTAATACTCCCCAGCCCGGTGAGCACTGGCCCGGTCGATGTCACCGTCCCACCGCCGTTATAGTGCCAGCCAAATCCGACCCCGCCGCCCGGCAAGCCAATTTGTCCAACCATGCTGGCCAGTACCACCAGCATCCACGGATACTGCTCGCCATGATGCATACGCTGTACGCACCAGCCCCCCATAAACTGTGTCCGTCCCTTGACCAGCAGGCGGGCGAAGTCACGGATCTGCTCCGCCGTCAGACCACAGATTTCGGCCGCCCATTCGGCATTTTTCGGCTGCTTGTCACTCTCCCCAAGCAGATAGGGCAAAAACTGTTCAAAACCCACGGTGTAATCGTTAATGAATGCCGTGTCATACAGTTTTTCTTCATACAGGGTATGCGCCAGCGCCAGCATTAACGCGACATCCGTTTGTGGTCGCAACGCCAGTTGTTCACAGCCAAGATAGTTTTGCGACTTGCTACGCACCGGATCAACGCTGACAACGCGCAGCTTACCCTGCGCAACCGCTTCTTTAATCTGCTGCCAATAGCCAAACGCGTCGTGATCGGGAACCAAAAACTCGATCTGTAGATTCTTGATCGGATCGCAGCCCCACAGCACAATGGTATTACTGCTCTGAATAACTAGCGGCAGTGACGTTTGCTGCTCATAAACCTCCAGCGACCCCATCACATGCGGCAAAATAACCTGTGCCGCTGCCGCAGAGTAGTCACCGACAGTTGTCACATAGCAACCATGCAGACCAAGTGCCCGATCCATTGCCCCGCCCGCTTTATGGTATTTGCCCACCATTTGCCAGTCGGCAAGCCCGGTAAATACGCCCGATGAGCCGTAGGTTTTTTGCACCCGCTCCAGCTCTTCGTAAAACAGATCCAGCGCCCGACTCCAGCTCACCCGTACAAAACGGTTATCTCCGCGCTGGCTGCGGTCAGACTTTTCCCGCTTGCGCAGCCAGTCCAGACGCACCATCGGGTAGCGTACCCGCGAAGGGTTATAGACCACCTCGCGCACCGCGTTCAGCATATCGCAGGGCCATTTGTCATGTTTGAACGGGCGTGTTTCTGTCCATTCGCCGTTGACCACTTTGGCTTCAAAAGCACCATAATGTGAACCGGACTGGATCCACTGCTCGGGGTTTTCTCCCGCGGCCCACACTTTTGATATCAGCGGATTGGGCGCCAGTGCGCTGGCAACGCCTACCGCCAGCATACCGCTCAGAAAACGGCGGCGGGACGAATTAACGTCATGAATATCCATACATTATCCTTAATTGTTATTAGGGTCGGACACATCGCTGGCGTGGGTCTGGAGATATTTCAACAACGTGCGTTCTTCCACCGGGTTAAGCCGGTAGTAGGTCGACATCGCTTTCAATCCGGCGATCCAGCCGTTGGCGGTATAGCGTGTGGTTGGGGGCGTGCTGTGACAGGCGCTACAAGTGGATTGCAGCATTTGATCCGAGTATTCCCAGATGGGATCCAGCGTGTTGATAAAGTCCTGCGCGGAGGTCCAGGCGGTGACGCTCACTTGTTGCCATTGCTGATGTGAGTCAGGATCGACCTGAGTTTGCAACACGTTTACGTTAGCCATCAGGGCGTCATCGAGCACAGCGGAGAAAACGCGCTTCCCCATATACTGGGTAATCACCCGCCCACGCCCTTTACTTTCACGCCAACCTGTTACTTCAAGTTGTAGGTTGTTGCCCTCTTTTTGCAGCACCTTGACCTCGGTGGCAGGAAACAAAAGCGCTTTACCTGCCGCGCTCCCTGCCGTAGCCGTCAGGGCTTTTTCGCTTAGCGAGAACAGCGTGCTCACCTCTGACAACGACGCCCCCTGATGCTGTAGCTGCTTATAGCGATCGCGAAAACCGCTGCTCATATCGGGTTTGTGATGAGCAATGCCTTTGTGGCAATCGATACAGTTACTGTTTTTTGCCGCCGCCGCGGTCATTTGCGCCGCCGCATTGGCTGATTGCTTGCCGTGATCCATCGCCTCGTAGCTGTGGCAAGATTTACACGCCGCTGAATTATTCGCGCTCATGCGTGCCCATTCCCTCTGGGCCAGCTCCGCCCGTTTTGCGGTAAATTTTTCTGGGGTATCAATCGAAGGGGAAATAAAGGTGTGATAGAGATCGTTTAAGGCCTGCGTTTTACGAACCAACGTTGGGACGATGCCAGGTGGAATATGACAATCCTTACACTCCGCACGCACGCCAGAAGCATTGCGAAAATGCACGCTGGTTTTATACTCCTCTCCTGCCGTACGCATTGAGTGACACGATAAACAAAACTCGGTCGTACTGGTGTAATGAACGCCTTGCCACGCTCCCCAAATAGCCAGGGCCATGACTACCGCTCCGGCGAATACACACCACAGTGCGCTTTTTCTTATCCACGACATGCTTGCCTCCATTTTTTAATAGCGACACGCTAAGGGATAATAAAAATCAAAAATAGAGACAGCGAAAGCAGATTATAGGAACAGCATCCACTCTATGAGGTGAGTCAAATAGTAAAGATCAGAAATTCGTAATATAGTGACCATCTGTAAATAAGGAATTTCTTATGCTAACACTGACGCTCAATAGAGAAAGCCGTACTCCACTGCAACTGCAGATATTTCAATTTTATTTCCAGGCCATTCAGCAAGGTGATTTGCTTTGTGGAGACAAACTCCCCTCTATTCGCGAGCAGGCTCAGGTATTGCACGTTGCTAAAATAACGGTAGTGATGGCCTATGACAAGCTGATGGCGGCTGGGTTAATTAAGAGCCGACACGGCATTGGCTATGAGGTGATATTCACCAGGCCTGTACGTGTAACCCCAGTGCATGCGCCCGTGACTCAGGGCTCCCCACCGGTAAAACCTAAAGCTGCCGGGGTCTCTACCGATGTTTACGCAGAACCCGGGCGGGAATGCTACTGCCGGATAGGCGTCCCCGACCCCAATGCTTTTCCCTGGGCAAGCTGGCGAAAATGGAATAATGCCCCGAGCGTGTTTAAAGAACAATTATTTACCCGATATCATTCACCAAACGGATTATTTTCACTGCGTGAGCAATTAGTCAGATACCTTAATTTAACTCGCGGCATTAATACCCGGGCAGAGAACATCATTATTACCAACGGGATTCAGGAAGGATTGTCGCTGCTTAGTCAAATATTTATTATTCATCATGCTGTCAGTCAGCAAAAAAAGTGCCACGTTGTGACCGAATCCCCTTGTTATTCTGGCGCATGGCATCTGTTTAATTATTATGGCGCAGATATTACGTCAATTGCGGTAGATAACCACGGACTGCAAACAGATAATTTACCCGAAGCGGAAACCCAGCTTTGCTATGTAACCCCAGCTCATCAATATCCGATGGGAAGCGTACTTTCGCTGGAGCGTCGTCAGTCGTTATTGACGTGGGCGCAGCGCGTCGGCGCTTATATCATTGAAGATGATTATGATGCTGTGTTTACCTATGGCGAGAATCCCCTCCCTGCGCTGAAAGCCATGGATTATCACAATCGGGTTATCTACATGGGAACATTTTCTAAAACGCTGGGACCGGGGGCACGTCTTGGCTATCTCATTTGCCCAGATGAACTGCTCCCGGCGGTACAGAATATGAAAGCGCTTAACAACAACGGGAGTCAGTGGTTATTACAGCAATTCTTAGCCGAATTAATGCAAAATCAGGTGTTTTATACGCACATCAGTAAACTGGCCTGCAGTTACGCCGCGCGCCTTATCTTGTTACGCGATGGCCTTTCCAGTCTGTTTTCGGCAGGGAAAATCGCTGGCGCAACGGCGGGTCTGCACCTCTCTTTACGCATTGACAGACACCCCGATACGATAGCGAGGCTGCAGCAGCGTTGCCTGCTGGCAGGGATCCGCTTTGACACGCTGCCGGATATAGAAAATGGGTCAGAAGCCGTGTGGCGTAAGGAAAACAGAGACGCAGTAATGTTTTTTGGCTTTGGCGGGTTGCAGATACAGCAGATCAATAAGGTGTTGTCGGTGCTGGAGCTGGCGCTAACACAGCCTTGATAAACAGCGGGGATTGTACCTGTGGCACAATCCCTGTTGTTAGCCTTACAGCAGATCGCGGAACTGCGTTTGTTTCAGCGCCAGCTCAACGCCGCGAACTTCCGCCAGTCCTTTCAGGCGGCCGATCGCAGAGTAGCCCGGATTGGTTTTCTTGTGCAGATCGTCAAGCATCTGGTGTCCATGATCAGGACGCATAGGGATAGGCCGCAAATCACCCGCTTTTTTACGTCGCTGCTCTTCGTTAAGGATGGCAGCCACCACCGATACCATATCCACATCGCCCTGCAGATGCGCACCTTCGTGGAAGGTTTTTGGGTTCTCTTCACGGCAGGTTGAGCGCAGGTGTGTAAAGTGGATGCGATCGCCAAAGGTTTCGATCATTTTCACCAGGTCATTATCAGCGCGTACGCCGTAAGAGCCGGTACACATAGTGAAACCGTTATTAATGCTGTCGACAGTTTCTTTCAGCCACTGCATATCTTCGATAGTCGAAACGATGCGCGGCAGGCCGAGGATCGGACGCGGCGGATCGTCAGGGTGCACGGCCAGGCGCACGCCGACTTCTTCTGCCACTGGCACAATCGCCCGCAGGAATACCGCCATGTTATCGCGCAGATCGTCTTTGCTGATGCCGTCATATTCGGCAAGGCGCGCACGGAACTGATCCAGCGTATAACCCTCCTCCGCACCCGGCAGGCCGGCAATGATGTTACGGGTCAGCTTTTCAATATCGGCATCGCTCATGGCATTGAAGTAGTCGAGCGCCTGACGTTGTTCTTCTTCGGTGTAATCCGCTTCAGCTCCCGGGCGTTGCAAAATGTGCAGTTCAAAGGCCGCAAAAGCAATCTGATCAAATCGCAGCGCTTTGGAGCCGTCGGGCAGCTGATATTCGAGGTCGGTACGCGTCCAGTCAAGGATCGGCATGAAGTTATAGCACACGGTATCGATGCCACAGGTCGCCAGATTACGGATACTCTGTTGATAGTTGGCAATCCACGTTTGATATTGACCTGAACGTGTTTTGATATCTTCGTGAACAGGAATACTTTCCACCACCGACCAGGTCAGGTCTTTTTCTGCCAGAATAGCCTGACGTTTTTGAATCTCTTCTACCGGCCACACTTCACCGTTGGGAATATGATGCAAGGCGGTCACAACACCCGTTGCGCCAGCCTGACGCACATCATCAAGTGATACTGGATCGTTAGGTCCGTACCAACGCCAGGTTTGTTCCATTGTTTCACCTCACAAGTTGTTATACCAAATCAAGCTAACTGAATGATGACTACCATACAGGCATCCCATAGATGATCAACAGATGGCCGGTCATTGATTGATCCAGCTCACATTCCCCTGATAAATGAGGCACACCAATTTAATTTGCTGTCATATAACTTTATACTGGCATTGTTAATTAATGGTTAATCAGGTGTATTTAATGAAAACTATTGCCTCAGCGCCACTGGCGGAAAATGTCATGATGCCGCAGTACGACCGCCAGCAATTAAAAACGCGGATTGTGCATTTTGGTTTCGGTGCTTTTCACCGCGCCCATCAGGCGTTATTGACCGACAGGGTGCTGAATGCGCAAGGCGGAGATTGGGGAATTTGCGAAATCAGCCTGTTTAGCGGCGCTCGGCTGATGCGTCAGCTGCGCGAACAGGATCATTTATTTACGGTGTTAGAAAAAGGGGCTAACGGCAACCAGCCGATTGTTATCGGCGCCGTCAACGAATGTCTGAACGCCACGCTGGATTCGCTGACAGCCATTATTGAAAAATTCTGCGAGCCTCAGGTGGCGATTGTCTCATTGACCATTACTGAAAAAGGCTACTGTATCGATCCGGCAACAGGTTCGCTGGATCTCTCTAATCCGCGTATTATTCACGATCTGCAGACACCGGCTGAACCGCACTCCGCGCCCGGAATTATTGTTGAAGCACTGCACCGTCGACGTGAACGTGGACTGCAACCGTTTACCGTCCTCTCCTGCGATAACATCCCGGACAATGGTCACGTAGTAAAGAACGCCGTGCTGGGAATGGCGAAAAAACGCTCACCTGAACTGGCGCAGTGGATCCTGGCGCATGTCAGTTTTCCGGGCACTATGGTGGACAGGATCGTTCCTGCCGCTACCGAAGCATCACTGGCTGAAATTACCCACGAACTGGGCGTGGCCGATCCTTGCGCAATCAGCTGCGAACCGTTTATCCAGTGGGTGATTGAAGACAACTTTGTCTCTGGCCGCCCACAATGGGAAGCAGCGGGTGTGCAGCTGGTCGAAAACGTCTTGCCATGGGAACAAATGAAACTGCGGATGCTGAACGGCAGTCATTCATTTCTCGCTTATCTCGGCTATCTGGCCGGATTCCAGCACATTAGCGAATGTATGCAGGACCGCGCATTTCGTGAAGCCGCTTACCGGCTGATGCTCAAGGAACAGGCCCCCACACTACAAATTACCGATGTGGATTTGGACCAATATGCACTAAGTCTGCTTGAGCGCTTTGCCAACCCGGCGCTGAAGCATAAAACCTGGCAAATCGCGATGGATGGTAGTCAGAAATTACCCCAGCGAATGCTGGAAGGGATCCGCGTACATTTAGCACGTCAAAGCGAGTGGCCGCTGCTGGCGCTCGGCGTCGCCGGCTGGATGCGTTACGTGAGCGGCGTGGATGACTCAGGCGCCGCAATTGATATTCGTGACCCGCTAAGTGAGAAGATTACCGCTCTGGTTAAACAGAGCACTGAATCAGAACGTGTCAGCGCCCTGCTTTCGCTGCGCGAAATTTTCGCTCCCGATCTCGTCCAGAATCCGCAGTTTGTCGCAGCGATTGAAAAAGCCTGGCAACGTATTACTCAATACGGAGCACATCAGGCTGTCATTACCACGTTAAATAATTAACGATTTCTGCCATTAAACCGGACGAAGTGCGTCTTCGTCCTCTCACCCCTTCTCTTTTTCGCCGTTTTTCGCCAGGATTGTTAAATGCCATTACGGTTATTTATGATTCTGGAGTAAATGTGACTAAAACCAATCTCATCACTGGTTTCCTTGGCAGTGGCAAAACCACCTCTATTCTTCATCTATTGGCGAACAAAAATCCCGCAGAGAAGTGGGCCGTGCTGGTCAATGAGTTTGGCGAAGTAGGCATCGATGGCGCGCTGCTGGCCGACAGCGGCGCACTGCTAAAAGAGATCCCCGGCGGCTGTATGTGCTGCGTTAACGGTCTGCCGATGCAGGTTGGCCTCAATACGCTGCTACGTCAGGGAAAACCTGACCGTCTGCTGATTGAACCCACTGGCCTCGGTCACCCAAAACAGATTTTGGATTTACTCACCGCACCGGTTTACGAACCGTGGATCGATCTGCGTGCGACCCTCTGTATTCTTGACCCGCGGCTGTTACTGGATGAAAAAAGCGTCGCCAATGACAATTTCCGCGACCAGTTGGCCGCCGCGGATATCATAGTGGCCAACAAAGCCGACCGCGCCACAGCGGAAAGCGAAAATGCCCTGCAAAGCTGGTGGCAACTCTACGGCGGCAATCGCCAGTTAGTTCACGCCGACCATGGGCAAATTGACGGTCAACTACTGGACTTGCCCCGACTAAACCTGGCGGAGCTTCCTGCAAGCGCTGAGCATACCCATAGTCATGCCGATAAAAAGGGGCTGGCGGCATTGAGTCTGCCTGCCCAACAGCGCTGGCGGCGCAGCCTGAACAGCGGACAGGGCCATCAGGCCTGCGGTTGGATTTTTGACGCTGACACAGTCTTCGATACCATCGGCCTGCTGGAATGGTCACGCCTTGCCCCCGTAGGGCGCGTGAAGGGGGTAATGCGTATTAAAGAAGGACTGGTACGCATTAACCGCCAGGGAGATGACTGGCATATTGAAACGCAAAATGTTGCGCCACCGGATAGCCGTATTGAACTTATTTCCGATACCGAGACCGACTGGAATGCGTTACAGGGCGCGTTGTTGAGACTTCGTTTAGATGGTGGCGCGTAAGGTTGCCTTCGTTTTATAGCAATGGTAAACGACGATGAAAACCCGATATCCTCTTATTCTCCTGCTTAATATTGCGGGTCTGGCGCTATTTCTGTCCTGGTATATTCCAACCGGGCATGGGGTCTGGTCCTCACTGGATACGGATGTTTTCCGCTTCTTTAATCAGAAGCTGGTGGAAAACCCGTTGTTTTTATGGATTGTTGCTATCACCAATAATCGGGCCTTTGATGGCTGCTCATTGCTGGCAATGGGCGCATTGATGCTGCACTTTTGGCTGAAAGAGGCGTCGGAAGGTCGCCGACGCATTGTGGCTATTGGCCTGGTAATGCTGCTCACCGCCGTGGTATTAAATCAATTGGGTCAGGCGCTAATTCCCGTTAAACGGGCCAGCCCTACTCTGATGCTGGATAATATTTATCGTGTCAGCGAGCTGCTGCATATTCCAACCAAAGATGCGTCCAGAGACAGTTTCCCCGGCGACCACGGTATGATGCTGCTTATTTTTTCCGCATTTATGCTGCGTTATTTCGGAAAAATCGCAGGCATAATCGGCCTTATTATCACTGTGGTTTTTGCCTTCCCGCGCGTAATGATTGGCGCTCACTGGCTCACCGATATCGTGGTCGGTTCCATGACGGTCGTCTTGATTGGACTTCCCTGGTGGTTAATGACGCCATTAAGCGACCGATTAGTCACGCTGTTCGTGAATTATCTGCCTGGTAAAAACAAACAATTTTCAAACAAATAACACAGAGTAATTAACATCATCAGGGATACTTCTGATTCCCTGATGATGCTTGCCGATATTTCATCATTCTGATTGTCATTCTCCTGTCACATTATTCATGTTGTAAATGAATGAGTTGCCTGTTTTTTCCTCTGATTGTTCTTATTTTATACAATGCCGTTTATTCACTTTCTGTATCAATTTTTCTTATAAGAAATCACGTAAAATCACTCGCAATGACCGGAGCGATCGGGTAATCTCGAACTCGTTTTGCCTCGCAGGGTAATTATTCTCTTTACGAATAAATTTGTGCGTTCTGCCACAGATTTGACCTTAAAGAATTGTCTCATCGTGCGATGGTAATTAGTCTCGTCACGTTTGGCATTTTTTATAACGATATTTATCGTTAAGGACTTCAAGGGAAAACAAACAAAATGGTCAAATCTCAACCGATTTTGAGATATATCTTGCGGGGCATACCCGCGATAGCAGTTGCGGTTCTGCTTTCTGCATGTAGCACAACGAACACCGCCAGGAATATGCATTCTGAGACGCATGCTGTGGGCAATGGAGATAACTCTTCACTGCAAGCCTCTCAGGATGAATTTGAAAATATGGTGCGTAATATTGATGTTAAATCACGTATTATGGACCAGTATGCTGACTGGAAAGGCGTGCGTTACCGCCTTGGCGGCAGCACTAAAAAAGGTATTGATTGTTCAAGCTTCGTACAGCGTACGTTTCGCGAACAATTTGGTTTAGAGCTTCCTCGCTCAACCTATGAACAACAGGAAACGGGTAAATCCGTTTCGCGCACTAATCTGCGCACAGGCGATCTGGTTCTGTTCCGTGCTGGCTCTACTGGCCGACACGTCGGTATTTATATCGGCAACAACCAGTTCGTACATGCCTCGACCAGCAGTGGCGTTATCATTTCCAGCATGAACGAACCTTACTGGAAAAAGCGTTACAACGAAGCTCGCCGGGTCCTGAGCCGCAGTTAATTTCGTTTGGCAGCTATCCCTTGGCTATCCTGATGAGACATATAAAAAAGCACTGCTACGGCGGTGCTTTTTTTTGCGTTGCTTTTGTGACTAAGAAAAATCTCACAACATGAATCATTTCAGGTTATATTCATACAGGACAAATGGTTACTTCAGGTAAACATAAGGAACTATGTTAAGACGCTCCTCTTCTTCCGAACGTAAACTCCTGCTCACCTGCGTTATAACGGGGATAGTCGTCGCGTTACTCGTCAGCTCACTGCAGTTTTTTATGTCATGGCATCAACGAAACGCAAAGTACGACACGCTAACGTCTAACATACAAAGTTATATAGAAAGTTTCTTCGTTGACCTTGAAACCACCACCAACACGCTACAGCCTCTGGTAAAAGACACCTGCTCGCAAGCTTCAGCTCAACTCACTTCCAGCGCTGCGTTTAGCCTGAATGTTCGGGCCTTTTTACTGGTAAAAGACGGTATCGCTTTCTGCTCTTCAGCAACCGGTCCAATGAATACTCCTCTTCAGCAGTTGGTTCCCGTTCTGGACATGACGAAAGATATCGATATGGATCTCCAGCCCGGTACGCCAATGATGCCGAATAAACCGGCAATACTCATTTGGTATCGCAATCATTCATTACAGAACAGCGGCGTTTTTGCCACTCTGAATGTTAACCTGGCCCCCTATCTTCTCTATAACGCCAGGCAAGATGATTTCAACGGCGTAGCACTCATCGTCGGGAAGACGGCTATCACCACGTTTTCCGAACAATTAATCCCTGCGTCCAAACTCCCTGCCATCCCATCCTATAATGCACGGTTGTCTACATTCCCGTTGGAGGTGCGTTTTTACGCGGATCGGTGGACGTATAAAGATGTGGGATACGCCATCATGCTCGGATGCTTGGCCGGGATCATGACCGCCCTCCTTCTCTGGTACTACATCTATGCCGTCCGTTTACGCCCGGGGAAAGATATCCTTAACGCCATCAAACACAATCAGTTTTATGTGGTGTACCAGCCCGTCGTAGAGGTGCAAACGCTGGAGGTGAAAGGTGTCGAGGTACTATTACGCTGGCATCACCCGACCACCGGTGAGATCCCTCCGGATGCCTTTATTCACTACGCAGAATCACAGAAAATGATTGTGCCGCTAACCCAGCACCTCTTTAAGCTGATAGCCCAGGACGCATCGATGCTACAAAAAGCATTGCCCGCGGGCGCAAAACTGGGGATCAATATCGCGCCAACGCACTTACACGGCGAGACGTTTAAAGAGGATATTCAACGCCTGTACACTTGTCTTCCCGCGCACTTTTTTCAACTGGTGCTGGAAATCACCGAGCGGGATATGCTGCATCAACACAAGGCAATCGAGCTATTTGAATGGTTGCATTCAGCAGGTTTTGAAATTGCCATTGATGATTTTGGCACAGGTCATAGCGCACTTATCTATCTGGAGCGCTTTACCGTTGACTACCTGAAAATCGATCGCGGCTTTATTAACGCCATTGGGACGGAAACCCTGACCTCTCCGGTTCTGGACGCCGTGTTGACACTCTCTAAACGTCTTAATATGCTGACAGTTGCTGAAGGGGTTGAAACACCTGAGCAAGCCCGTTGGCTGCGCGAGCGTGGAGTACATTTTTTCCAGGGATACTGGATTAGCCGACCATTAAAGCTTGCTGATTTCGTGCGTTGGATGGCGCAGCCCAATAAGCCGACGTGGTGATCGCAGTATGCGAATCATAGACTCTCACTCGCCGCCGCATCTCTTATCTCTCAGGCATGATGCCTGTCGGGTTGTGGCAGGAAAAGGAAATCGCTTTTAATGATCCCTCGCGTATTGCTGCTGTTTATCGCCCTCATCGGGTTTAGCGCCGAGGCGCAGTCCATCAAAGAAAGCTATGCTTTTGCCGTACTGGGTGAACCGAAGTACGCGTTCAACTTTAATCATTTTGATTACGTAAACCCTGCGGCCCCCAAAGGCGGGCAAATCACTCTCTCCGCCATCGGCACTTTTGATAACTTCAACCGCTATGCAATGCGCGGTAACCCCGGTGCGCGTACCGAAACCCTCTACGATACGCTGTTTACTACCTCTGACGATGAACCTGGCAGCTATTATCCACTCATCGCCGACAGCGCACGCTATGCTGACGACTATTCCTGGGTGGAAATCGCCATTAATCCACGAGCGCGTTTTCATGATGGTTCTCCCATTACTGCCAGCGATGTCGCATTCACCTTCCACAAATTTATGACCGAAGGCGTGCCGCAGTTTCGTCTGGTCTACAAGGGAACAACGGTAAAAGCCATCGCGCCATTAACCGTACGCATTGAATTAGCCAAACCGGGTAAAGAGGACATGCTCAGCCTGTTTTCATTACCCGTGATGCCAGAGAAGTACTGGAAAGATCATAAGCTCAGCGACCCCCTATCATCACCTCCGCTCGCCAGCGGTCCTTATCGCATCACGAAATGGAAAATGGGCCAGTATATTGTCTATTCGCGCGTCAAAGATTATTGGGCCGCTAATCTGCCCGTCAATCGCGGACGCTGGAACTTTGATACTATCCGCTACGACTACTACCTGGATGATAACGTCGCTTTTGAGGCGTTTAAGGCCGGGGCGTTTGACCTGCGTCTTGAGAACGATGCCAAAAACTGGGCGACGCGTTATACCGGGAAAAATTTCGCGAATCATTACATCATTAAAGATGAACAAAAAAATGAATCCGCCCAGGATACGCGCTGGCTGGCATTTAATATTCAGCGTCCGGTGTTCAGTGACCGACGGGTGCGGGAAGCCATCACCCTGGCCTTTGATTTTGAATGGATGAATAAAGCACTGTTCTATAACGCCTGGAGCCGGACCAACAGCTATTTTCAGAATACCGAATATGCTGCTACAAAATACCCCGATGCAGATGAACTGGTGATTCTCGCCCCTTTGAAAAAAGATCTCCCTCCTGAGGTCTTCAGCCAAATCTATCAGCCGCCAAAATCAAAAGGCGATGGCTACGATCGTGAGAACTTGTTGAAAGCCGATACCTTACTGGAACAAGCCGGATGGGTACTCAAGGGGCAGCAACGCGTAAACAGCGTCAGCGGTAAACCCCTGAGCTTTGAACTGTTGCTCCCGGCGGGTAGCAACAGTCAGTGGGTGTTGCCGTTCCAACACAACCTGCAACGCTTAGGCATTACGATGAACATCCGTCAGGTTGATAACTCGCAAATCACCAACCGCTTGCGCAGTCGCGACTATGACATGATGCCAAGGTTGTATCGCGCGATGCCATGGCCGAGTTCTGACCTGCAAATTCTGTGGGCTTCTGATTATATTGACTCCAGCTACAACGCTCCCGGCGTGCAAAGCCCGGTAATCGATAACCTGATTGGCCAAATCATTGCCGCGCAAGGTAATAAAGCCAAACTTATCCCACTCGGTCGGGCACTGGACAGGGTTTTAACCTGGAATTACTACATGTTGCCGATGTGGTTTATGGCAGAGGATCGTATCGCCTGGTGGGATAAATTTTCGTATCCGGCTATTCGCCCAATTTATACCATTGGCCTCGACAACTGGTGGTATGACGTCAACAAAGCGGCGAAACTGCCCGCTGCCAGACGGCAGGGAGAATAAATGGGCGCTTATCTGATTCGACGCCTGCTGCTGGTGATCCCAACGCTTTGGGCGATCATTACGATCAATTTTTTTATCGTGCAGATTGCCCCCGGCGGCCCAGTTGAGCAGGCCGTCGCCGCTATTGAGTTCGGGCAAAGCGGGGCATTACCTGGTGCGGGCAGTGAAGGCGTTCGCGCCAGCCACGCGCAAACCGGTGTTGGTAACATTAGCGACAGTAATTATCGCGGCGGTCGGGGTCTTGACCCAGAAGTCATCGCCGAAATCACTCGGCGTTACGGGTTCGATAAGCCCATTCATGAGCGCTATTTCAAAATGCTTTGGGACTATATTCGTTTCGATTTCGGCGACAGTTTGTTTCGTAGCGCCTCAGTGCTGACACTTATCAAAGACAGCCTGCCAGTTTCCGTTACGCTGGGTCTATGGAGTACGCTCATCATCTATCTGGTGTCGATACCGCTTGGGATCCGCAAAGCAGTTCATAACGGCAGCCGATTTGATGTCTGGAGCAGCGCATTTATTATTATTGGCTATGCCATACCGGCCTTTCTGTTTGCCATTTTGCTGATCGTCTTTTTTGCCGGGGGTAGCTACTACGACCTGTTCCCGCTGCGCGGCCTGGTTTCCGCCAATTTTGACTCCCTGCCCTGGTATCAGAAAGTGACCGACTACCTTTGGCATATTACCTTACCCGTGCTTGCAACGGTGGTTGGCGGTTTTGCCGCACTGACCATGCTGACCAAAAACTCATTTCTGGATGAGGTACGCAAACAGTATGTCGTCACCGCACGCGCCAAAGGGGTCAGCGAGAAGAATATTCTCTGGAAACATGTGTTTCGCAACGCCATGCTGCTGGTAATCGCGGGCTTCCCGGCGACGTTTATCAGTATGTTTTTTACCGGCTCGCTGCTGATTGAAGTGATGTTCTCGCTTAATGGTCTGGGGCTACTGGGATATGAATCCACCATATCACGCGACTATCCGGTCATGTTTGGCACGCTCTATATCTTCACCCTGATCGGCCTGCTGCTGAATATCCTCAGTGACATCAGCTATACGCTGGTCGATCCCCGTATTGATTTTGAGGGACGTTAATGTCGCGATTAAGCCCCGTCAATCAGGCCCGCTGGGCGCGTTTTCGCCATAACCGTCGCGGTTATTGGTCGCTGTGGATTTTTCTGGTGCTGTTCGGCCTTAGCCTGTGTTCAGAACTGATTGCCAATGATAAGCCGCTGCTGGTGCGCTACGACAACAGTTGGTATTTCCCCTTGTTCAAAAACTACAGTGAAAGCGACTTCGGCGGACCGCTGGCGACCCAGGCTGATTATCAGGATCCTTGGCTACAGCAGCGCCTGGAAGACCAGGGCTGGATCCTGTGGGCGCCAATACGCTTTGGTGCTACCAGCATTAACTTTGCCACCGATAAGCCCTTCCCTTCCCCGCCTTCGGCACAAAACTGGCTGGGAACGGATGCCAACGGCGGTGACGTGCTGGCGCGGATCCTGTACGGCACACGTATTTCTGTTCTGTTTGGTTTAATGCTAACTCTGTGCTCCAGCGTGATGGGGATAATGGCTGGCGCAATCCAGGGCTATTATGGCGGCAAGGTGGACCTGTGGGGGCAGCGCTTCATTGAAGTTTGGTCAGGTATGCCAACGCTGTTTCTGATCATTTTGTTGTCGAGCGTGGTCCAGCCTAACTTCTGGTGGCTGCTGGGCATAACGGTGCTGTTTGGCTGGATGAGCCTGGTGGGCGTGGTGCGCGCGGAGTTTTTACGCACCCGAAACTTTGATTACATTCGTGCCGCTCAGGCGCTCGGCGTGAGCGATCGCAGTATTATTCTGCGCCATATGCTACCCAATGCGATGGTTGCCTCTCTGACCTTTTTACCGTTTATTTTATGCGCCTCGATAACGACCCTGACCTCGCTGGATTTTCTTGGGTTTGGCTTACCGCTTGGCTCGCCATCGCTGGGAGAACTCCTGTTGCAGGGTAAAAACAACCTGCAGGCACCGTGGCTTGGCATTACCGCGTTCATCTCCGTTGCCCTGCTCTTATCGCTACTGATCTTTATTGGTGAAGCGGTACGCGACGCGTTCGATCCCAACAAGGCGATTTAAGATGACACAACCTCTGTTAGCTATTGACAATTTATCGGTAGGTTTTCGCCAACAGAACACCGTGCGCACCGTGGTCAACAGTCTGTCACTGCGCGTTGATGCCGGGCAAACGCTGGCACTGGTGGGTGAATCCGGCTCAGGTAAAAGCGTGACCGCGCTGTCTATTTTACGGTTGTTACCCTCCCCTCCGGTAGTCTACCTTTCCGGCGATATCCGTTTTCATGGCGAATCATTACTTCACGCCGATGAGCAAGTGCTTCGCGGCGTGCGGGGGAATAAGATCGCCATGATTTTCCAGGAACCAATGGTGTCACTAAACCCACTTCACAACCTGGAAAAACAGCTTTATGAAGTGCTGTCGCTGCATCGAGGAATGCGTCGGGAGGCCGCGCGTGCAGAAATACTGACCTGTCTTGATCGTGTCGGTATTCGTCAGGCGGCCAAACGACTCGCAGACTACCCGCACCAGCTGTCCGGCGGTGAACGCCAGCGCGTGATGATCGCCATGGCGCTGCTAACGCGACCGGAGCTGCTGATTGCCGATGAACCCACCACCGCGCTGGACGTTTCCGTCCAGGCGCAGATCCTGCAGCTGCTGCGGGAATTGCAGCGTGAGCTGAACATGGGATTGCTGTTCATTACCCATAACCTCAGCATTGTGAAAAAACTGGCCGATACCGTAGCAGTCATGCAAAACGGCCAGTGTGTTGAGCAAAATCATGCCGCACAGTTGCTCAGTGCGCCAACGCATCCCTATACGCAGAAATTGTTAAACAGCGAACCTTCCGGCGACCCGATACCTTTACCAGCCGGGCAAGCCCCGCTGCTGGAAGTGGAAAAACTGTGCGTCGCATTCCCCATCCGCAAAGGTATCCTGAAGCGTGTGGTGGACCACAACGTCGTGGTTAACAATATCAGTTTTTCTCTGCGACCCGGTGAAACGCTGGGGCTTGTCGGTGAGTCAGGGTCGGGGAAAAGCACTACCGGACTCGCGCTCCTGAGGTTAATCACCTCACAGGGAAGCATTGTGTTCGATGGTCAGGCGCTGCATACCTTAAATCGTCGCCAGCTGTTGCCGATCCGTCACCGCATACAGGTGGTCTTTCAGGATCCCAACTCCTCGCTGAACCCGCGCCTGAGCGTGCTACAGATTATTGAGGAGGGGTTGCGCGTTCATCAGCCTACCCTTTCAGCCGAACAGCGCGAAGCGCAGGTGAAGGCGGTAATGAAGGAAGTGGGACTGGATAGTGAAACGCGACATCGTTACCCGGCGGAGTTCTCTGGCGGCCAGCGTCAACGTATAGCTATTGCCAGGGCATTGATTCTCAAGCCCTCCCTGATCGTTCTGGATGAACCAACATCGTCGCTCGACAGAACCGTACAAGCGCAAATCCTGACGTTGTTAAAGTCTTTACAGGAAAAGCATCGGCTGGCTTATATCTTTATCAGCCATGATCTGCACGTCGTACGCGCGTTATGCCATCAGGTTATTGTGTTACGTCAGGGAGAGGTCGTGGAACAAGGGCAATGCGAGCACGTATTTAACGCGCCACAGCAGGCGTATACGCGTCAGCTACTTGCGCTAAGCTGACGCTCAAAACGGATTGTTGTTTGAAAATGGTTCTGCGATGGCCACGCCGAAATTTTTCAGTCTGCAGGTCGCGGCAAATTCATCCTGACGATTCACAAACAGACACGGCTCCCCTTCGCATTCCAGCACGGAACAAGGTACCTCAATGTCGCTGAGGGCTTGACTAAGTTTGTGCATGACTGACCATGCGCTGTCACCATCAGGGCTAAGCAATTTGAGAGCCACCAGGCTGTTTTCATTGCTCTGACCGTTGTGCGGAATCGGTTCAACCTTTGAACCTGCGAAACCCACCGACCAACGATAGCACTGCGGCAGACGATGAACGATTGAGAGTTGTAATGTCATCACTTTCTTTCCCTGGAAGTACAATCACTTCACAATTATTTTACATCAATATTAACACATTATTGACAATACGTCTTTAGACAGTTGGTAAACGTTTACACCCAGTCTTTACGACGCTTTCCGAACCCACTATTTAAATTTATTCAACGGTTCAGGCATGTTTCCGCGCTATATGTACTCGTTTCTGCGATCTAACTCAACCTTTTTAACTACAATGATGTGACTTTTTACATAAATTGATTTTACATAAAATAAACATACGCGGGGAAAATGATAGATTTGCGGTTGATGTACATCAACTCTGGAGGCCTTATGGCCCCCAGGTTGTGTAATAGATCACCGTTTTTTGGCGCGACTGGCGTAGAGATAGAAGAGAATTGAGCTGGTGGCGCAAAATGCTATCGACCATATCATTGGCCAGGCCGAGTTAAAGGTAGCCAGAGATAACAGCGCCCCAACGATAGCGCCAATGCCAAAGCGGAACGTCCCTGCCAGCGATGACGCCGTTCCCGCCATATGTGGAAATTCATCGAGAATCACCGCCATGGCGTTGGATGACACCATCGACACGCAGCCAACAAACGCCGCAACGCCTACCACCAGCGCCCAGAAGCCAACCCCGAACAATGCACTAAAGACCATCCAGCCTGCCATCACGAACTGGATCCACAGGCCAATACGGAACATATTCAATGCACCAACCCGCCGAACAAAGCGGCTGTTGATGATGGTCATCACGAACAGGAACACAATGTTCAGCGCGAAGTAATAGCCGAAATGCTGCGGTGAAACGTGGTTGATCTCAATGTAGACGAAGGGGCCGGCGCTCAGGAACGAGAACATCCCGGCAAAGCTGAACCCACTGGCCAGCATATAGCTCAGCACGCGTTTATGGCGAAACAGCGAGGCAAAGTTACCAATAGTGGTACGCAGGCGAAACGGCTGGCGACGCTCTACCGGCAAAGTCTCTTTGATCAGAGTAAGGATCATCACCGACGCCAGAATAGCGGCCACGGCGAGGATCCAAAAGATGTAGTGCCAGCTCAGCCATACCAGCACCCAGCCACCGATAATCGGCGCCATTAATGGCGCGATAGTCGTGACCAGCATGACGAATGACATCATGCGCGAAAACTCTTCTTTCGGATAGATATCACGCATCAGGGCGTTGATAACCACGCTCGCTGCTGCAGCAGCGAGGCCGTGGAAAAAACGCATCACGATCAGCTGATCGATGGTTTGCGCCAGTGCGCAGGCCACTGCCGCCGCCGCAAACACCAGCGTCCCGCCCAGAATCACTGGCTTGCGTCCAAGACTGTCTGCCATTGGACCATAGAACAGTTGACCCACTGCAAACCCCAGAATATAGGTACTGAGGGTCATCTGCGCGCTACCAGCTGGCACACCAAACTGTTCAGAGATAACAGGCAGCGCCGGAAGATACATATCAATCGACAACGGCATCAACATGGCTAGCAAGCCAAGGATAAAGACAATGGCAATTGACGAGTTCTGCCGGGTGGTCACATTTAGCTCCTGAAATTAACGCGGGGTTAAGTTAACGCTGGCAATTTCTTCTTCGGTCAAAGGACGATATTCACCCGGCGCCAGATCATCATCAAGCCTGATGTCACCAATCCGTTCACGGTGCAGTTCCACAACGTGGTTACCCACGGCGGCAAACATACGTTTAACCTGATGATAGCGCCCTTCGCTGATGGTCAAGCGCACCTGAGTTGGCGTAATGACTTCCAGCAAGGCTGGCTTGGTCAGGTCTTTCTCATTATGCAACTGTACACCATGGGCAAACTGTTCGGCGGTATCATCTGCCACTGGCGACTCCAGCGTCACCAGATAGGTTTTCTCGCAATGGTGACGCGGCGAAGTGATGCGATGCGACCACTGTCCGTCATCGGTCATCAGCACCAGTCCGGTGGTGTCGATATCAAGACGCCCTGCCGCATGCAGTTTGTAGGCCACCGGTTCATCAAGGAAATAGAGCACCGTCGGGTGATCCGGGTCATCCGTTGAGCATACATAACCCTGGGGCTTATTCAGCATAAAATAGCGTGGGCCATTTTGTTGAACCAGGGAATTACCGTCATATTCTACGTCGTGTTCTGGCAGCAGCTTAAAAGCGCTATTTCTGACGATTTCACCGTCGACGGTAACGCGGTTAGCACGGATCTCACGCCCGGCAATAGCGCGGCTGACGCCGAGTTGCTGAGCGATAAATTTATCAAGTCGCATGAGTGTGATTTTGCCTGTAAAAATACGAGAATCGGGTTTACGCCCGAAAAGTGGGACCGTTATCCGCCCAGTATAGCGGCGTTACACCATCCCTCAAGAGAAATGATTCATGGCATACTACTCCTTGTTATTGTTTATTTTAGTGAGCCCATGATTTTTACTCTTCGCCCGTACCAAAAAGAAGCTGTTGACGCCACGCTCAACCATTTTCGCCATCACCGCACGCCGGCGGTGATCGTCCTGCCAACCGGTGCGGGCAAAAGCCTGGTGATTGCCGAGTTGGCCCGCGTGGCGCGCGGTCGCGTACTGGTACTGGCGCACGTCAAAGAACTGGTCGCGCAAAACCACGCCAAATATTGCGCGCTGGGGCTGGAAGCCGATATTTTTGCCGCAGGTCTGAAGCGTAAAGAGAGCCACGGGAAAGTGGTATTTGGCAGCGTACAGTCGGTGGCACGTAATCTGGATGCCTTTCAGGGAGAATTCTCTCTGCTTATCGTCGATGAATGTCACCGTATTGGCGATGATGAAGAGAGTCAGTATCAGCAAATCCTCACTCACCTGACCAAAGTAAATCCCCACTTACGCCTGCTCGGGCTTACCGCCACACCTTTTCGTTTGGGCAAAGGCTGGATTTACCATTTTCATTATCACGGAATGGTGCGCGGCGATGAAAAAGCGCTGTTTCGCGACTGCATTTACGAATTACCACTGCGCTACATGATTAAACACGGTTATCTGACGCCACCAGAACGCCTTGACATGCCGGTCGTGCAATATGATTTCAGCCGCCTGCAGGCGCAGAGTAACGGCCTGTTTAGCGAAGCGGACCTGAATCAGGAACTGAAAAAACAGCAGCGAATAACGCCGCATATCATCAGCCAGATTGTCGAGTTTGCCCAGACGCGTAAAGGGGTGATGATTTTCGCCGCCACCGTTGAGCATGCCAAGGAAATTCTGGGTTTGCTACCTGCTGACGATGCCGCGCTAATCACCGGGGACACGCCTGGCGTTGAACGCGACGTGTTAATTGAAGAGTTCAAAGCCCAACACTTTCGCTATCTGGTGAATGTGTCGGTCCTGACCACCGGCTTCGATGCCCCGCACGTCGACCTTATCGCCATTCTGCGCCCGACCGAGTCAGTTAGCCTTTACCAACAAATTGTCGGCCGTGGGCTGCGCCTGGCGCCGGGTAAAACCGACTGTCTGATCCTCGATTACGCTGGCAACCCGCACGACCTGTACGCGCCGGAAGTCGGTGCGCCGAAAGGGAAAAGCGACAACGTTCCGGTACAGGTGTTCTGCCCTGCCTGCGGCTTTGCCAACACCTTCTGGGGCAAAACAACGGCCGACGGCACGCTGATTGAGCACTTTGGGCGCCGCTGTCAGGGATGGTTTGAAGATGATGATGGCCATCGCGAACAGTGCGATTTTCGTTTCCGTTTTAAAAACTGCCCACAGTGCAATGCGGAAAATGACATCGCCGCCCGCCGTTGCCGGGAGTGCGACACGGTGCTGGTTGACCCGGATGATATGTTGAAAGCCGCGCTCAGGCTTAAAGATGCGCTGGTTTTACGCTGCAGCGGGATGGCGCTACAAAATGGGCAGGATGAAAAAGGCGAATGGCTGAAAATAACCTATTACGATGAAGATGGCGCCGACGTCAGCGAACGCTTTCGCCTGCACACTCCCGCGCAGCGAACGGCCTTCGAACAACTGTTTATTCGCCCGCATACCCGAACGCCCGGCATTCCCTTACGCTGGATAACCGCCGCCGATATCCTCGCCCAGCAGGCGCTGTTACGTCATCCTGATTTCGTGGTGGCGCGCATGAAAGGTCAGTACTGGCAGGTACGTGAAAAGGTCTTCGATTATGAAGGACGCTTTCGTCGGGCACATGAATTACGCGGTTAATCGTACTTTTGATTGATGTGCCAGGCGTTTGAGTATAGAATCTCGCCCGCTTTTGCATACGCAAAGCAGATCACATACCTGTTGCTGGGTCGCCTGTAGCAGGAATTATTAAAGAGAGATTTAAATGTTTACTATCAACGCTGAAGTACGTAAAGAGCAGGGTAAGGGTGCGAGCCGCCGCCTGCGTGCCGCTAACAAGTTCCCGGCAATCATCTACGGTGGCGCAGAAGCCCCGATTGCTATCGAACTGGATCACGATGCAGTTATGAACATGCAAGCTAAAGCTGAATTCTACAGCGAAGTTCTGACCATCGTTGTTGACGGTAAAGAAGTTAAAGTTAAAGCTCAGGCTGTACAGCGTCATGCGTTCAAGCCGAAGCTGACTCACATCGACTTCGTTCGCGCGTAATCGCCTACAAGTTGAAAAAAAACCCCGCCTCGGCGGGGTTTTTTTATGGGGCTTATCGGTTGGCCGGATATGGCTTTACGCCGCCATCCGGCATTAACATTTTACTTCCCACCCGACGTGCGGCGCTGCAGCTGGTCGCGCAGGTTCGGTGGCGTACCTTTGATTGTCAAGGTGTCCGTCGCCGGATCCCAGAAAATACGTTCACCCAGTAACATGGCGTCGAAGTTAATAGTTAACCCACCGCCGCTGCCAGCAAATTTGGTTAACTGACGCAGCGTACTGCGATCCGCAGGGAAGCTCTCTTCCAGCTCGTAACCTTTATCAGCGGTAAATTCGCTGAAGCTAACTTCACTGACACCGGAAAGTTCTTTAGACAGCGACTCCAGCTCGATCTCTTCACCGGCTTGTAACTGCTCGTTGCAGTAGCTGTACACCTGCTGACGCACGTTCTGGCGTTCAGCTTTATCGAGCTGCGCCTCATTGGTAAAGTCATCGACAGCCTGCAGCAAACCACGGTTTTGCGCTTTGGCGTTCAGACCTTCGCTGGCACCGAGGAAATCCATAAAGAAATCGGCGACTTTGCGCCCTACCCGCCCTTTCAGGAACGTCAGATAGCGCGTGGACTCCGGGTTAGTTTCCCACTCGGTTAAATCAATGCGCGCCACGATATCCGCATGATTGATATCCAGATAGTGCGTCGGATTGATATCCAGATTTTCATTGACGCGCATGCTGCTTAAATTGTTCAGCACGGCGACCAACAGATACTCTACCGCCAGATATCGGTAATGGCAGAACAGGACAATGCCGCCGTCGGCAAAAGGATATTTCGCCAGCTCGTCCCGCAAGCGTCCGGTCGCGGCACGACTGAAAGCCAGAAAATCCTCTTCGCCCTGACGCTGTAAACGCAGCGTTTGCGCCAGTTCACTCTCTTCGCTAAACAGGCCATAGGCTTTATTCTTGGCGCTATATACCCGATGCAGCTCAGCCATCATCTCGACAACGGTCGCTGTCGGTTCCAGTAATGAATCGCGCAAGACCAGCTCAAGATTCTGCTCGTCACGTTTGATAAGCTGGTGCAGGGCAATCTGGTTGATATCCAGACTCATGATAAACTCTCCTTTTAGACCGGGCGGTATTCAACCACCTGCCGGGCAGTGACGCAATAGAAGATAAAAAAGCAGAAAAAAAACTGTCTGTACGGTAATATGTTGCCCTTTCATGAACAGACTGATTTCGATTTATGCCACAAATTTCCCGCTATAGTGACGAACACGTTGAACAACTGCTGAATGAGATGCTCAACGTACTGGAAAAACATAAGGCGCCGACCGATCTTTCCCTGATGATATTGGGAAATATGGTAACTAACCTTATCAATACAAGCATCGCACCGGCCCAGCGCCAGGCGATTGCCAACTCTTTTGCCCGCGCATTGCAGTCTTCGGTAAACGACGACCAAGCGCATTAAGAGCCTGCTCCGGGGAAACGAACAACAGTTTATGGTAACTCATCGTCAGCGCTACCGTGAGAAAGTCTCCCAGATGGTTAGCTGGGGGCACTGGTTTGCCTTGTTCAACATTCTGTTGGCCGTGGTACTCGGTAGCCGTTACCTGTTTGTCGCCGACTGGCCGACAACGCTTGCAGGTCGCATTTATTCCTATGTAAGCCTGGTCGGACATTTTAGTTTTCTGGTCTTTGCCGCCTATCTGTTGATTCTGTTTCCCCTGACGTTTATCGTCATGTCCCAGAGGCTGATGCGATTCTTGTCAGCGATTCTGGCGACGGCTGGCATGACGCTGTTGCTCATCGACAGCGAAGTTTTCACCCGCTTCCATCTGCACCTCAACCCGATCGTCTGGGAACTGGTCATCAACCCTGACCAGAATGAAGCTGCGCGTGACTGGCAACTGATGTTTATCAGTGTGCCAGTGATTCTGTTAATTGAAATGCTCTTTGCGACCTGGAGCTGGCAAAAGCTACGTAGCCTGACGCGTCGTCGCCATTTTGCCAAACCGTTAGCCGCATTTTTCTTCATTTGCTTTATCGCCTCGCACGTGGTGTATATCTGGGCGGATGCCAATTTCTATCGCCCGATTACCATGCAGCGCGCAAACCTGCCGCTCTCCTATCCGATGACGGCACGTAAGTTCCTGGAAAAACATGGTCTGCTGGATGCGCAAGAGTACCAGCGTCGCCTGATCGAGCAGGGGAATCCGGAAGCAGTATCCGTACAGTACCCGCTCAGCGAACTGCGCTATCGCGATATGGGCACCGGCCAGAACGTCCTGCTGATCACCGTCGACGGCCTGAACTATTCACGCTTTGAAAAGCAGATGCCTGCGCTGGCTGAATTCGCCGGGCAGAATATCTCCTTTACGCGTCACATGAGCACTGGCAACACCACGGATAACGGGATTTTTGGCCTGTTCTATGGTGTATCGCCAAGCTACATGGACGGCATTTTATCGACCCGAACGCCTGCGGCGTTGATTTCCGCGCTGAACCAGCAGGGTTATCAGTTAGGGCTATTCTCCTCGGACGGCTTTACCAGCCCGCTATATCGCCAGGCGCTGCTGTCAGATTTCTCCATGCCAAGCGTGCAAACGCAATCTGACGAACAAACCGCAAGCCAGTGGATTAACTGGCTGGGACGCTACGCGCAGGAAGATAACCGCTGGTTCTCGTGGGTCTCCTTTAACGGGACGAACCTTGATGACAGCAACCAGAAGAATTTTGCCAAACGTTATGCCAGCGCCGCTCAGGATGTGGATGCCAACATCAACCGCGTTATTAGCGCCCTGCGCGACTCAGGTAAACTGGATAACACGGTGGTGATTATTACCGCAGGTCGGGGCGTGCCGCTGACGCAGGAAGAGAACAACTTTGCCTGGTCACGCGGTCATCTGCAGGTTCCTCTGGTTATTCACTGGCCGGGAACGCCTGCCCAGCGCATCAATAGTCTGACCGATCATACAGACCTGATGACAACGCTAATGCAGCGCCTGTTGCACGTCAGTACACCTGCTAACGAATACTCACAGGGGCAGGATCTGTTCAATGCAACCCGCCGCCATTACTGGGTTACTGCCGCCGACGGCAGCACGATGGCCGTTACCACACCCGAGATGACGCTGGTGCTGAACAACAACGGTAATTATCAGACCTATAATTTACGCGGCGAGAAAATAAAAGATCAGAAACCGCAGCTAAGTCTGCTGTTACAGGTTCTGACGGATGAGAAGCGATTTATCGCTAACTGATTAATTATAAATCAGTTAGCGAGACATCCTCTTGCATTCGTAGCGGAAAGCAGTAGTATTAGCAGCCATAGCGTCGGCACGTAGCGCAGCCTGGTAGCGCACCGTCATGGGGTGTCGGGGGTCGGAGGTTCAAATCCTCTCGTGCCGACCAAAAATCCCCAAAAAAACCAACCCTCGGGTTGGTTTTTTTATGTCCATTATTCAGCATTCCCACCCTTTTCTGCACAGGTTTTACTACTTACCCATGCACAAATTGGGGTAAAATTTATCCTCTTATCAGCGCGATGAATCTGGACGATTGATGCGCTGAAAACAATAATGATACTAATAAAAACTCAGGAGAATAGTATGCCTGAAGCAACGCCTTTTCGGGTGCTGATTGTCGACGACCACCCACTGATGCGGCGGGGAATTAGTCAATTATTGCAACTTGATCCCGCCTTTAACGTAGTCGCGGAAGCGGGTGACGGTGCCAGTGCTATCGATCTGGCAAATCGCCTTGACCTTGATGTGATCCTGCTGGATCTCAATATGAAAGGGATGAGCGGGCTGGATACCCTGAATGCGCTGCGTCGGGACGGCGTCACCGCGCAAATTATTATTCTTACCGTTTCGGATGCCGCCAGCGATGTGTATGCCTTAATTGATGCCGGCGCGGATGGTTATTTACTTAAAGACAGCGATCCTGAAGTTCTGCTGGAGGCCATTCGCAGCGGCGCCAAAGGCGGTAAAGCCTTTAGTACCCGCGTTAGCGAATATTTGCGTGAGCGCGACCTGTTTGGTGCCCAGGAAGATCCATTCAGCATTCTCACCGAACGCGAACTGGATGTGTTACATGAACTGGCTCAGGGGCTGTCGAACAAACAGATTGCATCAGTGCTGAATATTTCTGAACAGACGGTGAAGGTGCATATTCGCAATCTGCTGCGCAAACTCAACGTGCGTTCTCGTGTAGCTGCCACCATCCTGTTTTTACAAACGCGCGGCATGCAGTAATCAGATATTGCCCGATGGCGCTACGCTTATCGGGCCTACAAGTCACGTGCATTAGTAGGCCGGATAAGACGCTTTGCGTCGCCATCCGGCATCTTCCAATCTTACTTCTCCTGCGGCGTTAGCTGTTCCATCGCCTGCTTAATGCTGCGTTCTATCACCGCCCGACGAGTATCGTTGGCGGGTAATAATTTCAGCATCATCTCCCACGCCGCAACCGCCTCGCCAAAGCGCTGCTGTTCAAAAGCGTTAAACGCGTACATGCTGAGAACCCGCACGTTGGCATGTTCGCCGCGTACCAACTGGCGTAGCAGCTCCCCTCCCCGACGGTTATCGTCAGGATCGGAAGAACGGGTCAGCGCTTCCGCATAGCCCAGCGCAGCATCGCTGTTTTTCGGATCCAGTCGATAAGCATTGGCATAGGCTTCAGTGGCCGTACTGGCGTTACCAAGTACCATGCCAATGCGCCCAAGCATGATCCAACCTTCAACGTTGGCAGGATCGGCTTGTAAGCGAGTGCGCAGACCCAGCGCCAGACGTGTCATATCTTCTTCATTGAGCGGATCAGCTTTTGGATCCAACGCCCGCTCCAGCAGCGCCGGAGCCTGAGCGGTGGCCTGTTGCCAGACCTGAACCTGCTTGTAGTTGCCGGTTTCGTAATAGCTCACTGCGCCAACCCCCAGCGCCACCACGATGCCAGGCACAAACAACCCGAATCCACCGCGCTTGCCATCCGGGATAACGTCGTCAGGAAACGCCTCCTGTTTCACCCGAACGCGTCGGCGGGTACGAGCGAAAATAATCCAGCCTCCCAGACCAATGGCTACCACCGGCATTACCCACAGCAGCACGGTAAGCGGCGTCAATGGCGGATCGTAAGTGACGAAGTTGCCGTAACGCGCCACCATGTAATCAACAATTTCTTTCTGGCTTTTTCCTTCCTGCATCAGTTCGTACACTTTCTGGCGCAGGTCAGTGGCAATCATTGAGTTAGAATCAGCAATGCTGTTGTTCTGACATTTAGGACAACGCAGTTGTTCGGTAAGCTGGCGGAACTGCTGCTCCTGCGCTTCGTCCTTAAACTGCATCACGTCAATAGTCGCCAGAGCGGATCCCGAGATAACCAGCATTAGCAGGCCCAGTAAAACTCTCATTGCGCAGCCTCCTTACTGTACTTATCCCACAACGGTTTGATCTCGCGTTCCCATACCCTGGCGTTTAAATCACCAGCATGGCGGTAGCGAATAATGCCTTTCCCGTCGATCAGAAACGTCTCCGGCGCGCCGTACACACCAAGATCCAGGCCAAGCATCCCATCGCCGTCAAACAGGCTCAGCGCATATGGATTGCCCAGCTCTTTCAGCCAGACAATAGCTTTCTGGCGATCGTCTTTATAGTTCAGACCCACCACCCGCACGCCCTGCGCAGACAGCTGATTCAGATACTGATGCTCTGCGCGACAGGTCGGACACCAGGTCGCCCAGACGTTCAGCAATACCGGTTTACCCTGCGTCAGCACATCGGCCTGATAATGCTGACCCGGATTTTCCAGCGATTCGAGGCGGAATGTTGGAACCGGTTTGCCAATCAGCGCCGATTCCAGATTCGTGGGGTCGTCCCCTTGCGCGTTGCGCGCTAACTGCCACAGCAGCGCCGCAGCAATAATGAGAAAAATAATAAACGGGATTAACAGTGCGTTGCGCTTCATACAGCCTCCGACGCATTTTTTTGCACCGCAGCGCGAGGACGCGTGCGCTGGCGATAGCGTGGATCAAACAGGCAGAACAACCCACCCAGCGCCATCAGCAATCCTCCGGCCCAAATCCAGCGAATAAACGGTTTATAATACAGACGTACAGCCCAGGCGCCGTTATCCAGTTCTTCGCCCAACGCAGCGTAAAGGTCACGTGTGAATCCGCCGTCAATTGCCGCTTCAGTCATCATCGAACTGGTGCTGTTATAGAAGCGTTTTTCCGCATGCAGCGTGGCTTCCGGTTTACCATCACGAGTGACGCCAATAATGGCAACGCCCCCCCGGTAGTTTGGTCCGGTAATATCTCTCACTTCGCGGAACGTAAACTGATAGTTATGGATACTGACGCTATCACCCGCCTTCATACGCACATCACGTTCAACGCTGTAGTTCTGGCTAAAGGCAATACCGACAATGGTGATCGCCAACCCTACGTGACCCAACACCATGCCCCAATAGCTTGGTGTTAACTTCGTTCCGCGGGAAATACGCAGGAACGCTTCGGCCATCGCCAGTACAAAAATCCAGCACGCCATCGCCAGGCCCACGACGGTCATCGCCGCAATGCGATCCTCAAACAGCCACGGCAGCAGCAGCGACAGGACAAGCGTGGTGACAAACGCGACAAGCAATAGTGTTTTCAGCTTACGCGGTCGGTCACGCCCCCAGCGCACTAATGGTCCAATCCCCAGCAACAGCGCGAACGGCGCCATTAGCCAGGTGAACATTGTGTTGAAGAACGGCTCGCCAATCGAAATACTGCCCAACCCAAGCTGTTTGTGCACCAGCGGCAGCAATGTGCCCAGTAGCACCACCAGCATGGCGGCAATCAGCAGAACGTTATTCCCCAGCAGCAGCGATTCACGTGACCACAGTGCGTTATTAACCCGCGAGCGAACCTTGTGACCGCGCACGGCAAACAGCAGCAGGGAGCCACCAATCACCAGCACCATGAAGGCCAGAATGAACATACCGCGCGACGGATCGGAAGCGAAGGCATGAACCGACACCAACACGCCAGAGCGCACAAGGAAAGTTCCTAACAGGCAAAGCGAGAAGGCGCAGATTGACAGCAGCAGCGTCCATGCTTTAAAGCTGGCGCGCTGTTCTGTCACCGACAACGAGTGCATCAGCGCCGTTCCCACCAGCCATGGCATAAACGAGGCGTTTTCGACCGGATCCCAGAACCACCAGCCGCCCCAACCCAGCTCGTAATAGGCCCAGGCAGAACCGAGCACAATGCCCAGCGTCAAAAAGACCCACGCCGCCAGCGTCCACGGACGCGAAAAACGGGCGAAGGTGCTGTCCAGTCGTCCACTCATCAACGCGGCAATGGCAAAAGCAAATGCCACGGAGAAACCGACATACCCCATGTACAGCAACGGCGGGTGGAAAATAAGCCCCGGATCCTGCAACAGCGGGTTCAGATCGCGCCCTTCAATAGGAAAGTTAGGCAGCGTGCGGGCAAACGGGTTGGAGGTAAACAGGATAAACAACAGGAAGCCGACGCTGACCATCCCCATCACCGCCAACACGCGGGCGACGATATCCAGCGGCATGCGCTGGCTGAACGCCGCGACGGCGAACGTCCAGCCACTCATCAGCAGCACCCACAGCAGCAGCGAGCCCTCATGCGCGCCCCACGTCGCCGCCACCCGATACCAGACCGGAAGCTGGGTATTGGAGTTGCTTGCGACGTAGGTGACGGTAAAGTCATTAACCACGAAGGCGTTGACCAGAATCAGGAACGCCCCCATCACACAGATAAATAACACCCAGGCAAAGGGCCGCGCGGAAGCCATCATCCGTACATCGCCGCGCGCTACGCCCCAAAGCGGATAGACCGACAGCAGTAATGCAACGCCAAGTGCAAGGCATAACAGCGCGTTGCCAATTTCAGGCATCATGACGTTTTATCCTTATAGACACTTTCCGGACGACGATGGTTTTCCTGCATCGCTTTTTCGACTTCCGGCGGGGTGTAGTTTTCATCATGTTTGGCCAGAACCTCTTTGGCCTGCACATGATTTCCCCCGTCCAGCTCGCCCTGAACGACGACGCCCTGCCCTTCACGGAACAGGTCCGGCAGAATACCTTCATAGGTTACATCCACCACACCTTCGGCGTCATAGATGCTGAAATTCACTTTCAATGACTGCGGATCGCGCTTTACGCTGCCGGGCATAACCATACCGCCCACGCGCAGGCGCTGACCGACTTCAGGCATCTGCTGGGTTTCACGCTTACCGTAGAGTATCTCTCCCGGCGTATAGAACAGATCGATATTGGAACGCAGCGCATAGAGCACCAGCGAAATGGTCAAAGCCAGACCAGCAAGCACCGCACAGGCTATCCATAGCCGATTTTTACGTCGAATATTCACGCCGCCTCCCGTTGCACTTGCGCCGCACGCATACGCGCTTCTCTCGCCCGCTGCTGCGCCACACCGCGTAAGATTGCGCGATGCTGTAATGCAGAATGCAGCACCAGCGCCACCAGAGGAATAAGGGTCATGGCGACAGCCAGCCAGACATACAAGGCGTAACCGCCCATCGCGAAAAAATCACTCCATGATGCAAATGCAGGGGTCATTGGCGGCCTCTTTTTAAGATCAGTTCGCTCACCCAGGGGCGGCGTTTTTCCATCATCAAAATCAGGTTACGCATGCGCATCAGCGCCAGCGTGACAAACAGTAACAGGTAGCCGACGATAGCCAGACGCAGCGGCGCGCGCATTGCCGGATCGATGCTCTGCTGCATGCGGGTTGACCCCTGATGCAGCGTATTCCACCACTCAACCGAGTAGTGAATTATCGGTAAGTTGACCACGCCAATCAGCACCAGAATGCCGGCAGCACGCCCCGCCAGGCGGCGGTCATCAAACGCATGCCACAGCGCAATGGCGCCAACGTAGAGAAACAGCAGTACCAGTTCAGAGGTGAGTCGGGCATCCCAAACCCACCAGGTTCCCCACATCGGTTTGCCCCATGCGGAACCCGTCACCAGCGCAATAAAGGTGAACACTGCACCAATGGGCGCCATCGCAGCCAACGCCAGATTGGCCATTTTCATCTGCCAGACCAGGCCGACAAACGCGGCAACAGCCATTGATGCGTAAATTCCCATCGACCATATTGCCGCCGGAACGTGCAGATAAATAATGCGATAGCTCTGCCCCTGCTGATAATCTGCAGGCGCGAAACCAAAGCCCCAGATCAAGCCTGTAATCAGTACCACCGCGCTGGCAATCGCCAGCCACGGAATAAACCAGCCACAGATCTGATAGAGCCGAGGGGGCATCGCCAATTGATGAAGTGTTTTCCACATAGTTCAGTCACCAGACTCCATAATTAATATCCGTTTTGCCTGAGCGTCTTGCCCGGCCTGCACATCTAATCTGCGCTATTGCACGCTTATCCGTAACGCCGCAGCCGTGGCAAACGGGCTTAGCGTGGCGCTGCCTACCAGCAACGCGCCCAAAATCGCCATGTACCCTTCAACCGGTAAGTGCATGGAAGCCGCATCCATCGCGGCGGTCGCAAAAATCAGTAAGGGGATGGTGAGCGGGAGAACCAGCACGCTCAACAACACACCGCCGCGCTTTAAACCTACCGTCAACCCCACGCCCGGTGCGCCGAGAAAGCCCAGCGTTGGCGTCCCAAGTAATAAGGTCAACGCCATAATTTTCCAGCCGTACATATCCATGCCCAGCAGCAGAGCGACTAACGGCGAGAGGATGAG
This sequence comes from Citrobacter sp. Cu231, assembly GCF_030332265.1. Taxonomy (NCBI): domain Bacteria; kingdom Pseudomonadati; phylum Pseudomonadota; class Gammaproteobacteria; order Enterobacterales; family Enterobacteriaceae; genus Citrobacter; species Citrobacter sp. Cu231. The sequence goes on along the minus strand of NZ_JAOWIE010000032.1, from coordinate 422,256 downwards.
CAAAGGCAAACCGGTCACAACCCAGTGCGCCATCACCTTCGCCAGAACTACTGCCGGCAGTGGCAGCGGCAGCAACATCAGTTGCTCAAGGCTGCCATCCTGTAAGTCATCACGAAACAACCGTTCCAGCGCCAGCAACGACGCCAGCAGTGCCGCAACCCAGATGATGCCCGGTGCAATACGCGCCAGCAGTTGCGGCTCCGGACCGATGCTCAAAGGGAACAACGTGATAACAATCAGGAAGAACCATAAAGGATTGGCGATTTCCGCACTATGACGAAACGCAACTTGCAGTTCTAAACGGAAGATTCGCCACATCATTGCGTTGTCCTCTCGCTGGTCAGCGCAATACGTCGCACTTTATCGGTTTCGGCATTGAGCGGTTGGTGGGTAGTGAGAATAACAATACCCCCCTGCTCCGTATGCTGCGCCATACGCTGAGTCAGTCGCTCAACGCCGTTCACATCAATGGCGGTAAAGGGCTCATCGAGGATCCACAACCGGGCGCGAGTCAGCCACAAACGGGCCAGCGCCACGCGCCGCTGTTGTCCGGCGGAGAGTTGGTTCACCGGAATATCTTCATATCCGGCAAGCCCCGCCTGCGCCAGCGCCGCCAGACACTGTGCGATGTCGCCGTCGTGGTGGAAGAAACGCAGGTTCTCCAACGCCGAAAGCCGGGTTTTTATCCCCGGCTGATGTCCGATCCACAACAATTGTTGGTGGTAGCTATCCCGCACATGATGCAGCGGTTGCTCTTGCCAGCAAACCTCCCCTGCATCGGGACGCGCCAGCCCGGTAAGCAACCGCAGAAGAGTGGTTTTCCCTGCGCCGTTGCTGCCGGTAATTTGTACCCATTCCCCTGCGTTGACGCGAAATGACAACTCACTGAAAAGTATTCTGTCATCCCGCTCGCAAAGTAATTCTCTGGCTTCAAGCATACCTGGTTATCTACATCCTGTTAAAAGCCCGGTTTGACTTCGCGCATATCAGGCAGTTTGTGCGCTATCCCTTTATGGCAGTCAATACAGGTTTGCCCGTCTTTCACGGCCTGGTCGTGCATTTTGGCCGCTACGCCTTTCTGGGCGGTTAAATCCATAAACTCGAAGTTGTGACAGTTTCGACACTCTTGCGAATTGTTATCTTTCATACGCCGCCACTCATTTTGCGCCATCGTTAAACGATGATCTTCAAATTTCTGCGGTGTATCTATTAACCCCAGTGCTTTCGCGTACAGCTCTTTACTGGCCTTGATCTTACGGATCATTTTTGGACCCCACTCGTGTGGGACATGGCAATCAGGGCAAGTCGCTCGCACACCACTACGGTTGTTGTAGTGTACGGTTTCCATGTATTCCTGGTACACCGTATTGCGCATTTCGTGACAGCTAATGCAGAACTCTTCTGTATTGGCCTTTTCCATACCGGTATTAAAGCCGCCCCAGAAAATAATGCCGCCCACAAAGCCGATTAACAACAGCGTGCCGAGCGCCAGACGGCTGGGGCGACGCCACCATTGCCAGACGCGCTTAATCCAGCCTGGTTTACGGTTAGAATTTTCCATAATGACCTCTTATTTCCCGTAACCTTTCGAGGGGGTGAAGGTATTTTCAACAATCGGCGCAGCGTCAGCCTGCGGAACGTGACATTGCAGACAGAAATAACGACGCGGCGCGACTTCAGCCAATACCTTGCCGTCGCTATCCATAAAGTGCGTAGGACTGACGCGCAGCGCACCGGTGGTGCGATAGCTTTCCACACCGTGGCATTGCAGGCAGCGGTTAGTGTTAGTCGTCACCTGATATCCTTCAACGCTGTGCGGAATCATCGGCGGCTGATTCACATAGTTCAGCGGCATACGCACTTGCTCTTTCGGCATGCGAATCGCCCCTTCCTGCGTTCCTGAGACTTCCGGTGACTGGCTCAGATCCACTCCATTTGCAGCCCAAACTGCCCCACTGACTAGCAAGGCCAGCGCGGCCATCCATTGACTCAGCGCTTTAATCAGGTCATGGCTTTTCATGATTTCGCTCCCGAACTCCATCGTGTTGTTATTGTAAAAACATCCTCAGAACAGACATCCACACAGCGACCGCAGGCCATGCAATCGCGACTGGTTACCTGCACCGGACTTTGCTCATCCAGCACCGGCGCACGTAGCACATGCGGTTCCGGGCAAACATGAAAACAATCCATACAGCGGTTACATCTGTTACGTTCTTTTGCTGAGACGGTTAATGCACCTTTACTTCCCACTACGCTATACAGCGCACCCAGTGGGCAGAGATGCCCGCACCAGCCGTGTTCAACGACCAGTAAATCAAATAAAAACAGCGCGAGGATCAGCAACGCTCCGCTACCGAATCCCATTACCAGGCTGCGTCCCAGCAGAGAAACCGGGTTTATCCACTCCCACAGCAGCGTACCAGTCAGCGCTGAACCGACCAGAATGACCACCAGCAGGACGTACCGTATATGGCGCGGTAGGGTCGCGGACTGATTCAAGTCAAACCTTCTGCGCAGCCAACTGGCTAAATCGGTAACCGGGTTCATTGGGCAAACCCAACTGCAAAACAGTCGCTTACCCGCCAGGGCATACAGCACCGTGATGATGATGGCGCCCGTTAACGCCACCGTCGCCGGCAGATGTCCGCTGGCCAGGCTTTGCAGGGTCATCAGTGGGTCGGTGAACGGAATGGAATCCAGCAACAGGCTGCTACTGTAATTGCCATGCAGGATCCACACGCCAAGCCACGGGCCGCTGAGGAACATCGCCAGGATCAAAAACTGACTCAGACGACGCAGCACCAGCCAGCGATGGCTCATCCACCATCCTTTTTTCGCCTGCGCTTCACGCCCGGCATCACGTTTACGATTTGCCATTGTTCCCCTCCAGCCAACCGAAGCGGTAATGGTGTCCTAACTCCCCTTTCGCCAGCGACAGCGGCAACACTTTTATTGCAGGCTGCTCCAGTACGCAGACTTTTTCGCATTTCCCGCAGCCGGTACAGGCATCGCTGTGCACGGTAGGAATAAACCGCGCGTGCTTGCCGGTACGCATGTTGCGGTCCAGCTCAAGGGTGATAGCCTCATCAATTTTCGGGCACTCGCGATAACAAACGTCACAGCGTAACCCCTGATAGTTGAGGCAGTTTTCGTGATCCAGCAGAACTGCCAGCCCCATACGTGAATCGTCTATGGATGCAATTTCCCTGTCCAACGCGCCGCTGGGGCAGACTTTGGCGCACGGAATGTCCTCACACATTTCGCAGGGAATCTCACGAGCGACAAAATACGGCGTACCCGCTGCCAGCCCGGAGGCCAGCGTCGCCAACTTCAACGTGTCATACGGGCAGGCCTGAACGCACTGTCCGCAGCGCACGCAGGCGCTGGCGAACGCCTCCTCGCTCAGTGCGCCGGGCGGGCGCAACCGCACGCCGGTTGCTCGTGCGGTTTGCTGTTGCAACCCCAGCGCCACGCCAACGACGGCCAGCCCACCCGCAGCACGAACCATATCGCGCAGAAAGCGGCGGCGGCCATTTTGGGGTTTAGCTGACCGGGACATAACGCGTTACACCTTCGCCAGTTTCACGGCGCACTTCTTGAAATCCGTCTCTTTGGAGAGCGGATCTGTCGCATCCAGCGTCAGGTTGTTCACCAGCTGTGCGGCATCGAAGAACGGCATGTACACCAGCCCCTGCGGCGGACGGTTACGACCGCGTGTTTCAACTATCGAAATCACTTCGCCACGACGGGAAACCACTTTGACTTTATCGCCACGGCGCAGGTCGCGCGCTTTTGCATCCAGCGGGTGGATAAACAGCACGGCTTCCGGGAAAGCGCGGTGCAGTTCAGGCACACGGCGTGTCATGCTGCCGGTATGCCAGTGTTCCAGCACACGTCCGGTAGACAGCCACAGGTCGTATTCTTTATCCGGCGCTTCAGCAGCAGGTTCAAACGGCAGCGCGAAGATGACCGCTTTGCCGTCCGGCTTACCGTAGAACTTGTAGCTTTCGCCCGCTTTTACATAAGGGTCGTTGCCCTCGCTGTAACGCCACTGGGTTTCTTTACCCTCAACGACCGGCCAGCGTAAGCCGCGCGCTTTGTGATAATCGTCAAATGGCGCAAGGTCGTGCCCATGACCGCGACCAAACCAGGCGTACTCTTCGAACAGTCCTTTTTGCAGATAGAAGCCCAGCTCACGGGACTCATCGTTGAGCTGATCGTCAGCCAGTTCAGCCACCGGGAATTTCGTCACTGCAGGCGTGGCAAACAGAACGTCATACAGCGTTTTGCCGCGGAGTTCCGGTTTCTGCGCCAGCAGCTCTTCCGGCCACACTTCTTCTGTTTTGAAGCGACGAGAGAACTGCACCAGTTGCCACAGATCCGATTTCGATTCGCCCGGCGCTTTAATCTGCTGACGCCAGAATTGTGTACGGCGTTCCGCGTTACCGTAGGCGCCTTCTTTTTCTACCCACATTGCGGTCGGCAGGATCAGGTCAGCAGACAGGGCGCTGACCGTCGGATACGGATCGGAGACAATGATGAAGTTGCGCGGATCGCGCCAGCCCGGCATACGTTCTTCGTTGATGTTCGGACCAGCCTGCATGTTGTTGGTACACATCGTCCAGTAGACATTGAGCTTGCCGTCTTTCAGCGCACGGTCTTGCGCCACGGCATGCAGGCCGACTTTCGCCGGAATTGTCCCCGCCGGTATATTCCAGTGCTTCTCGCAGATATCGCGGTGTTTTTCGTTCGTTACCACCATGTCCGCAGGCAAACGGTGAGAGAACGTACCGACTTCACGCGCAGTACCGCAGGCGGAAGGCTGGCCGGTCAACGAGAACGGACCACAGCCTGGCTGGGAGATTTTGCCGGTCAGCAGGTGCAGGTTGTAGACCAGGTTGTTGGCCCACACGCCGCGGGTATGCTGGTTGAAGCCCATCGTCCAGTAGGAGATGACTTTTTTCTTCGGATCGGCATACAGCTGAGCTAACTGTTCCAGTTGATCTTTCGGGACGCCGGTCATTTCGGCAGTTTTATCGAGTGTGTACTCGGCAACGAAAGCTTTGTAGTCCTCAAAGCTCATCGGTTCAGAGGCATCGGAACCCGGATTTTTCGCCGCTTTTTCCAGCGGATGGGTAGGACGCAGACCGTAGCCGATATCCGTTACGCCTTTACGCACGTTAACGTGCTTACTAAAGAAATCCTGATTTATCGCATTGTTTTGAATAATGTAGTTCGCGATGTAGTTGAGGATCACCAGATCGGTTTGCGGCGTGAAGACCATACCGTTGTCCGCCAGCTCAAAGCTGCGGTGCTGGAAGGTGGAAAGAACCGCGACGTTAACGTTAGGGTCGGACAAACGACGGTTGGTGATGCGCGACCACAGGATCGGATGCATTTCCGCCATATTCGCGCCCCACAGGACGAAAGCGTCAGCATGCTCGATATCGTCATAGCAGCCCATCGGCTCATCCATACCGAAGGTACGCATAAAGCCGACTACCGCTGACGCCATGCAGTGACGCGCGTTCGGGTCGATGTTATTGGAACGGAAACCCGCTTTGAACAATTTAGCCGCAGCATAACCTTCCCAAATCGTCCACTGACCAGAGCCGAACATACCGATAGACTCCGGGCCTTTCTCTTTCATGGACGTTTTGAATTTCTCTTCCATCACGTCAAAAGCCTGGTCCCAGCTAATCGGGGTGAACTCGCCCTCTTTGTGATACTTCCCGTCCTTCATGCGCAGCATCGGCTGCGTTAAACGGTCTTTTCCGTACATGATTTTCGGCAGGAAGTAACCTTTGATACAATTAAGCCCACGGTTAACCGGCGCATCCGGGTCGCCCTGGCATGCCACAACACGCCCTTGCTGCGTCCCGACCAATACGCCACAGCCCGTCCCGCAAAAACGGCACGGGGCTTTATCCCATTTGATGGCCTCTTGCTGACCGGCTACCGCACGGGCTACGCCCGGCACGCTTAACCCGGCAGCCGCCGCAGCGGCCGCAACGGCGTTAGCTTTCATAAAGCTACGACGACTGAGTTTCATGGTGTTTCCTCACCTTGCTCATCCTGCTGGTGATAAACCAGCGACACCGCCAGTACGCCCGCAACGTTGCGCACTGACTCAATAGTTTTCATTAACGTTTCGCTGTGTTCAGCTTCCACCACCACGATCAGTTGACCGCTTTCCATATCGCTGAGGGCAACTTCGCAACCGGGAAAGGAACGTAACTGTGTGGCGATATCATTGATATGCTGGCTTTTGGCCTGAACGACCAGGCTGCAGACCTGCCAGTTATTGTCCATGGTTGTACTCCGCGTTAATGGCTGATACCGGGCAGATAGCGACACATGCGCCACATCCGTTACAGTCCTGATTGTCGAGCTGCGGCTGATAAATGCCGGACAGCGTGGGACGAAAGGTTATGGCCATGGGTTCACAGCTATCCTGACAGCGATGACATTCAACGGACTGGTGTGCGAGACAGTTTTCCCCGATAGTAAAATTCAGATCCCATGCCCTGGTGTGGCGCGGAAGAAAAAGTGATTCGGGACAGGCTTCTGCGCAGGCATAACAAAAGCTGCACTCGCCGTGTTTGAAATTTACGCTCGGGTAACCACCCTGGCCTCGCTGCAGGATGTCGGTTTCACACGCCTGGATGCAGGCGTCACAACGGAGGCAATGGGCCAGAAAGTGGGAGTCTTCCTTGCTCCATGGCGGACGGATCCCCGCCTTGGCATTTCGCCAACTGCCTGTCAACATACCTCGACGGGATAAATCAACCATGACATTGTCCTTCCATAATGACGCTCTCCCTCGACGGGTTGAACGACATAAAAAACTGCACTATTTATGAGTAATTATTTTTAGCCGTAAGATATTTCAGGATGTGTTAGAGGAGCATACCCCAATCGGGGTAAATGCTGTTGCCGGATCAAAGGAGTGTTGAGTTGGCGGGGAAAAATGCGCTTTTGCTCACATTTCAATGAGTTATATAAACACATATATAACGAATTTCGCAAAAAGCTGAAAATCTCAACACTAGGATAACTCCTGGAATATATCGCTATAGAGACAGGTAAATACTATTTAATTCACCTTAAATATAAGTAAATACAGACTAATAGATTATGTAAATATGTTAACCTGATCCAGACTCGTTCATAAGACAGAAGAAAGGAAACACTGTGAACAATAAGATGAAGACAATTGTCCCTGCCGTACTTTTCGCCGCATTTGCCAGTACCTCTGCGTGGGCTGCCAGTAACGATACCAGCGCTCAGCCGCTGGAAAAAGTCGCCCCCTATCCTAAAGCGGAAAAGGGTATGAAACGCCAGGTTATCCAACTTACTCCTGAGAAAGATGAATCTACTCTCAAAGTAGAACTACTGATCGGACAAACACTGGAAGTTGACTGCAACCAACACCGCCTGGGCGGAGAACTGGACAGCAAAACGCTGGAAGGTTGGGGATATGACTACTATGTCTTTGACAAAGTTACGTCTCCGATCTCAACCATGATGGCTTGCCCGGACGGTAAGAAAGAGAAGAAATTCATCACCGCGTATCTGGGTGATGACGGTATGCTGCGTTACAACAGCAAGTTGCCGATTGTGGTCTACACCCCGGAAAACGTGGGCGTGAAATACCGCATCTGGAAAGCGGAAGATAAAATTCAGGACGCAGTCGCGCGATAAGTGAGAATATGCCGGATGGCGGCGTAGCGCCTCATCCGGCATTTTATTTACAGCGCGATATCCGCGACAGCTTTTTGCTCAGGCTGCTGTTGTGCCTGAGGTTTCAGCTGTGGTTTCGGCGCTTCGTCAGCGACCTGCGGCTTATCATACTTCAGCCCCAGAACGTCACTGGTGTACTGCAGCTCTTGTTCCGTAGCCTCAACATTACCGTTCAGCTTCGTGCCATAGGACGGAATAATGGTTTTCAGCTTCGCCTGCCACTCGGGACTGGCCACTTTATCTTTAAACACTTTTTCCATCAGATGCAGCATGATCGGCGCGGCGGTTGACGCCCCCGGAGAAGCCCCCAGCAGCGCAGCAATGGTGCCCTCTTTATCGCTGACCACTTCGGTACCCAGGCGCAGAACGCCGCCCTTCTCCGCATCACTTTTGATAATCTGCACACGCTGGCCTGCCTGCCATAAACGCCAGTCTTCTTTTTTCGCCTGCGGATAGTACTCTTGCAGCGCGGCAAAACGGTCATCGTCGCTGAGCATCACCTGGCTTAGCAGATATTTCACCAGATCGAAGTTATCCAGACCCACGTTAACCATCGGCATAAAGTTCGAAGTAGTCGTCGAGCTAAGCAGATCCCACAAGGAACCGTTTTTCAGGAACTTGGTGGAGAATGTTGCGAATGGCCCAAACAGCACCACACGTTTACCATCGAGGATACGAGTATCGATGTGCGGCACGGACATCGGCGGCGCACCAACGGAGGCCTGACCGTACACTTTCGCCAGATGGCGATTGACCACGTCCGGATTATCCGCAACCAGGAACTGCCCGCCCACCGGGAATCCGGCATAGCCTTTCGCTTCCGGAATGTCGGTTTCCTGCAACAGCTTCAGGGCAGCACCACCGGCACCGATAAAGACAAACTTCGCCTTAATATCGTGTTCCGCTTCGTTATTTTTCAGATCGGCGACCGTCACGGTCCAGCTATTGTCAGCATTACGCTTAAAGCCACGCACCTCGGTGCTTAGCTGCAACGCGAAGTTAGGTTTTTTCTGTAACGAGGCAATCAGCTGGCGCGTGATTTCGCCGTAGTTCACGTCAGTACCAATCTCGGTGCGCGTTGCCGCAACTTTTTGTTTTGGATCGCGACCTTCCATGACCAGCGGCGCCCACTCTTTAATCTGCGCGTGATCTTCAGAATAACGCATACCGCGGAATAACGTGCTCTGTTGCAGTGCAGCGTAACGGGCACGCAGGAAGTTGACGTTTTCGTCACCCCAGACAAAACTCATATGCGGAACGGTGGTGATAAATGAGCGAGGTTCATGCATTACGCCATTATTGACCTGATGAGCCCAAAACTGGCGGGAAATCTGGAAGGCTTCGTTAATTTCGACTGCCTTTTCAATGCTGATGCTACCGTCGGCCTTTTTCGGTGTGTAGTTCAGCTCCATCAGTGCCGAGTGGCCCGTTCCGGCGTTATTCCAGCCGTTCGAGCTTTCCTGCGCTACCCCGTCCAGTCGCTCAACCATGGTCATTGACCATTGCGGCTCCAGCTCCTGTAAATAGGTTCCCAGCGTGGCGCTCATGATGCCGCCGCCAATCAACAGCACGTCCGTTTCCTGCTCTTCCGCCGCTTTCGCTTTTGCCGCCATTGAGACAACATTCAGTCCTACGGCCATGGTGAAGAGCATGGCAGTCACTTTTTTCATAATGTTAATGCCTTACTTTTAGTATCGCTTTTTGCTTTTTATGCAGGTGAAAATCGAGCGGCATCAACGGTAACACTTAAGTAAAAATAATTAAATATTGTTTATAAATTATATTTAATTTTTAAAAATGTTATCAATACGTTGGCATTTTATAGGGTTATTGACAATCATTTCTGGAAACCGCCCCCTCAGACGGGCACTATGCTGCGCTTTGCTATTCACCGCACGGATGCCTGTCGGTCTGCTGTATCAGGCCATTTTGATCTCAGAGTAATTATGTCTGCATCTCACACCTCCTCTGCAACAGTGGCAGAACACACGACGCGCGGTGTGCTGCGCCAACCCCGTCTGCTGGTTCGCGAAACGCTGGCTGGTGTGGTCACCGCCCTGGCACTGATCCCGGAAGTGATCTCTTTTTCCGTTATTGCTGGCGTCGATCCGAAAGTCAGTCTGATCGCCTCGGTTGTATTGTGCCTGGCAATGTCATTTTTAGGTGGGCGTCCGGCAATGGTTACCGCCGCTGCAGGATCGGTTGCGCTGGTCATTGGCCCGATGGTGCATCAACACGGAGTGCAGTACATCCTGCCTGCGGTAGTGCTGGCCGGAATTATTCAGATCCTGTTTGGCGTGCTGGGCATGGCGCGCCTGATGCGTTTCATCCCTGGGGCCGTCATGACCGGGTTCGTCAACGCGCTGGGAATTTTGATTTTCTTTGCTCAGGTCCCGCATTTCTGGGGCAAAAGCCCGCTAATCTGGGGGCTGTTTATTCTGACCCTGCTGATTGTGCTGTGGGTTCCGCGTTTTATTAAAGCCATTCCCGCGCCGCTTATCGCCATCGTGCTGCTGACGGTGTTCACTGTCACCAGCGGGCAACTGTTGCCGACCGTCGGTGACGAAGGTTCAATGAGCGGCGGACTGCCGGGATTAACGCAGTTACTCGTACCGCTCAACCTGCAAACGCTGGCGATTATCTGGCCCTGTGCGCTAAGCATCGCTTTTGTTGGTTTGATGGAGTCGCTGTTAACCGCCCGCCTGGTGGATGACCTGACGGTTACGCCGTCGAATAAGAATCGCGAGAGCGCCGGGCTTGGGATCGCCAATATTCTGGCCGGATGTTATGGCGGCATTGCCGGGTGCGCGATGATTGGTCAAACCATCGTTAACGTCGAGATGGGCAAAGGACGCAGTCGCGTCTCGACGTTTGCCGCCGGGCTGGTCTTGCTGCTGTTGGTAACCGCGTTAAGCGAAGTGATGGCGAAAATACCCATGTCGGTGCTGGCGGGGATTATGGTGATTGTGGCGGTGAAAACCTTCAGCTGGCATAGCATTCAACCCACCACACTGGCGAAACTCCCTGTGACTGAAACGCTGGTGATGCTACTGACCGTCGCCGTGACGGTGTCGACCGGCAACCTGGCGATTGGCGTGGTTGCCGGCGTAATGGCAATGCTCATTCTGCCGCGTATCGTCAGAGGCAAACGCGCGGCTACATCAGAAACAGCGTTGCCAGACCGAGAAAAATAAAGAATCCCCCGGTATCGGTGATAGCCGTAATCATCACGCTCGAGCCGACCGCCGGGTCACGCCCGAGCTTCACCATCGTCATCGGAATGATGACCCCCATTAATGCTGCCATCAACAAATTAAGCATCATCGCCAGGGTCATCACGCCGCCGAGCGCCATGTCATCATACAGCCACCAGGTAATACCGCCCATAATTCCGCCCCATACGAGGCCATTAATCACCGCCACGCCCATTTCACGCAGGATCAAAAACGTCAGGTTCCCCGGTTGAATATTTTGTAGCGCCAGCGCACGAACGATCATGGTGATGGTTTGATTCCCGGTATTACCGCCAATTCCCGCCACAATTGGCATCAGTGAGGCCAGCGCCACCAGTTGCGAAATCGTGTGTTCAAAACCGTCGATCACCCGCGAGGCGATGAAGGCGGTACAGAGGTTAACGGCCAGCCACGCCCAACGCGTTTTTACCGCTTTGGTAACGGGCGCAAACACGTCCTCTCCGGCGCTTAAGCCCCCCATTCGACGCAAATCGGTATCAGTTTCTTCATAGACCACATCGACGATCTCATCGATGGTTAAGCGGCCCATCAGCTTGCCTGAAGGGTCAACGACCGCGGCACTGACCAGGTCGTCACGTTCGAAGGTACGTGCAGCGTTTTCAGCGATATCGTCCGGAGAAAAGGTGAGCGGGTCATCTTCCATCACCTCGCTGACTTTGCGTTGCACATCATTAAGCAGAATGCAGGTTAGCGTCAGTTCGCCAACCAGCACTTTATTGCGATCGGTCACGAAGAGTTTATCGGTGTTCTCCGGCATTTTGCCCAACCGTCGCAGGTAGCGTTGCACCACTTCCAGCGTCACGTCCGGACGCACGGTGATGACTTCGAACTCCATAATCGCGCCGACGCGATTCTTCTCGTAATGCATTACCTGGCGGACACGCGCCCGCTCTTCGGCCGGTAACGTCGCCAGCAGCCGTCCAGTGAGGTTACGCGGGAGATGCTGCACCAGATAAATCTGTTCGTCGATATCGAGATATTGCAGCGCGTCCAGTATTTCGCGGTCGCTCATCTCATCGATCAGGTCGTCCCAGACGTTTTCTGACGCCTCAAGCAAGACGTTACCACGCTTTTCACTTTCGACCAGTCGCCACAGGGCGTGACGCTCTTCTGAAGGTAATGCTTCGAGGGTATCGGCTAAATCGGGCGGCGGCAGATGGGCAACCAGCGCCCCTACCTCAGCAATATCGTCGGCTAACGTACCGACGTCATATTGCTCAGCCAGGGTAAGCTTGCCCAACAGTGTTGAAACAATGGCTTTATCAGTGGTCAGCAACCAGATAAGACGCGCACGCTCTTCATCACGCAGTCTGGCGCTATTTTTGTTTGTAACGGACATTAATCATAAATCCATGATATGAAATATCATTAATCATGATGCTGATTTATATAAATAACAACAAACAGCGCCGCCAGACGGATAAAAAACCGGCGGCACGTGAGATTATGCAGTGCGAGCCACAGCATCACGCGAGGCGGCATCACGCTCATCGCCCAGCAGTTCATTCAGCTGTCCATTACGCATTTCCAGCAGCCTGTCGGCATGAATAAAATAGTGATCGTCGTGGCTGATGGCGAAAATAGTTTTGCCCATTTCTTGCATCAAAGGTAACAGGACCTGATAGAACTCACGACGGAAATGGGGATCCTGATCCGCAGCCCATTCATCCAGCAAAATGATGTCTCGCTCCTCCGCCAGAGCCAGCAGCAGCGCCACGCGTTTCTTCTGCCCCTTCGACAGCTTCAGATTGAGGATGCGCCCCTCGCTCAGCTCCAGCTTGTGTCCCATTTTCAGATATTCCAGCCACTTCGCCACCAGCTGCGGATTGGCTTCTTTACCTTCCGGCCCCAGCAGTTTGTCGAATAGCCAGACGTCGGTAAATACGGCGGAGAACAGCTTGCGATAGTCTTCCGGCTTTTCAACGGCAACCGTTTTGCCATCAAGCAATATCTCGCCTGACTGCGGCTGGTAAAGCCCGGTCAGTAACATCGCCAGCGTAGACTTCCCGCTACCATTACCGCCAATAAGAAAGATCAGTTCACCGCGATGAATCGTCAGATTCACTGGTCCAACGGAGAAGGCGTTATCCTGATAGTGGAAAACCACGTTACGCAACTCCAGCGTTTGCCAGTTCGGAAACGCATTTGGTCGCGGGAATTCGGCCTTAAAGGGTGCCAGGTCGAACTTATTCAACTTGTTGAAGGCCACCTGCGCAGTGAGCAGCGTCGGTAGCGCGCCAACGGCAGAGAGCAGCGGCGTGCGCAGGAATAACAGCGTCAGAGAATAGGTCGCCGCCACGGCGGTATCCGCCCAGCCCAGACTGTTGGCCATCCAGAACACCAGGCCAATGGCGCCCAGCATCATAATGTTCGACCAGTTGACCGCGCTCAGGTGGAAAGTATCGGCACGAATAATATGGTGACGGTACTCTTTGGCATCCGGGACGTACATCTGATTAAAGATATGCTCGGCACGCTCACGGTTGAGCGTCAGCTCCTTGCGCCCTTCCAGTACCGTCTGATAATCGTTGTACAGTTTGTCTTCGGTTTCACGCAGGGTCGCCATGTGTTTATACACTCGCGCCACCAGCACAAATCCGCCCCAGATGGTGAGTGCCATCCAGATAGCCGTCACCAGCAACATTTTAGTCGACAACATCGCCAGATACGCCGCAGACCCGACGGTCAGGATAATCCCCTGCACCAGTTCAGGCAGGCGGACAAAGGCAATGGTGATGTTGCGGATGTCGCTGGTTAATCCGGCCAGCAGCGAGGCGCTGCCAAGTTGTTCGATGCGTTCGACGTGGGTATCAAGAATACGTTTGATAAATTCACTGCGCAGACGATAGACAAAGTGGTGGCCCAGCGTGGTGAGTGCCAACTGTGAACCGAGGGTGACGACCATCAGTAACAGCAGCAGGCCAAGAAACTCCGGTAGCACCATCAGCGTGGTGTCGACCGTTTCAATCAGACGCTGGTTGATAAACGCAATCAGCCCAATCCCCAACGCGGCGCTGGCGAGGCTGAGCGCCATGACGCTGATAAATGGCCAGCGATACTGCCGCCAGACAAGAAGTAAAAGTTCCATGCGAACAACCCGGGCAAGTAATAACAGCCCGCAGTTTAAACATCTCTTCGCTGACAGCAATAATAATTCTTATTTTTATTCTTTTTTACCTGCCTGGCGAAACGTCAGGTTATAGCGACAGTCTCCGGTCAACGGATGATACCCCGCCTTAAGCGGCTGGATCCCATGATAAAACAGCCGCGAATTGCCGCCCCATACCACCACATCACCATGTTCAAGCAACAAACGCTTTAAGGGGTCATTACGGCGCAAGCCGCCAAATTGAAAGATAGCCGGTAACCCCAGCGACACCGAGACAATCGGTGCCCGCAGATCAGACTCGTCTTTATCCTGATGTAATGACAGTTTTGACCCTGGCGTGTAACGGTTGATAAGGCAGGCATCGGGTTGAAAGTCAGCATAGCCCGCCGCCGTTGCCGCCTGTTGGCAAAGGTCAGCAAAGACGTCCGGTAGTGGCGGCCATTGTACGCCGGTTAACGGGTCGCAGGGTGAATACAAGTAGCCATGTTGATCCGTCGTCCAGCCCAGATGGCCGCAGTTGGTCATTGCCACCGACATCGTGTAGCCGCCCGGCGTCACCATCTGGCGAAATGGCGAGTGCCTGGCGACAGCGGCTATTGCTTGCAGTAAAGACGGTGTGCGGTCAAAAGCAAAACGTCGCAAAATAACCGCACCGGACGCCAGCGGTTCTTGCCAGGGTTTCGTATCCGCAAAGAGATCGAGCATTATGGTTCCTCGCGCGTCGTTTCACGCTGTAGTAACTGTGCCTTGCGCCCAATCCCCCACCGATAGCCCGAAAGCGCGCCATCGCCACGGATCACGCGGTGACACGGGATGACTATCGCCAGTTTATTGGCTCCACAAGCACTGGCCACTGCACGCACCGCTTTCGGTTTGCCGATGGCGTTGGCCAGTTGTTGGTAGCTGACTGTTTCACCACACGGAATTGCCCGCAGCGCCTGCCACACCTGCTGCTGAAATGCAGTTCCCCGGATATCCAGTGGTAACGATAGCGGCGTATCGCGCGAGTTGATCGCGGCGATCACTTCGCGCACACGCTGCTGAAACTCGGCATCTGCAGGTACGTCCTGAGCGGCGGGAAACAGCTCATGCAGATCCGCAGCCAATCTGGCATCATCATCGCCAAGCAAGATCGCACAGATCCCGCGTTCGCTTTCCGCCACCAGGCAACGGCCCAGGTCGCAATCTGCCAGGGTATAGCGCACAGAAACGTTGTCGCCACCTTTGCGAAACTGCTTTGCGGTCATGCCCAAAGTCTCATCCGCTTTGCGGTAGTAGCTGCTACTGTCGGGGAATCCGGCGTTGAGGATCGCCTGCGTTACCGGAACGCCTTTCGCCAGGGCATCACGCAGACGGCGAGCGCGCCAGGACTGCTGCCACGCTTTCGGGGTCATGCCCGTCGTGGCTTTGAACAAGCGATGGAAGTGATACGGGCTCATCGCCACCTGCCGCGACAGTTCCTCGAGCGTAAGTGGTAACTCTTGCTCCAGTAACTGGCAGGCATGGGCTATTTTCTCCATGCGATGCTGCTGCGCGCTGTCTTTATCCGGTTGGCAGCGTTTACAGGGGCGAAAACCCGCAGCCAGCGCCTGACGAGCATCGGCAAAGAAACGGACATTTTTGCGCAGTGCATGTTTTGCACGACAGGACGGACGGCAAAAAATGCCGGTAGTCTGAACGGCGAAAACAAACTGACCGTCGGCATCGACATCGCGATTCACGACGGACTGCCAGCGGTCATCATCAGTTATCTGTAAACGATTTTTCATTATGGACTCCTTTGTTAAGCATAGCGCTTAGCGTCAGTGTGTCCCCATAGCTGGATACAAAAACCTGCAATCTTGCTTTTTAATTATTTTCGCTGACCAGGAAGCTTTTAAACTGCGGCGACATCCAGGTTTTAAATCCCTCACCTTCTTTCATAATCATATAGACCGCAAGCCCTTCCCGACGCACTACCTCCTGGGCCTTTTCCGGACCGAGTACCATCAATCCGGTATCCCAGCCGTCAGCTTCCAGCGCGGTTGGCGCAATGACTGTCACGGACACCAGGTTGTGTTCAATCGGACGACCGGTTTGCGGATCGATAACATGGGAAAGACGCTTGCCATTCAGCTCATAATAGTTACGGTAGCTGCCGGAGGTACTAATGCCATGCCCGTTAATGTCGACAATTGCCTGTACCGCGTTTTCACGATCGGTCGGTTTCTGAATCGCGACTCGCCACGGATGCCCTTCTGCATTCATACCGCGGCTGTTGAGCGCACCGCCAACGGAAACCAGATAACGGGCGACCCCTTCCTGCTCCATCAAACGGGCCAGATGATCGGCGGCATAACCTTCACCGACGGTTGAGAGATCCACGTACAGCTCCGGCAGATCTTTCTGCAAGTAGTTCCGGTGTGCCTCATTAACAACCTTCAGATGTGAAAGTCCGGTTTGTGCTTTTGCGGCGTCAATTTGCGCCTGAGTGGGAATATGCAACGGTTGCTGATCCGGGCCAAACCCCCACAGATTAACCAACGGTCCTACGGTGATATCCATGGCCCCATCAGTTTTTGCGCCAATGCGTAACGCCAAGGTCACAATATCCGCCATCGCGTCATTAACCGGCCATGGTGACAAACTATTCGATAAGTTAAAGCGCATCAACGCAGAGTCGTTTTTATAGGTTGAGAGAAGCTGATCGTCAGCATCGAGCTGAGTCTGGATCTTCACCTGTAGTTCTGCAGCGCGTTTTGCATCGACGCCAACGGCACTGACCCGCCAGAAAGTGCCCATGGTTTTACCTTCCAGAACGGTGGCAGGTACTGTGGTCTGAGCAGGTTTCGGGGCTTCATCGCACCCGACAAAAAAAATCGTCACCGTCAGCAGCGCTGCGCGATAAAATTTCATTTCCATACGTAATTATCCTCATGCGAACGGGCGCAAGAGTACACCAAAAATCATTGTTTGTACGGCGGAAAAACGGCATTAAAAAAGGCCCCGCAGGGCCTTTGATAACAATAAATGCAGATTAGAACTGGTAAACCAGACCCAGCGCTACGATATCATCGGTACCGATACCTGCGTCACGGGTGAACTGATTGTCATCCAGCAGGTTGATTTTGTAATCAACATAGGTGGACATGTTTTTGTTGAAGTAGTAAGTCGCGCCAACATCAACATATTTCACGATGTCCTGGTCGCCATAGCCACGGCCCAGGTCTTTACCTTTGGACTGCAGGTAAGCCACGGACGGACGCAGACCGAAGTCGAACTGGTACTGAGCAACAGCTTCGAAGTTCTGTGCTTTGTTAGCCCAACCCAGGGAGCCTGCACGCGTTGCGTTGTAGGTCTGAGTGTACTGAGTTGCAAAGTAGAAGTTGTTGGCGTCGTATTTAATACCACCGGTATAGGTTTCAGCACGGTCGCCGGTACCGAAGTTCAAACGGTTCTGTTCGTCGGTACGTTTGGAACTGGTGACTGCAGTACCCAGAGAGAAGCCTTCGCCGATATCATAAGTGATAGATCCGCCAACGCCGTCGCCGTTTTGGCGCAGCGCGTCACGACCGTTGTTGGTTACGCCAGTGAAAGTTCTGCCGGTATCGTCTTCGCCACTCACGCTACCGTTTTTACCCTGGTACTGAATGGCAAAGTTCAGGCCATCAACCAGACCGAAGAAGTCGGTGTTACGGTAGGTCGCGAAGCCGTTACCACGCTGCTGCATGAAGTTGTCAGAACCGTAGGTGTCGCCGCCGAATTCCGGCAGAACGTCGGTCCAGGACGTTACGTCGTAAACTACGCCGTAGTTACGACCGTAGTCGAATGAACCCACGTCTGCGAATTTCAGACCAGCAAACGCCACACGGGTCCAGGCGTTGTTTTCATTTTCTGCGGAGTTACCCTGAATCTGGTATTCCCACTGGCCGTAACCGGTCAGTTGGTCGTTAACCTGGGTTTCGCCTTTGAAGCCGATACGCATATAGGTTTGGTCACCGTCAGCGCTTTTATCATCGGAGAAATAGTGCAGACCGTCGACTTTGCCGTACAGGTCTAATTTGTTGCCGTCTTTGTTATAAATTTCAGCCGCATTCGCTGCGCCTGCTACCAGCAGTGCTGGTACCAGGAGGGACAGTACTTTAACTTTCATGTTATTAACCCTCTGTTATATGCCTTTATTGCTTTTTTATGCCACTGCATACTGATTAAGGTGATTAACCAGTCGGCAACTTCATTCTCCGCAAAAACACAGAATAATCCAACACGAATATGATACTAATACTTTAAAGATGTTTCATTTGTCCACATACATGTTTCTAGATGTTAATAGCCGGGAACTTTTTTAATTCAAAAATAGCGCAGAATAAGCACAAATAATCAAGAATTATTAATTTATTCATATAAAACATGCAATTACATTATAAAAACCTATAGCACTGAATGACAAAACAAAATCTTCACTCGCAACTAAAATAGACCCGCTATCATCATTAACTTTATTTATTACCGTCATTCATTTATGAATGTCTGTTTACCCCTATTTCAACCGAATGCTTCGCGTTCGGTTTTTTTTTACCCTTCTTTACACAAAACTTACCATTCTGTGCTACTAATGCAAAACTATAACGACTATTAACTATCTCATCGCAACGTGTACAGATATAAGATTGATAAATAATTTCTTGTTATTTAATGCTAAACGTATGCATTCCGTACAAATATATGTACCGACCGTTATCCACTGTACACCTTTGCAGCGTAATGGCTGCAACGATATGAAGCGTAAAAAATACGGGCTATGCAGTATGGTGTAAGTGTGGCAATTCATACATTACCCTTTATACTGCCCCTTCATCTTTCGCGTCGTTTAACAGGTCATAAACACGAATGAGTCAGTCTGACACAACGGTTTCTACCCGATTCTCCCTGCTACCGGGAAGTATTACCCGTTTCTTCTTATTACTGATCGTTGTGCTGTTAGTGATGATGGGCGTGATGGTTCAGAGCGCCGTCAATACCTGGTTAAAGGATAAGAGTTATCAGATTGTCGATATCACCCATGCGATTCATAAAAGAGTCGATACCTGGCGATACGTGACCTGGCAAATCTATGACAATATTGCCGCCGCGACCAGTTCGTCCGGTGCAGAAGGGCTGCAGGAAACGCGCCTGAAACAAGACGTCTATTATCTTGAGAAACCCCGCAGAAAGACCGAGGCGCTGA
This sequence comes from Citrobacter sp. Cu231, assembly GCF_030332265.1. Lineage (NCBI taxonomy): Bacteria > Pseudomonadati > Pseudomonadota > Gammaproteobacteria > Enterobacterales > Enterobacteriaceae > Citrobacter > Citrobacter sp. Cu231. The sequence goes on along the minus strand of NZ_JAOWIE010000032.1, from coordinate 402,941 downwards.
TTTTCGGTTCTCATGACAGTTCGACACTGGAGATGACCCAGCGCATCTCCACCTATCTCGATACGCTGTGGGGCGCGGAAAATGTTCCGTGGTCAATGTATTACCTGAATGGTCAGGACAATAGCCTGATCCTTATCTCAACGTTGCCGCTAAAAGATCTCACCTCCGGTTTTAAAGAATCGACCATCGGTAATATTGTCGATTCACGACGTGCGGAAATGCTGCAACAAGCCAATGCGTTGGATGAACGTGAAAGCTTCTCTTCACTGCGCCGTCTGGCCTGGCAAAACGGGCATTACTTCACGCTACGCACGACCTTTAATCAGCCTGGACATCTGGCAACGGTCGTCGCTTTTGACCTGCCGATTAATGACTTGATCCCACCCGGCATGCAACTTGACAGTTTCCATCTGGAACCTGACGCCGCCTCCACGACCGAACACCTGAATGAAAAAGAGTCGCCTGACAGCGTCAGTATTAATTTCAACAACAGTAAAATTGAGATCTCTTCGGCGTTAAATTCAACGGGTATGCGGCTAGTGTGGCAAGTACCGTTTGGCTCATTGCTGGTCGACACGCTGCAAAGTATTCTGCTACCGCTGTTACTGAACATTGCGTTGCTGGCCCTGGCACTGTTTGGCTATACCACCTTTCGCCACCTCCCCGCCCGTTCCACCGAAGTGGCGCCAAACCTTACGGCAAATAATGAACTGCGTGTTCTGCGCGCCATCAATGAAGAGATTGTGTCTTTGCTCCCGCTGGGCTTGCTGGTACACGATCAGGAAGCAAACCGCACGGTTATCAGCAATAAAATTGCCGACCACCTGCTGCCGCATTTAAATCTGCAAAATATTACCAGTATGGCGGAACAGCATCAGGGAGTCATTCAGGCCACCATCAACAATGAGCTGTATGAAATCAGACTATTCCGCAGCCAGATCTCATCGAGAACGCAGATCTTTATCATTCGTGACCAGGACCGCGAAGTGCTGGTGAATAAGAAGCTGAAGCAGGCGCAACGACTGTATGAAAAAAACCAGCAGGCCCGCGCGGCCTTTATGCAGAATATTGGCAGCGCGCTGAAAGATCCGGCTAAAACACTGGCAGCTAATGCCGCCGCGCTCGATACCCCTGACAGCCAGAAACTGGCAAATCAGGCAGACGTGCTGGTGCGTATGATAGACGAAATCCAGTTGGCCAACTTGCTGGAAAGCGACGACTGGAAGGGTGAATCGACGCTGTTTTCTATACAGGCGTTAATTGATGACGTGGTTCCGGAGCTTCTGCCAGCCATTAAACGTAAAGGGCTGCAGCTATTGATTAAAAATCACCTTAGCGCGCAGGATGAACGCCGTGGCGACCGGGATGCTCTGCGCCGTATTTTGCTGTTACTGATCCAATATGCGGTAACCACCACGCAAATTGGCAAAATCACGCTGGAAGTCGACCAGGATGAGTCGGAAGCTGAGCGCCTGACCTTCCGTATTCTGGATACCGGGGAAGGCGTCACGCTGAATGAAGTAGATAACCTGCATTTCCCGTTCATCAATGATACGCAAGGCGATCGGTATGGCAAAGCCAATCCGCTAACGTTCTGGTTATGCGATCAGCTCGCCCGCAAGTTGGGTGGACATCTGAATATTAAAGCGCGGGAAGAACTTGGAACACGTTATATAGTCCATGTTAAAATGCCCCTTCACGATCAGCATACTGAAAGTGAAGAACATTTGTTAGATGACGTCTGCGTAATGGTTGATGTCACCTCTAATGACGTACGCAGCATTGTATTGCGCCAGCTGGAGAACTGGGGTGCAACGTGCATCACGCCCGATGAGCGGTTGAATAGTCAAGAATATGATCTCTTTTTAACGGATAATCCGTCTAATCTTACTGCCTCAGGCCTTCTTTTAAGCGATGATGAGTCTGGCGTGCGAAAAATTGGCCCTGGTCAGCTGCGCGTCAACTTTAATATGAGCAATGCTATGCAGGAAGCTGTCCTCGAGCTGATAGAAGAGCAACTGGCACAAGAAGAACTCCAGGATCTTCCCCCTGGCGGAGATGAAAACGTCGAACTTCATGCCAGCGGCTACTATGCACTCTTTGTTGACACAGTACCGGATGATGTTAAGAGGTTGTATACTGAGGCAGCAACCAGTGATTTCGCTGCGTTAGCCCAAACGGCCCATCGCCTGAAAGGCGTGTTTGCCATGCTTAATCTGGTACCCGGCAAGCAGTTATGTGAAGCGCTGGAACATCTTATCCAAGAGAAAGATGCTCCAGGTATAGAAAAATACATCAGCGACATTGACAATTACGTCAAGAGCTTGCTGTAGCAAGGTAGCCCACTACATGAACACTATGAACGTAATTATTGCCGATGACCATCCGATTGTACTGTTCGGTATTCGTAAATCACTTGAACAAATCGAGTGGGTAAACGTTGTCGGCGAATTTGAAGACTCCACTGCACTGATCAACAATTTGCCTAAGTTAGATGCTCATGTGTTGATTACCGACCTCTCTATGCCGGGAGATAAATACGGTGATGGGATCACGTTAATTAAGTATATCAAGCGCCATTTCCCGAGCCTGTCGATTATCGTTCTGACCATGAATAATAACCCGGCTATCCTGAGCGCGGTACTGGATCTCGATATTGAAGGGATTGTTCTGAAGCAAGGCGCGCCAACCGATCTGCCGAAAGCGCTTGCCGCGCTGCAAAAGGGTAAGAAATTCACCCCGGAAAGCGTTTCTCGCCTGCTGGAAAAAATCAGCGCCAGCGGCTACGGCGACAAACGTCTGTCACCGAAAGAGAGCGAAGTTCTGCGTCTGTTTGCCGAAGGTTTCCTGGTCACCGAAATCGCGAAAAAACTCAACCGCAGTATTAAAACCATCAGCAGCCAGAAAAAGTCGGCAATGATGAAGCTCGGTGTGGAAAACGATATCGCCCTGTTGAATTACCTCTCCTCTGTCACGTTGAGCCCGTCAGACAAAGAGTAATTCTCTGTATCCAAAAAAGCCTGATGTGCATAACGCCATCAGGCTTTTTTTATCCCCGCGTCTTTCTCACTCTTTCCGCGTAAACCGTCAGCGTTTGCTTTAATACATCTAATGTCACTGGCTTAGACAAACAGCTATCCATACCTGATTCCAGGCAACGCTGCTTCTCTTCGGCCAGCGCGTTTGCCGTCACCCCGACAACCGGCAGCGTCAACCCTAACTGACGGATACGCTGCGTCAGGCGATAACCATCCATATTTGGCATGTTGACGTCGCTCAACACAATGTCGATATGGTTTTTGCTCAGCACATTAAGCGCGTCCACCCCGTCATTCGCCGTTTTACACTGATATCCCAACGATCCCAACTGATCGGCCAGTAAACGCCGATTAATAGGATGATCGTCGACCACCAGGATCATCATGTCATCGTTGGTCGCCCCCACTTTATCCGGGACTGGCAGCGCCGTGGAAAGCTCTTCACTGCTCAGCTCAACGCTGTAAATATGCGCCAGCAGCGCAGGCAGTTCATGCGGTGATGCCACGCTGTGTACCCACTCCCCCGGCACTCTTTCCAGCGGAATACCGATATGACGGCGGCAGAAAATTACCGCAGCCCGTCCCTGCCACTCCTGGTCCAGCACATCGTCGGCAATCAGCAGGTCATCTGCATCCGGTTGCTGCCCTTCATAACGCAGCACCGTCATCCCGTTACGTGTCAGACTGGATTCAACAAACTGATACAGCGACGCGTTGCGCACCGCCAGCCAGCAACGTTTGCCGACAAGCCCATCGATACCTTTGTTCAGCGGATACTGCGCGCCATACAGCGGAATACGCAGCATAAACTGGCTACCCATTCCCGGTTCTGAATCGACGGAAATATCCCCATCCATCATGCTGATCAGTTTTTCACAGATAGCCAAACCGAGCCCGGTTCCCTGGAAATTACGCTGAACGCCAGTACCTACCTGGAAGAAAGGATCAAATAGCCGGACGACTTCCTTGGCTGGGATCCCGACCCCGGTATCACGTACGCGAATACTGAGATAGTCGCCGTTACATTGCACGTGGAGCACAATGCAGCCGGTATCGGTAAACTTGATAGCATTACTCAGCAGATTAGAAATCACCTGCTGTAAACGCATCGGATCGCCATTAAGCGCAACCGGGACATTCGGGTCGATAAAGCAGTACAACCCCAGTTGTTTGCGAACCACCAGCGGCAGATAGTTAGCCGTAATATGATTCATTACTTCACGCGGTGAAAACTCGCGCGGTTCAATTTTCAACTGTTCAGATTCAATTTTCGAGAAATCGAGAATATCGCTAATAATCTTCAACAGCAGGCTGGAAGAGTTGTTCATCGCCGTCACCAGGCGATCCACTCCGTTGGGTAACTCTTTGGTTTGCAACAAATCAAGGTTACCAATTATACCGTACAATGGCGTGCGTAGCTCGTGGCTCACGGTCGCAAGGAACATCGATTTGGACTGGCTCGCCTGCTCCGCCGCTTGCGCCATCTCCTGCAATGACTCTTCCATTTTAACGCGCGCGCTGACGTCAACCAGCACGCAAATTGCCACGTTTTCATTACGATAGCGCGAGTGTACAAAGCTGATTTGCAGATTGGTATTGTTGCTGGTCAGCACATCAACAAAATTGACCTGCTGACCGCAGATAATTTGTGTTAACCGTTGCCGGTCTTCATGGGTCAGCATATTGAGATAGGTATGCGCCAGCTCATTACTCAGGATATTAATGCCATCCATCGTGCGCAGAATACAAATGCCAACCGGCGCGGAAGCCACGATTTTACGGTTAAACTGCTCGTGCTCTTCCAGCCGCTGAGCATCGCTTTCCGCAGGAATAAAAATGCGCCGCTCATACATGCGCGTGAGCATAAATAACGCCGCGCCAACCAGCACATTCAGCAGGATAGCATTCAGGATCATCATGCGGATTCGCTCCAGCACCAGGTCGACCGGCACGGAATACACAATGCTCAGCGCTGACGGCGGCAGATTTTTCTTCAGCACCAGTTCGTGAAAACCCGACGTATAGCCAAACCAGGAACGCTCCTGCATCCAGCGAGGTTCAGCCTTAATATTACTCTCGGGACCGGTAAGCGAAATTAGCGCATGACCATTTTCATCAAGAATTGTCACTCCCATTGGTAAACTGCCCGGCGTGAAAAAGTTCTCCATGCGAATAGGCTGTTCCACACCCAATAGCGCCTGCAGTCGGTTGGCAAGATATACCGGCGTCAGCGCATAGAAATAGCCGACTCCTGGCCGCGGCCCCTGGCTAATCCAGAACAGGTTGTTACCGTTTTCGTCCTGCGGCGCATTGCGATACTTAATAATGCGCTCATGCAGCGCCTTCAGCGCCCCGTCACGTTCAACCGGCGTATCACGCAGGCCGAAATTAGCCATACAAAGGTTGTCGCTGCCAATCAGAAACACGCGGTTCAAATCATTGGCCGCGGAAAAGTTGTCACGCCAGTAGCGCATAAACCACGCCAGTGATTCCAGCGAACCTCGCCAGGTATTGCCCATCACCGAGCAGTCAGAGTCGGCAAACAGCGGCTCAAAGTTTGGCACGACGGTTTTATCATCCCGCGCCCGCAACGACATCACGCCGTTTTCCGCCGTTAAGCGATTCTCCGCGATATATTTCAGTTCTTTAATCACATCAGAGGTGCGCTGAATGTAACGTTGCGCCTGATCGGAGCTGAGATTAAGCTCCTGGTGAATCTCAGACTCTCTCTGGTGCAACGCATTCACGATGTAGAAAACGGAGGCAAACGCGATTAGACACCAAATCAGGAGCGCCAACGCCCTGAACAGATAGCGAGAGACTTTTAGCGTTGAATGAACGGAAGCAAGGTATTTCAAAGGGGCGAAGCTCCGCCTCAGGGCATTAATAGAGTGTCGTTAAGGTAGCGGTAAATGTCCGGCGTCGCAATGCCCTCTCTTTACGGGAATATGAAACACCGCTCTGAAACCATTGTCTTAACCCGTGATAATCATCGTTTGCCTGAAAAATACTGCACGGATGTCAGAATGCGCGACCTGAGATGGCTGGCTCGTCGGTTATACCCACGGCGATTACGCAACCAAATGATCATGATGGCAATTCTGATGGTCATCATTCCGACGATATCTATAGGTTATATCGTAGAAACTGAAGGCCGTTCAGCAGTCTTATCTGAAAAAGAGAAAAAACTGTCATCGGTGATAACCCTGCTAAACGATGCGTTAGGCGACAGCTTCAGTCACTACCCAAATCTGCCGCGTGAAGCGCGTATTCGCGCACTTAATCATGAGTTAGCCCCCGTCACCGAACGGATTACGCAGGCGTTTCCCGGCATTGGTGCTGGGTATTATAACAAAGAACTGGATGCCATTATCACTTACGCCCCCTCTGCGCTCTACCAAAGCAACGTAGGTATTACTATCACCGAAGATCATCCCGGACGCGAAGTGATGAGTAGCAACTTGCCTGTGGTCTATTCAGGACGACAGGTACGCGGCGATATACTCAACTCCATGATCCCCATAGAGCGCCAGGGTAAGGTTATTGGCTATATCTGGGCCAATGAGCTAACTGAAGATATCCGCCAGCAGGCCTGGAAAATGGATGTCAGGATTATTGCTGTCCTGGTTGCCGGCCTTATCTGTAGCCTGCTACTCATCGTACACTTTTCACGCCGCCTCAGTGCGAATATTGACATTATCACCGATGGACTCTCAACGCTGGCACAAAAAACGCCCGCCAGATTGCCTGAACTCCCCGGTGAGTTGGGACAAATCAGCCATAGCGTCAATGCGCTGGCGCAAACGCTACGAGAAACCAAAACCCTTAACGATCTGATTATTGAAAATGCTGCCGATGGAGTGATCGCCATCGACAGGCAGGGTGACGTCACCACCATGAACCCTGCGGCAGAGCAGATAACCGGCTATACGCTGCATGAGCTGGTTGGACAGTCCTACGCGACGCTCTTTGCCAACACACAATTTTATAGTCCGGTACTGGACACTCTTGAACACGGCACAGAACATGTAGCCCAGGAGATTAGCTTTCCGGGACGTGAACGCACCATTGAAATCAGCGTCACCACGAGCAGGATCCATAACGCCCACGGCGAGCTGATTGGCGCACTGGTTATTTTCTCCGATTTAACCGCGCGTAAAGAGGCCCAGCGTCGGCTGGCGCAAACCGAAAGGCTTGCCACCTTAGGTGAACTGATGGCCGGAGTCGCGCATGAAGTGCGAAATCCGCTGACCGCAATTCGTGGCTACGTCCAAATCATCCGCCAGCAAACCTCTCTACCGGAGCATCAAGAATATTTATCTGTTGTGCTAAATGAAATTGATTCCATTAATAAAGTTATTCAACAGCTGTTAGATTTCTCACGTCCCCGACAAAGCCAATGGCAACAGATTCAGCTCAATGCGCTAATTGAAGAAACGCTAATCCTGGTGCAAACCGCTGGCCTTCAGGCTCGGATCGCCTTTACCACGGAATTAGATCCCAGACTGCCGCCAATCGTCGCCGATCGCGAACTTCTCAAACAGGTGATCCTCAATATTTTAATCAATGCGGTACAGGCTATAGCTGCGCGTGGCGAGATTCGCATTCGCACCTGGCAATACTCGGCCTCGCAACAGGCCGTGACGATTGAAGATAATGGCAACGGGATCGATCTCGCCATCCAGAAGAAAATATTCGATCCCTTTTTTACTACAAAAGCATCAGGCACCGGCCTTGGACTGGCGCTGAGCCAGCGCATCATTAACGCGCATCAAGGGGATATCCGCGTCACCAGCCAGCCAGGCTGCGGGGCGATATTCACCCTAATTTTACCTCTTAACCCGCAGGGAAATCCGTCAGAATGAAAACGACCTACCGTATTCTCATCGTAGATGATGAAGAAAATGTTCGCCGTATGCTTGCCACCGCATTTTCCCTGCAGGGACATGAAACGCATGACGCCAGCGACGGGAAAGCCGCCCTGAGCCTGTTTAGCGAAATTAAGCCCGACGTGGTGCTGATGGACATTCGCATGCCGGAGATGGATGGCATCGACGCGCTGAAAGTCATGCGCACGCAGCAACCACGCATCCCCGTCATTTTGATGACCGCCTATGCCGAAGTAGAAACTGCAGTAGAAGCTCTACGTAGCGGCGCATTCGACTACGTGATTAAGCCCTTTGATCTCGACGAGCTAAGCATGGTGATTCAACGCGCGTTGCAATTGCAGGAAATGAAACAGGAAATCCGTAATCTGCATAAAGCGTTGAGCACCAGTTGGCAGTGGGGGCATATTCTGACCAACAGCCCACGAATGATGGATATCTGTAAAGACACGGCGAAAATCGCCCTCTCACAAGCAAATGTCCTGATAAGCGGTGAAAGTGGTACAGGAAAAGAGCTGATCGCGCGCGCCATTCACTACAACAGCACACGCGCCAACGGCCCGTTTATTAAAGTTAACTGCGCGGCTCTGCCTGAGTCGCTGCTGGAAAGCGAGCTATTTGGTCACGAAAAAGGTGCGTTTACCGGGGCACAGACGTTGCGCCAGGGGTTGTTCGAACGCGCTCATCAGGGAACGTTATTGCTTGATGAAATTGGTGAGATGCCGCTGGTGCTGCAGGCTAAACTGCTGCGTATTTTGCAGGAGAGAGAGTTTGAACGCATCGGCGGACACCAGACCATTCGCGTTGATATTCGCATCGTCGCTGCCACCAACCGCTGTCTGCAAACGATGGTGAAAGAAGGAACATTTCGCGAAGACCTGTTTTACCGGCTCAACGTTATCCATTTGACTTTGCCTCCCTTACGCGAGCGTCGTGAAGATATTGCCTTATTAGCAAACCATTTTTTACAAAAATTTAGCTCTGAAAATCAGCGAGATATTATTGAGATCGACTCAACGGCGCTGTCGCTCCTCACCGCCTGGCCCTGGCCGGGTAATATTCGCGAACTGTCAAACGTCATCGAACGCGCAGTCGTAATGAATACCGGCGCAGTGATCTTTGCCGACGATCTCCCCGACCCGTTCCGCAACCTGGTTAGCGCTACGACAGAGACAAAACCGACTTATTCCGGGGAACGCAATCTGAAAGAAGAGATTAAGCGTGAGGAAAAACGCATTATCCTTGAAGTCCTCGATAGTCAGGACGGCAATCGCACCCGCACGGCGTTGATGCTGGGCATTAGCCGCCGCGCTCTGATGTATAAATTACAAGAGTACGACATCGATCCATCCGGTTCCTGATACGTAAATTTGCTATGCAGAATTTTGCACACTGCGCAAAACTCTGCATAGTTTCTCCATCCTTCCTTCAAAAACACAAGATAAATAACCGCATAATTTCAATAGGTTAATTAATTTCACTTCACCTTTTTCATTCTGGCACCCTGCTTGCAATTCCCTAAGCGTACCCAAAATGGAGTATGCAAAAAGGGAAACATAATGAAAACAAAACTGATTACCTTACAAGACGCTGCGGGCTTCTTTCGTGACGGCATGACCATCATGGTCGGTGGTTTTATGGGGGTTGGCACACCACCTCGTCTGGTTGAAGCCCTGCTTGAATCCGGCGTCAGAGATCTGACGCTAATCGCTAACGATACCGCCTTTGTCGATACCGGTATCGGCCCCCTGATCGTCAATGGGCGGGTAAGCAAAGTGATCGCTTCGCACATTGGTACCAACCCGGAAACGGGTCGCCGCATGATCGCCGGCGAGATGGACGTTCAACTGGTTCCGCAAGGTACCCTGATCGAGCAAATCCGCTGCGGCGGCGCGGGTCTTGGCGGTTTTCTGACGCCCACTGGCGTCGGCACCATCGTGGAAGATGGCAAACAGACCATGACGCTCGAAGGTAAAACCTGGCTGCTTGAACGTCCATTGCGCGCCGATTTAGCGCTTATTCGTGCCCACCGCGCTGACATGCTTGGCAACCTCACCTACCAGCTCAGCGCCCGTAACTTTAACCCGTTGATTGCCCTTGCCGCTGACATCACGCTGGTTGAACCGGATGAAATGGTGGAAACAGGTGAGCTGCAGCCTGACCAGATTGTTACCCCGGGCGCCATTATCGACCATATCGTCATTCCACAGGAGAGCTAATCATGGATGCTAAACAACGTATTGCGCGCCGTGTGGCGCAAGAGCTTCGCGATGGCGATATCGTCAACTTAGGTATCGGCCTGCCAACCATGGTAGCCAATTACTTGCCCGCTGATATTCACATTACTCTGCAATCCGAGAACGGTTTTCTGGGACTGGGCCCGGTGACCGCCGCGCATCCTGACCTGGTTAACGCGGGCGGCCAACCGTGCGGTATTTTGCCGGGCGCGGCGATGTTTGATAGCGCGATGTCATTTGCGCTTATTCGCGGCGGTCACGTTGATGCTTGCGTGCTTGGCGGGTTGCAGGTCGATGAGCAGGCCAACCTCGCCAACTGGGTGGTTCCCGGAAAAATGGTGCCCGGCATGGGTGGCGCGATGGATCTGGTGACCGGTGCGCGTAAAGTCATTATCGCCATGGAACATTGCGCGAAAGACGGCTCTGCGAAAATCCTGCGCCAATGCACCATGCCGCTTACTGCGCAACATGCTGTGCACATGCTGGTCACTGAGCTTGCCGTATTTCGCTTTATTGACGGCAAAATGTGGCTGACTGAAATCGTCGAAGGTTGCGACATCGCTACGCTGCGTGAAAAAACCGAAGCCCATTTTGATATTGCCGACGATCTTCGCATCCAGCGAGGTGACGCATGATTGGCCGCATCGCTCGCTTTATGACACGGGTGGTCAGCCGCTGGCTGCCCGACCCGCTCATTTTCGCCATGTTATTAACGTTGCTGACTTTTGGCATCGCATTATGGTTAACGCCTCAGACGCCCATCAGCATGGTGAAATTCTGGGGGGACGGTTTTTGGAACCTGCTGGCGTTTGGTATGCAGATGGCGCTGATCATCGTAACCGGCCATGCATTAGCCAGTTCCGGGCCGGTGAAAAGCCTGCTGCGTACGGCGGCATCCGCCGCCAAAACCCCTGCTCAGGGCGTAATGTTGGTCACTTTTTTTGGTTCGGTGGCCTGCGTTATTAACTGGGGATTTGGTCTGGTGGTCGGGGCGATGTTTGCCCGCGAAGTCGCCCGTCGGGTACCGGGTTCCGATTATCCGTTACTGATTGCTTGCGCTTATATTGGGTTCTTGACCTGGGGTGGTGGTTTCTCCGGCTCAATGCCTTTGCTGGCGGCAACGCCTGGCAACCCGGTCGAGCACATAGCGGGGCTGATTCCTGTCGCGGATACCTTGTTCACCGGTTTCAATATCTTCATCACCGTGGCACTGATTGTGGTGATGCCGTTCATCACACGCATGATGACGCCAAAACCTTCAGATGTGGTGAGCATCGATCCGAAACTGTTACTGGAAGAGGCTGATTTTCAGAAGAAACTGCCGCCAGATGCGCCGCCATCTGAAAAACTGGAAGAGAGCCGCATTCTGGCACTGATTATCGGCGCATTAGGGATTACCTATCTGGGCATCTACTTTGCCGAGAAGGGTTTCAACATCACCATCAATACCGTCAACCTGATGTTTATGATTGCCGGTTTACTGCTGCACAAAACACCGATGGCCTATATGCGCGCGGTCAGCGCTGCCGCACGGAGCACAGCCGGTATTCTGGTGCAATTCCCCTTCTACGCGGGCATTCAGCTGATGATGGAGCACTCCGGTCTCGGTGGGCTCATTACCGAGTTTTTCATCAACGTTGCCAACAAAGATACCTTCCCGCTGATGACCTTCTTCAGTTCAGCACTGATTAACTTCGCCGTGCCATCCGGCGGTGGCCATTGGGTTATTCAGGGACCGTTCGTTATGCCTGCTGCTCAAGCGCTGGGTGCCGATCTTGGCAAATCTGTCATGGCCATCGCCTACGGTGAGCAATGGATGAACATGGCACAACCGTTCTGGGCACTCCCTGCTCTGGCCATCGCCGGATTGGGGGTACGCGACATCATGGGGTACTGCATCACCGCCCTGCTCTTCTCCGGCATCATTTTTGTTATTGGATTGACCTTGTTCTGACGGCAACCTCTTATTTAAAGGAACTGAAAAATGAAAAACTGTGTCATCGTCAGCGCGGCTCGTACCGCAATCGGCAGTTTTAACGGCGCACTGGCAACTACGGGAGCCGTCGAGCTTGGAGCAACCGTCATTAGAGCCGCTCTTGAGCGCGCTCACCTTGACCCACTGCGCGTGGACGAGGTGATTATGGGCAACGTGTTGCAGTCAGGGCTCGGCCAAAACCCGGCGCGTCAGGCATTATTAAAAAGCGGCTTGTCCGACACCGTTTGCGGCTTTACCGTCAACAAAGTGTGCGGCTCTGGCCTGAAAAGCGTGGCACTTGCCGCCCAGGCAATCAAAGCGGGACAAGCCCAGGCGATCGTCGCGGGGGGTATGGAAAATATGAGCCTGGCTCCCTACCTGTTAGACGCGAAAGCCCGTTGGGGATATCGCCTCGGTGACGGGCAATTGTCTGACGTCATTCTGCGCGATGGCCTGATCTGCGCCGAGCATGGTTACCATATGGGGATCACTGCAGAAAATGTCGCCAAAGAGTATGGTATCAGCCGCGAAATGCAGGATGAGCTGGCTCTGCAATCACAGCGTAAAGCCGTTTCCGCAATTGAATCTGGCGCATTTCAGGCTGAAATCGTGCCCGTGAGCGTGTCATCACGGAAGAAAACCATCATTTTTGATCGTGATGAATTCCCCAAAGCTGACTCGACGGCAGAAGGTCTCGCCGCGTTGCGGCCAGCCTTCGATAAAACAGGAACAGTTACCGCAGGTAACGCCTCAGGGATCAACGACGGCGCGGCGGCATTAGTGGTAATGGAAGAGTCTGCGGCACTGGCGGCTGGGCTAAAACCGCTGGCGCGGATCAAAGCCTGGGCCAGCGGCGGCGTGGCACCGGCTATGATGGGAATGGGGCCGGTTCCAGCCACACAAAAAACGTTACAGCTGAGCGGACTGCAACTGTCCGATATCGATCTTATTGAAGCCAACGAAGCCTTTGCCGCGCAGTTTCTTGCCGTCGGCAAAACGCTGGGGTTCGATCCGCAAAAGGTTAACGTCAACGGCGGGGCAATTGCGCTAGGACATCCCATTGGTGCCAGCGGTGCGCGAATTCTGGTGACGCTGCTGCATGCGCTACAGGCACGAGATCAAACGCTTGGACTTGCCACGCTGTGCATTGGCGGCGGTCAAGGAATCGCGATGATTGTGGAACGAATGAACTAACAAAAGGGCCGGATTTCTCCGGCCCTTTTTATAACGTTTTAATTACTCTTCAGCGTCGTCCGCCGCATCGTCATCGCTTTCCGCTTCAGGTGCGATATCATCGTCCCCTTCAGCAGCGCTGCCGTCGATGGAGTCGAGCTCTTCATCATCAACCGGCTCAGCAACGCGTTGCAGACCCACAACGTTTTCATCTTCCGCAGTACGGATGAGGATCACGCCCTGAGTGTTACGCCCTACCACGCTGATTTCCGACACGCGTGTACGCACCAGCGTACCTGCATCGGTGATCATCATGATCTGGTCGGTATCCTCAACCTGCACTGCGCCCACAACGGAACCGTTGCGCTCGGTGACTTTGATGGAGATAACGCCCTGGGTCGCACGAGACTTGGTCGGATATTCTTCCGCCGCCGTACGTTTGCCGTAGCCGTTCTGGGTCACGGTCAGGATAGCGCCTTCACCGCGCGGAACGATCAGCGAGACAACGCTATCGCTTTCCGCCAGTTTGATACCGCGTACGCCGGTCGCGGTACGCCCCATCGCACGAACGGCATCTTCTTTAAAGCGCACCACTTTACCGGCAGCAGAGAACAGCATGACTTCGTCGGAGCCAGACGTCAGATCAACGCCAATCAGTTCATCGCCTTCGTTCAGGTTAACCGCAATGATACCGGCTGAACGCGGACGGCTGAACTCGGTCAGCGCCGTTTTCTTCACGGTACCGCTGGCAGTTGCCATGAAGACGTTTACGCCCTCTTCGTACTCACGTACCGGCAGAATCGCGGTAATACGCTCGTTAGCTTCCAGCGGCAGCAGGTTGACGATTGGACGTCCACGCGCGCCACGACTGGCTTCTGGCAACTGATAAACCTTCATCCAGTACAAACGACCGCGGCTGGAGAAGCAGAGGATTGTGTCATGGGTGTTGGCCACCAGCAGGCGGTCAATAAAGTCTTCTTCTTTAATTCGTGCTGCAGATTTGCCTTTACCCCCACGACGCTGTGCTTCGTAGTCGGTTAACGGCTGATATTTCACGTAGCCCTGATGAGACAAGGTCACGACAACATCTTCCTGGCTAATCAGATCTTCGATGTTGATGTCAGCGCTGTTCGCGGTGATTTCGGTACGACGCGCGTCACCGAACTGTTCACGAATCAGCTCCATCTCTTCACGGATGACTTCCATCAGACGATCGGCACTGCCCAGAATATGCAGCAGTTCAGCGATCTGCTCCAGCAGCTCTTTGTATTCGTCGAGCAGTTTTTCGTGCTCAAGGCCGGTCAGTTTCTGCAAACGCAGATCCAGAATGGCCTGAGCCTGCTGTTCAGTCAGGTAGTACTGACCGTCACGCACACCAAATTCTGGCTCCAGCCACTCAGGACGCGCGGCGTCATCACCGGCACGTTCCAGCATGGCAGAAACGTTGCCCAGCTCCCACGAACGCGCGACCAGCGCGGCTTTCGCTTCTGCCGGGGTTGGCGCACGGCGGATCAGCTCGATGATCGGATCGATGTTCGCCAGCGCAATCGCCAGCGCTTCAAGGATGTGGGCACGGTCGCGGGCTTTACGCAGTTCAAAGATAGTACGGCGAGTTACGACTTCACGGCGGTGACGTACAAACGCAGCAATAATATCTTTCAGGTTCATGATCTTCGGCTGGCCATGGTGCAATGCAACCATGTTGATACCAAAGGAAACCTGCAGTTGGGTCTGGGAGTAAAGGTTGTTCAGAACCACTTCCCCGACCGCGTCGCGTTTGACTTCAATCACGATGCGCATACCGTCTTTGTCAGACTCATCACGCAGCGCGCTGATACCCTCAACGCGTTTGTCTTTTACCAGCTCAGCGATTTTCTCGATCAGGCGCGCTTTGTTCACCTGATACGGAATTTCATGAACGATGATGGTTTCACGGCCTGTTTTGGCATCCACTTCGACTTCCGCACGGGCGCGAATGTACACTTTGCCACGACCGGTACGGTAGGCTTCTTCAATACCACGACGACCGTTGATGATCGCGGCGGTCGGGAAGTCCGGACCCGGAATATGTTCCATCAGCCCTTCAATGCTGATGTCTTCATCGTCAATGTATGCCAGACAGCCGTTGATCACTTCCGTCAGGTTGTGCGGCGGAATGTTGGTGGCCATACCTACCGCGATACCGGACGAACCGTTCACCAGCAGGTTAGGAATTTTGGTCGGCATGACATCAGGAATTTGTTCGGTGCCGTCGTAGTTATCGACGAAATCAACCGTTTCTTTTTCCAGGTCAGCCATCAGCTCATGGGCGATTTTCGACATACGGATTTCCGTATAACGCATCGCCGCTGCGGAGTCGCCATCGACAGAACCAAAGTTACCCTGACCATCTACCAGCATGTAACGCAAGGAGAATGGCTGCGCCATACGAACAATGGTGTTGTAAACGGCGATATCACCATGAGGGTGGTATTTACCGATTACGTCACCAACGACACGGGCAGATTTTTTATAGGCTTTATTCCAGTCGTTGCCCAATACGTTCATGGCGTAAAGTACGCGACGGTGAACCGGCTTCAGGCCATCTCGGACGTCTGGCAGCGCACGGCCAACAATGACCGACATCGCATAATCCAGATAGGAGCTCTTCAGCTCTTCCTCAATGTTGACCGGTGTAATTTCTCTCGCAAGGTCGCTCATCTAACCGCTATCCCTCTACTGTATCCCGGATTCAAAGGTCGCAAATTATAACACATACGTGAAGATTCAGGTAAATGGATTCCCCCTGACAGAGGCTTTATTCATCCTGTCAGGCTGATATACTCATTTGCATCGCAAATTTAGGAGTAGAAGCCCCAATGAATGCCGAAAAACCCCCGGTTACTCACAACGTTGACCATGAAGAAATTGCCAAATTTGAAGCAGTCGCGTCGCGCTGGTGGGATCTTGAGGGTGAATTTAAGCCACTACACCGTATAAACCCACTGCGCCTGGGCTACATTACTGAACGCTCAGGCGGCCTGTTTGGTAAAAAAGTACTCGACGTCGGCTGCGGCGGCGGCATTCTGGCGGAAAGCATGGCGCGCGAAGGCGCAACCGTCACCGGGCTGGACATGGGCTTTGAACCGTTACAGGTAGCAAAACTGCATGCCTTAGAAAGCGGCATCCAGGTGGAGTACATACAAGAAACTGTCGAAGAACATGCGGATAAGCATGCGCATCAGTATGACGTTGTGACCTGCATGGAAATGCTGGAGCACGTACCGGACCCGCAGTCGGTGGTCAGAGCCTGCGCCAGACTGGTTAAACCAGGCGGCGAAGTGTTTTTCTCCACGCTTAACCGCAACGGCAAATCCTGGCTGATGGCGGTGGTCGGCGCGGAATATATTCTACGGATGGTGCCGAAAGGCACGCATGATGTGAAAAAATTTATTAAGCCTGCTGAACTGTTAGAGTGGGTTGACCAGACCGTGCTGAAAGAGCGTCATATGACTGGCCTGCACTACAACCCCATCACCAACACCTTCAAACTCGGCCCGGGCGTAGATGTGAACTATATGGTGCATACCACCGCCAGGATTGATTAAGCGCTTCAGTAGGCCGGATCAGGCGTTCAACGCCGCCATCCGGCATGCTAATGGGAACAATGCCTGATGGCGCTTCGCTTATCAGGCCTACCAATCCTGAGTAGTACCGACACAGCAATTTTTGCGCCAGATCATAAGAACTTTCCTTACCTTAGATGAAGAAATCAGCACTCGATCAAAATTTCTATTTTTTTTCTCAATTATTGACATCCCCGCCAGGCCTTATAAGACGCGCACTTAGCGATTCTTACCCTTTTGCAACCTCAATTTAACCTCAAAATCAACTCTTGTGCTGAAAAGAATCCCTACTAGAATACTCACCATATAGCGTCTATTTTATCAAACAACCCCTACATATAGTATTTATCCACAGACTTAGTCACAACATGACTTTGTGGATAATATGGGGGATATTTTTTCTTTCACGGACAGGTAAAAAACCACATGAATCAGAGTCTGCTGGTGACAAAGCGTGATGGTAGTACAGAGCGCATCAATCTCGACAAAATCCACCGAGTTCTGGATTGGGCGGCAGAAGGACTGAATAACGTATCGATTTCTCAGGTCGAGCTACGCTCCCACATTCAGTTTTATGACGGTATCAAGACCTCCGATATCCATGAAACAATCATCAAAGCTGCCGCCGACCTGATCTCCAGTGAAGCGCCGGATTATCAATATCTGGCTGCTCGCCTGGCGATTTTCCATCTGCGCAAAAAAGCCTACGGCGAGTTTGAGCCGCCGAAACTGTTCGACCATGTGGTGAAAATGGTTGAAATGGGCAAATACGACAATCATCTGCTGGAAGACTATACGGAAGAAGAGTTCAAGCAGATGGACTCGTTTATCGTTCACGACCGTGACATGACCTTCTCCTACGCTGCCGTGAAGCAGCTGGAAGGTAAATACCTGGTGCAAAACCGTGTTACCGGTGAGATTTATGAAAGCGCGCAGTTCCTTTACATTCTGGTCGCGGCCTGCCTGTTCTCCAACTATCCACGCGAAACGCGTCTGCAATATGTAAAGCGTTTTTACGACGCCGTTTCTACGTTTAAAATTTCGCTGCCGACGCCGATTATGTCCGGCGTACGTACCCCTACCCGTCAGTTCAGCTCCTGCGTACTGATCGAGTGTGGCGACAGCCTGGATTCTATCAACGCCACCTCCAGCGCGATTGTGAAATACGTTTCCCAGCGTGCCGGTATCGGCATTAACGCCGGTCGTATTCGCGCGCTGGGCAGCCCGATTCGCGGCGGTGAAGCCTTCCACACCGGCTGTATCCCGTTCTATAAGCACTTCCAGACGGCGGTGAAATCCTGCTCCCAGGGCGGCGTACGCGGCGGTGCTGCGACCCTGTTCTACCCAATGTGGCATCTGGAAGTTGAAAGCCTGCTGGTGCTGAAAAACAACCGCGGCGTCGAAGGCAACCGCGTGCGTCACATGGACTACGGTGTACAGATCAACAAACTGATGTACACCCGTCTACTGAAAGGCGGCGACATCACGCTGTTCAGTCCGTCCGACGTTCCGGGGCTGTATGATGCGTTCTTCGCCGATCAGGACGAATTCGAACGTCTGTATACCCAATATGAAAACGACGATAGCATCCGCAAACAGCGCGTGAAAGCGGTTGAGCTGTTCTCACTGATGATGCAGGAACGTGCCTCTACCGGCCGTATTTACATTCAGAATGTGGATCACTGCAACACTCACAGCCCCTTCGATCCGGTTGTTGCCCCGGTGCGCCAGTCCAACCTGTGCCTGGAAATCGCTCTGCCGACCAAACCGCTGACCGACGTTAACGACGAAAACGGTGAAATCGCGCTGTGTACGCTATCCGCCTTCAACCTGGGTGCAATCAAAGATCTGAGCGAGCTGGAAGAGCTGGCCGTACTGGCGGTACGTGCGCTGGATGCATTGCTCGACTACCAGGATTATCCGATTCCAGCCGCCAAACGCGGCGCAATGGGCCGTCGTACGCTGGGTATTGGCGTGATCAACTACGCCTACTGGCTGGCGAAAAACGGTAAGCGTTATTCTGACGGCAGCGCGAATAACCTGACTCACAAGACCTTTGAAGCTATTCAGTATTACCTGCTGAAAGCGTCTAACGAGCTGGCAAAAGAGCAAGGCGCGTGCCCGTGGTTTAACGAAACGACCTACTCACAGGGTATTCTGCCGATCGATACCTATAAAAAAGATCTCGATGCGATCGCCAACGAGCCGCTGCATCTGGACTGGGAACAACTGCGTGAATCCATCAAGACGCACGGCCTGCGTAACTCCACGCTGTCTGCCCTGATGCCATCGGAAACCTCTTCGCAGATTTCCAACGCCACCAACGGCATTGAACCACCGCGCGGCTACGTGAGTATCAAAGCGTCGAAAGACGGTATTCTGCGCCAGGTCGTACCGGACTACGAACACCTGCACGACGCGTATGAACTGCTGTGGGAAATGCCGAACAATGACGGCTATCTGCAGTTGGTAGGCATCATGCAGAAATTTATCGATCAGTCGATTTCTGCCAACACCAACTACGATCCATCGCGCTTCCCATCCGGAAAAGTCCCGATGCAGCAGTTGCTGAAAGACCTGCTCACCGCCTACAAATTTGGTGTCAAGACGCTGTATTATCAGAACACCCGCGATGGTGCAGAAGATTCTCAGGACGATCTGGCGCCGTCTATTCAGGATGACGGTTGCGAAAGCGGCGCATGTAAGATCTGATATTGTGATGCCGGATGGCGGTGTAAAAGCCTTATCCGGCCTACAAAAGCATCGGTGTTGTAGGCCGGATTAGCGCGGCGCTATCCGGCATAAAACTCCAAACAGGACACATCAATGGCATACACCACTTTTTCACAGACGAAAAATAACCAACTTCTGGAACCGATGTTCTTCGGCCAGCCGGTGAACGTCGCCCGCTACGATCAGCAAAAATATGACATCTTCGAAAAGTTGATCGAAAAGCAGCTCTCTTTCTTCTGGCGTCCGGAAGAGGTCGATGTTTCTCGCGATCGCATCGACTTCCAGGCACTGCCGGAACATGAAAAACATATCTTCATCAGCAACCTGAAGTATCAGACGCTGCTGGACTCCATTCAGGGACGCAGCCCGAACGTGGCGCTGCTGCCGTTAATCTCGATCCCTGAGCTGGAAACCTGGGTAGAAACGTGGGCGTTTTCTGAAACGATCCACTCGCGTTCCTACACCCACATCATTCGTAACATCGTGAACGATCCGGCGGTAGTGTTTGACGATATTGTCACTAACGAACAGATCCAGAAACGCGCCGAAGGTATTTCCAGCTACTACGACGAGTTGATCGAGATGACCAGCTACTGGCACTTGCTCGGCGAAGGCACGCATACCGTGAATGGTAAAACGGTTGTCGTAAATCTGCGTGAACTGAAGAAAAAGCTATATCTGTGCCTGATGAGCGTTAACGCGCTGGAAGCGATTCGTTTTTACGTCAGCTTTGCCTGCTCTTTCGCGTTTGCAGAACGTGAACTGATGGAAGGTAACGCCAAAATCATTCGCCTGATTGCCCGCGATGAAGCCCTGCATCTGACCGGTACCCAGCATATGCTGAACTTGCTGCGCAGCGGTGTGGACGATCCGGAAATGGCGGAAATCGCCGAAGAGTGCAAACAAGAGTGCTACGACCTGTTTGTACAGGCCGCGCTGCAGGAAAAAGAGTGGGCGGATTATCTGTTCCGTGACGGCTCAATGATCGGCCTGAACAAAGACATTCTGTGCCAGTACGTCGAGTACATCACCAACATCCGTATGCAGGCTGTCGGACTCGATCTGCCTTTCCAGACCCGCTCCAACCCGATCCCGTGGATCAACACCTGGCTGGTGTCTGATAACGTGCAGGTCGCACCGCAGGAAGTAGAAGTCAGCTCTTATCTGGTCGGCCAGATCGATTCGGAAGTCGATACCGACGACCTGAGTAATTTCCAGCTCTGATGGGCCGCGTTACTTTGCGCATATCTGGCACACAACTGCTGTGCCAGGATGAACATCCTTCCCTGCTTGCCGCGCTTGAATCGCACAATGTTGAAGTTGAATACCAATGTCGCGCTGGTTATTGCGGCTCCTGCCGTACCCGCCTGGTGGCGGGACAGGTCGACTGGATTGCCGAACCTCTGGCCTTCATTCAACCGGGTGAAATTTTGCCCTGTTGTTGCCGGGCAAAAGGCGATATTGAAATAGAGCTGTAACGCAAGGCGAGGTAAAAATTGTTACTGGCAAAAGAGCCGCCGATGAACGGCAGCTCTTTATTTCTCCTGCAGGCATGTAGGGAAACGTTGACAGCAGACGGCCTTATCTAGCAGTTAATAACGTTTCGTCCAATAAGGCCTGTGACCGGAGGTGCATCACAGGCCTTATGCCATTACTCTTTATTCAGGAATTTCACTGCTTTGTCGGGGAAGTCGGTGAACAGCCCGTCAACGCCCGCCTTGTTATACAGAATGTCATACAGTTGGTTTACGTCAGTGGTGTAATCCGGCAACTGATCGGCACGAACGGTATACGGATGCACCACCATCTTGTTCTGATGCGCATCCTGTACCATGCCAGTTAATGAGATATTGCCTTTCTTCGACTTCTCATCAACCAGCATATGGTAGTCCGGCCCAATGCCATCCGCATACTGTGCAACCTGCTTCATGGCACCCGGTTTAAACATCCAGTCGTAGTTGTAATTAACCCAACTGCCGTCCGGCTTTTTCTCCTGAGTTTCATTCCAGTCTGTATATGCAATTAACTGTACCAGATTGAGATCCATCCCCATCTTCGGTTCCAGTTCATTCTTAATACGTTTTAACTCTGCGACATCAAAACACTGCAGATAAACCTTGTCGTTCTTGTTGGTGTATCCGTACTTTTTCAGTACTTCCAGCGTCTTAGCCGCAATGTCCTTCCCTTCCTGATGATGGAACCACGGCGCTTTCATTTCCGGGTAAATGCCGATATTTTTACCGGTTGAATGATTTAATCCCTGAACGAACTCAATCTCTTCTTCGAAAGTGTGCACACGGAAATCAGATTTACCCATCGGGAAACGCCCTGGGTAGGTCTGGACCTTTTTGCCATTTTCGATATCAAAGCCTTCGGTAAATTTCAGCGATTTAATCTCATCCAGCGTAAAGTCGATAGCGTAGTAACGCCCATCTTTACGCGCACGATCCGGGAAACGCTCGGCAACATCGGTGACACGGTCAAGATAGTGGTCATGCAGGACGACCAGATGGTCGTCTTTGGTCATCACCAAATCCTGCTCCAGGTAATCCGCTCCCTGAGCATAGGCCATCGCTTTCGCAGGTAACGTATGCTCTGGCAGATAACCACTGGCACCACGGTGCGCAATCACAATTTTATCTGCGGCAACTGCCGCGCTGCTCACAACCATACCTGCCAGCATCAGCGCCACGCTGAGACTTTTCAATGCGGTTTTCATCTATTAGCCCCCGTTACGCTTGAGCTGCATCTCTTCGTGGTGGCGTTTTTCGCCAATCATGACGACTACCAGCAGAATAACCGCCAGCACGCTACCGCCAATCATCACCATAAAGCCGCCGTCCCAACCGAAGAAGTCAACGGTGTAGCCGACAATGGCGCTCGCGGCCACAGAACCGCCGAGATAACCGAACAGACCGGTAAAGCCAGCCGCCGTCCCCGCCGCTTTTTTCGGCGCCAGTTCCAGCGCGTGCAGACCAATCAACATGACCGGGCCATAGATCAGGAAGCCGATGATGATCATACAAGCCATATCCACGTTCGGGTTGCCTGCCGGGTTCATCCAGTAGACGATGGTCGCAATCGTCACCAGCGTCATAAAGAACACGCCAGTCGCACCACGGTTTCCACGGAAGACTTTATCCGACATCCAGCCACACAGCAGCGTGCCAGGAATCCCCGCATATTCATACAGGAAGTACGCCCAGGATGATTTATCCAGTGCGAAATGTTTCACTTCTTTCAGGTAGGTTGGTGACCAGTCCAGGATGCCGTAGCGCAGCAGATAAACAAACACGTTAGCGATAGCGATGTACCACAACAGTTTGTTCGGCAGTACGTATTGCATGAAGATCTGCTTCGCAGTCAGCTCTTCTTCCGCTTTCTCGTTGTAATCATCCGGGTAGTCGTTCTTGTACTCTTCGATAGGCGGCAGGCCACAGGACTGCGGCGTATCACGCATCATAGCAAAAGCAAACAGCGCGACGACGATCGCACCGAAAGCAGGCATGTACAGCGCCGCTTTCCAGTCATTGAACCAGGCCATACCGAGCAGGAACAACAGAGGAGGCAGACCGCCGCCCACGTTGTGCGCACAGTTCCAGACGGAAACAATGCTCCCACGCTCTTTCTGCGACCACCAGTGCACCATGGTACGACCACACGGCGGCCACCCCATCCCCTGGAACCATCCGCAGAGGAACAGCAGCACAAACATAATCGCAATGCTCGATGTCGCCCACGGCACAAAGCCCATAAACAACATCACTGCCGCAGCCAGTATCAGACCCGCTGGCAGGAAAACGCGCGGATTCGAGCGATCCGAAACGGACCCCATGATGAATTTCGAAAATCCGTAAGCAATGGAGATACCGGACAACGCAAAACCCAGATCGCCACGCGAGAACCCCTGCTCAACCAGATACGGCATCGCAAGGGCAAAGTTCTTACGTACCAGATAGTACGCGGCATAACCAAAGAAAATCCCCAGAAAAATCTGCCAACGTAATCGACGATATGTCGGGTCGATCTCCGCTGCAGGCAAACGCGCCGTGTGTGACGCTGGTTTAAAAATACTCAACATAGTGTAGCCTCCGTGGCCGTCTCTCATTCGAAGTAAACACTGCAGTTCGTCATTACTACCCTACCGCTCCCAGTGTGGCCGCGATGTTAAGGAAAGATACATAACAAAAATGTGAAACGCAGCACATATTGTTACAGATTTATGACAAATGTTCATAAAGGCGCACGAAATCACGTTTCATTTTCGAATAATGAGCGATTATGCGCGAAATCAAACAATCCATGTTTTTTATGTGGCTAAATGATAAAAAACGAACTGTGAGGAAAAACAATGAAAACTCGCGACTCGCAAACAAGTGACGTGATTATCATTGGTGGAGGAGCAACAGGTGCAGGGATCGCACGCGATTGTGCGCTGCGCGGGTTGCGCGTCATCTTAGTGGAGCGCCACGATATCGCCACAGGTGCGACCGGACGTAATCACGGCCTGCTGCACAGCGGTGCGCGTTATGCCGTCACCGACGCTGAATCTGCCCGTGAGTGCATCAGCGAAAACCAAATCCTGAAACGTATCGCCCGCCATTGCGTTGAGCCGACGGACGGTCTGTTTATTACCCTGCCGGAAGATGAACTCTCCTTTCAGGCAACCTTTATTCGCGCCTGTGAAGAGGCCGGTATCCGCGCCGAAGCGATCGACCCTAAACAGGCGCGCATTATCGAACCTTCAGTCAATCCACAGCTGATTGGTGCAGTAAAAGTACCGGACGGCACAGTCGATCCTTTCCGCTTAACCGCTGCCAATATGCTGGATGCGCGCGAGCATGGTGCGGTTATCTTGACAGCGCATGAAGTGACAGGACTGATTCGCGAAGGCGCGACGGTGTGCGGCGTTAACGTGCGCAATCATCTGACGGGTGAGATGCAGTCTCTGCATGCGCCAGTTGTAGTGAACGCTGCCGGGATCTGGGGTCAGCGCATTGCGGAATATGCCGATCTGAGTATCCGTATGTTCCCGGCGAAAGGTTCGCTGCTGATTATGGATCATCGGATTAACCAGCATGTCATCAACCGCTGTCGTAAACCCTCTGACGCCGATATTCTGGTGCCAGGCGATACCATCTCATTGATCGGTACCACCTCACAGCACATTGATTACGACGATATCGACAGCAACCGCGTTACCGCAGAAGAAGTCGACATTCTGCTGCGTGAAGGCGAGAAACTGGCGCCGATTATGGCGAAAACGCGCATTTTACGCGCCTACTCCGGCGTGCGTCCGCTGGTGGCAAGTGACGACGATCCGACCGGTCGTAACGTCAGCCGTGGGATTGTCCTGTTCGATCACGCACAGCGTGACGGACTGGAGGGGTTTATCACCATTACCGGCGGCAAACTGATGACCTACCGCCTGATGGCGGAGTGTGCTACAGATGCCGTTTGCCGCAAGCTGGGTAATACCCAACCTTGCACAACGGCAGCCACCGCGTTACCTGGCTCACAGGAATCTACCGAGCATACGCTTAAACGCGTCATTTCGTTACCAGCACCACTGCGCGGATCGGCGGTCTATCGTCATGGCGATCGTACCCCGGCGTGGCTAAGCGAAGGTCGCCAACACCGCAGCCTGGTTTGTGAATGTGAAGCGGTCACCGCGGGCGAAGTGCAATACGCCGTCGAAAATTTAACCGTCAACAGCCTGCTGGATTTGCGTCGCCGTACCCGTGTAGGAATGGGGACCTGCCAGGGCGAATTGTGTGCCTGCCGCGCCGCAGGTTTGCTGCAACGTTTTAATGTCACCACCGCTGCACAATCTATTACCCAGCTTTCCGATTTCCTCAACGAACGCTGGAAAGGCGTGCAACCTATTGCCTGGGGAGATGCGCTGCGCGAAAGCGAATTCACGCGCTGGGTCTATCAGGGATTGTGCGGTCTGGAAAAGGAGCACCAGGATGAAATTTGATTCCGTCATTATCGGCGGCGGCCTGGCCGGCCTGCTGTGCGGCCTGCAACTGCAAAAAAGCGGTTTGCGCTGCACGATCGTCACTCGCGGCCAAAGCGCCCTGCATTTTTCCTCCGGCTCACTGGATTTGCTCAGCAACTTGCCCGATGGCCAACCCGTGACCGACATAGAAGCGGGTCTGAATACGCTGCGCACTCAGGCACCCGCGCATCCATATAGCATCATCGGCACGAACAATGTCCTGGACCTGGCCCAGCAGGCGCAAAATCTGCTGGAAGATTGCGGCACGCATTTGCAGGGCAAGGTACTTCAGTCACATCAACGCGTAACCCCGTTGGGAACCCTGCGCTCAACCTGGTTAAGCTCACCAGAAGTTCCGGTCTGGCCACTGTCCGCAGATCGTATCTGCGTTGTGGGTATTAGCGGTTTACTGGATTTTCAGGCGCATCTCGCCGCAGCCTCACTGCGCCAACGCAATCTCAGCGTCGAAACGGCAGAAATCGATCTCCCTGAGCTGGATGTCCTGCGTGATAACCCGACCGAGTTTCGCGCCGTCAACATTGCGCGTCTGCTGGATAACGACGATAAATGGTCGCTACTCTATGACGCACTGCTGCCAATAGCAAAAACCTGCGACATGATAATCATGCCAGCCTGCTTCGGTCTGGCAGATGAGCGGCTCTGGCAGTGGCTGAATGAACGCCTTCCCTGCTCGCTGTCGCTGTTACCGACCCTACCACCTTCGGTACTGGGCATGCGTTTGCACAACAAATTACAGCGCCAGTTTGTGCGTCAGGGCGGCGTCTGGATGCCAGGCGATGAAGTGAAAAAAATAACCTGTCAGGATGGCGTAGTCAGCGAAATCTGGACCCGTAACCATGCCGATATTCCCTTGCGACCACGTTTTGCCGTGCTCGCCAGCGGCAGTTTCTTCAGCAGCGGACTGGTCGCCACCCGAGAGGCTATCTACGAACCGATCCTCGGACTGGATGTGCAGCAAACTGCCACCCGCGCCGAATGGTATCAACGTGATGTCTTCGACCCACAGCCATGGCAACAGTTTGGCGTCACAACCGATACCGCCCTACGCCCGTCACTGGCGGGAAAAACGATAGATAATATGTATGCCATCGGCTCCGTTCTTGGCGGATTCGATCCCATCGCCCAGGGTTGCGGAGGCGGCGTGTGCGCAGTAAGCGCCTTACATGCCGCACATCATATTGCGAAACGTGCAGGAGGTGAGCAATGAGCGACACACGTTTTGAAAGTTGTATCAAATGTACGGTGTGCACCACCGCCTGCCCGGTTAGTCGCGTCAATCCAAACTACCCTGGCCCTAAACAGGCTGGCCCGGACGGAGAACGTCTGCGTCTGAAAGATGGCGCGTTATATGACGATGCGCTGAAATACTGTATCAACTGTAAGCGCTGCGAAGTGGCTTGTCCGTCAGATGTGAAAATTGGCGATATCATCCAACGCGCACGCGCCAAATACGACACGACGCGTCCGTCTATACGTAACTTTGTCTTAAGCCATACCGATTTAATGGGTAGCGTATCCACACCCTTCGCCCCGATAGTGAACACGGCTACGTCACTGAAACCGGTACGCCAGCTGCTGGATTACGCGCTAAAAATCGATCATCGCCGTACGCTACCGAAATACTCTTTTGGCACCTTCCGCCGCTGGTATCGCAGCGTTGCCGCCCAGCAAGCGCAGTATCAGGATCAGGTCGCCTTTTTCCACGGCTGTTTTGTAAATTACAACCATCCGCAGCTCGGTAAAGATCTGATCAAGGTGCTCAACGCCATGGGAACCGGCGTTCAACTGCTGAGCAAAGAGAAGTGCTGCGGCGTACCGCTGATTGCCAACGGCTTTACCGATAAAGCACGTAAACAGGCGGTGAGCAACGTGGCCTCTCTCCGGGAAGCGATTGACGGCAAAGGCATTCCAGTGATCGCCACTTCATCAACCTGCACCTTTGCGCTACGCGATGAATATCCGGAAGTGCTGGACGTCGATAACGCAGGCCTACGCGAACACATTGAGCTGGCAACCCGCTGGCTGTGGCGCAAGCTGGATGAAGGCAAAACGCTACCGCTGAAAACACTGCCGCTGAAAGTGGTCTACCACACGCCATGCCACATGGAGAAAATGGGCTGGACACTCTACACGTTGGAACTGCTGCGAAAAATTCCGGGGCTGGAGCTGACGGTGCTGGATTCTCAATGCTGCGGGATTGCCGGGACTTACGGCTTTAAAAAGGAAAACTACCCGACTTCACAGTCTATTGGCGCACCGTTATTCCGTCAGATTGAAGAAAGCGGCGCGGATATCGTCGTCACCGACTGCGAAACCTGTAAATGGCAGATTGAGATGTCGACAAGCCTTCGTTGTGAGCATCCCATTACCCTGTTAGCAAAAGCGCTAAGTTAAGCGCTGTATCAGGCCCGATAGCCTTACACCATCGGGCCTGATATTAGTAACTGCTTTTTAACGTTTGTGCAGTCTTCTCCGGCTTAAATATTGCCAACCGGCGATCCAGCGCTTCGGTATAAAGCATGGTATCAACGCCTACAGCGACAAAGTTCGCGCCCCAGTGCAGACATTTTTGCGCCATTGCCGGGTCAACCGCGAGGAATCCTGCGGCTTTACCGGCTGCGCGGATACGGCGAATGCACTGCTCAATGATCCGCTGCACCTCCGGGTGTCCGGCGTTATCCGGATAGCCCAGTGATGCAGAAAGATCCGCCGGACCAATAAAGACACCGTCAATACCTTCAACGTCCAGAATCGCATCCAGATTATCCAGGGCTGCTTTACTCTCGACCTGCACCAGCAGACAGAGTGATTCATTGGCCCGTTCCATATACTTGTCGATACGCCCCCAGCGCGCCGCTCGCGCCACGCTGGCACCAACGCCACGCTCGCCGAGCGGAGGATAACGAGTGGCGGAAACCACCTGACGCGCCTGCTCTGCACTGTCGACCATTGGGATCAGCAGCGTCTGCGCACCAATATCCAGTACCTGCTTAATCAACGCTTTACTGCCCTCAACGGGACGTACCACCGGTTGACTGGAATAAGGCGCAATCGCCTGGAGTTGGTGGTAGAGATCTTGCACCGTATTCGGCGCATGTTCACCATCAATCAATAACCAGTCATAGCCTGATGTAGCGGCAATCTCCGCCATATAGGAGGTGGTCGAACTGAGCCACAGGCCAACCTGGACCTCTCCTCTCAACAATCCTTCTTTGAAAGAGTTTGATAACAATGCGTTCATAACGATCCTTACAACGTAGATAAGATTAATGATGCGCAGCGCCGGTTTGTGAAACCGAACGGTTCACACTCAGCGTAAAGATGATAAGCGAGCCAATAATCGCGACGCCCGCCAGGACCAGCAGTCCTGCCGCATCGCTGGCAAACAACGTTTCGGCTTTGACGCGCAAAATAGGAGCAATAAACCCGCCTACAGCACCAAACAGGTTGACGAAACCAATCCCTGCCGCCAGCGCTGTGCCGGAAAGAAGTTGCGTTGGCATCGTCCAGAACACCGGCTGTACGGCGATGAAACCGACCGCCGCGACGCAGAGCGCCACGATCGCCAGTATTGGTGAAACCAGCCCGGACAGGCCAATGCCAATCCCGGCCGCCAGCAGCGTAAGCGCAGCAACGTTACGTCGGTCGCCAGTGCGATCGGAGTAGCGGGGAATAAGCCAGGTGCCAAACAGCGCCGCGACCCACGGTATCGCCGTCACGACTGAAGCCGTAAAGCCAACTTTTGTCCCTAACAATGCCGCAACCTGAGTGGGCAAGAAGAAGATCAAGCCATACACTGCGACCTGAATCGTCAGATAGATAATCGCCAGTTGCCAGACACGACCATTACGCAGTGCATCCGACAGTCGCGACGTCACCTTTTTCTCCTCTTCACTCGCCAGTTGGCTAATGAGCGCAGCCTTTTCCTCAGCGCTCAGGAAACGCGCCTGCTGCGGCGTGTCGTCAAGCCAGAAGAAGGTGAAAACCCCTGCGCCTACCGCCAATAAACCTTCGATAACAAACATCCAAAACCACCCCGGATGTCCCATAAAACCGTGCATCTCAAGCAGCGCGCCAGACAGCGGCGATCCCAGGGTTAATGCCAGCGGCGCCCCCATGTAGAACAGGCCCATAATGCTGGCGCGATTGCGCTGGGGGAACCACTGCGATGTCAGGTAAATCATACCGGGGAAGAAGCCCGCCTCTGCCGCACCCAGCAGAGTACGGATAATCAGAAACTTCGCTTCCGTATCCGCCCATGCCATCGCCGCAGAGAGAAATCCCCACAGCAACGTGGTGGTACCAATCCAGGTTCTGGCGCCAAATTTACGCATCAACAAGTTGGCAGGAACGCCCAGAAAGGCGTAAACCACAAAGAAAATTCCTGCTCCCAATGCATAAGCTTCATTGCTCAGGCCGGTATCAATCTGATAGGTCTCTTTGGCAAACCCGATGTTCGAGCGGTCAAGAAACGCCAGCACATACAGCGCCAGCATAAAGGGAATCAAACGGGCACGGTTTTTCTTCACCACACCGTCAAGTAACGTGGTACTCATAGCAAAATCCTCAAAAAAATGAGGGCGTTGCCGTGAAAAAGGCAACGCACAGGTCATTAGTGGCTATAAGGGCGCTTCAGATTGCAGTCGCGGTTAAGCTCGACGCCAAATCCCGGTTTATCCAGCACTGACTTATGAATGCGGCCATTGACGGGCACGGGTTCGTCAAGAAGGATAGGATCAAACTGCGGACGCATCGTTGAGCAATCCGGGCTGGTCATCAGGAATTCGCTGAACGGGGTGTTGGTGAACGTGATCACCGCATGGTGTGAGTAAACTGATGAGCCATGTGGCACCACCAGTTGGCCACGCGATTTCGCAATAGCGGCAATTTCTACTAACGTGGTTAACCCACCGCACCAGCCTACATCCGGCTGCATAATATCGATGCCAGTTTCAGACAGCGTGCGGAAGGATTGCAGCGTTCCGTGATGTTCACCGCTGGTGACCATCATCCCCGCCGGAGCGTTGCGTTTCAGTTCGCGATAGCCTTCATACTGTTGCGGAGGCAGACACTCTTCGATCCACTTCAGATTGTGTGGCGCACAGGCATGAGCCAGTTTGGTGGCATAGTTCACGTCCTGACTCATCCAGCAGTCGAGCATCAGCCAGAAATCAGGACCGCATTTCTCGCGCATATCGGCAACCATTGCCGAATCTTTGCGGATCCCGGTATCCCCGTCGTGCGGTCCCCAGTGGGTTGGCATTTTACCGCCAATAAAACCCATCTCCTTCGCCAGATCCGGACGCGCGCCCGTCGCGTAGAATTGAATTTCGTCTCGTACCGCACCACCCAGCAACTTATAGACCGGTAACCCCACCACTTTGCCAAACAGATCCCACAACGCCAGATCTACGCACGAGATGGTGTTCATTACCAGACCACCAGAGCCGGAGTAATACATTGTTGCACCGAGCATCTGGTCATGAATGAGTTTGATATCGCTAACGCATTTACCTTCGATAAAACGATTGAGATGCTTTTCCACAATAAAGCAGCCCATCTCCCCTGCCGTCGAAACGGCAAAACCGGTCTGCCCGTTCTCAGCCTCTACTTCAACAATCAACGTTCCTAACACGTTGATGCCAAAAGACTGACGTGATTGCTCGTATTCACGATATTTACTCATTGGCGTGGCGATATGATCGTCAATCCAGTGGTTAGCGCCCTGATCGTGATAATCACCACCGCCTGCGCCTTTATCTGCTGTAGCGCCACCGGTAAACCAGGCACGGACATGTTTAATTTTAGGTAGGGTCATGATGTTCTCCTTTTTATGAAGCGAGTGAGTCGAAGGGACTTTTCCATCCCAGCAGGCGCGAAATATCCCTGGCGCAGGCAATTGCTTTCCCGGCCAGATAGTCACGATTCTCTTCGTTAATTTGCAGACGCGTGCCGACCACCGAAATTGCTGCGGTCAGTTCATTGTTAGCGTTAAAAACAGGCGCTGCGACGCAGCGAACATCGGGGTAATCTTCGCCATTATCAAAGCTCCATCCACGCTGACGAATACGCTCAAGCTCGTCATTCAACTGCTGTGGTCTGGTGATAGTGGTTGGCGTTGCCTGTTCCCATATCAGTTGTTCAATAATGGCTTTACGTACGGCGGCAGGTTGCCAGGCTAGCAGACACTTGCCGATCCCAGAGCGATAGAGCGAAAGACTTTTCCCCTCGTGGGAGCGCACGCTAATAGTGGATGACGACTCCACTTTCAGGATGTAATACGCGCTTTCGTGGTCAATGATCCCCAGATGGCAAAGTAACCCGGTCTCATCCATCAGTTGTGTCAACCGTGGACGCGCCAGTTCACGTAAATCCATCTTACTCAGAGCGTGCCCCGACAGCTCAACCAACTTGGTCCACAGGCAGTAATTCTCCTGATGATCAATGCTGATAAAACGCTGACGTTTAAGTTCGTTGAGTAACAGGTAAGCGGTACTTTTTGGTATACCCAGCGTCTCTATGATCGTAGCAGCACTGCATGGGCCGATACGCGCAATGAGATTGAGAATTTCGATCGCCCTGGTGAGCGCGGGAACTTTACTTGATTCCAACATACTGGACTCCAGTCTGAGATACTGGAATCAGTGTGGTAGGTTAAAGTGGTTAAAATTGTGAAGCGCATCAAATCCTCTCGTTCTTCCAGTAGGCTGGAGAAAAATCGAGTACAACTGTGAACTAACGCACAGATTTTTTTGTTGGGAGTACAACAGGTTGGACTGATAATGGGAAGGCCAGGGCACCTTCCCATAACAAAAAGAAGAGAGAGAATAAATCAGGCAGGCAGCGTCAGGGATTCCACCACGTCGATCCAGCCATGTTCGTTGGCAATATCCTGTCCGTTAAGCCAACGGCGCAGCATATTCAGTGCCATCATCGCGCACACTTCCTGGTGAATCGCCAAGCTGTAGCGATTAGCATTCAGCCGGACGCGTAAGGCATGCGTTCCATCAGGTGTTGCCAGCGCAAAGTTAATATGTTCGTTTTCGAACGCGGATATCGCCAGTGCCAGCCCCGCATAATGGTTGCCGCGTCGCTCGGTTACCCAGTGCGTTGTTTGCGCCAGCGTTTCTTCCTGGGGCGGAACCACTTCGCTCGCGAGCAGCGGAGCATTTGCGCGCGAAAGCTGCAGCGCCACCAGACCACTGGTGAATTGTTCGCTCAGCGTCAGGCTGTATTGCCGTTCCTGTAACGTGCGGGCAATTTGCGCAGGCAAGCCTTCCGTACCTTCGAAAATCATGTTTTGCCCGGCAACCTTTTTCACCTCAGGCCACAGCGCCAGCATCGCTTCACGTTGGGAATCCGGACCGGTCAGTTTCAGCTCAATAATCGGCATCGACGAGCGATATCCCATTGTTACGCCCGGTGGCAAAGTCAGCAGATCCAGGCTTTGTGCCAACTCGCTTTCAGAGCGGCCAAAGGTGGTTAATCGCAGGCATAGCGGGGGTTGAGACAGTGAAAAGCGCTCACGCAAACGCGGCAGGATCTCATGCTCAACCATGACTTTAAATTCTGATGGTACGCCCGGCGTAAAGAACATCAGGCAGCGGTTAAGCCTCAGGGCAAACCCGCATGCAGTACCTACTGGATTATTGATAAACTCCGCGCTAGCGGGAAGCTCAGCCTGTTTGCGGTTGCTTGGTGCCATCACGCGGCCGCGTTCACGGAAATAACGTTCCATCTCGGCGAGCCAGGCTTCATGCAACACCAGCCCTTCGCCTTTTGCCGTTGCCGCCGCCAGCGCGCTCAAATCATCGCTGGTCGGCCCCAGACCGCCGTTAACGATCAGTACGTCGGCGTGTTCGCTACGCTCACGCAAAACGGCGACCAAATCGTCAAGATTGTCACCTACTGTGTTGCGACGTGTTAACGGTAAACCCTGATGAAAGAAAAAATCGGCCAGCCAGGCGGCATTGGTGTCGACAATTTGTCCGTGCAACACCTCATCCCCGGTGGATAGCATCTCCACGTTTAACATCGTGTTCTCCTGATTTTATGATGAAAACACTATAACGCATGGAGGGGGGAAGGCGCGACTGAACGCCGCGCCGGAAAAATCAGAAACTCGCGTTAACCCCAACGTACGGGCCATCAGCAATCGCGTTATCACGGTTGCCGTCTTTGCCAGCAAGGTTCAGGTAGCGATAACCGGCTTCAATACTCAGCGGACGCATAATGGTCAGACGTGCACCGGCATTAGCCTCTTCATAGCTGTCGATACCGCTGGAAAGCGAATCGGGAGAATAATAATACTCGCCAAACAGGCGGATGCTGTCGCCAATCGGCCACTGTAAACCACCACCGACCGCCGCCGCGTAACCCTCATCACCATCATTCGGGTTAGTATAAATGCCTTTCCCACCCACCGTTGCCAACAGCGGACCGAGTGGAACATTCAAACCTAACCCCAGACCAGCTGCATCGCCGTCGTCATCGTTATGCATCCAGTTACCACTGACGGCCAGCCCCGTAGTCTCGGTGCCCATACCGAACCCAAGGTTGGTGTAATCTTCGCCAGCCTGGCCACTAATGCTAATTGCGCTCGCCGACGCAGAAACAAACAGCATGCCGGCAAAACCCAACATTAAACTTTTTTTCATTTTCTATCCTTTCAAGCAAAAATCAAAACATAGCCCCAAAACCGAGGGATTGTACTGCCAGATGGCGAGGAATCAATGAACTAAAAAAGCGATGCACTGCCATATTGTAACTAAATACTACTTAATGAGACGAGATAATGTTAAATTTTTGTATAAAACGTATCGTTGTGTACCCCTGAATGCCATTTTCAACAACTATCAATTTTTCCCCGGTCACACGGACTTAATCGTCGATGAAGCGTTTTTTCTCCAGCCAGCAAAAGGTAAGATAGGTGAATGATGGAATTATCAATCCCCTGGAAGGACTTGACCTATGCGCCAAAGAACAATTGTTTGCCCCTTAATTCAAAACGATGGCTGCTATTTACTGTGTAAAATGGCAGATGACCGCGGCGTGTTTCCCGGTCAGTGGGCGCTTTCTGGTGGTGGCGTTGAGCCGGGTGAGCGCATCGAAGAGGCTTTGCGTCGGGAAGTGAGGGAGGAGCTGGGTGAACAACTGGTATTATCAGAAATTACTCCGTGGACCTTCAGCGATGATATTCGCACCAAAACCTATGCCGATGGCAGTCGGGAAGAGATTTATATGATTTATCTCATCTTCGATTGCGTGGCAGCTAATCGTGAAGTGAACATTAACGAAGAGTTTCAAGATTTCGCGTGGGTTAAAGCGGAAGATCTTGGTACCTACGACTTAAATATCGCCACGCGAAAAACGTTAACCTTGAAAGGACTACTGTAAGTCTAACGAGTTTAAACGTAATATAAACAATGTTCACAATAGCGGTATTGTTTTCAGCATTCAGCACAGAAGCCAATGCCGCCACGTTGTATAAAAATATTTTATATTCAAACAAATAAATCACCTCCCTCTAGTCTTTATCTTGACATCCCAAACCTTAAACTCTTAAGGATAAATTAACCTTTGGCCATTAACCTTTGTAGCCTGATGAAATAATTAACGACGCCCCTGTTTAGTCCTAAAAATAAAACTTCGGTAGCGTTAAATGGCTTGAAGGAATAATGATGCCTGACTTTTTGCCTTTCTCTCGCCCGGCAATGGGTGCTGAAGAGCTTGCAGCCGTGAAAACAGTGCTGGACTCTGGATGGATAACCACTGGCCCGAAGAATCAACAGCTGGAAGAAGCCTTCTGCCAGTTGACAGGAAATCAACACGCCGTCGCTGTCTGTTCCGCCACGGCAGGTATGCATATCACGCTAATGGCGCTGAACATAGGTGCAGGCGATGAGGTCATTACGCCGTCAATGACGTGGGTTTCTACCCTCAACATGATTGTCCTGCTGGGTGCGACCCCCGTGATGATCGATGTCGACCGCGATACGCTGATGGTCACACCAGAGCAAATTGAAGCCGCTATCACGCCACGCACCAAGGCCATTATTCCGGTACATTACGCTGGCGCTCCAGCCGACCTTGACGCGATTTATGCGATTGGCGAGCGGTATGGTATTCCGGTCATAGAAGATGCAGCCCATGCCGTAGGAACGCAGTATAAAGGCCGCCATGTCGGCGCGCGCGGCACGGCAATCTTCTCATTTCACGCCATCAAAAATATCACCTGCGCAGAAGGTGGGCTGATTGTTACTGACGATAGTCAGCTTGCTCAGCGGCTTCGCAGTCTGAAGTTTCACGGTCTGGGCGTTGATGCTTACGATCGACAAACCTATGGCCGGGCGCCGCAGGCCGAAGTGCTTGCGCCAGGCTACAAATACAACCTTACCGATATCAATGCTGCCATCGCGCTGGTACAGCTGAATAAACTACAACAGCTGAACTCACGGCGGGCGCAAATTGCCCATGAATATCAACAGGCGCTAGCCGATACGCCATTTCAACCGCTGAGCCTGCCTCAGTGGTCGCATGTTCATGCCTGGCATCTGTTCATCATTCGCGTTGACGAAGCGCGCTGTGGCCTGAGCAGAGATGCTCTGATGGAAGCACTGAAGGCTAAAGATATCGGCACTGGTCTGCATTTTCGTGCAGCCCACACGCAAAAATACTACCGCGAACGCTTCACTACCCTTTCGCTCCCAAATACAGAATGGAATAGCGCACGCATCTGCTCGCTGCCGTTATTCCCCGATATGACCGCCGCTGACACCCAGCGGGTCATAACGGCACTTCGCGAGATTGCAGGACAATAAATATGTTTGAAGCAGCACCGATCAAAAAAGTCTCGGTGGTCATTCCCGTTTTTAATGAACAGGAAAGCCTGCCTGAACTAATCAGACGTACCAGCGCCGCCTGCGAAAAGTTGGGCAAGGACTATGAAATCCTGCTGATCGATGACGGCAGCAGTGACAATTCCGCTCAGTTGATGATGAACGCCTCCCAGGCACCAAACAGCCATATTGTTTCTATTTTGCTGAATCGCAATTACGGGCAACACTCGGCGATTATGGCCGGTTTTAGCCATGTCACTGGCGACTTGATCATCACACTGGATGCCGATTTGCAGAACCCGCCGGAGGAGATCCCACGGCTGGTCGCCACCGCAGATGAGGGGTTCGATGTGGTAGGAACGGTACGTCAGAATCGTCAGGACAGCGTATTTCGTAAGACCGCCTCACGCATGATCAACCATCTGATTCAGCGCACCACCGGTAAAGCGATGGGTGACTACGGTTGTATGTTACGCGCCTATCGCCGTCACATCGTCGATGCCATGCTGCATTGCCAGGAGCGCAGCACTTTTATCCCGATTCTGGCCAATATTTTTGCCCGTCGCGCTACGGAAATCCCGGTACACCATGCAGAACGTGAATTTGGTGACTCCAAATACAGCTTCATGCGTCTGATCAACCTGATGTATGACCTGGTGACCTGTCTGACCACAACGCCGCTTCGTATGTTGAGCCTGTTGGGCAGCGTAATTGCAGCCACGGGCTTTACCATATCCGTTCTGCTTGTTGTTCTGCGCCTGACGCTCGGTCCGCAGTGGGCTGCAGAAGGGGTATTCATGCTGTTTGCCGTTCTGTTTACCTTTATCGGCGCACAGTTTATTGGCATGGGTTTACTCGGGGAATATATCGGTCGCATCTATAACGATGTCCGTGCCCGCCCCCGCTATTTTGTTCAACACGTTATACGCCCACAAACCACGCAGTCAACCGAGGAAAACCACGCATGAAAGCCGTCGTATTTGCCTATCACGATATGGGATGTCAGGGTGTCCAGGCCTTGTTGGATGCAGGTTATGAAATCGCTGCAATTTTTACGCACACCGATAACCCAGGTGAAAAAGCGTTTTTTGGATCTGTTTCCCGCCTCGCCGCCAGCGCTGGTATTCCGGTTTACGCCCCGGACGAGGTCAACCATCCCTTATGGATTGAGCGCATCAGCCAACTGGCACCGGATGTTATTTTCTCGTTCTACTATCGTCATTTGCTGAGTGACGAGATCCTCAGCCTTGCCCCTAAGGGTGCATTTAATCTGCACGGCTCGCTGCTGCCGAAATATCGCGGTCGCGCGCCGCTGAACTGGGTATTGGTCAATGGCGAAACCGAAACCGGCGTCACGCTTCATCGGATGGTCAAACGTGCGGATGCAGGTGCCATTATCGCCCAGCAACGGGTTGCTATTTCGCCGGATGATGTGGCATTAACGCTGCACCATAAATTATGCCAGGCTGCGCGTCAGTTACTGGAACAAACACTACCCGCAATTAAAACGGGAGATTATGCAGAACGTCCCCAACAGGAAGAAGAAGCGACCTGTTTTGGTCGCCGTGCGCCAGAAGATAGCTTCCTCGACTGGAACAAGCCAGCTGCAGAGTTGCATAACCAGGTACGCGCCGTCAGCGATCCTTGGCCGGGCGCGTTTAGCTATGTTGGTACGCAAAAATTCACCGTTTGGTCGTCACGCGTTTGCACAAATGACCTCGCTGCCCAACCAGGAACCGTCATCTCCATTTCGCCTTTGCTGATCGCCTGTGTCGATGGCGCACTGGAAATTATCACCGGACAAGCTGGCGATGGTATTGCCATGCAGGGATCACAGCTGGCGCAGGTTCTGGGTCTGGTGCCGGGTTCCCGCCTGAACAGCCAGTCAGTTACCACCACTAAACGCCGTACTCGCGTGCTGATCCTTGGCGTCAATGGCTTCATTGGTAACCATCTGACTGAACGCCTGTTACAAGAAGACAATTACGAAGTGTATGGACTTGACATTGGCAGCGACGCCATTAGTCGTTTTCTGCAGCACCCGCGATTCCACTTCGTCGAGGGTGACATCAGCATTCACTCCGAATGGATTGAATATCATGTGAAAAAATGCGACGTCGTACTACCGCTGGTAGCAATCGCCACACCAATCGAATATACCCGCAACCCGCTGCGCGTGTTTGAGCTCGATTTTGAAGAGAACCTGAAAATCATTCGCTACTGTGTGAAATACCGTAAGCGCATCATTTTCCCGTCAACATCTGAAGTCTACGGCATGTGTACCGACAAAGTCTTCGATGAGGACAGCTCGAATCTGATCGTCGGCCCGGTGAATAAACCACGCTGGATCTACTCCGTTTCCAAGCAGTTACTGGACCGCGTAATCTGGGCATACGGCGAAAAAGAGGGATTGCGCTTCACCCTGTTCCGTCCATTTAACTGGATGGGGCCGCGTCTGGACAGCCTTAACGCCGCACGTATCGGCAGCTCACGCGCCATTACCCAACTTATTCTCAATCTGGTGGAAGGTTCACCGATTAAGCTGATTGAAGGCGGCAAGCAAAAACGCTGCTTTACTGATATTCGCGATGGTATTGAAGCTCTGTACCGCATCATTGAAAACGAAGACGGACGCTGTAACGGCGAAATTATCAACATCGGTAACCCGGAGAACGAAGCCAGTATTCAGGAATTGGCAGAAATGCTGCTTACCTGTTTTGAAAAACATCCATTACGCAACCACTTCCCGCCGTTTGCCGGTTTCCGTAACGTCGAAAGCAGCAGCTACTATGGTAAAGGTTATCAGGACGTTGAGCATCGTAAGCCCAACATTCGTAATGCAAAACGCTGCCTGAACTGGGAGCCCACCATTGAGATGCAGGAAACAGTAGAAGAGACGCTGGACTTCTTCTTACGCAGTGTGGATATCACGGAACACACATCATGACCAAAGTAGGCTTGCGCATTGATGTCGATACGTTCAGGGGGACGCGCGAAGGCGTGCCCCGCCTGTTGGAGACATTGAACCGACATAACATTCGGGCAAGTTTTTTCTTTAGCGTTGGACCGGACAACATGGGACGCCATCTCTGGCGTCTTGTGAAGCCGAAATTTCTGTGGAAGATGCTGCGCTCAAACGCAGCATCACTCTACGGCTGGGATATATTGCTCGCGGGAACCGCGTGGCCGGGAAAAGAGATCGGCCAGGCCAATGCGGCAATCATCGCGCAAACCGCCCTGATTCATGAAACCGGTTTGCATGCCTGGGATCATCATGCCTGGCAGGCGCGTAGCGGAACCTGGAATGATAAACAGCTGATTGATGATATTTCACGAGGCATCACCGCTCTTGAAACCATCATCGGACAACCTGTTACCTGTTCTGCCGTTGCCGGATGGCGTGCCGACAACCGCGTCGTCGACGCAAAAGAAACGTTCCATCTGCGCTATAACAGCGACTGTCGGGGAACGTCGTTATTTCGTCCTGTACTGGCCTCAGGGAAAGCAGGTACACCACAAATTCCCGTCACGTTACCAACATGGGATGAAGTGGTTGGTCAGGAGGTCCAGGCGGTGGACTTCAACGCTTATATTCTCTCCCACATCCAGATGAGCAGAGGAACTCCGGTGTATACCATTCATGCGGAAGTTGAAGGCATCGCTTTTCATCAGAATTTTGACGAGCTGCTGACTCGAGCCGCCGACATGGGGATTACATTTTGCCCGCTCGGCGATCTGTTACCTGACGATGTCAGTTCGCTGCCAACAGGGCAGATCGTACGTGGAAAAATACCCGGCAGAGAGGGATGGCTCGGCTGCCAACAATCGGTGAGTGCAACACAATGAAACCTGCTGCCCGCTACACTCTGGCCTTTATCGCGTTTATTGCGCTGTATTTCATTCTCCCCATTAACAGCCGCCTGCTCTGGCAACCTGATGAAACGCGCTATGCCGAAATCAGCCGGGAAATGCTGACGTCCGGCGACTGGATCGTGCCGCATTTTTTAGGACTCCGTTACTTCGAAAAACCCATTGCCGGATACTGGTTAAACAGCATCGGGCAATGGGTGTTTGGCACCAATAATTTTGGCGTCAGAGCGGGGGCCATTTTTGCCACCCTGCTGACGGCACTACTGGTTGCCTGGCTTGCCATGCGGTTATGGCAGGATAAGCGGACCGCCGTACTCTCTTCAGTAATCTTTTTAACGTTTTTCTCGGTTTACAGCATCGGCACCTACGCGGTACTTGATCCCATCATTGCTCTCTGGCTAATGGCTGGCATGTGCTGCTTTTGGGAGGGGATGCAGGCCACCACCCGAACGCGCAAAATTATCGCCTTTTTGTTGCTAGGGTTAACCTGCGGCATGGGCGTGATGACCAAGGGCTTCCTGGCGCTAGCTGTTCCTGTGCTCAGCGTACTGCCGTGGGTTTTCATGCAAAAGCGTTGGAAAGACCTCATTATCTACGGTCTGCTGGCAGTGGTCGGCTGCGTCATGATTGTGCTGCCGTGGGGAATAGCGATTGCCCAGCGTGAGCCGGATTTCTGGCATTACTTCTTCTGGGTTGAACATATTCAACGCTTCGCGCAGGATGATGCCCAACACAAGGCCCCCATCTGGTACTACATTCCGGTATTTGTGGTTGGTGCACTACCATGGCTCGGACTGCTCCCCGGCGCGCTGCGTACGGGCTGGCGTGAACGGGATGTTCCGCGCAGCGCACTGTACCTGTTAAGCTGGATTATTATGCCAATCCTGTTTTTCAGCATCGCCAAAGGAAAACTTCCGACCTATATTCTTTCCTGCTTCGCGCCGCTGGCGATATTAACGGCGCGTTTCGGCCTGCAGGCCGCAGAAAAAGGCTCAGCCGCGCTGCGCGTGAATAGTTGGATCAACGTGCTGTTCGGTGTGATCGGTATTGTTGCCACATTTATTGTGTCCACATTGGGTCCGTTAAAGACGCCGGTCTGGTCGTATATCGAAACGTATAAGGTGTTTTGCGCGTGGGGCATTTTTATCACCTGGGCACTGTTCGGCTGGTATACGCTAAATAACAGCGAGAAGAACTGGAAATTTGCCGCGCTGTGCCCGCTGGGACTCGCGCTGCTGTTTGGCTTCTCAGTCCCTGACCGGGTGATGGAGTCTAAACAACCGCAGTTTTTTGTCGAGATGACCAAAGAGTCGCTGGAGTCGAGCCGTTACATTCTCGCCGACAACGTTGGTGTTGCCGCAGGGCTGGCCTGGAGCCTGAAGCGTGACGACATCATGATGTACAGCCAAACGGGCGAGTTAAAATATGGCCTCAACTACCCGGATGCGCAGGGGCGCTTTGTCAGTCGGGAAGACTTTGCCGGCTGGTTAGCGCAACATCGTCAGCAAGGAAATATTACGCTCGTGCTCACAATTGATAAGGATGAAGATATTAATCAATTTGCCATCCCTCCCGCTGACTACATTGATAATCAGGGGCGTTTGGTTCTGATTCAGTATCGGCCTAAATGATCTGGATAGCCTTAGTTCTCGCCAGTCTGCTCAGCGTCTGCGGTCAGTTATGCCAGAAGCAGGCGACCCGCCCCGTCTCCGTTCGTGTGCGGAAACGCCATGTTACGCAATGGATAGGGCTTGCTCTGGCAAGCCTCGGTCTGGCCATGCTGCTGTGGCTGGCGGTACTGCAGAATATTCCTGTCGGTATCGCCTATCCCATGCTAAGTCTTAACTTTGTATGGGTGACACTGGCCGCATGGAAAATCTGGCGCGAACCAGTCACAACGCGTCACTGGCTGGGGGTTGGGCTAATCATCACCGGCATCTTTATTCTTGGGAGTGCGGTGTAATGGGCCTATTTTGGGGATTATGTAGCGTGATTATCACTTCAGTCGCCCAGTTGAGCCTCGGCTTTGCGATGGATAATCTGCCGCCAATGCTGCAACCGCTGGCATTCATCTCTGCCGTATTTTCTCTTAGCATCGGCGCGTTTTCCCTGTATGCCGGGCTGGCAGGCTATTTACTATCGGTTATTTGCTGGCATAAAGCCCTGCACCAGCTTGCGCTCAGCAAGGCCTATGCCCTGCTCAGCCTGAGCTATGTGTTAGTGTGGGTTGCATCCATGATCCTGCCCGGCTGGCAGGGATCATTTTCAGTAAAGGCGCTCGCTGGAGTGCTATGCATCATGGCAGGGCTAATGACGATTTTTCTGCCTTCACGCAAGTGTCAGCACTAATTATTTATCTTCGGACTGTCGTAACAGGCGTTCCCATTCGTCACAAATATACTGTCTGGCATCAATGATTTTAATCATTCGGGCCTTATCGCGATTAATACAATATTGGGCATCTTTCAGCGGTGAAAGGAGGTCTCCGGGCTTAAGCGACTCGGTAGATTGCGCCTCGGCCAGCATCTTCAGCGAACCGCCGCTATCGCAAAGTACGATATAAAGCCTCCTTGCTTTTTTGAGACAGCAAGACTTCTTCACATGCCATTCCATAACGCACCTTTTGTTAATAAATTTCACATCAGGTTACACTTTAGCTGATAAACAAAACGACAATAGCGACGGAATGGCAAAAATGAGAAATGTAATTAATGTTTTCTTAATGTTAACGACGAAGCACCTACCCAATCCGACAGTGCGCGACGGGAGATTTTAATCCCTCCGGCTTTGAGTTCGGGTGGTAATGTCAGCCAGCACACCGGTTGTTGAAAGCGGGCCAACTTATCTTTAACCCACTCAGCCAGATTGGTATCACCTGCGCTGGCGTCATATTCAACGACTGCTACCGGACGATGCCCAAACTCTTTATCTTCTATCGGCACAATAAAAGCTTGCAGAACATGCGGATGCGCTGCAATCACGCGTTCCACTTCTTCCGGCTGGATGCCTTCCCCACCGCTAAAGAACAGATTGTCCATACGACCGACAATCGTTAACTTGCCGTCCATTAACACACCGCGATCGCGGGTGGCAAACCAGCCTTCCGCGTTCACTAATGGAATAAGCTGCCCATTACGCCAGTAACCTTGCGCCATGCTGGCGGCTCGCAACCAGACTTCGTCGTTAACGATCCTGACTTCCCGCCCCGGTAAAGCAGAGCCCACATCCGCCCGGCCATCCGCTTCTTTCGCACAGACCGTAGAAGCAAACTCCGTCAGGCCGTAACCGCACCAGCAACGAATCCCCTGTTTGCGCGCTTGTTCGG
Organism: Citrobacter sp. Cu231; assembly: GCF_030332265.1. NCBI lineage: Bacteria > Pseudomonadati > Pseudomonadota > Gammaproteobacteria > Enterobacterales > Enterobacteriaceae > Citrobacter > Citrobacter sp. Cu231. The sequence continues at coordinate 359,239 of NZ_JAOWIE010000032.1, read as the reverse complement.
TCAATTCCACAGGAATTGCCGCGCCACCTAATAGTACAGCTTTAAGCGATACCGGCGTGTTGTTGACCAGCAAGCGCCACAGCTGTGTGGGAACCAGTGAAGCGTGGGTACATCCAACCAGCATTTGCTCAAGCGGCTGCTTGTCGCGCACGGTCATTCGTGCCCCGGCAAACAACCAGCGCCACAAAATACCTTGGCCGGAAACATGAAACAGCGGCAGCGAGAGCAGCCAGTCATCTTCAGCGCCAAACGGCATTAATGACAGCACACCCTGAGCGCTCGCCAGATGTGCCTGACAGGTATGAACTGCCGCTTTTGGTAATCCGGTAGAACCAGAGGTTAACGTCATCGTGCTCAAACGTTCGGGTAACCACGCGGCGGCATGCTTGCCCGGCAATACCTGCATTTGCAACGGATTGAGTCCCTGAAGTGCGTGAGTGGACTCCAGATCCAGCGCAAAACGCAGCGTTAACTCGGGGACCAGCGCATCAAGCAGCGGCTGAGGCAACTGTGGGTTCACAGGTAAAACCCGCGCCCCACACTGCAACAGTGCCAGCCAGGTCAACAATGCTCGCGGATGATTCCAGGCGCGAAGCAGAACACCATCGCCCTCTTCCACGCCCTGAGCGGCAAAGCCGCAGGCCAGATGGTCGACACGTGTACAGAGGTCGTCCCAGCTTAATACTTCATCATTGAGTCGTAGGGCTGGCATATGCGCACGAATCTGTCGCCAGTGGCGCCAAGGCCAGTTTCCGGGGTGTAACAGGCCCGATATGCTTACGCTATCGGGCATTTCCCACTGGGTCATAGCAGGCGTTCCAGCGCATCAACGTTGATACACGGCAACGCGCTGCCCGGCCAGGTGCGTACCTGCTGGCATTGCATCAGACTCAGGGTATCCAGACCCGGAATGGTCTGCGGTGTCAGCCAGGCGGCAATTCTCGCCAGTTGGGTTAAGCCGAGACTCGACTCGATCGACGAACTAATAACCGCGGTGAGACCAAGTGCATGCGCCGCTGCAACCTGTTCGCGCACTTTATCGAGACTGCCCGTCAGCGTAGGTTTGATAACCACAGCCTTAACGCCCTCTTCGGCTTCGAAGGTGAAATCCGCTTCACGCAGACTTTCATCCCAGGCGATAGCAATGCCGGTTTCTCGCGCGAAAGCACGGGAGTCGTCGCGGGTTTTACATGGCTCTTCGAGGAAGGCAATGCGCCCGCGATACTCAGGATTGACATATTTCGCAAACTGCTGAGCTTTTAACGGCGTCCAGGCGCGGTTGGCGTCAAGACGCAAATGCAGCTCCGGAATCGCCTCAAGCAGCAGGTTGGCAACCATGCCGTCGCGAACAGCTTCATACAGTCCGACCTTGATCTTCGCCACTTTCTCACCCGGCATATCCGCCAGTTGCAGGACCAGATCGTCAGGATCGCCCGTACACAGCGGCGCAGCACGGTAGTCCGCCGCCTCCGGCAGAGTACCTGCCAGTTCGGCCAGCGCACAGCTTGCGCCAAAGGCGACCGAAGGCAGTTGCGGCAAGGAAGCATTGCCCTGTAGCCAACCGTTGACCCAGGCCAGCAGCTCAGTTTGCGCCTCTGCCCAGCTTTCCTGACTGAAGCCCGGCAGTGGGGAGATCTCTCCCCACCCTTCGCGCTCGCCGTCACGAAGACAAACGTACAGCCCGTCACGCGTTTTTAACCGCCTGTCGCGCAGAATCACCCCCGCGTCCATGGGGATCTGCCAGCGGTATACCTGCGCGCTACGCATTACGGATTCCGTTTGAATTTGCTGAAATCAGGCTGACGTTTCTGGTTAAAGGCATTGCGGCCTTCCTGACCTTCTTCCGTCATGTAGAACAGCATCGTGGCGTTACCCGCCAACTCCTGCAGACCCGCCTGACCATCGCAGTCGGCGTTCAGCGCAGCTTTCAGGCAGCGCAGCGCCATTGGACTGTTTTGCAGCATCTCGCGACACCAGCGTACAGTCTCTTTTTCCAGATCCGCCAGCGGAACGACAGTGTTTACCAGGCCCATATCCAGCGCTTGTTTTGCATCGTACTGACGGCACAGGAACCAGATTTCACGTGCTTTTTTCTGACCGACGATGCGCGCCATGTAGGAAGCGCCCCAACCGCCGTCGAATGAACCGACTTTCGGTCCGGTCTGACCAAAGATTGCGTTTTCAGCGGCAATGGTCAGGTCGCACATCATGTGCAGCACATGGCCGCCGCCGATGGAAAAACCTGCAACCATCGCCACGACCGGTTTCGGACAGGTACGAATCTGGCGCTGGAAGTCCAGCACGTTCAGGTGATGCACCCCGGAGTCATCCTGGTATCCGCCATAATCGCCACGTACTTTCTGATCGCCGCCAGCGCAGAACGCTTTATCGCCCGCACCGGTCAGAATAATCACGCCGATGTTGTCATCATAGCGGGCATCCGCCAGCGCCTGGATCATCTCTTTCACGGTGACAGGACGGAAGGCATTACGTACCTGTGGACGATTAATGGTGATTTTTGCGATACCGTCGGTGGATTTCTCGTAGAGAATGTCGGTGTAGCCTTCAGAGCAATCGTGCCATTCTACCGGTGCGTAAAGCATTGTTTCATCAGGATAGATCATAAAATGTCCTATAGTCAGCGACGCAGAATCTGAGCCAGACAGTCCACCACGCCAGCGGGATTGTCCCGATGGGCGTTGTGCCCGGCATTACGAATCACATGGTTTGGTACTGACATTTCCGTCGCCAGAGCGCGGAATTTATCGTCACGTTCACCACATAAATAATAAAACGGAAATGTGCGCGTAGTGAGTTGCGCACGTAAATCAGGTTGTACTGCAAGCGAGGTGGCCTCCAGCATTGCCGCCAGTGTTTGCCCGTTATTCTGGCTACGCAGTTCGACCAGCGCCTCTCTTTGCACGACATTCAGCGAGGAAAAAACCGGCTGTTGATACCAGTCATTAAACACCTCGCACAGCGGCTCAGTGCGAAAACGCGCAGCCCAGCGGCTATCTGAGAGACGACGCTGGGCGCGTTCATCTTCGCTTTGCAGCCCTGGATGCCCACCTTCAACTACCAGACCACACAGTCCGGACAACGCCTGACAGGCCGTCATCATCGCGACCCTGCCACCAAGAGAGTATCCCACCAGCCAGTAGTTAAGTATGTTGTAACTAAATAAAGTATTACGCAGCAGTTCGCTGACGTCATCAAATCCGCTTACGCTGATGTCAGCGGACCCACCATGTCCCGGCAGGTCGATATACAGCCGCGAATAATTTCCAAATGCTTCGCCAACCGTCTGCCATTCCCGACAATCACCGGAAAAACCGTGCAGGAAAACCAGCCAGGGAGATCCCGTCTGGCCCTCGTTCGCCTGCGCGTGCAGGATCATAGATGGCTTACCTGCGCCAGCAGTTGCTGCAAGGTTTGCGCCCCGTCAGTTTCGTTTACCACCAGCTCAATCACCGTTGCCGCCGGAGTACGCCAGGCGTCATTCAACGCACTCTCCAGTTGCTCCCAGTTTTCCGGACGCTGGTATTTAAGGTCAAACATGGCGGCAGCATGCTCAAAATGCACGTTCTGCGGCATCAGATAAAACCGTTCGCGTTCGTTTGCTGGCGTCGGCAGTAGGGAAAAAATTTGTCCGCCGTTATTATTGACCACGATCAGGACAAACGGCGCGGAAACCTGACGCAATAACGCCAGCGCATTGAGGTCATACAAAGCAGATAAATCGCCGACGATACCCAGCGTCGATTTCGCGCTGGCGCGCTGTACGCCGGCTGCAGTTGACAGCAGGCCGTCAATGCCGCTCGCGCCACGATTGCTATAGACCGGGTAACCAGCCGGAAGCTGCGACAGCGCATCAATCAGGCGCACCACCAGGCTGTTGCCCACGAACAGCTGCCCCTGTTCCGGCAAATAGTCGCGAATACGATGGGCCAATTGCGCTTCACCAAACGCGTCACGACGGGCCTCTACCGCCTGCCAGGCCAGTTGCGCCAGGCGTGGGATCTCCACACACCAGGGCTGGCGTTTCTCCGCCGGATGCAGTTCCAGCCAGTTACCAACCTTCGCGACCAGCCTGCGCCCACGATGGTGAGCCGGATCGAGACGACCTTCGATATTATCAATAATCCAGTATTCCTGCGGATCACAGCTGGCCTGCCATTGCAGGAGTCGTTTTCCGGTCAGGCTGCTGCCAAGCTGCACCACAATCTGCGCCTGCTGTAATTCAGCCACCGCTTTCGCATTCCCGAGCCACAGGTCGGCGCACGGCAACGGCTGTCCGGTTTGCGACAGAACATCGCCAATCAACGGCCAGCCTAGCATCTGCGCCCATTGCGCGACTTTCTTACCTTCTTCCGCGCTCATGCGTCCCGCAATCACGACGCCGCGTTTTTGCCGCCAGAAAAACCAGTCACGCTGTTTGTCGCTCTCCAGCCGACGCGCTTCACGCAGCCAGGGCTTATCATCCTGCCACCAGTCGCCAAGGCGCTGCTGCCAGGCGATCCCCGTTTCGTCCATGTCGCCATACAGCGGCTCCGCAAACGGGCAATTGATATGCACCGCCCCGCTGTGCAGCGCAGCTAAAGCGTTATCAATGGTGGATACCAGCCAGCTTGCCGGAATATCTTGAGTCGGGCGCGGTAAAGAGAGCGTCTGCGACGGATGCGAAGCAAACATACCGGTCTGACGGATTGCCTGGTTAGCGCCACAGTCGATAAGTTCAGGAGGTCGGTCAGCCGTGAGCAAAATCAGTTTTTCACCGGTCAGGCCCGCTTCAATCAATGCGGGATACAGGTTCGCCACCGCCGTACCGGACGTGACAATCACGGCGACAGGCTGGCGACTCACTTTTGCCAGACCTAAGGCCAGATGCCCAAGACCACGCTCATCAAAATGAGTATGGTGGATAAAAGCGGAGTTTTCCGCGGCCGCCAGCGTCAGCGGTGTAGAACGAGAGCCAGGGGCAATACAGACATGCCTGACGCCGTGGCGAGTGAGTGCTTCAAGAATGACCGCCGCCCAGCGTCGGTTAAATGCGCTTACTGACATGAGATTGTCCGGTATCAATATTGCGACACAGTATAAAGAATCGAATAAATGGATTTTTGATATGAGTCGGTAATGTGTGACTCATTAGGCTTCCATCTGTAATAAAGTACGTAAACCCGCCGCTTTGTTGTCTATTTCTTGCCATTCCTGCTCAGGATCTGAGCCATGCACGATCCCTGCCCCGGCATACAGGCGTACCACGTTTGCGCTAATTTTTGCCGAACGTAATGACACGCAAAACTCACTTTGCCGCAGTGAAAGATAACCCGCAGAACCGGCATACCACTCGCGCTCAAAGGGTTCATTATGTTGGATAAAGTCTCGCGCCAGTTCACGCGGGATCCCTGCGACTGCCGCCGTGGGCTGGAGCTGCATCAGGCAAAGCGTATCGTCGGCCTGATTCAGTTCCGTCCAGATACAGCGGCGCAGATGCTGCACTTTGCGCAGTCTGAGCACCTGCGGCGGCAGCACGTCGAGAGTTTGCGTACAACCTTGCAGACGCTGGCAAATATCTTCGACCACCAACATATTCTCGCGTTGATTTTTATCATCTTTCATTAACCATTCGCCCAACTGCCAGGCCCGATGATCCTCAGGGTGGTTGGCAACGGTTCCGGCCAGAGCTTCAGTACGCAGAGCCTTGTCACGCCGCCGATACAGACGTTCAGGGGAAGATCCAAGAAAAGCGGAATCGGCGGAGAATGCCATAAAGAAATGGTAGCAGTTCAGGTTTAAGCGACGGCTGGATGCCATCATGGCCGCGGCATTAACCGACTGAGAAAACTGTAAGTCGGTCGCTCGCGCCAGCACGACCTTATCGAGTTCTTCCCTATTGATCGTTTGCGTGGCGAGTTTTATCAGTTTTGTCCAGCCCGCTTTGTCCGGCCAGTTCTGCTCGCCGGTCAAACTGAGACGCAATGCAGGTAGCGGCTTAACATTGGCGAGCGATAAGATAAACGCCACTGCCTGCGCGGCGTCGTCACGCAGCGATACGTCGCTGTAAAGATGTAGGCGTAAGCTCGCTACCCCGGCACAACGTCGCCATTCCAGTCGCGGCAGCAGCAAATTGCCGCGCTGGGGCTCAAAGGCATTCAGACCCCAGATACGCAGGTCGGGATGATTATCATGCTGGTGTAAAAAATGCTGAGCTGATTCCAGCGAGGAAAATGCGGCGACGGCTCCCAGTACGGCGGCCTCTTCGTCGCCGTTACGCTGCTGCCAGTAAAACTGGGGCCAGACGGGTTGACTGGCCAACCATCCTAAAGCGTCAAACGCATCATTCAGTGGGAAAGGTATGTCGTAAATACGAATTCCAGGTGCGGCTGGTATCTCTTGCGACAAATGACGCATCAGACTTTCCAGCGCAGTAGTGATTGAATGCACGCGGACCTCTCCCTGTTAAAAACCTCACATTATACGGGGTACTGAACAGAAAAAGCAGTACCCCCAGTTAGGGAGTACGTATAAATGCGCTGACGGAATGGAATTTATCGCCGTGCTAACAATAATCCCATCACTAAACCGACCGTTGCGCCAACGCCGATTCCGCGCCAGGGCTTTTCGTGCACATAGTCATCCGCCCGGCAAACGGCTTTTTTGGCGCGGTAATAGTAACTGTCAGAAGCGTGGCTGACGCGATTTCTCACTTCTTCTAACGCCCGCTCTGCCCGCGCTTTTAACTCCAGGTACTTTTGATCGGCTGGATCGCCCGAAGAACGCAACACTTCCTCCAGCGTTTCACTCAATAATTCCAGATCGTCATCGATGCGTGATTCATAAGAATGAAAAGACATTTTATTCTCCCTTTCTATTGACGTACCCGCTAACTATAGACAATCAGACGTATTTGCGCCTGTTTACGCGCGATGCGCTTCCCGCGCCATACCAATGTGTGGAATACCGTCTTCGTCATAGACATCCGTCACCGGAACAAAGCCAAAGCGCGCATAGAAAGATTGCAAATGCGCCTGCGCCCCCAGATACAGCGCCATGTGCGGCCAGTGTTGCGTACAGGATGCCAGCGTCTGAGTCATCAGTTGTTGCCCCAGTTTTTCACCACGCAGCGCTTCGCTTACAATCACCCGTCCAATCACCACCGGCTCCAGCTCGTCATCGCTTTTCAGAATCCTCGCATACGCCACCAGCTCATCGTTATGCCAACCCAAAATGTGCCGATTCTCCCCCATCAGGTCATCACCATCCACATCCTGGTATGGACACTGTTGCTCAACAACAAACACCGCACAGCGAAGCTGGAGAATCGCGTACAACTGCTGTGTATTCAGCTTTGCATGGTGGAGATCTTGCCAGTGAATCATCGTCTGCCCCTTTGTTGTGATAACCTGAACACCCTGCCTTATTGATGGCGAAAAGTGTAACGCGAAAATGGAATTACTATTTTTAGGCACGTCTGCGGGAGTCCCCACGCGCTCACGCAATGTAACGGCAATTTTACTGAATCTGCAACACCCGACACAGGCGGGGCTGTGGCTTTTCGATTGTGGTGAAGGTACGCAGCATCAAATGCTCACCACGCCATTTAATCCGGGAAAACTCGATCGTATTTTTATCAGCCATCTGCACGGCGATCACTTGTTTGGTTTACCGGGGCTGCTGTGCAGTCGTTCAATGGCTGGGAACGTCCAACCGCTAACGCTCTACGGACCCAAAGGGTTGCGGGAGTTTACCGAAACCGTTTTACGTCTGAGCGGCTCCTGGACCGATTATCCGCTGGAAATTGTGGAAATCACCGCAGGTGAGATTGTCGATGACGGCCTGCGTAAAGTCACGGCGTATCCCCTGGAGCATCCTCTGGAGTGTTACGGTTTTCGTGTTGAAGAACACGACAAACCCGGTGCGCTTAATGCCAGCGCCCTGAAGGCGGCAGGCGTTAAATCGGGCCCGTGGTTTCAGGATTTGAAAGCCGGGAAAACCATCGTACTGGAAGATGGTCGCACAATTAACGGTACCGATTTCCTCTCCCCGGCAACCCGAGGAAAATCCGTGGCTATTTTCGGCGATACCGGACCTTGCGCATCCGCCATTGCCCTGGCGCGAGGTGTGGATGTAATGGTGCATGAAACCACCCTGGACGCCTCAATGGAGGAAAAAGCCAACAGCCGTGGGCACAGTTCGACTCGACAAGCCGCACAGCTGGCTTTGGAAGCCGGAGTGGGACGCCTGATCATGACCCACGTTAGCTCACGCTATGATGAAAAAGGCTGTCAGCGTTTGCTTGAAGAGTGCAAAGCGATTTTTCCAGACACGGAACTGGCTCACGATTTCGCCATTTTCACCGTTTAGTGCTCCATTTTTCCGCCTCAGTGCCGATAACAGTGGAAAGGCTGGCTTTCACACTGAGGACAGGATGAACAATTTCCAGAAAGATATTGATGACAGGACAAACCTAACCCTGTCTAACCGTTTTGAACTGCTGCTGTTTCGCCTTGGCAAATCCGTTGAGGAGCAGAAATCAGAGCTGTTTGGCATCAACGTATTCAAACTGCGTGAAATCGTACCGATGCCAACCTTTACGCGTCCGGCAGGCATGAAGGCGCCACTTTTGGGGATGGTTAATATTCGCGATCAGGTCATCCCGGTGATTGACCTGCCTGCCGTCGCAGGCTGTAAGCCAGAGACCGGACTCAACATTCTGTTGATCACGGAATATGCCCGTAGCGTCCAGGCGTTTGCGGTGGAGTCAGTGGAAAACATCATGCGTCTGGACTGGCAACAGGTGCATACCGCCGAGAAAGCCGTCAATGGTCGCTACATTACCAGTATCGCCTGCTTGGACGACAATAAAGAAACCAACAACCTGGCGCTGGTACTCGATGTTGAGCAAATCCTGTACGACATCGTACCATCGAACCACGATCTGCGCGCAACAGAGCTGAAAACCAATAAGTTCAACATTACGCCGGGTGCGGTGGCGATAGTGGCAGATGACTCAAAAGTGGCTCGCGCGATGCTGGAGAAAGGGCTTAACGCCATGGAGATCCCACACCTGATGCATGTGACGGGCCAGGATGCGTGGGAAAAAATTCAGCAGCTAACTGAAGAAGCGGAAGCAGAAGGCAAGCCAATTAGCGAGAAAATTGCTCTGGTGCTCACCGATCTGGAAATGCCGGAGATGGATGGTTTTACGCTTACCCGTAAGATAAAAACCGACGAACGCCTGAAGAAGATCCCTGTCGTTATTCACTCCTCGCTTTCCGGTAGCGCTAATGAAGATCACGTCCGCCGAGTGAAAGCCGATGGCTACGTGGCCAAATTCGAAGTCAATGAGCTTTCTTCAGTAATCCAGGAAGTGATGGATCGCGCGGCACACAATCTTGAGGGACCGTTGGTGAGCAGACAGCTTTTGAATTAAATATTTTTCACGCATAAAAAAACCCGCCAAGGCGGGTTTTTTCGTTATTGCATGTAGCCTTACATCAGCGGAGCCGCTAACTGCACGATGCTGATCAGCGGTTGCGGGTAGATACCCAGCACCAGTACCAGCAGGGCAGAAATCAGCACCACAATACCGCCCGCGCTGTACTGCCAGTTGGATGGCGCATCGCGGTTCAACTGCTGTGGTGCGCTCAGATACAGGCTTACGGCAACGCGCAGGTAGTAGTACAAACCAATCGCGGAACCGACAACCACGGCAGCAACCAGCCACCACAGGTTAGCCTGCACACCGACCGCCAGTACGTAGAACTTACCGATAAAGCCCAGCGTCATCGGGATACCTGCCAGAGAAAGCATCATCACCGTCATCACTGCTGCGAGGATCGGACGATGCCAGAACAGGCCACGGTAGGAGAACAGAGAATCGGCATCCGGACCACGATACGGGCTGGACATCAGGCTGACCACACCGAACGCACCGAGGCTGCTGAACAGGTAACCGGCCAGATAAACGCCAACGGCTTCCATCGACATCTCGCCGCTCTGCAGGGCAATCAGCGCCACTAACAGATAACCGAGGTGAGAGATAGAAGAGTAACCAAGCAGACGTTTGATATTGGTCTGACTCAGCGCCATCAGGTTACCAAAGATGATGGAAGCAAAGGCAATCACGCCCAGAACGATACGTACCGCTTCGCTATCACCGACCGGTGCGTACAGGAACAAACGCATTACCACGCCGAAGATAGCGATTTTGCTCGCCGTCGCCAGGAAGGTGGAAACCGGAGCCGGAGCGCCCTGGTAGACGTCTGGCGTCCACAGATGGAACGGAACCAGCGAAAGTTTGAAACCGAGGCCAACAATCATCAGACCGAAGCCCGCCAGCAGCAGCGGTTCGCTCAGCATGCCATCGCCGAGGCTCTTACCGAGCGCGACAAACGACAGATTGCCAGACTGCGCGTACACCAGCGCCATACCGAACAACAGGAAGGAAGAGGCTGCGGCAGACAGAATGGTGTATTTGATACTGGCTTCCAGCGAACGTTTCTGACGGAACGCATAGCCAACCAGACCAAACAGCGGCAGAGAAATAAGCTCAATACCAAGGAACAGCGCCGCCAGATGGTTAGCGTTAGCCAGCAGAATACCGCCGAGCGCCGCAATCAGTACCAGCAGGTAGAACTCTTCCCGGTTGTCGTCGTAGCCTTCCAGCCACGGGTAAGCGAAGGTACAGGTGGCAAGACTCGCCAACAGCACCAACCCGGTGTAGAGCATGGCGAAACCGTCAACCCGCATCAGCGGGGTGACGTCCATGGCGCCCGCCTGGCCAACAAACCAGAGCGAAACCAGCGCGGCGTTAAGCCCAATGACCGATAACGTGGCATTGAGGAAGTGATTGCGTCGCCACGCAATGGAGAGCATCACAACCACCACCGTCAAGCCGACGATCAGCAGCGGTAGCAGCGCAATCAGGTGTTGTGGAGTTATTGTCATGGCGATTTACGGCCTTGTAGTAGTAACGGAATTAACAAACCACTGCTGGATGTTGCTCATCGCAGAATGCGAGGTATCCAGAATCGGCTGCGGATAGAAGCCAAGCAGTACCAGAAGCACGACCAGCAACAGGATGATAAACAGCTCACGCAGCGACATCCCTGGCAGTTCAACACTGGCAATCTGGCTCTTCGCCTTACCGAAGTAAGCGCGATGCAGCATCGCCAGCGAGTAAACGGAGGCAAACACCAGACCAAAGGTTGAGATCACGGTAATAACCGGAACCACCTGGTAGCTGCCGAAAAGAATCATAAATTCGCCAACGAAGTTACCTGTACCCGGCATACCCAGCGTACACACTGCGAAGAACATTGACAGCGCAGGCAACCATTTCATTTTGCCCCACAGGCCGCCCATCATACGCATATCACGCGTGTGCAGACGTTCGTACAGTTGACCACACAGGATGAACAGGCCGGCTGCGGACAGACCATGCGCAATCATCTGAATAACCGCCCCCTGGTACGCCAGCTGGCTGCCGGTGTAGATAGCAATCAGCACGAAGCCCATGTGCGATACGGAAGTGTAGGCAATCAGACGTTTGATATCGTACTGATTAAAGGCCATCCACGCGCCGTAGAAGATACCGATAACGCCCAGCCACATGGCGATAGGCGCAAACTCCGCCGACGCGTTCGGGAACAGCGGCAGAGAGAAGCGCAGCAGACCGTAGGCCGCGGTTTTCAGCAGAATCCCCGCCAGGTCAACAGAACCTGCGGTCGGTGCCTGGGAGTGCGCATCCGGCAACCAACCGTGCAACGGAACTACCGGCATTTTCACCGCGAAGGCGATGAAGAAGCCCAGCATCAACAGATATTCCACGCCGTGGGACATAGGGGTGTTCAGCAGCTCTTCATAGTTGAAGGTCCACACGCCAGTCGCTTTGTAGTGCACAAACACCAGCGCCAGGATGGCAATCAACATCACCAGACCACTCGCCTGGGTATAAATGAAGAACTTGGTTGCCGCCGTGATACGCGTTTTACCGTCAGAGGCTTTATGCCCCCACAGCGCGATCAGGAAGTACATCGGCACCAACATCATTTCCCAGAAGAAGAAGAACAGGAACATGTCGATGGCAAGGAATACGCCGATTACGCCGCCTAAGATCCACATCAGGTTCAGGTGGAAGAAGCCCTGATATTTTTCGATTTCATTCCAGGAGCAAAGTACCGCCAGAACACCGAGCAGACCGGTTAGCACCACCATCAGCAACGACAAACCGTCGATAGCAAGATGAATAGAGATGCCAAAACGTGGGATCCACGGCAGGACAAACTCAGACTGCCACTGCGGAATGCCAGCGGATTGCGTCAGTGAATAGCCGCCCTGCAACCACAGTTGCAGGCCAAGCGCCAGCGTCAGTCCCATGGTAATCAGCGCGATCCAGCGCGGCACCTTCACGCCAAAGCGTTCGGTCTGCCAGCACAGGAAGCCACCGATAAAGGGAATCAATATTAGCCAGGGTAGTAACATGGCGATTTTTATTCCTTTTTAAGGCCCCTAACAGAGGCCTGATTTTCAACGAATTTGGATAAAATTCACTTTACGATCAACGCAGTACCATCAACAGTGCCAGCACAACAACGGCGCCGATGCTCATTGATGCCACATACCAACGCAGATAGCCGTTCTCGCTGAGCAGCAGGCCTTTACCTGCAAAGCGAGACAGGATCGCCGGAATGTTCATCATTGAGTTCAGCGGATCGCGTTTCAGCAGCCATGCCACGCCAAGGAACGGCTTGACGAACACTTTGTCGTACAGCCAGTCGAAGCCCCAGGCGTTATACCACCAGGTACCCAGCAAACGGCCCGGCGCACTGTTGGCAATCGACGTCACCAGCGTGCGTTTACCCAGCCACAGCCATGCTGCGATCAGGATGCCCGCAATCGCGACGATACCGGAGGTAATTTCCAGCGTCATAACGCGCCCATGCTCAAGCTCGGTCGTCGCAGGCAGTACACCATGAAGCGGCGGCACAATCAGCGCGCCAACGAAGGTGGACAGGATCATCAGCACAATCAGCGGCAGATGATGGGTAATCCCCTTCCCGGCGTGAGCGTGAATTTGTTCTTTTCCGTGGAACACGATGAAAATCATACGGAAGGTATACAGAGAGGTCATGAACGCACCGACCAGACCTGCCACCATCAGATTGATATGACCGTTCGCCATCGCACCGGCCAGAATCTCATCCTTACTAAAGAAGCCTGCGGTAATCAGCGGTAGAGCCGAAAGCGCCGCGCCACCGACCAGGAAGCAGGCGTACACCAGCGGAATAGACTTACGCAGGCCGCCCATCTTGAAGATGTTCTGTTCGTGGTGGCAGGCCAGAATAACCGAGCCGGATGCCAGGAACAGCAGCGCTTTAAAGAAGGCGTGCGTCATCAGGTGGAAAATCGCCGCATCCCATGCCTGAACCCCAAGCGCCAGGAACATGTAGCCAATCTGGCTCATGGTGGAGTAAGCGAGAACGCGTTTGATGTCGGTCTGTACCAGCGCAGCAAAACCCGCCAGCACCAGCGTGATAGCACCGATAATCCCCACCAGATGCAGGATTTCCGGGGTCATCAGGAACAGGCCGTGCGTACGTGCAATCAGGTAGACACCAGCGGTAACCATCGTTGCGGCGTGGATCAGCGCGGAGACAGGCGTTGGACCCGCCATCGCGTCGGCCAGCCATGTTTGCAACGGCAGCTGCGCAGATTTACCGACCGCACCGCCCAGCAGCATCAGGGTCGCCCACATCAGCATGTTGTTGCCGTCTGCAAAGTGCGCAGGTGCCAGCTCCACCATCTCGCGGAAGTTAAGCGTACCCAGCTCGTTGTAGAGAATGAACAGCGCGAAGGCGAGGAACACGTCACCGACACGGGTCACCACGAAGGCTTTCATAGCCGCTGCGCCATTCTTCGGATCGGAGTAATAGAAACCGATCAGTAAGTAAGAGCACAGGCCCACACCTTCCCAGCCCAGGTACATCAGCAGCAGGTTATCCGCCAGTACCAGTACCACCATGCTGGCGATAAACAGGTTGGTGTAGGCGAAGAAACGGGAGTACCCCTCTTCCCCGCGCATATACCAGGAGGCGAACATGTGGATCAGGAAGCCGACGCCGGTTACCACCGAAAGCATGGTCAGCGACAGACCGTCCAGCACCAGGTTAAAACCGATGTTGAAATCACCGACCGACATCCACGTCCACAGCGGCTGGCTGTAGACCTGCTGGCCATTAGCAAAGAAATCAACGCCAACAAACGCAGTGACCAGCGCCGCCAGGCCAATCGACCCAACGCCCACAGTCGCGGAGAGATTTTCTGACCAACGACCGCGAGAGAACGCCAGTAATACAAAGCCAATAAATGGCAGAATAATGGTTAAGGCAAGCATGTTCATCCACGCATCTCACTTACTGAATCAATGTTCAGGTTCTGGCGACGGCGATGAAGTTGCAGCAACAGCGCAAGTCCAATGCTCGCTTCCGCAGCCGCAAGGCTGATGGCGAGAATGTACATCACCTGACCATCGGTCTGGCCCCAGTAGCTTCCGGCGACCACAAAGGCCAGCGCGGAGGCGTTAATCATGATTTCCAACCCGATCAGCATAAACAGCAGATTGCGGCGGATAACCAGACCGGTCAAACCCAGGACGAATAAAATCGCAGCGAGGATCAGTCCATGTTGTAAGGGGATCATGCGTGCTCCTCCGTTTTTCTTTTCGCGCGGTCATCGGTGCGATTGCTCAGCACTTCACCTGAACGCTCTTCGCGCCCCACGTGGAAGGCCACAACCAGACCCGCCAGCAGCAGCATCGAAGCCAGTTCGACCGCCAGTACATACGGTCCGAACAGGGAAATCCCGACTGCCTTCGCGCTAATTGGCGTCCCGTCGATGCCCTGATCGTTAACGCCCAGAATGGCGTAAACAATGACCACCAGCATGATGGCCGACAGAATCGCTGGTCCAATCCACACTTGAGGTTTCAGCCACTGGCGTTCCTGTTCAATTTCAGAACCACCGAGGTTGAGCATCATTACCACGAATACGAACAGCACCATGATGGCGCCCGCGTAGACGATAATTTCCAACGCACCCGCGAAGTAAGCGCCTAACGAGAAGAACACCCCAGAAATCGCCAGCAGCGAAATAATCAGATACAGCAGTGCGTGTACCGGATTGGTGTGGGTGATCACCCGCAAGGTTGCGAGAATGGCTATCAGGCCACAGATATAAAAAGCGAACTCCATTGCCCCTCTCCTTACGGTAACAGGCTCTTGACGTCGATAGGCTTGGCTTCGTTCTCAGCTTCGCCCTTATCTTTGCCGTCGATTGCCATACCTGCCATCCGGTAGAAGTTATATTCCGGGTATTTGCCCGGACCGGAGATCAGCAGATCCTCTTTCTCGTAAACCAGGTCCTGGCGCTTGTACTCACCCAGCTCGAAATCTGGAGTCAGCTGAATAGCCGTTGTCGGACAGGCTTCTTCACACAGGCCGCAGAATATGCAGCGTGAGAAGTTAATGCGGAAAAACTCCGGATACCAGCGGCCATCTTTGGTCTCTGCTTTTTGCAAAGAAATACAGCCTACCGGACACGCTACCGCACACAGGTTACAGGCAACGCAACGCTCTTCACCGTCTGGGTCACGGGTCAGAACGATACGGCCACGGAAACGGGGCGGTAGATAGACCGGCTCTTCCGGGTACATCTGCGTTTCGCGTTTCGCGAACGCATGCAGGCCGATCATCCAGATACTGCGTACCTGGGTGCCGAAACCTACGAACAATTCTTTTAAGGTCATGGTCTTTGTGTCCCTTATTGCGCCTGCCAGAGAATGACAGCCGCCGTTACCAGCAAGTTGACGAGCGTCAGCGGCAGACAAACTTTCCAGCCGAAGGACATTACCTGGTCATAACGAGGACGCGGTAACGACGCACGAATCAAAATGAACATCATCATGAAGAACGCGGTTTTCAGCGCGAACCAGACGAATGGCGGTAAGAACGGGCCATGCCAGCCACCGAAGAACAGGGTAACCATCAACGCAGAAATGGTGACAATACCGATGTACTCACCCACGAAGAACAGACCGAATTTCATACCGGAATATTCAATGTGGTAACCATCTGCCAGTTCCTGCTCGGCTTCTGGCTGGTCAAACGGGTGACGGTGACACACCGCCACACCCGCGATGGCAAAGGTGACAAAACCAAAGAACTGCGGAATTACGTTCCAGATATCAGCCTGGTTGTTGACAATGTCGGTCATGTTAAATGAACCGGCCTGTGCCACCACGCCCATCAGGGAAAGTCCGAGAAACACTTCGTAGCTCAGCGTCTGCGCAGACGCACGCATCGCACCGAGCAGCGAGTATTTGTTGTTGCTCGACCAACCGGCGAACAGCACCGCGTATACCGCGAGGCCTGCCATCATCAGGAAGAACAGGATCCCGATGTTCAGGTCGGCAACCACCCAGTTCGGACTCACCGGCACAATGGCGAAGGCCAGCAGCAGCGAAGTGAAAGCGATCATCGGAGCCAGGGTAAAGATGACGCGATCCGAGAATTTCGGGATCCAGTCTTCTTTAAAGAACATCTTGATCATGTCCGCAACCAGCTGGAGCGAACCACCCCAGCCAACACGGTTCGGTCCGTAACGGTTCTGGAACAGACCCAGCAGACGACGTTCGCCAAAGCTCATGAATGCCCCGCAGGTGACCACCACCAGCAGGATCACCACAGCTTTGAGAATGCTCAGCAGGATCTCAATCAGATCGGGTGTAATCCAACTCATTGTTGTGCCTCCTGCAGATCCTCAAGACGCGCACCTGCCAGAACTGGTGCGATGCCCGGCATACCCATCGGCAAACCAACCTGCCCTGCCGTTAATCCTTCAGCGATTTCAACCGGCAGCGTGACCGTAATACCATCGTAGCTGAAAGAAACGCGCGTACCGGCATTGACACCTAACTTCGCGGCATCTGCCGGGTTGAGTTTAATGTACGGCTGCGGCATACGGGTCTGGAAGACCGGCGCACGCTGGGACATTTCGTCACTACCAAACAGGTGATAGTAAGGCGCGATACGCCACTGACCTTCCTGAGCCTGGAAGCTCGCCGGAACGGTCGTGAAATAATCCATACTCCCCGCGGAAGCTTCGATCAGACGCACACCCGGATCGCCATGGCGCAGTTTACCGCCCACTTCATCCTGGAACTTGTTCCACGCCTGTGGGGAGTTCCAGCCTGGAGCCCAGGCAAACGGAATTTGTGAACGCGGCGCAGACGGCTGGTTGTTCCCTTCCATAGAGAAAGCGAACATGGTGTCTTTGTCCTGCGGCTGACGCGGTTCGTGTACGCTGATGTTGGCGCGCATTGCGGTACGCCCACTGTAGCGGTGCGGTTCACGCGCCAGTTTCTGTCCACGGATACGGAAGCTTGCGTCCGGTGCGGCATCTTTAATACCCGCCAGTTGCGGCAACTTCTCAACGACCGCGTCGATAACGTGGTCGAGCTGCGTCCAGTCCACTTCACGGCTCTGCACGGTGCTGTGCAGCGAGTGCAGCCAGCGCCAGCTTTCCAGCATTACGGTGTTGCTGTCGTAGTAGGATGGGTCATAAACCTGGAAGAAGCGCTGGGCGCGGCCTTCGTTGTTAATCACCGTACCATCGCTTTCGGCGAAGCTTGCGGCGGAAAGCACCAGATGGGCGTTTTCCATAATCGCGGTGCGCTGATGGTCAACAACCAGTACCAGCGGCGCTTTCGCCAGCGCGGCATCAACGCGGGCGGCTGAAGCATGGCGATGCAGGTCATTTTCCAGCACCACAACGGCGTCAGCGCGACCTGTTTCCAGCTCGGTCAGCGCATCGTCAAGAGAACCACCCCCCATCATGCCGAGGCCCATGCTGTTAACCGAGCGAGCAATCATGGTGATGCCGACGTCTGCGCCACGGCCTTTCAGCGCCTTCGCCACGTTGGCTGCAGCCTGAATCACTTCGGCGCTACCTGCGTTGGTACCGGAAATAATCAGTGGTTTCTTCGCCCCGGCCAATGCCTGAACGATAACGTCAATTTTGTTCTGCAGGTCACGGTCGATACCGTCAACCGCCGGAGCGTTGTTATCCAGCGCGTGGGCGATAGCGAAACCTAAACGCGCCTGATCTTCAACCGGCGCACGGTAGGTCCATGCCGCGATGTCGTCCAGACGGGTGTTATCGACGTTGGTAACGAACAGCGGGTGCTTGGCGCGCTGGCCGATGTTAAGGATGGCCGCGATCTGCCAGTCAGCCACTTTTTGTGCCGCCGCCATTTCGCGAGCTTTCCCTTTCACCGCCTGACGCACCGCCAGCGCAACGCGCGCACCAGTCTGGGTCACATCTTCACCCAGCACCAGGACTGCATCGTAAGACTCGATTTCGCGCAGTGCCGGCGTATGAATGCCGCCGTCACGCAGCACGCTCAGTGCCAGTTGCAGACGCTCCAGCTCACCCTGAGCAATACCGGTATAGAAGTTATCCGCACCGACCAGCTCACGCAGCGCGAAGTTACTCTCAACACTGGCGCGCGGAGAGCCGATACCGATCACTTTATTCGACTGACGCAGAATGTCAGCCGCGCCCTGCATCGCCTGTTCGGCGTTGAGGGTGATCAGGTCATCGCCACGGCGCTGTACTGGCTGACGCGGACGGTCTTTCAGGTTCACGTAACCATAACCGAAACGACCACGGTCACAGAGGAAGTAGTGGTTAACGGTACCGTTGTAGCGGTTTTCGATACGGCGCAGTTCGCCATAACGCTCACCCGGGCTGGTGTTACAACCAATGGAACACTGCTGGCAGATGCTCGGCGCAAACTGCATATCCCATTTACGGTTATAACGCTCGGAGTGCGTTTTGTCGGTAAACACGCCGGTCGGGCAAATTTCTACCAGGTTACCGGAGAATTCGCTTTCAAGCGTACCGTCTTCCGGACGACCAAAGTAGACGTTGTCATGTGCGCCATACACGCCCAGATCCGTGCCATCAGCATAATCTTTGTAGTAACGCACGCAGCGATAGCAGGCGATGCAGCGGTTCATTTCGTGAGAGATGAACGGCCCCAAATCCTGGTTGCGGTGTGTACGCTTCGTGAAGCGGTAACGACGGAAGCTATGACCAGTCATGACGGTCATATCCTGAAGGTGGCAATTACCGCCCTCTTCGCAGACCGGGCAGTCGTGCGGGTGGTTGGTCATCAACCACTCGACGACGCTTTCGCGAAACTGCTTCGCTTCTTCGTCATCAATTGAAATAAAGGTGCCTTCGGTGGCAGGTGTCATACAAGACATCACCAGGCGACCACGCGTATCTTCCGCGTTCTGATATTGCTTCACCGCACACTGGCGGCAAGCACCGACGCTTCCCAGCGCCGGGTGCCAGCAAAAGTACGGAATATCAAGGCCAAGAGATAGACAAGCTTCCAGCAGGTTGTCCGCTCCGTTGACCTCATATTCTTTGCCGTCTACATGAATCGTAGCCATAGTCAGCATGCTTCCAGTTGGCTTAGTCAGAGACTAAGCGTTAATCGAATTACTTATCGCGATGCAGGGGTAAGCCTGTAATCACCAGCGCTCTTTCAGCAGGTTCGGCTGAATACCACCAATAGCGTGGGTATTGCTGAAGGTCTGCTTGATGCCAGCTTCGAATTCTTCGCGGAAATATTTAATGGCGCTCTGTAGCGGTTCCACCGCCCCCGGTGCGTGTGCACAGAAGGTTTTACCCGGGCCGAGGAAACGACACAGTTGCTCAAGTGTCTCGATATCCCCAGGCTGGCCTTCGCCACGCTCCAGCGCGCGCAGAATTTTCACACTCCACGGCAGACCATCACGGCACGGCGTACACCAGCCACAGGACTCGCGGGCAAAGAACTCTTCCAGGTTACGCACCAGCCCAACCATACCAATCTCGTGGTCGACGGCCATCGCCAGCGCAGTACCCAGACGGCTACCCGCTTTACCGATGCTTTCGAATTCCATCGGCAGGTCGAGGTGTGCTTCAGTCAGGAAGTCAGTCCCCGCACCGCCAGGCTGCCAGGCTTTGAACTTCAGGCCATCGCGCATACCGCCCGCGTAATCTTCGAGGATCTCACGCGCGGTAGTGCCGAACGGCAGCTCCCACAGTCCCGGATTCTTCACGCGACCAGAGAAGCCCATCAGCTTGGTGCCAGCATCTTTGCTCTTCGAAATGTTCTGGTACCACTCCACGCCGTTTGCGAGGATAGCCGGTACGTTACACAGGGTTTCGACGTTGTTAACGCAGGTCGGTTTACCCCATGCACCAGAGCTTGCCGGGAACGGCGGCTTGGAACGCGGGTTAGCACGACGACCTTCGAGGGAGTTAATCAGCGCGGTTTCTTCACCACAGATGTAACGCCCTGCCCCGGTGTGCACAAACAGTTCGAAATCGAAGCCAGTGCCCATAATGTTTTTGCCAAGCAGACCGGCTTCGGTCGCTTCAGCAATCGCGCGGCGCAGATGCACGGCCGCTTCGATATATTCCCCGCGCAGGAAGATGTAACCGCGGTACGCTTTCAGCGCAAACGCGGAGATCAGCATGCCTTCCACCAGCAAGTGCGGTAGCTGTTCCATCAACAGGCGGTCTTTATAGGTGCCCGGCTCCATTTCATCGGCGTTACACAGCAGGTAACGGATGTTCATGGATTCGTCTTTCGGCATCAGGCTCCACTTCAGACCGGTGGAAAAGCCCGCGCCGCCACGCCCTTTCAGGCCAGCGTCTTTTACCTGATTAACGATTTCATCCGGTGACAGCCCGGTCAGGGCCTTACGCGCACCTTCGTAGCCATTTTTGCTACGGTATTCGTCCAGCCATACCGGCTGTTTGTCATCACGCAGACGCCAGGTCAGCGGATGCGTTTCGGGAGTACGGATAATGTTTTTCATTTATACCGCTCCAGCAGTTCGGGAATGCCTTCCGGGGTCAGGTGAGCATGAGTATCTTCATCGATCATCATGTTCGGCCCCTTGTCGCAGTTCCCCAGGCAACAGGTTGGCAGCAGCGTAAAACGACCGTCAAAGGTCGTCTGCCCCGGCTTGATGTTGAGTTTTTTCTCAAGCGCAGCCTGGATCCCCTGGTAACCATTGATATGGCACACGACGCTGTCGCAATAGCGGATCACGTGGCGACCGACCGGCTGGCGGAAGATCTGGCTGTAGAACGTGGCAACACCTTCTACGTCGCTGGCCGGGATACCCAGCACATCAGCGATCGCATAGATCGCCCCATCCGGCACCCAGCCACGCTGCTTCTGAACGATTTTCAGCGCTTCAATGGACGCCGCACGCGGGTCTTCGTAGTGGTGCTTCTCGTGCTCAATCGCTTCACGCTCAGCCGCACTCAGCTCAAAAGCCTCGGTTTGTGGTTGTTGATTCTCGTGCATAATTAGCGGTCCACATCTGACATAACAAAATCGATACTACCCAGATGGACGATCAGGTCGGACACCAGGCTGCCACGTACCGCTACCGGGATCTGCTGCAGGTGCGCATAGCTCGGGGTACGGATACGGGTACGATAACTCATGGTGCTGCCATCGCTGGTCAGGTAGTAACTGTTGATACCCTTGGTCGCTTCCACCATCTGGAAGGACTCGTTTGCCGGCATAACCGGTCCCCACGAAACCTGCAGGAAGTGGGTGATCAGGGTTTCGATATGTTGCAGCGTGCGCTCTTTCGGCGGCGGCGTGGTCAGCGGATGATCCGCTTTAAACGGGCCTTCCGGCATGTTGTTGAGGCACTGCTCAAGGATGCGCAGACTCTGGCGGAGCTCTTCAACTTTCAGCATCACGCGGGTATAGCAGTCGGACACGCCGCCGCCAACCGGAACTTCAAAGTCAAAGTTCTCATAACCAGAGTACGGACGTGATTTACGCACGTCGAAATCAATACCAGTCGCACGCAGCGCAGCACCGGTACAACCCCAGTCCAGCGCTTCTTTTTTACCGTATGCGGCAACACCCTGAGAACGGCCTTTCAGGATGGTGTTGCGCAGTGCGGCTTTCTCGTAAGAATCCAGACGTTTTGGCATCCAGTCGAGGAAGTCACGCAGCAGTTTGTCCCACCCGCGCGGCAGATCGTGTGCTACGCCACCGATACGGAACCAGGCCGGGTGCATACGGAAACCGGTGATCGCTTCCACTACGTCGTAGATTTTCTGACGGTCGGTAAAGGCGAAGAATACCGGAGTCATTGCGCCGACGTCCTGAATGAACGTGGAGATGTACAGCAGGTGGCTGTTTATGCGGAACAGTTCGGAAAGCATAACGCGAATCACGTTCACGCGATCCGGTACGGTAATGCCCGCCAGTTTCTCAACCGCCAGCACGTACGGCATTTCGTTAACGCAGCCGCCGAGGTACTCAATACGGTCGGTGTACGGGATGTAACTGTGCCAGGACTGACGTTCGCCCATCTTTTCAGCACCACGGTGGTGGTAGCCGATGTCAGGTACGCAGTCGACGATTTCTTCGCCATCAAGCTGCAGCACAATACGGAACGCACCGTGAGAAGACGGGTGGTTAGGACCGAGGTTGAGGAACATGAAGTCCTCGTTTTCGGTGCTACGCTTCATGCCCCAGTCTTCTGGTTTGAAGGTCAGCGCTTCCATTTCCAGATCCTGTTTGGCTTTAGTCAGCTCAAACGGATCGAATTCGGTCGCACGCGCCGGGTAGTCTTTACGCAGCGGATGACCTTCCCAGGTATGTGGCATCAGCAGACGCGTCAGGTGCGGGTGACCTTCGATGTCGATGCCAAACATTTCCCAGGTTTCACGCTCATACCAGTTGGCATTCGGGAATAGTTTGGTGAAAGTCGGTACGCGCAGATCGTTTTCAGACAAAGCCACCTTGAGCATGATATCGCGATTGCGTTCAATGGAGATCAGGTGATAGAAAACAGAAAAATCCGCGGCGGGTAACCCTTCGCGGTGCGTACGCAGACGTTCGTCCATGCCGTGTAAGTCAAACAGCATGACGTAAGGTTTCGGCAGTCTCTTTAAGAAATCGCCAACTTCCAGTAATTGTTCACGCTTGACCCAAACAACGGGTACCCCGGTGCGAGTCGCCTGAACGGTAAAGGCATCCGGCCCAAAACGGTTGCGCAGTTCGCCAATGACCGGGTCATCAAGGTGATCCCGTGTTTGCCATACGGCGTCTTGCGCGGTTAAGTCGGTCATATTGTTCACCATTGCAAATGGTCCGTGGTGGTCGGCAGTGCTTCGCGCTATTTATGTAGTGGTAAGCGAAGGAAGTGCTGCTGCCGACAGGCGCAAATTAAATCTCGTCTGGTGTACGAAGATTCGTTACAGCAATACGTTCGCCGCGTTTACGCTCGCGTTCTGACTGCATATTGGCGCGATAAACGCCCTGATCGCCAACCACCCAAGAGAGCGGGCGGCGTTCTTTGCCAATGGAATCTTGCAACAGCATCAGAGCCTGCATATACGCTTCCGGGCGCGGCGGGCATCCCGGGATGTACACATCGACCGGAATGAATTTATCAACGCCCTGCACCACAGAATAGATGTCGTACATACCGCCAGAGTTAGCGCAGGCGCCCATGGAAATAACCCATTTAGGTTCCAGCATCTGATCATAGAGACGCTGAATTACTGGCGCCATTTTGGTAAAGCAGGTTCCGGCTACGACCATCAGGTCAGCCTGACGCGGCGATGCACGCAAAACTTCAGCACCAAAACGGGCCACATCGTGCACGGCGGTAAACGAGGTCACCATCTCAACGTAGCAGCAGGAAAGGCCAAAGTTATATGGCCAAATTGAGTTTTTACGGCCCCAGTTAACCATGTCATGCAGCTTGCCCATGAACACGTTTTTGTTAACTTCCTGCTCCAGGGGGTCGGTTACGATCTCCTGTTTTTGCAGGGGGTAACGGTCGTTCTCACCGTTAGGATCTATGCGGGTGAGCGTATAATCCATCTTAATGCCTCGCGGTTAGCGTTGACGATTAGCGATACTGTTCGTTTCCGGGTTCATACGCTCGCGGCGTGAACGCGCGGGCGTCCAGTCCAGCGCGCCAATACGCACCAGATAAACCAGACCTGCCAGTAACACAAAAATAAAAATTGCAGCTTCCACAAAGCCAATCCAGCCGCTTTCACGGATAGAAGTTGACCATGCGAACAGATACAGCGCTTCAACGTCGAAGATAACGAAGAACATGGCTACCAGATAAAACTTGGCAGACAGGCGCAAGCGGGCGGTGCCGACCGAGTCGATACCTGATTCAAACGGCACGTTTTTAGATCTCGCGCGCGCGCGACCACCTAAAAACCAGCCGCCGACGAGCATCAGGCAGCACAGGCCAATGGCAACAATAAGAAAGATAGCGAATGCCCAGTGATGAGCGATGATTTCAGTGGATGTTGACATACTCATTGCTTACTCATCAAAAGTAGCGCCAAATTCTCTGCTCTTTTCGGCAGATGAACGCCACATCGATTCATGGGGAGGAATAAAAAAAACCTTACAATCACTGTGAAAAATCATTTTAGACAGCTAATTGATAGGGTTTTTTACTCCTTTCTATAACCTTTTGTCAACTTTAACAAAAGTTTCCTCACATTATTTTACACTACTCCAACTTCATTAACATAAAGTGCTCTTTAGACCCATTTAGATCGTATCATCGGTCATTTTTAATGTTGTTGAATCGTGTCCGTAGTGAAGTAAAAAAATGATACCCGTCTATTTTGACAGGAATTCACACAGATGCCTCCCCCTAAATGGGAGTATTTTCTTGATCTGTGACACGCTTTTGTTAATTCACCATAAAAAACAGCAACAATTTCTCTAGTTTTTTAACATAGAAACAATTAGTAACGCGGTTGTTTATTTTTCACCCTCCCATCAGGCTGTTTTTTTACTCGCTGATTTTGTTAAGTTTTAGTATAGCAAATGACCTAAATCGGCAATATTTGCATATAAAAAGAGCCACTGGATGTTTTTTCATCATCAGTGGCTCTTTTTCACACTTACATTTTAAACTGTTTTTTTGTGACGCATTACTCAAAGTCGCCTTCAACAATCATCGAGTCATCTCCCCCTTCAGGGGTAAACTGATTGTATTGCCAAGGATTTTGATATGTTTGCATCGATTTAAAAATAACGTCTGCTAACTCATTTTGCACGCTCGGGTCGCTGCATAACAGATACTCAGTGTCAGGCAATGGCGGTAATCCGTCCGCTACACCCAGTACACGTAGATCCGGACTCATCATTTCAACAGGCCGCGCAGTAACACCGAGCCCTGCTTTTACCGCCGCACGAACTGCAGGCAACGTAGAAGCAACATAAGCCAAACGCCACGGGATCTGCGCAGCATTCAATGTTGCCAACACGATATCGCGAAACGGGCTCGGATCGTCAAGCAAAACCAACGGTACCGGCTCACCTTTTTGCAGGATATATTCAGCTGCGCAGTACCAGTGCGTCGGGGAGGTGCGTAGATTCAGGCACTCAAAATCTCCTGGACGATTGGTGGTCACCACCAGGTCCACTTCCTGCGACTTCAGCATATCCACCATATAAGCGTTACGTTTGACTCTCACATCAAGCGCAAGCTTCGGATAAACCGAACTTATACGGTTAAGCAGAAAAGGCAGTATGGTATCGGCGGATTCATCAGAAGCACCGATAGTTAACACTCCCTGAAGATTGTTAAACATTAATGATGAGCATGCCTCATCATTAAAACGCAGTATTTTTCTGGCGTAACCCAATAGCTGGATACCATGTTCAGTCAGCAATTTGTTGCGTCCATGGCGCGCGAACAACTCTTTCCCCACGAGCTGTTCAAGACGCTGCATTTGCTGACTCACCGCAGACTGAGTTCGACATACCGCAGCTGCCGCAGCCGCGAAGGTATTCAGATCGGCAACAGCAACAAAGGTTCTCAGCAGATCGAGGTCGAGGTTAATGATCGGACGATTTGCATTTATCATAGTTTTTCACTTACTCGCGGGTCATACCGGGTTAATGCTGTGCATTTAGAATCAAACAACTCCATTTGTAATGTGCCTCCCTTGCGGTTTCGCTTAGTGTAACCAAGTGAAAATAAGGATGTATTTGGTTAAACAAACGAAACAATGCTCTTTCTGAGCTATTTTAATACCCGTGATATTCATTCGGAATATAGCAACGAGAAAGAATCGTATTTTTAGCTGCCGGATGATTCAGGCTAATGGGAAACATGTAAATTTTGTAAATATAAAAAATGGTTAACGAACAATAATTTACACATTAAAAACAAATTTTTCAGTATGTTAGAAACAACCAACAAACATTTGAATTATCTTAAAAATCTTACTACACACCATTTGATGGGAGTTATCTTAACCTAAAACCACTATATTTATAAGTGTTATCGCGAATAATTCCGGGCAAATTGGTGCCATGTCAGAACAGCGGTTTTCGTATTATTATCCCATTCAATTTGATACTGTTTAAATATTAAATAATAATTAATTAAGAACCTCTCAATTCATTAATTATGCTTAACAATGAGTTCACACCGCATCACGTCGGGATCACACCGATAACAGAATTCTGAGACAAAACCTCAGTATTTTCGAATTACGTCAGACAGTTTAGATATCGACTACCTATTGTTTTACAGCATCAACTTTTTTTGACCAGACAAACGACCACACCATCACCACCAAAGCAAAACATAAAACCATAACAACAACAAGATACAGATTATCACTCCACAATAACTTCATTATTTAGTCGTTAAAAGTTAATTACACCCCCGATGCTTTTCAAAATCTTCTCCTGGAGACCCTTCAAAACTTACCGGTGTGGGAGTACATTGTGCTGGCTGACTTCCACGGCAGGGAGTGGCATTCACAGCTAAAAAGGTCAACGTTCATGTCCCCCATTGAAAAATCCAGCAAATTAGAAAACGTCTGTTATGACATTCGCGGCCCGGTTCTGAAGGAAGCAAAGCGTCTGGAAGAAGAAGGTAATAAAGTTCTGAAACTGAACATCGGCAACCCCGCACCATTCGGGTTTGAAGCGCCAGATGAAATTCTGGTGGATGTGATCCGCAATTTGCCAACTGCGCAAGGGTATTGCGATTCAAAAGGCCTTTATTCTGCCCGCAAAGCGATCATGCAGCATTACCAGGCTCGTGGGATGCGTGATGTCACCGTGGAAGATATTTATATCGGTAACGGCGTTTCTGAATTGATTGTGCAGGCCATGCAGGCTCTGTTGAACAGTGGGGACGAAATGCTGGTTCCTGCTCCTGATTATCCGCTGTGGACGGCGGCGGTATCGCTCTCCGGCGGTAATGCCGTACACTATCTGTGTGACGAATCGTCAGATTGGTTCCCGGATCTGGATGATATCCGCGCCAAAATTACGCCGCGTACACGTGGGATCGTCATAATCAACCCAAACAACCCAACCGGTGCTGTTTATTCTAAAGAGCTGCTGATGGAGATTGTTGAGATTGCTCGCCAGAACAACCTCATCATCTTTGCAGATGAGATTTACGACAAAATTCTCTACGACGACGCAGAACATCACTCCATCGCCGCTATGGCTCCGGACCTGCTGACCATCACCTTCAACGGTCTGTCAAAAACCTACCGCGTTGCGGGGTTCCGTCAGGGCTGGATGGTGCTTAACGGACCGAAGAAACATGCCAAAGGCTATATCGAAGGCCTTGAAATGCTGGCTTCAATGCGTCTGTGTGCCAACGTCCCTGCGCAACATGCCATTCAGACCGCGCTGGGAGGATACCAGAGCATCAGCGAATTTATTATGCCTGGCGGTCGTCTGTATGAACAACGCAACCGTGCCTGGGAACTGCTCAATGACATTCCCGGCGTCTCCTGTGTGAAACCGCGCGGTGCGCTGTATATGTTCCCGAAAATCGACGCTAAGCGCTTCAATATTCATGACGACCAGAAGATGGTGCTGGACTTCCTGTTACAGGAAAAAGTACTGCTGGTTCAGGGGACGGCGTTCAACTGGCCGTGGCCGGATCATTTCCGTATCGTCACACTGCCGCGTATTGACGATATTGAGATGTCGCTGAGTAAATTTGAGCGTTTCTTGTCAGGATATCACCAGCTGTAATAACAGAGAGTGCTACCGAGATTTGCATCCGGTAGCACTCTCTGCGCAAAATACCTTTACTGAAGTCACTGAGTAAGGGTCGTTATGAAGCAGAGCCATTTTTTTGCCCACCTCTCCCGTCTGAAGCTCATTAACCGCTGGCCGCTAATGCGCAATGTGCGCACCGAAAACGTGTCTGAACACAGCCTGCAAGTTGCCATGGTTGCTCATGCGCTGGCCGCGATCAAAAACCGCAAATTTGGTGGTCAGGTTAATGCTGAGCGTATTGCCCTGCTGGCGATGTATCACGATGCATCAGAGGTGCTGACCGGCGATCTCCCTACCCCGGTGAAATATTTCAACTCGCAGATTGCTCAGGAATATAAAGCGATAGAGAAAATTGCCCAGCAAAAGCTGGTCGATATGGTTCCCGATGAGCTGCGCGATATTTTTGCCCCGTTAATTGACGAACACGCATACAGCGAAGATGAAAAATCGATCGTCAAGCAGGCTGACGCCCTGTGCGCATACCTGAAGTGTCTGGAAGAACTCTCCGCCGGTAACAACGAATTTCTGCTGGCCAAAACACGGCTGGAAAAAACGCTGGAGTCGCGACGCAGTGAGGAGATGGACTACTTTATGGATGTATTTGTCCCGAGTTTTCATCTTTCATTAGATGAAATCAGCCAGGATTCACCATTGTAAGTTTGCGGCGACGTTGCCTTATCCGGCCTACACAGGCAACGTCGCCGGGGAAGCATTAAAACGGAAACAGCATCGGGATCATCACCACACACACCGCCATTACAATGATGGTAAACGGTACGCCGATCTTCACGAAGTCGCTAAAGCTGTAGTTGCCCGGTCCCAGCACGAGCGTGTTAACCGGTGAAGACACCGGCGTCATAAAGGCTGCGGAAGCTGCCATCGCAATCGCCATCGCGAAAGGATATGGTGAAACCCCCATCGACTTCGCCGCCGCTAACGCAATCGGCGCCATCAACACCGCGGTCGCGGTATTGGAGATAAATAACCCGATGGTTGCACACAGCACGAACAGGCAGCCCAGCATCATGTATGGGCCATATCCACCGCCGACATCCATCAGGCCTTTCACTACCAAATCGACGCCGCCGGTTTTTTGTAAAGCCAGCGCGAAAGGCATCATCCCGACGATCAAAATAATACTTGGCCAGTGAATCGCCTTGTAGGCACTTTCGGCATCGATACAGCGAAATTTCCCCATCAGCAGACAAGCAATGATCGCAGCAACCGTATTGGGAATTTCATCAGTGAGCATCAGAGCGACCATCAGCACCAGGCAGAAAATCGCATGCGGCGCCTGGCTGTGCGCCGGAGAAGCTTCACTGACTTCCGCGGGCATATTCAGCACCACAAAATCGCGCCCTTTTTGGCCCAGAAGAGTAATGAGTTTCCAGTTGCCCACCACTAATATGATGTCGCCCATTAGCAGCGGCTCATCCACCACCGCGCCGGCCAATGCAGCACCATCACGTTTCAGCCCAACGACATTCAGGCCGTAACGTGTACGAAAAGCAATTTCTCGTACCGTTTTGCCAATCAATTCCGATTCAGGGATCAGCGAAATTTCTGCCATTCCCACATCAAGCGCCTGCTCGGAGAAGTATTCACCGCGCAGCACCATCGGCTCCAAAAACTGTTCACTGCAAAATTCACGCAAGTCGACATCGGCCGCAGACATATCAATCAGCAATACGTCACGGGCGCGAAACTCAGAAACCCCGTTTACGTCAACGATCACACGACGAAAACGCCGCCAGCGTTCAACGCCAATCACGTTTGCCCCGTAGCGCTCACGCAGCTTCAGGTCGTCCAGACGCTGGCCGATCATCGGAGAACCTGGGCGAATCGCCAGGCGACGCGCGCGCCCGGTCAGGCGATATTCTTTAATCAGATCGCGAAACGTCCGACGCTTCCAGCCGTCTCCCGACGGCCCGGAATCTTCCCCCTTGAGCATAAAGCGCATCAGCAGCATATAAATTATGCCGAGTACCAGAACAACCAGCCCCAGTGGGGTAACGCTAAAAAAACTGAAACCGTTGAGTCCTTCACGTAACAGTTCACTGTTTACGACCAGGTTGGGCGGCGTCGCCACCAGCGTCATCATGCCGCTTATTAATCCGGCAAAGCTCAGCGGCATCATCAGGCGTGAAGGGGAAATTTCCATGCGCATGGAAACGCTTAACACCACCGGAATAAAGATGGCGACTACGCCGGTGGAGCTCATAAATGCTCCAAGCCCGGCAACGGTAATCATCAACAACACCAGCATTTTGACTTCGCTGCTGCCGGCCACTTTCACCAGCCAGGCTCCCATTACCGTCGCCACCCCGGTACGCACCAGGCCGTCGCCGATAATGAATAAAGCCGCTATCAAAATAACGTTAGGATCGCTGAATCCGGAAAAAGCTTCTGTGATGCTCAATGTTCCACTCAGAACAAAGGCAATAATGACCAGCAAAGCGATCGCGTCCATACGCACTCTGCCAGTTGCAAACAAAACGACGGCAATCGCCAGCAATGAGAGAACCCATATCAATTCACCGTTCACAACATATCCTTGTTAAATGAGAGGGATGAGTCGATTCTGCCATAAAAAAGCCCCAACAATCTGGGGCTAAATCATGATCAGGTATTTCTTACAACGACCACATTTCCGTTAGGTTGTTTGGTCACAGAAATATGTTCCAGACTGGTCAGAGAAAAATCGACCTCATCCAGACGCGGCGTGTCCGCAGGCGCATTGACCGCGATCACATGACACCCAGCCGTCAGTCCTGAAAGCACCCCGGCGGGCGCATCTTCCACTACCGCGCACTCCTGCGGCGCAAGCCCCAGAAGCTGTGCGCCTAACAGATAAGCGTCTGGCTCTGGTTTCCCTCTTTTTACCCGTTCGGCGGTGACAAACACTTCAGGCGCAGGAAGCCCCGCGACACGATGGCGCGCTCGTGCGACTGGCATAGAACCGGAGGTCACAATCGCCCATGGAATACCCGCTTTATTGAGGTGATTGAGCAACTCAACCGCCCCCGGCAGCGCGGTGATCCCAGCGGTTTCTGTCGCTTCGATCTGCTCCAGGCGGGTGAACTCCGCAGCGATCTCTGCCTCAGATTTGCCCACCATAAAGTGTCGCAGAGAGGTAATGGCCTGCTTGCCATGAATAAAACCGAGCACTTCAGCATGATCGAGGCCAAAACGATCGGCCCAATTGCACCACGCGCGTTCTACTGCGGGTAAGGAATCGACCAGCGTTCCATCCAGATCAAACAGAAAACCTTTGCACTGCACGCTCGCCCCCTCAGGCATTAATGATTTGGTTAATTTCATTCGCGCTCAAATGATACTGGCGCGGGCAAGAGTGCCAGACGTTCAACATACGCTGATATTTTTCCCACATCGGGGTCTGAGCGTTGAAGCCATGCGTCCCCGCATCAAAGTGGGTATAGCGACCTTCCACATTCACCATAAAGCGAACGTATCCGAGAAAACGGGCTTCCGTTGCGGCGTCAAAACCGAGGAAGGTCACGCGGCGCTCATCAATGGCCTGTGCATCCTTAAGATTAGTCCAGGACACATGTAATGCGTGATACATCTCCATAATATCGATAATCGTACGACAGGTTTCTTCCGTCAGCTCACCAAACTCACGATCCAGCTCGCGCATCTGCAAGCCGTAACCGCGTTCAATAATCGTCTGCAAACGACGATAACGCTCGGCGTTAGTGGGATCGAGCATAGTCATCATTTTGTACTGATTAGACAAAATCAGACGTTGAGCGTTGGTCATTTCCATTTGGGACTCCTGTATCACTACTACTGCGATGAAAAAAAAGAAGGCATCTTGTGCCTTCTTTTATATGCGTAATCAGGGGTCAATTACAAATCATCGAGGAAAGTTTTATCCAGTTGTTTGAAGGCGCGCTTAAGCGTGTCAGCCAGCGCCTGATAATCAGGCTTTCCTTCGACCGGAGAGAGCGCCTGCCCGGCTTCCTGCAATTTACCCCGAACTTCGTAGAACCAGTTGAGTATTGAAGGCGGCAGCGGCGTCACGGAACGTTTACCCAGCCACCACATGCCCTGCATCGGCAGGCTAAGCGCAAACAGCGCGGTCGCAACGGCCGGTCCCAACTGCCCCCCTAGCGCAATTTGCCAGCATAAGGTGAAGACGGCAATAGGCGGCATAAAACGGATTGCGTAACGCGTCATACGGATCACGCGGTTCTCTACAAACACGGGCGCGAGGCGCTTTTCCATTGGCCACGTCTTTGCGTAGTGCTGCCCCCGGCGAAACAAGCTAAAAAAATTGACGGAACGATTATCCGGTGTCGACATGGCGGTTACCTCAACTTCACATATAAAAATTAAAAAATTTGTGCAAAACAACAACTACAATGGACATCGTTCAAAACATTTTGTCTTTGATACCCACATTCAGGTATCCTGTGCCGGCCTGTAAGGCCATTAGTCCAAAATCATTGAGTCGTCAAATTGACACATAGTATGCCATTGGCTGAAAAATACGCAAAATGACATAGACTCAAAGGTATTTATTCCATCGTGCCCAAAAAGACTATGGCGCATGATGTTAATCATAAACGTCGGTGTCATCATGCGCTACGCTCTATGACTCCCTGACGTTTTTTTAGCCACGTATCATAAATAGGTACTTCCATGTCGAGTAAGTTAGTACTGGTTCTGAACTGCGGTAGCTCCTCACTGAAATTTGCCATCATCGATGCAGTAAACGGTGAAGAATACCTTTCTGGTTTAGCCGAATGTTTCCATCTCCCAGAAGCACGTATCAAATGGAAAATGGATGGCGGTAAACAAGAAGCGGCTTTAGGTGCAGGCGCCGCTCACAGTGAAGCGCTGAATTTTATCGTTAATACTATTCTGGCACAAAAACCAGAACTGTCCGCTCAGCTGACTGCAATTGGTCACCGTGTTGTTCACGGCGGCGAAAAATACACCGGCTCTGTGGTTATCGACGATTCCGTTATTCAGGGTATCAAAGATGCAGCCTCTTTTGCACCGCTGCATAACCCTGCACACCTGATCGGTATTGCTGAAGCGCTGAAATCCTTCCCGAATCTGAAAGACAAAAACGTGGCCGTATTCGACACCGCGTTCCACCAGACTATGCCGGAAGAATCTTACCTCTACGCCCTGCCGTACAGCCTGTACAAAGAACACGGCGTTCGTCGTTACGGCGCGCACGGTACCAGCCACTTCTTCGTCACTCAGGAAGCGGCAAAAGTGCTGAACAAACCAGTTGATGAGCTGAACATCATCACTTGCCACCTGGGCAACGGCGGTTCTGTATCTGCTATCCGTAACGGTAAATGTGTTGATACCTCCATGGGTCTGACCCCGCTGGAAGGTCTGGTGATGGGTACGCGTTCCGGTGACATTGACCCGGCGATCATCTTCCACCTGCACGACACACTGGGCATGAGCGTTGACCAGATCAACAAAATGCTGACCAAAGAGTCCGGCCTGCTGGGTCTGACCGAAGTCACCAGCGACTGCCGTTATGTTGAAGATAACTACGCGACTAAAGAAGACGCTAAACGTGCAATGGACGTTTACTGCCACCGTCTGGCGAAATACATCGGTTCTTACACTGCGCTGATGGATGGTCGTCTGGACGCTGTTGTCTTCACTGGTGGTATCGGTGAAAACGCCGCGATGGTTCGTGAACTGTCTCTGGGCAAACTGGGCGTTCTGGGCTTTGAAGTTGACCATGAACGTAACCTGGCCGCACGTTTCGGCAAATCTGGGTTCATCAACAAAGAAGGTACCCGTCCTGCGGTGGTTATCCCAACCAACGAAGAACTGGTTATCGCGCAAGACGCGAGCCGTCTGACCGCCTGATTTCACACCGCCAGCCTAGCTGGCGGTGCTGTTTTGTAACCCGCCTGAAACGGGCGGTAACGAAAGAGGATAAACCGTGTCCCGTATTATTATGCTGATCCCAACCGGAACCAGCGTCGGTCTGACCAGCGTCAGTCTTGGCGTGATCCGCGCAATGGAACGCAAAGGCGTTCGTCTGAGCGTCTTCAAGCCGATCGCTCAACCGCGTGCCGGTGGCGATGCGCCAGACCAGACTACCAGCATCGTCCGTGCTAATTCTTCTCTGCCAGCCGCTGAGCCGCTGAAGATGAGCCACGTTGAATCTCTGCTCTCCAGCAATCAGAAAGATGTGCTGATGGAAGAGATCATCGCGAACTACCACGCGAACACTAAAGACGCTGAAGTTGTCCTGGTTGAAGGCCTGGTCCCAACCCGTAAACATCAGTTCGCGCAGTCTCTGAACTACGAAATCGCGAAAACGCTGAATGCAGAAATCGTCTTCGTTATGTCTCAGGGTACCGATACTCCGGAACAGCTGAACGAGCGTATTGAACTGACTCGCAGCAGCTTCGGCGGCGCGAAAAACACCAACATCACCGGCGTAATCGTGAACAAACTGAACGCACCGGTTGATGAACAGGGCCGTACTCGCCCGGATCTGTCTGAGATTTTCGACGACTCTTCCAAAGCGAAAGTGATCAAAGTTGATCCGGCTAAACTGCAGGAATCCAGCCCGCTGCCAGTTCTGGGCGCGGTGCCATGGAGCTTTGATCTGATCGCCACTCGTGCAATCGATATGGCGCGTCACCTGAACGCCACCATTGTGAACGAAGGCGATATCAACACCCGTCGCGTGAAGTCTGTGACCTTCTGCGCACGCAGCATTCCGCACATGCTCGAGCACTTCCGCGCAGGTTCTCTGCTGGTGACTTCCGCTGACCGTCCGGACGTGCTGGTTGCTGCATGCCTGGCAGCGATGAACGGCGTAGAAATTGGTGCTCTGCTGCTGACCGGCGGCTACGAAATGGACGCGCGTATTACTAAACTGTGCGAACGTGCATTCGAAACCGGCCTGCCGGTATTCATGGTAAACACCAACACCTGGCAGACCTCTCTGAGCCTGCAGAGCTTCAACCTGGAAGTTCCGGTTGACGATCACGAGCGCATCGAAAAAGTTCAGGAATACGTTGCTAACTACATCAACGCTGACTGGATTGAATCTCTGACCGCAACGTCTGAGCGCAGCCGTCGTCTGTCACCACCAGCGTTCCGTTATCAGTTGACCGAGCTGGCGCGTAAAGCGGGCAAACGCGTCGTTCTGCCAGAAGGCGACGAACCGCGTACCGTTAAAGCGGCGGCTATCTGTGCTGAACGTGGTATCGCAACCTGCGTACTGTTGAGTAACCCCGATGAGATCACCCGCGTTGCGGCCTCTCAGGGCATTGAACTGGGCGCTGGCGTAGAAATCGTTGATCCGGATGTAGTTCGCGAAAGCTACGTTGCTCGCCTGGTCGAATTGCGTAAAAACAAAGGCATGACCGAAACCGTTGCCCGCGAACAGCTGGAAGACAACGTAGTTCTCGGTACCCTGATGCTGGAACAAGACGACGTTGACGGCCTGGTTTCTGGTGCCGTTCACACCACCGCGAATACCATTCGTCCGCCGCTGCAGCTGATCAAAACTGCACCGGGTAGCTCACTGGTATCTTCCGTATTCTTCATGTTGCTGCCGGATCAGGTTTACGTCTACGGCGACTGCGCGATCAACCCGGATCCAACCGCAGAACAGCTGGCAGAAATCGCTATTCAGTCCGCTGAATCCGCGATTGCCTTCGGTATCGAACCGCGCGTTGCGATGCTCTCCTACTCCACCGGTACCTCTGGTGCAGGTAGCGACGTAGAGAAAGTTCGTGAAGCGACTCGTCTGGCGCAGGAAAAACGTCCTGACCTGATGATCGACGGTCCGCTGCAGTACGATGCCGCAGTTATGGCTGACGTAGCAAAATCCAAAGCGCCGGACTCTCCGGTTGCTGGTCGCGCTACCGTGTTCATCTTCCCGGATCTGAACACCGGTAACACTACCTACAAAGCGGTACAGCGTTCTGCCGACCTGATCTCCATCGGGCCGATGCTGCAGGGTATGCGTAAACCGGTGAACGACCTGTCTCGTGGCGCGCTGGTAGACGATATCGTCTACACCATCGCTCTGACCGCGATCCAGTCTTCCCAGCAGCAGTAATCTGCCATGCGTGCCGGATGCCTTATCCGGTACACATCCTGCTTATCAAACCGGAAATAGCTGATATTTCCGGTTTTTTTATATCTGATTTCCCGTTGGCCTGGTCTGAATGATTTACCAGGATGCGCTGCATCAATGAATAACTATTCTTCTGTTTGCATACTTACCCTCTTTTGCATTGCAACAGGGATAGTCTTTCATGTCAGCAGTAACAGAAACACGGCCAGCTAAAAAGTGGGCGATGCCCGACACGCTGGTGATTATTTTTTTCGTCGCCATTTTGACCAGTCTGGCGACATGGGTAGTTCCCGTCGGGATGTTCGACAGCCAGGAAGTGCAGTATCAGGTTGATGGGCAAACCAAGACTCGCAAGGTCGTTGATCCCCATTCATTCCGCATTCTGACCAATGAAGCCGGTGAAGAGCAGTATCACCCGGTTAAATTCTTTACTACCGGTGATGAAAGTCCTGGCCTGATGAACTTCCCGTTTGAAGGGTTAACCTCCGGTTCTAAATTCGGCACCGCTGTTGGCATCATCATGTTTATGCTGGTTATCGGTGGCGCGTTTGGCATCGTGATGCGCACCGGAACTATCGATAACGGCATC
The DNA here is from genome assembly GCF_030332265.1 of Citrobacter sp. Cu231. Lineage (NCBI taxonomy): Bacteria > Pseudomonadati > Pseudomonadota > Gammaproteobacteria > Enterobacterales > Enterobacteriaceae > Citrobacter > Citrobacter sp. Cu231. Next base: position 322,354 of record NZ_JAOWIE010000032.1, on the reverse strand, counting down.
CTGGCGCTCATCCGCCATACCCGAGGGAACGAGGTCTTGTTTATCCCGGTGCTGTTTATTCTCTTCTCTTTAGGTGGCGCAGTGTTTGGTATGGGAGAAGAGGCCGTCGCCTTTGCGATAATTATCGCGCCGCTGATGGTACGCTTGGGTTACGACAGTATCACCACCGTGCTGGTAACCTATATTGCCACCCAAATCGGTTTTGCCAGTTCCTGGATGAACCCGTTCTGCGTGGTGGTCGCGCAGGGCATTGCGGGCGTCCCGGTGCTTTCTGGCTCAGGTTTGCGTATCGTGGTATGGGTCATTGCCACGATGATTGGTCTGACCTTCACGCTGGCCTACGCGGCGCGCATCAAAAAGAATCCGCTGCTGTCGCGCGTTCATGAATCAGACCGTTTCTTCCGCGAACAGCAGGATGAGGTCATTGAGCGCCGCTTCACGCTCGGCGACTGGCTGGTGCTGATGGTGCTGACGGGCGTGATCGTGTGGGTCATTTGGGGTGTTATCGTCCACGCATGGTTTATTCCTGAGATTGCCAGCCAGTTCTTCACCATGGGTCTGGTGATTGGCATTATTGGCGTCGTCTTTCGGCTGAACGGCATGACGGTCAACATAATGGCATCCTCATTTACTGAGGGTGCGCGCATGATGATTGCTCCTGCCCTGCTGGTCGGTTTTGCCAAAGGGATATTACTGTTGGTAGGCAATGGTGAAGCGGGCGATGCCAGCGTGCTGAATACCCTGCTGCACAGCATCGCCAACGGTATTAGCGGTCTGGATAACGCCATTGCGGCGTGGTTTATGCTGCTGTTCCAGGCAGTGTTTAATTTCTTCGTCACTTCCGGCTCCGGGCAGGCTGCGTTGACCATGCCGCTGCTGGCACCATTGGGTGATCTGGTTGGCGTAAACCGTCAGGTCACCGTTCTGGCATTCCAGTTTGGTGACGGATTCAGTCATATTATCTATCCTACGTCGGCATCACTGATGGCAACGTTAGGCGTTTGTCGGGTGGATTTTCGTAACTGGCTGAAAGTAGGCGCCACGCTGTTAGGACTGCTGTTTATTATGTCCAGCGTGGTGGTGATAGGCGCGCAGATAATGGGTTACCATTAAAAAAGATTGCCCGGCCTACACGATTTCTAGACGCTGTAGGCCGGATGAGCCGATTCTATTCAGCTTCTTCCTGATTTTCGGCTTTCGCCCCTTCATTCTTGGCGTTGCGGGTCATCCACAGCGCCAAGGCTTTCAGTGAGTCCGGCGTAAATTCATCGCAGCGCGCGGTGATTTCTTCCGGCGTCAGCCAGCAAACTTCACTGACCTCTTCTTCCTGAAGCGCAAACGGTCCATGGGAAACACAGCTAAACAGCCCGCCCCATACGCGACAGTTCTGGTCTTCAAAATAAAACTGCCCATGCCCGGCAAACGGTACGCCCGCAATCCCCAGTTCCTCTTCCGCTTCACGGCGCGCTGAGTCCAGTAACTGTTCGTCAGCCTGCACAACGCCGCCAGCGGTAGCATCCAGCATACCGGGCAAAAAATCTTTTGTCTCAGTACGACGCTGAACCAGAATTTTGCCCATACCATCGTGCACGACGATATATGTCGCACGATGACGTAAGCGCTGCGCCCGCATTTGTTCCCGGCTGGATTGTGCGATGACTTCGTTGTCTTCATTCACAATATCCACCCATTCCGTACTTGCCAAACGACGCTGTTCCACCATCAGGAAACCTTCTTTTTTCTTGCGCTCTTACGGCGCGTTTATGTTTGTGGGGTAAATTACGGATTAATCTCGACCTGTGCAATAATACTTTGATCATTGAGTGCCATTACGCTGAGAACATTATCATCCAGAATCCCGTAACTTGCCGCAAAGTCCCCTTTCGGGATGCTTACCGAGCCAGGATTGAAGTGATAAATGTCTCCTTGTCGCTCAGCGACGGGCAGATGAGTATGTCCATAAACCAGCACATCTCCCACGTTTAGCGCAGGCATATTTTGCGGACCAAAAAGATGTCCGTGTGTCAAAAATAATCGCTGGTTTTCTGTCAGAATTTGCTGCCACGGCGCGGTCATCGGAAAATGCAGGAGCATCTGATCCACTTCGCTGTCGCAATTGCCACGTACCGCGATAATCTGCGCTGCCAGCTCGTTCAACCGCTCGGCAACCTGCGCGGGCGCATAGCCTTGCGGTAGTGCATTGCGCGGCCCGTGGTTTAAAACATCACCCAATATCACCAGCCATTGCGCACCGCTCGCGGCAAACCGTTCGAGTACGCGTTCCGTGGCTGGCAACGAACCATGAATGTCCGATGCGAACATCAGTTTCATCACTCACCCCTCGTTGAAAAGTACCTTGTAATGATACTGGATTACGACCCGTTTTTCAGCAGGAACGCTTCGCTGAAAGCGCGATAAAACGCTGGATTGAAGCGCGCTGCCACTGGAAGGCGGCGTATTCTGCAAGCGCTTCTGGAACCTCATCACCGTTAAGGACCAGACGATTAAGCATTAGCGCTAAATCGCAGTCGGCGATACACCATTCACCAAATAAATTCTGTTTGCCATGGCTTAGCAAACTGCTCGCCGTAGCGAACAATTTCTCCGCGCAGGCTTTTCCCGCGTCACTCAACGGCGCTTTCTTCACGCCAGCAAAAACCACATCCGTAGAGCGTTCTTCACGGATAGGCATCAGATCGCTGCGGATCCACGCCTGAACCTGGCGAGCCCGCGCGCGTTTTTGTACATCATGCGGGTAAATACGCTCCCACTGCGGCGGCGCAAAGCTATCTTCCAGAAATTCAGTAATCGCTGATGATTCACTCAGCTCGAAACCGTCGATTTCAAGAACCGGTACGCGGCGCGTCAACGCATACCCTTGCCATGAAGGTTGCAAGTGTTCGCCGTTGTTGAGATCAACCGTTTTCAGCGTAAAAGGCAGTCCTTTCTCTTGCAGAGCGACATAAACAGACAGCACGTAAGGGGAGAAAAAATTGGCATCTGACCACAGCGTAATTGCAGATTTGCTCATAATGTCCTCTGAAGTGTATTGGCTTGCTTTCAAAATATAGAGTCTTTCTCTCGCTGTCACTTGATGAAAACTCACGTACGCCAACAAGCTCTATACTTGTTATGACCCGGTTCATGACAAAACGGACGCTGAAAATGATCGATCTCTATTACACCCCATCGCCAAACGGTCACAAAATCACGCTGTTTCTTGAAGAGGCACAACTGCAATACCGTTTGATTCATGTCGATATCAGCAAAGGCAATCAGTTTCGCCCTGATTTCTTGCAGATCTCGCCGAACAATAAAATCCCGGCCATTATCGACAGTGCCCCGATGGACGGCGGAAAGCCCATCAGCTTGTTTGAGTCCGGAGAAATTTTACTCTATCTGGCGGAGAAGAGCGGTAAGCTGCTGAGTGGTGAATTACGTGAACGTCACACTACGCTGCAGTGGCTGTTCTGGCAGGTCAGCGGCCTGGGACCTATGTTGGGTCAAAATCATCATTTTAGCCATTACGCCCCACAAACCATTCCCTACGCCATTGAAAGATTTCAGATTGAAACTCAGCGCCTGTACAACGTGATGAATAAACGACTGGAAACGTCCCCCTGGCTAGGAGGCGATCACTACAGTATTGCCGACATTGCCTGCTGGCCGTGGATCCACGCCCATCAGCGTCAGCGCATCGACCTCGACAACTACCCGGCGGTCAATAACTGGCATGAACGCATTCGTACGCGTCCTGCGACTGAGCGCGCCATGCAGCACGCACAAATCGAGAAGCAATGACGCAATTCGGTTCTCGTGTATCATGCAAAGGTTCATACATGGAGGAAACCTGCAATGTCACAACCTGACGCTATTATTCGTATAAAAAACCTTCGTCTGCGCACCTTTATCGGCATCAAAGAAGAGGAGATCCTGAATCGCCAGGATATTGTCATCAACGTTGCCATTCACTATCCGGCAGACAACGCCCGTACCAGCGAAGATATCAACGACGCGCTGAATTATCGCACTATCACCAAGAGCATCATTGCCCACGTGGAGGGTAACCGCTTCTCATTGTTAGAAAAATTAACTCAAGATGTGCTCGATATCGCACGCGAACATCACTGGGTCACTTATGCTGAAGTGGAGATCGATAAACTTCATGCATTGCGTTACGCCGACTCAGTTTCCATGACGCTGAGCTGGCAGCGCTAAAACATAACCCGGGAGGCGACATGCAGATTCTGATTACCGGCGGTACTGGCCTGATTGGGCGTCATCTGATCCCCCGCCTGCTGGAGTTGGGGCATCAGATAACCGTAGTAACCCGTTCTCCTGATAAGGCGCGTCAGATTTTCGACTCCCGGGTTAGGCTGTCCAAAGGGTTAGAAGAGCGGCAAAATCTCAATGATATTGATGCCGTCATTAACCTTGCCGGAGAGCCGATTGCCGACAAGCGCTGGAGTGCGCAACAAAAGGAGCGTCTGTGCCAGAGTCGCTGGGGGATTACGCAGAAACTGGTCGATTTAATTAATGCCAGCGAGACGCCGCCCGAGGTGCTCATCTCCGGTTCCGCCACCGGTTACTACGGCGATTTGGGCGAGGTTGTGGTCACGGAAGAAGAGCCGCCGCACAACGAATTTACCCATAAGCTATGCGCCCGCTGGGAACAAATTGCCAGCACAGCACAAAGCGACAAAACCCGCGTGTGTATGCTGCGTACCGGCGTGGTGTTGGCCTCTGCTGGCGGCATTCTGGGGAAAATGGTCCCGCCATTTCGTCTTGGCTTAGGCGGCCCTATAGGTAACGGACGCCAGTATATGGCCTGGATCCATATTGATGATATGGTCAATGGCATTATCTGGCTGCTGGATAACGACCTGCGCGGCCCCTTCAATATGGTTTCACCCTACCCGGTCCACAATGAGCAGTTTGCCCACGCGCTGGGACATGCCCTGAATCGCCCTGCCATTCTACGCGTTCCCGCCAGCGTAATGCGGCTGCTGATGGGCGAGTCTTCAGTGCTGGTCCTCGGCGGGCAGCGAGCATTACCCAAACGCCTGGAAGCCTCCGGTTTTGCATTTCGCTGGTACGATTTAGAAGAAGCGCTGGCGGATGTGATCCGATAATCCCGAAGCCCTATTCATGGTCGCCGTTGTGGTGGTAAGGTTATAGACCAGAATTCCGCAATGGCGACGTTATGGCGATAATATCGACTCCCCGACTTACCCTCTCCTTATTTAAATTTTCTGACTGGTCATTTTTCCAGAGATTACGTGAATGCCCAGAAGTCATGCGTTATATGGGCGACATTGCCCCGGCGAAAGACACACGTCTGTTATTCGCCAGACGTCTGGCTGCACAGCATACTTTCGTCATCCGCGAACATAACAACTCAACGCCTCTTGGCGATATTGGCCTGCAGATCAGTCATTTATACCCACACGAGGCCGACCTCGGCTACGCCATCTTGCCCGAAGCTCAGGGAAAAGGGATTGCCAGCGAAGCCGTGACGGCGGTGTGCCAGTACGCTTTCGAGCACACGGCCGTCACGGCGATAAACGCTTACGCACTCGCGGAAAATAAGGGTTCTGTTCGTATACTGGAAAAAACGGGCTTTGTGCGTACGCAGGTACTGGAAAAGGCGTATGAGATTGATGGCATCGCCTACGACGACTGGGTTTATCGCCTGGAGCGCGATGCGTTTAAGCTGTAGTGCCCGGAAAGCGTAACGCCTCCGGGCAGCTCACTTATTTCAGCGAGCCCTTGAGAAACTGCTGCAAACGCGGGCTTTGCGGATTACCGAATACCTGCTCTGGGTCGCCCTCCTCCTCAATTTTCCCCTGATGCAGGAAAATCACGTGCGTGGAGACATGCCGAGCGAATCCCATTTCGTGGGTCACGACCACCATGGTTTTACCCTCTTCGGCCAGCTGTTGCATAATGCGCAGCACTTCACCTACAAGCTCTGGGTCAAGCGCCGACGTAGGTTCATCAAATAGCAACACTTCCGGTTCCATCGCCAACGCCCGTGCAATGGAGACGCGCTGCTGCTGTCCGCCAGACAGGTGCACCGGATATTTGCCCTGCGCGCGCTCATCAATGCCCACTTTAGCCAGATACTTCACTGCTCGTTCGCGGGCTTCTTGTTTGCTCAGCCCCAACACCTGGATCGGCGCTTCCATCACGTTTTCCAGCACCGTCATGTGGCTCCACAGATTGAAGTGCTGAAAAACCATCGTCAGTCGCGTACGCAGCAGGCGCAGCTGATTTTTGTCCGCAACCTTGAGCTGGCCATCTTTGTCACGCACCAACCCAATGTTCTGACCACTGACCACAATCGTCCCGGCACTTGGCTTCTCAAGAAAGTTAATGCAGCGCAGGAAGGTACTTTTACCGGAACCTGACGAACCAATAATACTGATAACATCACCCGCATTGGCCTGCAGCGATACCCCTTTCAGCACTTCATGTTCGCCGTAGTGCTTATGTAAATCGATAACGTTTAATTTATTTTCAGACATCGTGTTACTCGAATCATTTAGAGGATACATGCTGCAACCAGCGTTTTTCCGCTTTACGGAACAGACTGATCAGGACATACGAAATAATCAAATACAGTACAGCAGCAATACCGAAGGCGGTAAACGGCTGATACGTTGCCGAGTTGATATCACGGGCGATCTTCAACAAATCAGGCACCGTGGCGGTAAATGCCAGCGCCGTGGAGTGCAGCATTAGAATCACTTCATTGCTGTATGCCGGCAGCGCAATACGCAGTGCGGAAGGTAAAATAATGCAGCGATACAGTTTAAACGACGAGAAACCGTAAGCCCGCGCGGCTTCAATCTCACCATGGGGTACAGAACGAATAGCCCCGGCGAAAATCTCTGTGGTGTAGGCACAGGTATTCAGCGTCAATGCCAGCACGGTACAATTCAGCCCACTGCGGAAAAACGCGTTAAGGAAGTCCGTTCCTTTGACGATCTCCAGCGTATACATCCCGGAATAAAACACCAGCAGTTGAACGTACAGCGGCGTGCCACGAAAAATATAGGTGAACAGCCAGATGGGAAACTGGATAAATTTATTACTGGAAACGCGACCAATCGCCAAAAACAGCGCCAGAATCCCGCCCATCACCACCGACGAAATCAGAAGCCAGAGAGTGATAGCAACGCCAGTGTAACGATATCCATCAGTCCACAGCAGGGACTTCCAGTATTCCTGAATAATCTCAATCACAGGTCAGCCCTCTTCACACCCACGGAATAGCGGCGCTCAAGGTACAGCAGCACACCATTAGATACCGTGGTAAACACCAGATAGATGACCCCGCACACCACGGCAAAATAGAACGGCTCCCAGGTACTTTTCCCGGCAAGCTGAGTGGCTTTCACTACGTCCTCAAGTCCGAGCAACGACACCAGAGCCGTGGCCTTAAGAATGACCTGCCAGTTGTTGCCAATCCCCGGTAAGGCATAACGCATCATCGCCGGGAACATAATGCGGCGAAAGATTTGTGAGCTGGTAAAACCGAATGCCGTCGCGGCTTCGATATGGCCTTTTGGCACGGCCATAAATGCGCCACGAAATGTTTCGGTAAAATAGGCGCCGTAGATAAACCCGAGCGTAATAATACCCGCGACCATTGGATCGATATCAATCTGGCCGATACCGATTGCATCGGTTATGGTATTCAGCGCAATTTGTAACCCGTAGAAGATGAGCAGCATTAAGACAAGATCGGGCACTCCGCGGATAAGCGTTGTGTACCCTTCGAAAATAAGCCCCATTGCCCGGCTTTGCGACAGCTTAGCTCCCGCGCCGACAAGACCTATCAGAACCGCCAGTACCACCGAGCTGAGTGCCAGCTCAAGCGTAACAATTGCGCCCTGTAAAATAACACCTGAAAAGCCATACAACATGCTGCCTGTCCTGTCGTGTGTGGTGGAGTAATAAGCCTCTTTTGATTTCAGACTAACCGTTAAATGCCGGATGGCGGCTTTGCCTTATCCGGCCTACAAAATTACCGTAGGCCGGATAATCGCAGCGCCATCAGGCGTAAATTCAACGCGTCAAAAATCTACGGGCTTTATCAGCACCTGCGGTGATTAACCGCCGTAAACATCAAAATCGAAGTATTTTTTTGCCAGTTTCTCGTAAGTCCCGTCAGCGCGCATTTCAGCAAAGGCTTTGTTCAGTGCTTCGCGCAGCTCGTTATCGTCTTTGCGCAGCCCCATACCGGTACCCACGCCGAATAACTTCTCGTCTTTCACAGACGGGCCGCCGAATTTGTAATCTTTACCGACCGGCTGTTTCAGGAAGCCTTCGCTGGCCGCGACTTCATCCTGGAATGCGGCGTCAATACGCCCTGCTGTCAGGTCAGAATAGATATTGTCTTGTCCCTGATAGGAGACAATTTCAATGCCTTTTGGCGCCCAGTGTTCGTTGCCGAACGTTTCCTGAGTTGTGCCCTGCAGCACGCCAACACGTTTACCTTTCAACGATTCAATGGTCGGCTGAATAGCAGAATCTTTAGCGACAACCAGACGCGAGTCGGCTGCATAAAGCTTGTCGGTAAAGGCGATTTCCTGCTGACGTTTTTCAGTAATGGAAAGCGAGGACATGATCGCATCGATTTTCTTCGCTTTTAGCGAAGGGATCAGCGCGTCCAGCGGGTTTTCCACGAAGGTACATTGTGTATTGATACGTTTGCAAAGCTCTTTTGCCAGATCGATATCAAAACCGACTAATTCACCCTGCGCATTTTTCGATTCGAACGGCGCATAAGTCGGATCCGTACCGATACGAATTTTTTGCGGAATGGCGGCAAATGCTGCGGTAGCACTGGAGAAAGCCAGAACCAGAGAAAGAGACAACACCAGTTTTTTCATAACTATCCTCAACAGACTGTCTTTTATAGGGGATCTTTACAGGACCAGGTGCAGTTATCGTGCCATTAATCAGGCCGACAAGGCAAAGCATTCTGCCCTGTCGGCGGTATTTATTTGCATGAAAAGCGCTTAAGTATGCACTCATGCTTATTATGTCAGCGACAACAGCACCAAAACAGTGCACTGAATGTATTATGCACCGCAATAGTTACCCGCAATGGTGCAGTCAATTCCCCGCTGCGACGTATTAATCGCCGTAGACATTAAAGTTAAAATACTTACTCGCCATTTTGTCGTAAGTGCCGTCTTTGCGCAGTTCACCCAGCGCTTTATCAAAAGCAGCTTTCAGCTCGGTGTCATCTTTGCGCAAACCAATCCCGGTTCCGTCGCCAAAGTATTTTTTATCTTTCACCGAAGGACCTGCAAAGTCGTAGCCCTTACCGGCAGGCTGCTTCAGGAAGCCTTCGCTGGCCGCGACTTCATCCTGCAGCGCTGCGTCAAGACGCCCCGCCGTCAGGTCAGAATAGATGAGGTCCTGGTTCGCATAGGCCACCACATCCACGCCTTTGCTACGCCAGTTGTCATTGGCATAGGCTTCCTGAGTAGAGCCTTGTAGCACACCAACGTGTTTACCCTTAAGGGAATCCAGAGTCGGTTTAATCGGAGAACCTTTCGCGGCGATCAGACGTGAGTCTGCTGCGTAAAGCTTGTCGGAGAACGCAATCTCTTGCTGACGTTTCTCGGTGATAGAAAGCGAGGAGATAATGGCATCAATTTTTTTCGCTTTCAGCGACGGAATTAGCGCATCAAAGTCGCTGGCAACCCAGGTACATTTGATCTGCATGCGCTTACACATCTCATTTCCCAGATCGATATCAAAGCCGACAAAGTCGCCTTTAGCATCCTTAGAGGAAAAAGGTGCGTACGTCGTATCTGTACCAATACGAACCGTCTGCGGAAGTGCTGCGTGGCTGGCCGCGGTGGCACAGAGTCCCACCAGCAAAGACAAAGCAAGAACCGTCTTCTTCATACATAACCCTCAGGTGGCGTAATTTTATTATGTTTTACGTTGTGTTGTGTGTTTGCAGACTTTTTCATGCAGGTCTTATGCCATTTTGGCGTCGATGAGGATATTCGACGTTAAATATGTTAATAAAACGTTGCAATAATGTCCTGATTTTGAAGATAGCAGGTCTGACGGTTGAACCGCAGCGTTTCGTTGGGTTTTAGCGAATTAAATGTTGAGGATATGATCGCGGTTACAAAATTGCCCTGAAACAGGGCAATGGATGTTTCTTTGCACGCGAATAGAACGGATTACGCCCCTTGCCAGCGGGTGAACAGATCCTGCGCAAGGGAGATATCAAACTGGTCAAGTACGCGATTAACCGTTTGATTAATCACATCATCGAGCGTTTGCGGGCGATGATAGAATGCCGGGACAGGCGGCATAATCACCGCGCCAATTTCTGCCGCCTGGGTCATCAGCCGCAGATGCCCCAAATGTAGAGGCGTTTCACGCACGCACAGTACCAGCGGACGACGTTCTTTCAACACCACATCTGCCGCACGGGTAAGCAACCCATCGGTGTAGCTGTGGACGATGCCGGAAAGCGTTTTAATTGAACACGGCAGGATAACCATTCCAGCGGTCTGAAAAGAGCCGGAGGAGATGCTGGCGGCAATATCTCGCGAATCATGAGTCACATTCGCCAGCGCCTGCACGTCGCGCACGGAGAGGTCCGTTTCCAGCGCCAGCGTCTGCCGGGCAGCGGCGCTCATAACCAAATGGGTTTCCACATCGGTAACGTCACGCAAAACCTGCAGCAAGCGCACGCCGTAAATTGCCCCGCTTGCGCCACTAATCCCTACAATGAGTCGTTTCATTTTACTTTTCCATCACTTGATGGGCTAACTGTGCCGTATTTCTTTACCGCAGACAACCTGGAATCACTCTCCTCTTCAGTCCGCAAAGCAGGTTTTAGCGCATACCATGAAACCAGAATACAAACCATAAAAGCCAGTTCTACCAGCATGATCACGCCCCCTTTTTCACTGAACCAGGTTCCCACCATAATGGCAACATTTGTAACAATAACAAACCTGGCCATCCAGGGAAAAAACGGTGAACGATAGCGCAGTAAATCAGGGGAATACTTCCCGTCATTCACAGCCTTGCGAAACTGATACTGACACCAGCCAATAGTAATCCACGCCAGACAACCCACCTGCCCGGTACTGGCAATCAACAAAATATAGAATTTCTGTGCAGGAATATAGCGAGTCAGCATCGATACCAGAGCCAGCATTACTGTTATCAGAATAGCGTAAACAGGCACACCGCTGGCGTTAGTCCTGGCGAAAAAACGGGGGGCGAAACGGTCGCCCGACATTGACCATAACATGCGTGAACTGGCATAGATTGCGGAATTCGCCGCTGACACAGCAGCAGAGAATATGACTAGCGTCATCAGGACATCTGCGCCAGGCATACCGACATGTGAGAATACCCACACGAAGGGGCTGGTTCCATCGGGTATCTTTCCCTGCGGATAAACCAACGCCAGAACAGCAATCGCCAGACCGTAAAACAGAATAATACGCAGACCGATTCCAAGAATCACCTTGGGTAAGACACTATGCGGCGACTCCGTTTCGCCTGCCGCGTTTCCAACCAGCTCAACGCCCTGGAACGAATAGATGACGATTGTCATGCAGACCAGAATTTGCTCCCATCCGTGGGGAAACCACAATCCTCCACTTTTTAACGTTGGATGCCAGTTCGTGTCTCCTGACAGCGAGAAGATCATTACCCCACCCGCCGCGATAAAAAGCACTATCGCGAAAACTTTAATCGCAGATAACCAGTATTCACATTCGCCGAAACTTTTCGCCGAACAGAGATTGATCAGCGTTAACACGACAAGAATGATAAGACAGAAGAAGTGGATAGGGATAACGGGGAAAAATTGATGGGCAATGAAGCCCGCAGCAGTCAGATCCGCCGCCAGGGAAAACACCCAACTCAGCCAATATAACCAGCCAATGGTATAGCTCCAGATAGGATTGGGCATGAACATCAACGCATAATGCTGAAATGAGCCTGAGTGGGGAAATGCGCAGGACAGTTCGCCAAGGCACATCATAGTTGCCAGCATAATCGCACCAGCGAACAGATAAGCCAACAATGTTCCAGCTGGTCCAACGCTATTCAGCGGTTCGGCTATGCCGATAAACAAACCTGTACCGATTGTCCCGCCGAGCGACATCATCAGCAAATGACGCTTTTTGAGGTTTCGTCGTAATCCATTTTCAGGTTCGACGGGGGGTAGCGCTTGCAGGGTACTCATGGTCACTCCCTGTCTCAGAAAGGGTCAGAGACGCCGCCACATATGCACTACTGTGGCGGCAGTGGCTTAACGAATAAACCGCGTGGCAACGCCCTTCGTCTGACAGGCCATCAGAAGCCCTGTGTAGTCGAGTTCAAAGCGGATGATATCCCCGACTTTCAGCGGCTGCTCGCATGCTTCAATATCCACCAGCGTATGATCGCTGGTTTGTCCCAGAATGGTGATATTGTCATCGCAAGGCACACAGTTATCGGAAGGGACATCCTGTCGACCAAATGCCAACAACGCCCGCAAACGCGTGCCATGATCGACAAAGGTTTTTGTTTGCAGGAAGGCGTCTACGCCAAGTTCTCCAACGGGTATTGTTGGCTTGCTGTTCAGCTCAATAATCTCTGCCTCAAGGACATACATGTCGGAACAGGCTTTTTCCACCGGTTTTGTAGAGTGATGAAATTCATTCAGATACTTCATCTCGACATATTCAATGCCGAACTCATGTAGCCCCCCAATACGCAGGTGGTTTAACCCCTTAGGCCAAATACCTTTATCCAGTAAATGGTAGCTGGTGCAATTACCGGCAGAGAGTCGGCGAACTGCCACACCGCTGTCCTGCTCGACTCGTGCGGCCAGTGCCAGAAAATCTTCACCATTTTTCACTGTCGGCAAGACCGTGCCATAGCAGTTGAAGTTGGTTCCCAGGCCATACAGTTCCAGGCAAGGCAATTCCTGAATGAGCCGGATGGTGCTGAGAATGTGTGAATACTCGGTGAACCAGATACCTTCGCGTAAATCCCCCATATCCACCATCAGCAACACCTGATGCGTTTTCCCCTGGCGTTGGGCTTCCTGAGATAGCGCCCGCAGGATGATGGGTTCGCTGTTCAGACTGATATCGGCATAACGGATAACATCTTCAATCTCACTCAGGCAAGGACTGCGGAGCAGACAGGTTGTACAGCCGATTTCACGGATTTTTTTCAGGTTATAGGTCCGCGATTCTGCAATCACCTTAATGCCGCCATCAAATACCGCCTGTGCGGTTTCAATACAGCCATCAAAAACTTTATTGACGGCCATGACCTCAATCCCACTGCTGGCTAACAGCGCTTTTTCCGTTCGGGCATTTTCTTCCAGCTTGCGTAAATTGATTTCCAGGATTGGCATATACATTTTATTTTCCTCCTGCCACGCTCAGACGAGCGTTACGTTTCTGGGCCCGGTGATAGATACATTCAGCAACGATGACGGCCAGCAACGCGCCACCCACGATCTTGCCGGCGTACTGGAAATATCCTCCCATATCAATTTGTGAAGGCGGGATAAACAGTAATGCGACAGCAAAAGCAATAGAGATAAATCCAAGTGCAGGCAGGACGGCAGGTAAGACTTTTCCAGGGATTTTGAAGCTTCTGGGCGTATCCGGTTGCGTCTGACGCAAACGCCAGAATGCCGGGAACATCACCAGATAAGGAATGAAATAGGTGATGGTCGTCAATGCAGTCAGCATCCAGTATGCCGCGGCGACGCTCGGGGAGATAAAGGTTGAGAAACACAATACCGTAACGATTATTGCCTGAACAATCAGCGCAAAGGCTGGCGTTTTCCAGACTGGATGCAACCGGGCAATTTTATCCCCTAACAAATTATCCTCACGCGAGGCTTCCTGAAGCATGTAGATAGGACCTACCAGCCAGGAGTTGATCTGGCCTAATGCACCAAAGAACATGCAGATTGCCATTACCGGGATCAGCCAGGGCATATGTAACGTATCCGCCGCGGCATGCATTGCCTGCATCACACCCGCCACAATATCGGTTTTTCCCGCGGGTAACAGTGTGTTCAGCGCCCAGGTACCAACCATGTAAATCCCAACAATAACGGCTGCAGAAACCGCCATCGCGCGCGGGAAATCACGTTGCGGATTGCGCGTACGTCCGGCAATCATTGGCGCGACTTCCAGCCCGGCGAAAGCAAACATCATGCTCGACAGAAAGACGATAGTATCCCAATGGCTCAGATCAGGAACCCAGTTCGCCGCCGTCGCATAATCGGTTTGCATCTTATGCCCGGTCGCCAACCACACAATAGCCAGGATAATCAAAATGGCGGATGGGATGAACACGCCGCACCAGGCGCTGACGCTATTGATAATTTTGGTCCACTCCATGCCGCGAATATTCATTAACGTCAGCAACCAAAAAATCACCGCCGAACCAATACCAATAAAGGCCTTATTCTCCGCGAGGCCCCCGCCTATCATGTACCCCAACGCCGTAAAACCGAACTGAAGCATCAAGGGAAAAAACAACACGCAGGAAAAGAGGAAGCACACCACCACTATCCACGCGATACGTTTCCCAAACGCCTCTTTGATCCAGACGAATATCCCGCCATCTTTCGGCCATCCGGTCGACAGTTCACCGCACACCATCGCCAGAGGAAAGAACAGACAGAATGCGGCGATCACCCACAGCAACATTGCTGAAGCGCCGTAGGGCGCGACATTGGGTATTTGCCGCAAACTCAGAATGGCAATGACATTCATAAAGACAATATCTTTGATGCCAAGTAAGCCAGAACTATTGTTACTCATGGCCATCTCCTGTTATGCACTCAGGGGCATCACTGCCCTCTTCGAATCACCTGACTCACGGACTCCAGCCGCTGCCGGAGTCCCAAAATGAGATTTAATAAATGTCGTACTTGACCATATCTTCGTAACTGTCTTCCCGACGGATTAAGCGGTCTTTACCCTCTTTGTCTATCATCACAACAGCTGAGCGTGGGCGGTTGTTATACACGGTTTGGCTTTCGATGGTATAAGCGCCCGCATCCAGAAACGCGACGATATCGCCGATTTGCGTGTTCTGCGGCATCAGGAACTCTTCCCCCTTCACGCCCATATGGAAATAGTCACCGCCATCACACAGCGGTCCGGCGAGTTTGATCCACGCATCGTGAGCATCGGTCATTCTGGAGACGTTGTAGACGTAGAAGAACCAGTCAAAATGCTGGCTGTCTGACAGCACGCTGTATCCAGCATCAACAAATTTCCATTCAACATGACATTCCACATTGCCGTTCAGGTCGTAGTTCGTTTTACGTTTTTCACAGGCAACTTCGGTTAACAGGACCGCAGCCGAGCCGGTCACTTTACGCCCAGGCTCAATGCAGATCTCCACATCCGTACGCCATTTATGAACTTCACGAATAACCGCATCAGCAAAGTCCTGCGCCGTTATCCCGGCATACATGTTGTCTTTCAGCGGATCACCATTCTCTTCATCATATTTGTAGGGCACAGGGATACCGCCGCCTACGTTGATAAGATCAAATTTAATGCCCAGAACCTCTTCCAGGCGTCGGGATTCATCCACCAGCACTTTTGTCGCTTTGGCAAACGGTTCCGACTCCGGCACCTGGTCGCCCACATGCATGTGCAATCCGCGCAGATGGACATAAGGCATTTCCAAAATCCGCCGACAGGTTTCTTCCGCTTGCTCCAGATCCAGCCCCGATTTAGCGTGAAAAGCCGTCACCAGCTCTGCATGTGTCGCAGAAGGAACGTTGGGTTCCACGCGCACGCAGACATTGGCAACTTTCTTCAATTTACGGGAGATCGCGTCGATATGATCCAGTTCATATAGGCTGTCGACGTTGATCAGGTACAGATCGTTGGCAATGGCATATTCCAGATCTGCAGGTTTTTTCACTACGCCGTTAAAAACGATCTGATCGCCACGAAAGCCAATTTCCAGGCATTTACGCACTTCATACTGCGAATTTGCCTCTGCACAAATTCCTGCGTCACGAATGGCCTGAAGAACGCCCATTACTGAACAGGTTTTAGAAGCAAAAAAAGTTTTAGTGTTTTTGTGGGCAGCGAACGCCTGCTGAATTTCGTTGATATTACGAATGATCTCTGACTCAGAGAACACATAGAACGGGGTAGGATACTTGCGTGCTAACGCATCCAGATCCACGCCTTCAAAACACAAGTGCCCCTCTTTTTGCTGGAAACGGCGATCGTTCTTTATCAGCTGCTCACGTAACTGGTTGTAGTTTTGAATAATCGAATCAGTCATAACATCCTCTGCTTATTTTCATCACAAGAATCCACATTCATTTGATGGATATATAGCAACAGGCATGCCATGTTTTTATTTATTAAAAATCAATACGTTATAAATAATAGCGAATTATATTTTTTGTCACTTAGCATGTTATTCATCAAAACGACGAAAATTCGTCATCTCTATAATGATGCAGTGAAAAACAGGAAAAGAAGGAATCCGGCTATGGCTTCGACCAACAAAGAGCTGGCTGCAGCACTTAAAATATTCTCCCGCTTCTTCGACCTCATCCACCAACCCCTGGCGGTGATCAATGAACGTGGCGAGTATGTCTACTACAACCAGGAAAGCGCGGATCTGGATGGATATAGCATTGAGCAGGCATTAGGAAAACATATGCTGGACGTCTATCCGAGCATGAAAGAGACGCAAAGCACCATGCTTTCATCATTGAAGAAGGGCGTGGAATATATTGGACACTACCAGATTTACTATAACGCACGCGGCCAGGCGGTAGATTATCAACATACCACCGCCCCGCTCTGGTCAAGCGATGGCAGTATGATTGGCGTGATTGAAATTGGCAGGAATATGTCCGGCGTCAGGCGGCTGCAGGAGCAGGTTGTTGAACTAAACCATCTGCTCTATGCCGATCGCCATGAAAAACACCACGCAATCATTACTGAGAATGCGGAAATGCTGCACAACATTGCGAAGGCAAAACGTCTGGCAGCCAGCAATATTCCAGTGACTATCGTTGGCGAAACAGGAACCGGTAAAGAGCTTTTTTCTCGTCTCATCCATCAATGTAGTAAACGCGCTGACAAACCTTTTATTGCCCTGAACTGCGGCGCACTCCCGCCGACGCTCATCGAAAGTACACTTTTTGGTACTGTCCGCGGTGCGTACACCGGAGCAGAAAATAGTCAGGGGTATCTGGAACTGGCCAACGGAGGAACGCTCTTTCTGGATGAACTAAACGCGATGCCCATTGAGATGCAAAGTAAGCTCCTGCGTTTTCTCCAGGATAAAACGTTCTGGCGGCTGGGCGGTCAACAGCAGATCCATTCTGATGTACGTATCGTTGCGGCAATGAATGAAACGCCCGCACGGCTGATTCAAACAGGTAAGCTACGCGCAGATCTGTTTTATCGTCTGAATGTGGGTATGCTCACCCTTCCGCCTTTACGCAAACGTCCGGAAGATATTGCGCTACTGGCTAATTATTTCATCGATAAATACCGTAATGATGTGCCGCAAGATATACATGGTCTGAGCGAAGCCGCACGTATTGCCTTGTTACATCATACCTGGCCCGGCAATGTCAGGATGCTGGAAAATGCCATCGTGCGCAGCATGATTATGCAAGAAAACGACGGAATGCTAAAAAAAATTGTCTTTGAAGAGGAAGAATTAAGCTTAGGGGTTACGGATATCCCAACCGTTGTCAGCCGCCCAGTACGCGCGGAGTCTGAGGGAGATGGCTCCCTTGATGTACAGGTAGCCAGGTTCGAAAAAAGCCTGATTGAAACGGCACTAAATACCTGTCAGGGAAATATTGCCGCTGCGGCACGCAGTCTCAATATTTCTCGAACGACGCTGCAATACAAGGTACAGAAATACGCTATTCGCTTCGGCGTAGTTAGTGACTGATGAAAGCCAGCGACATTTTGCCGCTGGCGATATCATTAACCTTCGTTGTGCATCTCAAGGTTTTCCGCTTCGTTCTGACGCAAAATCGCTTTGGCGTCGTCGTTACGCAGGGAGTCGAGGAAATCGAGATATTGCTGGTCGACATCTTTGGTGACGTACACACCGTTAAACACTGAACATTCAAACTGCTGAATATCCGGGTTCTCAGCGCGAACGGCTTCAATCAGATCGTTCAGATCCTGGAAGATAAGACCATCTGCGCCAATTATTTGGCGAATCTCGTCCACTTCGCGACCATGTGCAATCAGCTCCGTCGCCGTAGGCATATCAATACCATAAACGTTCGGGAAGCGAATTTCCGGGGCAGCAGAGGCCAGATACACCTTCTTCGCTCCGGCTTCACGCGCCATCTCGATAATCTGTTCAGAGGTGGTACCGCGTACAATAGAGTCATCCACCAGCAGCACGTTTTTATCACGGAATTCCGCACGGTTGGCGTTCAGCTTACGGCGCACGGATTTACGGCGCAGCTGCTGGCCCGGCATGATAAAGGTACGGCCCACGTAGCGGTTTTTCACAAAACCCTGACGGTACGGCTTACCGAGAATGCGGGCAATTTCCAGCGCGATATCGCACGAGGTTTCCGGAATCGGGATCACTACGTCGATGTCCAGATCTTCCCACTCACGAGCAATTTTTTCGCCAAGCTTGGTACCCATGTTTACACGGGCGCTGTAGACGGAAATCTTGTCGATAAAAGAGTCAGGACGTGCAAAGTAAACATACTCGAACAGGCACGGATTGCTGACTGGGTTATCCGCACACTGCCGGGTAAACAGCTGACCTTTTTCGGTGATATAGACCGCTTCGCCAGGAGCTACGTCACGCAGGAATTCAAAGCCCAGCGTATCCAGTGCTACGCTCTCGGAGGCCACCATGTACTCGGTACGACCATCGCCAATATCACGTTTACCCAGCACCAGCGGACGGATGCCGTTCGGATCGCGGAAGGCAACCATACCGTGACCGATAATCATCGCCACGCAGGCATAGGCACCGCGGATCTGGCGGTTGGTTGCCGCAATAGCGGCAAAAATATTATCGGCTTCCAGCGGGTAGTGGCGGAAGTTATCCAGCTCACTGGCGAAAATATTCAGCAGAATTTCTGAATCTGAAGTGGTATTGATGTGGCGGCGCTTTTCTTCAAACAGCTTTTTACGCAGCTCATGCGCGTTGGTCAGGTTGCCATTGTGGGCAAGCGTGATGCCATACGGTGAGTTGACATAGAAAGGTTGAGCCTCGGAGGCGCTGGAGCTGCCAGCCGTTGGGTAACGCACATGACCGATGCCCATGTTGCCCTGCAAACGCTGCATGTGGCGCGCTTCAAAAATGTCGCTCACCATTCCGTTAGCTTTACGCAAGCGGAAGCAGTTGTTGGCATCAATGGTGATGATGCCAGCGGCATCCTGGCCACGATGCTGGAGCACCGTTAACGCGTCATAAATCGACTGGTTTACCGGCATAACACCGGCGATACCGACAATACCGCACATACGTCTTTTCCTCGTTCAGCAACAACCCAAAGTTTATACTTTGGGCAAGAAACTTGACGAGCTTTGCAGATAGTCAAAGAACCATCTGATGATGAAACTGAACTGCGGGATCAGCTGCGACTTACTCCAGTCTTCACTTTTCGACAGACCGGTAAACGTATCGAGAAAGAACAAGATGGCGGCGACAATCAGCGCTCCGCGCAGAGCACCGAAGCAGATCCCCAACACTCTGTCGGTTCCCGACAGACCTGTTTTCTCTACCAGTTGGCCTATCACAAAGTTAACGATAGCGCCGACGATAAGTGTCGCGATGAACAGTATCGCGATAGCAATCCCATTTCGAACCAGTTCGTCTTCAAAGCCCGTAAACCAGACAGACAGGTAAGTGTAGTAATGGCTGGCGACAAAGAAAGCACAACCCCAAGTCACCAACGATAATGCTTCACGAACAAAGCCACGGATCAGGCTAACCAGACAGGAAAAACCAATCACCGCGATAATGGCGTAATCAATCCAGACCATATGTGTCCCACGATTTTACGCCCTGTCGTCCTGTTCGGGGCGCATTCTAACAGAAAAAGAAAACGTTTGCGTAGGGATTTCCTTTCCACGCGTAAATAAAAATGGCGCTGAAAAAATCTTCAACGCCATACCGTTTTATGCCTCTTCGGGCACTGCCGGATAGCGGTGAAAACACCGTATCCGGCCAGAATAAGAGCTGCGCCGTAAATAGCGCAATCCCTTAATTAGGGGTGTACCCCATCACGACGCCACTCAGACCAGAGAGCTTCTGCAGCTCGCCCAGCGAGCTCTTCAGCTTATCTTTGGAGGCGTCCGGCCCGACGAGAATGCGGGTTATTTTACCCTGCACCGGCGTTGACGGGGAAGTATATACCCGGAAGCCCGCGCCACGAAGTTTACCCACGATCTCATTGACCTTATCCGCATTTTTCAGCGCCCCGAGCTGTACGACGTACGCCTTGCCGGTTGGCGCTGGCGGTTCTTCAGCGGCCGGTTTAGGTGCTGGGGCCGGTGCAGGCGTCGGAGCGACGGCAACAGGCTGCGGCTTCGGTTTAGGCTTCGGCTGCTCTACGGGCGCAGGGACAGGATCCAACTCTGCGCTGTTGGCCGTCGTCAAACGTGAAGGATCTAAGGATGGCGCGGCAGCATCACCCGCACGCACCTCTTCTGCCGCCCCTTCCGGCGGCTGGGTCGGCAGCGCCTGCGTTGCCGCAGGCATCATGTCTGGTTCATCGCGATCGCCGGGTTTCGGCACCAGAGGGATCGCCGCAAACTCATCCTGATAATGCTTTTTCTGCCCGTCAAGCAACCCGGGGAGCACAATCACTCCCAGCGCGACCAGCACAATTGTGCCGACTAATCGATTCTGAAACTTACTCGCCACCGCTTCTCCCCACGTCTATTACTTCCATGACATGTGCGACAGTGTGAAACGATCCACACACCAACACGGTATCTTCAGGCTTCGCCTCAGCCAGTGCCGCAGACCATGCCTGCGCCACGCTGTCATAGGCGTTGCCTTTGCCCAGATGCTCCAGCAATTGTTCTGCCGTTGCGCCACGCGGCCCTTCCAGGGGCGCACAGTACCAAACGTCAACCACGCTTTTTAACCAGGCTAACGTACCGGCAATGTCTTTATCATGTAGCATACCGATAACCGCAAGTACACGCCCGCTTTTCACTAACTTTTTCAGACGTCCGGTCAGATATTCCGCCGCATGCGGGTTATGGGCAACATCGAAAATCACTCGCGGCGACTCGCTCACAATCTGGAAGCGTCCGGGCAAAATCGCGTGTTTGATGCCGTCACGAATGGCCTGCTCGCTGACTTTTAGCCCGCTTGCGCGCAGCGCGGCCAGTGCGGTAGCAGCGTTAGGTTGGGGAACCTGTGGCAACGGCAGATGCGCCAACGTTCCGTGATTATCCGTAAACGACCAGTCGTTCTCAGTTACCGCATAGCGCCAGTCCACGCTGCAGCGTTGCAAAATTGCCCCGCACTCTTGCGCGACATCCGCGATGGTGTAAGGCATTTCCGGTTCGCCAACGATAGCCGGTTTCTCTGCGCGGAAAATTCCCGCTTTCTCACGACCAATGCTTTCACGATCCGGGCCCAGCCAGTCGGTATGATCAAGCGCAATACTAGTGATCACAGCCACATCAGCATCAACGATATTGGTGGCATCAAGACGCCCGCCCAGCCCCACTTCCAGAATAACGACATCCAATTGCGCCTGTTTAAACAACCAGAGCGCTGATAGCGTACCGTATTCAAAGTAGGTCAGAGAAATGTCGCCACGCGCGTCTTCGATCTCAGCAAACGATGCGGTATGCGCTGATTCCGACAGTTCACGCCCCTGCACGCGCACGCGTTCCGTGTAGCGCACCAGATGCGGCGAACTGTAGACCCCGACTTTATAGCCTGCTGCGGTCAGCACAGATTCCAGCGTACGACAGGTCGTGCCTTTTCCGTTGGTTCCTGCCACCGTAAACACAAATGGCGCGGGTTTCAACACACCCAGTTTGCGCGCCACCTGGCTTACACGCTCAAGGCCCAGATCGATGGTTTTACTGTGCAGGTTTTCCAGATAAGAAAGCCACGACGCCAGGGGCGACGCGGCTTGAGGAATACGTTTATTGTCCATGATGCCTGTAATTTTATTACGTAGAAAAAAGCAAAAGGCAGCGCCAGTTGGCCCTGCCCTTTTTTACTCGTCGTCCTTCAAGCTGCAGGTGTATTGGCTGCTCTCGCTCACCCGAATCACTTGCCAGCGCAAGCTCATCGGGGTTCACTCTCTTGCCGCCTTCCTGCAACTCGAAATCCATAGAGTAAGTTATCAGGCCTCTGATTCCTGATCGGGTACCGGAGGTACCACCTCGCCTTCACGCGGCTCATCCGGATTCGGCGCAGGAAGATTCATCAGCTTCGCCAGAATGCTTGCCAGTTTCAGGCGCATTTCCGGACGGCGGACAATCATATCGATAGCGCCTTTTTCAATCAGGAACTCGCTGCGCTGGAATCCCGGCGGCAGTTTCTCACGTACGGTTTGCTCGATAACACGCGGACCCGCAAAACCAATCAGTGCTTTCGGTTCGGCAATATTGAGATCGCCCAGCATTGCGAAGCTTGCGGAAACACCGCCCATCGTTGGGTCGGTCAGTACAGAAATATACGGTAAACCGCGTTCCTGCATTTTCGCCAGCGCGGCAGAGGTTTTTGCCATCTGCATCAGAGACATCAGTGCTTCCTGCATACGCGCCCCGCCAGAAGCGGAGAAGCAGATCAGCGGACAGTTATCTTCCAGCGCCTGTTCGACGGCACGGACAAAACGCGCGCCGACCACAGAGCCCATGGAGCCGCCCATAAACGCGAACTCGAATGCCGCAGCAACGACCGGCATACCATGCAGCGTGCCTTTCATTACCACCAGCGCATCTTTCTCGCCGGTTTCTTTCTGCGCAGAGGCCAGTCTGTCTTTGTACTTTTTGGAGTCACGAAACTTCAGCACATCTTTCGGCTCAAGTTCGCTACCCAGTTCCACAAGAGAACCTTCATCTAACAGGCTATGCAGGCGATTGCGCGCCGACATGCGCATATGATGGTCACACTTCGGACAGACCTCAAGATTACGTTCCAGCTCAGCACGGTATAAAACCTGACCGCAGCTATCACACTTGGTCCACACCCCTTCAGGAATGCTTGCCTTGCGGGTGGGAGTAATGTTGCTTTTAATTCGTTCAATCCAGCTCATTGGTGACCTTTCTGCCTGAACCCTAGTCAGCTTTGTTATAAGGGGCGCATAATGCCATTTTTGCCCCTAACAGACCATGAATGTTGCACATTAAAACATAACAGCCCGAAACTTTGGATAAAAAAGTGGTCGAACCGCTGAGTTACTTTCTATTTTGCAGCCCGTGACGCAGCACGCTTATGGCGAATCACTTCAATTACGCCCGGCAATACGGAAAGGACAATAATCGCCACAATCAGTAATTTCAGGTTTTCCTGAACGATCGGCAGATCGCCGAACAGATAACCTGCATAGGTAAACAGCAAGACCCACAGCAGCGCGCCTGCGACGTTATACATCGCAAAATGACGGTAGGACATGTGCCCCATACCGGCAACAAACGGCGCAAATGTCCGTACGATGGGTACGAAACGCGCAAGAATAATGGTTTTACCACCATGACGCTCATAGAACGCATGGGTTTTATCCAAATAGCTGCGACGGAAAATTTTGGAGTTCGGGTTGCTAAATAGTTTTTCACCGAACAACCGGCCAATCGTGTAGTTCACCGCATCGCCCACGATCGCCGCCACAATCATCAATACCACCATCAGATGAACATTAAGATCGTTAGTTGGCAGCGCAGAAAGCGCACCAGCAACAAACAGCAGCGAGTCTCCCGGCAGGAACGGCGTCACCACCAGCCCGGTTTCACAGAACAGGATCAGAAACAGAATCGCGTATACCCAGATACCGTATTCCGCGACCAGCTCCGCCAGGTGCACATCAATGTGCAGGATAAAATCAATAAGAAAGTAAATCAGGTCCATAGTTTTGCCTTTATACGACTCAAATTAGTCCGCCAGAAATAGCGGGCCCATAGGCGGTTTTGGCAGGTCGAACCGTTCCGGGTAATCTACTGCAACCAGATACAGTCCTTCCGCTTTCGCCGTTGCCGCTGCCAGCGTTCTGTCCTTCGCCGCTAACAGTTCTGCTATCCAGCTCTCCGGCTGGTTGTGGGCACCTACTTCCATCAGGCTGCCGACAATATTCCTGACCATATGATGTACAAAGGCATTCGCTTTAATATCCACCACCACATATGCACCGAAACGTTCGACGTTAATGTGCATCACGTTACGCCACGGTGTGCGCGACTGGCACTGTACCGCACGGAACGAGGTAAAATCATTTTCGCCAATCAGACACTGGGCTGCACGATGCATACGCTCAGCGTCCAGCGGTTCATAATAATGGGTTACCCCTTTACCCAAAACCGCAGGGCGCAACCGATGATTGTAGATGATGTAGCGATAACGGCGAGCCGTAGCGCTAAATCTGGCATGAAAATCATCAGGTACAGCTTTCACCCAGCGCACGGCGATGTCACCAGGTAAATTCGCATTTACCCCCAGTGTCCAGGCCGCATCTTTACGCTGAGCAGTGGTTTCAAAATGCACAACCTGCCCAGTGCCATGAACGCCCGCATCCGTGCGACCTGCACAAAAAACATTAATACGTTCATTCGCCACCTGAGAGAGCGCTTTTTCCAGTTTTTCCTGAACACTACGCACTTCGTTCTGGCGCTGCCAGCCATAATATTTGCTGCCGTCGTACTCAATGCCCAGCGCAATTTTATGGGTTGACGGCTGTTGCAGGTCAGACATTAGTACAGGTACTCCTGCACCAGTTTTTCCGCAATTTTCACCGCCATCAACGCACCGCCAAAGCGTACGTTGTCTGCCACAGACCAAAACTGAACCTGCTCCGGCATGCCGTAATCGTTATGCACGCAACCAATGGAAAGGTGCGGAGTACCTGACGCGTCGCCAACCTGGGTCGGGAAATCGGTCTCTTCCGACAACACCACATCTTCGCCGCGTGAAAACGCATCACGAGCTTCTTCCGCCGCCAATGGACGCAGGGCTTCAAAATTCACCATCTGCGCATGGCCATAAAACACCGGGGACTGCACGATGCTGGCGGAGATCAGCAGACCGTCGTCTTGCATAATTTTGCGCACTTCATCAACGATACGACGCTCTTCCCGCACGCTGCCTTCGCGATCGGGCAGCAGCGGCAGCATATTGAACGCCAGCTGACGACCAAAGAAATCATCTTCGTCAATCGGAATGCCATTAAGCAGTTTCGCGCTTTGTCCGGCCAGCGCGTCTACGGCTTTTTTACCGTGAGCGGAAGCCGAAATAATGTTGGTCACCGTAATCCGTGACAGCCCGCCGTCATCAATCAGCGGCTTCAGCGCAGACAGCAACTGGCTGGTCAGGCTGTCAGGGACCGCAATCACATTCCGGTTGCGATAATCCGCCAGCACGAACGGATTAACGTCCGGAACCACCAGCGGAACGTCCGGCTCGAGCGCAAACAGGCCACTGCTGTCGATAACCAGACAACCTGCATTGGTTGCTTCTTCCACCCATGCGGCAGTGGCTTCAACGCCTGCAACAAAAAATGCCAGTTGCGCCTGCGTCCAGTCAAAGTCGGCAACATCCTGAACAATGACCGATTTACCGTTAAAACGCAGATGCTCACCGGCGCTTTCATTACGCGCCAGCGCATAAATTTCACCGACCGGGAACTGGCGTTCAGCCAGCGTATCGAGCAGGGCTTCGCCTACGGCGCCCGTTGCGCCCAGAATGGCAATATTCCAGCCTTCAGACATGGTGATTTACTCCAGAAATACGTAAGCGTCCCTGTCGCATTATTCGACAGGGAGCATTAAGAAGACATTAATGTGCCGGGTGATGAACGGCGTTAAAACCCAGCTTACACAACAAGGCAGCAGCGGTTGCGTCGTCACACATCACATACAAAGACGACCATTCACGGCGCTCAAGATAATTTTTGCGCAGTTTATCAAATTCACCCGGAATTCCAGCGACTTTACGCAGCGGCGCATCATCGCGGCGCACATCATACACTAAATGCGCCAGCCTTTTCAGCGTTGGCTGATCTAACGGACCATGCAGGGTGATACGACCAAACTCCGGCGCAGGTAACAGGGTATTAAGCGCAATGTGCTGTTCGTGTCCAATAAACTTGCTATAAGCCTCAAAGACCTGCGTGGTGCCTCGCGCTTTTCCTTCCAGGGTATATCCAGCAATGTGCGCGGTGCCGATATCAGCTTTTTCAAGCAATGCCACGTTGAGATCCGGCTCCCCTTCCCAAACATCAAGCACGACACTCAACAACTGCCCGGCATTCAATCGGTTCAGCAATGCCGTATTGTCGATCACCGGCCCACGACAGGCATTGATCAGGATGGTACCCGGCTTCAGTCGGCTAATCAGTGCGTCATCAGCGAGATGCAGCGTTTTGTAGGGTCCGTCTTTGAACAGCGGCGTATGGAAAGTCAGCACATCGGCTTGCTCTACCAGTTCGTCCAGCGAGCGGAAATCGCCCTCGTCACCGCGATCGGCTCGCGGCGGATCGCACAGCAACGTGCGGATCCCCAGCGCTTCCAGGCGCGCCTGCAAACGCCCGCCCACGTTGCCCACCCCCACAATACCCACGGTACGATCGCGTAACGCGAAACCGTCGCGCTCCGCCAGCATCAGCAACGCTGAAAAAACATATTCTACGACCGCTATCGCGTTACAACCGGGCGCGGCGGAAAAACCGATCCCAGACTGCGCAAGCCAGGCGTCATCCACATGATCTGTGCCTGCGGTTGCTGTGCCGACAAATTTAATCGGTTTTCCGCTAAGCAGTGATTCATTTACTTTCGTCACCGAGCGCACCATTAAGGCATCCGCATCATCCAGTTCGGCAACGGGAATCGGACGGCCAGGAACCGCTTTGACCTCCCCCAAACGACTGAACAGTTCGCGGGCATAGGGCATATTTTCATCAACGAGAATTTTCACGTCTTTCGCACCTGTTTGAGAACGAGAGTTAACCGGGCAAGTGTGCCATAATCTCGCCGCCAGGCATACTGCGAGACCTGGTCAGGACAGATTTAAGGAACAGAGATGATGCAGCCCATTTCAGGTACGCCCGCCCGTCCTCCCGGCGAAGGTCAAAATGCCCCTTCCGCTGCGGGTGAACAACCGTTATCCACGCAACAACGTACCGTGCTGGAACGATTAATCACCCGTTTGATTTCGCTCACCCAGCAGCAAAACGCCGAGGTGTGGGCAGGAATGAAGCACGATCTGGGCGTTAAAAGTGACACGCCATTGCAGTCACGCCACTTTCCTGCCGCGGAGCAAAACCTGAACCAGCGACTGGAGGTTGCTCAGCAAAATCATGCCAATCGTCAGGCGCTGTCACAGCTCACGGAATTACTTGGTCAGGGAAATAACCGCCAGGCGGTGAGTGATTTTATCCGTCAGCAGTTTGGGCAAACGGCGCTCAGCCAGCTCACGCCAGAGCAGTTAAAGAACGTGCTCACGCTATTGCAGCAGGGGCAGCTTTCAATACCGCAGCCGCAGCAGCGCCCGGCCACCGACCGACCGCTATTACCCGCAGAGCACAATACGCTGAACCAGTTGGTGACTAAACTGGCGGCGGCTACCGGGGAATCCGGCAAGATGATCTGGCAGTCGATGCTGGAGTTGTCTGGCGTAAAAAGCGGTGAGCTGATCCCCGCCAAACAATTTACGCATCTGGTGACCTGGTTACAGGCGCGCCAGACGCTCAGCCTGCAAAGTGCCCCGACGCTACAAACGCTCCAGGCGGCGCTGAAGCTGCCATTAGAGCCGAATGAGCTGACAGCAATAAAAGAGTACGCGCAGCAGACGTATCAGATCCAACCACAATCGATTCTGACCACGGTGCAGGTGCAGGACTTGCTCAATCAAATCTTCCTGCGCCGCGTGGAACGCGAACGCGAACGCGAGCTCAGCGATCCGCGTTATCCGCAGCCCATTTACAGCCCGTTCGCGCCGATGGTTGAAACAGTTAAATCACTGTCGGCGCGACCGGGACTGCTATTTGTTGCGCTGATGATCGCATTAGCTATTTTCTGGCTGGTCGCTTAACTTTTGCGCAGCGTCAGCAGCGTCACCACAATCCCCACCACGGCAGATATCGCCCCGGCAAGGAATACCGAAGGATAACCGTACGCGGTAGCCAGAACCCCGGCGACCGGGCCGCTTACGCCGTAGGAGATATCCTGAAATGCGGCGTAACCGCCCAGCGCCGTACCGCGAACCTGTGCGGGCACTCGCTTCACCACCTCGACGCCCAATGCCGGGAAAATAAGCGAACATCCGGCCCCGGTTAATGCTGCTCCAAGTAGTGCACCCCAGGCTGTTGGGGCCTGCCACAGCAGAATCAGTCCTGCGGTTTCCACCAGCAAAGAGACAACGGCAACCTTCACGCCGCCGAACCGGTCCGGCATCCAACCAAACAGAATGCGCATCAGCACAAACGCCCCGCCAAACGCGGTCAGGGTAAACCCCGCCATCGTCCAGCCGTTGCTGACAAAATAGAGTGAAATAAATGTACCGATTACCGCAAAGCCCACGCCCTGCAGCGCCAGGCCCAGGCCCGGTTTCCAGATAAGCCCTACCACGCTCCATAACGAAGGGCGTTCTCCTGCATGTGCAGGCACTTTACGCACGGTGCCGTTGAATACCCATGCCAGCAGCGGTAATACCATCGTGGTTCCCGCCAGCGCCGCGAAGCCAAAGTGGCTGTGGATCAACAGGCCCAACGGTGCACCGGCGGCCAGCGCGCCGTAAATCGCCATTCCGTTCCATGACATCACCTTACCGGAGCGTGTTGGGCCGACTAGCCCCAGCCCCCAGGTCAGCGTTCCGGTGAGCAGTTGGCTTTCGCCAAAACCGAGGATCAAACGACCGACGATTAGCAACGCAAATTTTACGGGAACAGAAACGGGCAATAGCGCGGCTAACAGCCACGCCGCACCCGCCAGCCCACAGGCAAACATCCCCTGCAGCGCCGAGCGTTTGGCACCATATTGATCGGCTAACCGCCCGGCGTAGCCGCGTGTTAATACCGTCGCCAGAAACTGTACGCCGACGGCGATGCCGACCATGGTATTGCCATAGCCCAGTTCCTGGTGCACAAACAGAGGAATGACGGGCAAAGGTAAACCGACCGTCATATAGGTCAGGAAAACCGCAAAAGCGATGCGAAACAGCGAAAAGTTCGCCGAAGGTGTTTTTTCTTGTTGGGTTACAGCAGTCATGCGTTACTCCAAAATGCAGAGTAAGGCGAGGAATGTCCACGCCCCCTCTACCTGACTATCAGGATTAAGGTGCGTTGGATAACGTTAAACGCTTACGCATTATCAAGAGGATAATGTTGAAGCTGGAGTCTGCCTGTAAACCAGAGCGGTTGTCAACGATATAAAAAAGGGAGCCATCAGGCTCCCCTTTTGCATAATCTTTCAGTCTTACGCTTTCAGTTTACGCATAACCAGCGTAGCGTTGGTGCCGCCAAAGCCGAAGCTGTTGGACATCACGGTGGTCAGCGCCTGCTCGGTCGGTTTGGTCACGATGTTCAGACCTGCCGCCTGCTCGTCCAGCTCTTCAATGTTGATGCTTGGCGCAATAAAGCCGTGTTCCAGCATCAGCAGAGAGTAGATAGCTTCCTGTACACCAGCCGCGCCCAGTGAGTGACCGGTCATCGCTTTGGTCGCAGAAATTGCCGGGCTGTTGTCGCCAAACACTTCACGAATTGCGCCCAGCTCTTTCACGTCGCCTACCGGAGTAGAGGTACCGTGGGAGTTCAGGTAGTCGATCGGCGTATCTACGCCGTGCATCGCCATCTGCATGCAACGTACTGCGCCTTCGCCAGACGGAGCAACCATGTCTGCGCCATCGGACGTTGCGCCGTAACCGACGATTTCCGCATAGATGTGCGCGCCACGAGCCAGAGCGTGTTCCAGCTCTTCGACCACGACCATACCGCCGCCGCCTGCAATAACGAAACCATCACGGTGTGCGTCATAGGTACGGGAAGCTTTAGATGGGTCGTCGTTATATTTGGTAGACAGCGCGCCCATTGCGTCGAATTCACACGCCATTTCCCAGCACAGCTCTTCGCCGCCGCCAGCAAAAACGATGTCCTGTTTGCCCAGCTGAATTTGTTCTACTGCGTTGCCGATGCAGTGCGCAGATGTCGCACAGGCAGAGCTGATGGAGTAGTTAACACCGTGGATTTTGAACGGTGTAGCGAGGCAGGCAGAAACGCCTGAAGCCATCGCTTTAGTGACCACATACGGGCCAACCGCTTTCAGGCCACGCGGGCTACGCATTGCGTCAGCGCCGAACACCTGGAAACGCGGGGAACCGCCGCCGGAACCTGCAATCAGGCCAACGCGCGGATTGTTCTGGTAATCTTCTGCAGCCAGGCCGGCATCAGCCACTGCCTGCTCCATTGAAAGGAATGCATAGATGGATGCGTCGCTCATGAAGCGCACTACTTTGCGGTCAATGAGGCCAGTGGTATCCAGTTTTACGTTGCCCCAAACGTGGCTACGCATGCCGGAGTCCTTCAGCTCCTGAGAGAAAGTGATCCCTGAACGTCCTTCACGCAGAGATGCCAGGACTTCCTGCTGGTTATTACCGATGCTGGAAACGATGCCCAAGCCAGTAATCACTGCACGTTTCATTCAATACCTCTGTAAGTCGCACTATTTTGAAGTTTCGAGTGGCACAATAGCGTACACTTGTACGCCGAACAAGTCCGATCAGCCATTTTATGTGGAAATTTGCGCAGCCAGGCACTCATCGCTAAGATCGGGACACAGCCTGCCAGACGAGTAACTTACGTGAAACAATACGCTATACAACCTGCCAACCTTGAATTCAACGCTGAGGGTACACCTGTTTCCCGAGATTTTGACGATGTCTATTTTTCTAATGACAACGGGCTGGAAGAGACACGTTACGTCTTTCTCGGCGGTAACCATCTCGCCCAGCGATTCCCTGTGCATTCACGTCCCCTCTTCGTGGTGGCCGAAAGCGGGTTTGGCACCGGACTTAACTTCCTCACGCTCTGGCAGGCATTTGCCGAATTCCGTGATACCCACCCTGACGCTACCCTGGAAAGATTACATTTCATTAGTTTTGAAAAATTTCCGCTGACCCGTGAAGATCTCACCACAGCCCACCAACACTGGCCAGAACTTGCCCCATGGGCCACGGCGCTGCAAGAACAATGGCCGCTGCCGCTGGCGGGGTGTCATCGTCTGCTACTTGATGATGGGCGCGTCACGCTGGATCTGTGGTTTGGCGATATTAACGAATTAACCAGCAAGCTGGATGACTCTCTGAATCAAAAAGTGGACGCCTGGTTTCTGGACGGTTTCGCACCGGCAAAAAATCCGGATATGTGGACGCCGACGCTGTTTAACGCGATGGCCCGACTGGCGCGTCCCGGCGGCACGCTGGCGACTTTCACCTCGGCAGGATTCGTACGTCGCGGGTTACAGGAAGCCGGATTTACGATGCAAAAATGCAAAGGTTTTGGTCGCAAACGTGAAATGCTTTGTGGCGTAATGGAACAAACTCAGGCGCGGCCTTCTTCAGCCCCCTGGTTTGCACGTACGGGAACAGAGAAGCGCGAAGCCGCCATTATTGGCGGAGGAATAGCCAGTGCATTGCTGTCGCTGGCCTTATTGCGTCGCGGTTGGCAGGTCACGCTCTATTGCGCGGACGATAAACCTGCCGGGGGCGCATCCGGTAATCGCCAGGGCGCACTCTATCCGTTACTCAGCAAGCAAGACGCGGCTATTAATCTCTTTTTCCCCACCGCGTTTACCTTCGCCCGTCGACTGTATGACACCCTTCCCGTTGAGTTTGCGCATGACTGGTGCGGCGTAACGCAACTCGCATGGGATGAGAAAAGTCAGCAAAAAATCGCTCAGATGCTGTCCCTTGAACTGCCCGAACCGCTCGCCGTCGGCGTGAACGCGAAGCAGGTGTTGCAAACTACGGGCGTGGAAACCGAATGCGGTGGGATTCAGTATCCAGCCGGAGGATGGCTGTGCCCGGCGCAGTTGACCACCGCCGTACTGGACTACGCTTCAACTCTGGGATTACGCGCCCGTTATCAACACACGTTGACCTCTCTGACACGCCAGACGTCAGGCTGGCAACTACAGTTTTCTAACGGTGAAATCGCCACTCACGCAGCCGTCGTTCTGGCTAACGGTCACCGCATTAACAGCGTTGAGCAGACGCAAGCTCTACCCGTGTACTCCGTAGGCGGTCAGGTGAGTCATATTCCCACCACGCCAGCACTTTCAGCGCTACGCCAGGTGTTGTGCTATGACGGCTACCTCACGCCGCACAACCCGCAAAACCAGCAGCACTGCATTGGCGCCAGCTATCATCGAGGAAGTGAAGAGACAGCCTTTCGCGAGGACGATCAGCAGCAAAACCGTCAACGCTTAGTCGACTGCTTCCCCAACGCTGCGTGGGCAAAAGAGGTAAACGTTAGTGATAATGCCGCCCGCTGTGGGGTGCGCTGCGCCACGCGCGATCACATACCGATGGTCGGCAACGTCGCGGACTATAACGCCACGCTCAGCCAGTACGCCACGCTTGCTGAAGATAAAGAGCATGCCGTAAGCGCACCGGTGTATTCCGATTTATTTATGCTGGGCGCGCTGGGCTCGCGCGGACTGTGTTCTGCGCCGTTGTGTGCGGAAATTCTGGCTTCGCAAATGAGCGATGAACCTATTCCCATGGATGCCAGCACCCTGGCGGCGCTGAATCCTAATCGTCTGTGGGTCAGGAAGTTATTAAAGGGAAAAGCGGTGAAATAAAACTCACTATTGCCTGATGGCGCTACGCTTATCAGGCCTAAAGACTATGCTTCACTCTGCCAGGCCGGATAAGACGCCTGAGCGTCGCCATCCGGCACACGCAACTGCAATTATTGTTTTGTCGCTTTCTGGAACAGAGTGTCCCACATTTCTTTCACTAACGCCTGGTCACGCGGCGAGAGTTCACCTGCACTGATGGCTTTTTCCAGGCTGCTGGTCACATTGGCGTACAATGCCTCAGCGGAATGGTCCTCGCCAGCGCCCAGTTCGGCCACGGCCAGCGTCAGGTGTCCACGCAAATAACCACTGGCAAACAACTCATCATCGCTGGCGTGCTCTACCATATCGTCGATTAATACCAGAATGCGTGATTCAAACTCCGCGATCATCTTCTTTCCTCATTGTAAACGTGGCAGCGGCTTCAGTTTAGCGCTTCGGGCCACGGGAATTGTTCCGCCTTAAGTTCAGGCGTGTGATAATAATTCTGTAACGCGTTGATGAAGCGCGCCGGGCGTTCAGGGATCCCCTTCTCCAGGTACTCCATCACCTGAGCATGAACACGGCGCTGGAATAGGACGCGATCCGGTTCAAAGTCCCCTTCCAGGTTGTCGCAACTGACGTTAAACGGGTAGCCCGCCGCCACGCAAAACAACCAGTCAAACGCCTGCGGCTTCACTTCCACATCTTCAAACTGACATTGCGTCTTCGCGTCGCGTCCGTCAGGGCAGTACCAGTAACCGAAGTCAACCAGCTCACGACGCGCCTTTCCCGCGATGCACCAGTGTGAAATTTCGTGTAACGCACTGGCATAATAACCATGCGCAAAAACGATACGGTGATACGGCAATTCCGCATCTGCAGGAAGATAGATCGGTTCATCGTCGCCTTTAATCAGACGGGTATTAAATTCATCGGCAAAGCAGCCGTTAAAAATCTCAATTAACTGTTCGTAGTGATGGGTATTATTCATTAGTTCATCCCCAGCCAGTGGAGAATCTCCTGTCCATGATTATCATAAAGTAGCTTGGCGCTCATCACGGCGGAGACAATGACGATCATCGGCCGAATGAGTTTTTGTCCTTTGCTGAGCACCAGCCGTGAGCCCATCCGTGCGCCAATAAACTGGCCAATAAGCATCACAAAGCCCGTCGCCCAAATCACTTTGCCGCCCAGGGCAAATAACAGCAGCCCACCGATATTCGAGGTGGCATTTAATACTTTGGCGTGGGCCGTCGATTTCGCAAGGTTGTAGCCGCACAGCATGACAAAGGCCAGCGCGTAGAACGACCCCGCCGCCGGACCAAAAAAGCCATCGTAAAAACCGACACAGCCTCCGGCCACCAGCGCGAAAGGCAAACCATGCAATCGACGCTGTCGGTCCTCTTCCCCCACTTTCGGCATTAACAGAAAATAGAGGCCAATACAGATAACCAGAACCGGCAGGATCTGGCGCAGAATATCTGACTGCACATGCTGAACCAATAGCGCGCCGCTCATTGATCCGACAAACGTCATGAAGATATTGAGTTTCTGATCCGCCAGGTTAACCACACCCCGGCGAATAAAATAAAGGGAAGAAGAGATAGACCCGCCACAGGCCTGCAATTTGTTGGTGGCCAGAGCTTGCGCGGGCGGCATCCCGGCCGCCATCAATGCCGGAATGGTGAGTAAACCACCGCCTCCGGCCAGAGAATCAATAAAACCTGCCAACATCGCCACAAAAAAAAGCACACCTAACAGCAGTGGCGACACCATAAACAGAGAGACAAAATGATCCATTAGAGTACATGCTCGTCCAGTAGCGCCTGGCAGGAAGGCGGCAACGGCGGCGGTGTCTTCTTCTCAGGCTTGGTGGTTCCAGGTTTCGGAGGTTCGAACCAGCTTTGCAGCTCCGCGCCGCAGCCGTCACCCGGTGGCGGTAACGGTTGATCTTCGCACTCAAGACTGTCGGCAGGACAACGTAACCGGACGTGCATATGCGCACGGTGCTGGAACCACGGTCGCACTTTACGCAACCAGTCCCTGTCGGTCCCTGCATCCAGACAAAGTTGCTGCTTAATCGCCGGATTCACGAAAATACGCGTAACTTCATTATCTCTTGCAGCCAGCCTGATCAGGCTGAAAATCTCCGGCTTCCACAGGGACGGCACAACGCGTTTACCATCCTGCGAGACCAGATCTAACGCCTGAGGCCGCAGCAGCTGTGACTGGGTCCAGCGCGTTTTCGGCAGTTGCAGGAAAATATCCACATCCAGTCCCGTCTGGTGGCTGGCGTGACCGCCATTGAATCGCCCACCGGCCGGCATGCCCATATCACCGATTAACACCGTGCCCAGCCCCAGATTATTGGCCTGATTACTCAAACGCTGGATAAACATCACCAGATCCGGATGACCAAAGTAACGGCGCTGATCGGTGCGCATCACCTGATAGTGTTCTGACTGTACAGGCAGCGTATCTGCGCCAACAATACAGCCATTGGAAAACGCGCCGATCGACTGCGCGCTGCCTGCAATCGGATGGGTAATTTTCTGCCATGGCGTTGCCGCCAGACAGGCGGTACTGACAAACAGAGCCAGCGCCGCAAGTGCCGTTTTTTTCATTTTTACCAGCGTGGAATATCGGTCTTCACATCCGCATTTTGCGCCCTCTGACGCAACAAGTGATCCATCAACACGATCGCCAGCATTGCTTCAGCGATCGGCACTGCGCGGATCCCAACACACGGATCGTGACGACCTTTAGTGATCATGTCGACTTCTTCACCAAAGCGATTAATGGTGCGTCCAGGAACGGTAATACTGGACGTCGGTTTCAGTGCCATATGAGCAATGATTTGTTGCCCACTGCTGATCCCGCCCAGAATGCCGCCCGCATGGTTGCTCTGGAAACCCTCTTTGGTGATTTCATCGCGGTTCTGACTGCCGCGCAGTGCAACAACGTCAAATCCGTCGCCAATCTCAACGCCCTTAACGGCGTTAATACTCATCAGCGCATGGGCGATGTCCGCATCCAGACGGTCGAATACAGGTTCGCCAAGACCCGCAGGTACGCCGCTTGCAACAACGGTCACTTTCGCACCGATGGAGTCGCCCTCTTTCTTCAGTCCGCGCATCAGTTCGTCCAGCGCGTCGAGTTTATCCGGGTCCGGACAAAAGAACGGGTTAAGTTCCACCTGAGACCAGTCTTTGATCTCCAGCGGAATATCGCCCATCTGCGTCAGACAGCCGCGAATTTCAACGCCGAATTTTTCTGCCAGATACTTTTTGGCAATCGCTCCGGCCGCCACGCGCATCGCCGTTTCACGTGCGGATGAACGCCCACCGCCACGGTAGTCGCGCAAACCATATTTCTGTTCATAGGTATAGTCGGCATGACCCGGACGGAAAACATCTTTGATCGCGCCGTAATCCTGTGAACGTTGATCGGTATTTTCAATCAGCAAGCCAATGCTGGTGCCGGTGGTAACGCCCTCGAACACGCCGGAGAGGATTTTCACCTGATCCGGCTCACGGCGCTGCGTAGTGTAACGCGAAGTACCTGGACGACGTCTGTCGAGATCGTGCTGCAGGTCAGCTTCTGTCAGAGAAATGCCCGGCGGAACACCATCGACAATACAACCGAGCGCCAGCCCGTGTGATTCGCCGAAGGTGGTTACGCGAAAGAGTTGCCCAATTGTGTTTCCTGCCATCACGGCTCCGTTATGCGTGTTGTGTATGTGCGTGCGCGTGTAATTAGTCTTTATAAATGCTGAAGTGCTCACGAGCAGCAACTAACTGCTCTTTGGTCAGCATGAATACGCCGTCACCGCCGTTGTCGAACTCCAGCCAGGTGAACGGTACATCCGGATATTGCTCTATCAGATGTACCATGCTGTTTCCGACTTCACAAATCAGAATACCGTTATCTGACAGGTAGTCCGGGGCGTTACCCAGAATGCGGCGGGTAAGTTTCAGCCCATCGCTACCGGACGCCAGTCCCAATTCAGGTTCATGGCGGTATTCGTTTGGCAGATCGGACATATCTTCTGCATCGACATACGGTGGATTGGTCACTATCAGGTCATACTGAACCTTCAGCAGATCGCGGAACAGATCGGAACGGATCGGCGTTACGTGATGGATCAGGCCGTGCTCTTCAATATTTTGCTCAGTCACCGCCAGCGCATCAGTGGAAATGTCCACGGCATCGACTTCGGCTTCCGGGAAGGCATAGGCGCAGGCAATGGCAATACAGCCGCTGCCGGTACACATATCGAGGATATGCTGGGGCTGCTCATTAATCAGGCCAGCAAAGCGGTTATTGATAAGCTCGCCGATCGGTGAACGTGGAACCAGCACACGTTCATCAACATAAAATTCATGCCCGCAGAACCAGGCTTTGTTGGTGAGATAAGCCACCGGAATGCGCTCGTTGACGCGGCGAATCACGCGCTCAACAATACGATGGCGCTCGCTGGAGGTCAGACGCGCAGTGCGCATATCTTCTGGAATATCCAGCGGCAAATAAAGCGACGGCAGCACCAGCTGTACGGCCTCGTCCCATGGGTTATCCGTGCCATGGCCATACCAGATATTCGCCGCGCTAAAACGGCTGACCGCCCAACGCAACATGTCCTGAATGGTATGCAGTTCACTCACGGCTTCATCGACGAAAATTTTATCCACGTATTTCTCCAGGGCATGCTCGTATTAATTTCGGCGGCTAGTTTGCCACGAAGGCGGCGATAAATCAGCATTCACGCGGAGCCTGAGCGCGAAAATTGCGTTTTAAGCGATCGGATGCCTGCCGAGTCGGGTTAAACTAAGGGAAAATAAAAGATGAGATGCTCGAATGAAAAAGAAAACATCGCTCAGCGAGGAGGATCAGACGCTGTTTCGCCAGCTGATGACCGGCACGCGTAAAATTAAACAGGACACCATTGTTCACCGGCCTCCACGTAAAAAAATGACCGAGGTTCCGGTTAAAAAGCTGCTGCAGGAGCAGGCGGATGCCAGCCACTATTTCTCAGACGAGTTTCAGCCACTGTTGAATACGGACGGCCCGGTAAGATATCTGCGTGCCGACGTCAGCCATTTCGAACTGAAGAAAATGCGCCGTGGCGATTACTCCCCGGAGCTGTTTCTCGATCTGCACGGGCTGACCCAGCAGCAGGCGAAACAGGAGTTAGGCGCGCTGATTGCCGCCTGCCGTCGTGAGCATGTGTTTTGCGCCTGCGTGATGCACGGCCACGGAAAGCATATTCTTAAGCAGCAAACGCCGCTCTGGCTGGCACAGCATCCGCATGTGATGGCCTTTCATCAGGCGCCAAAAGAGTACGGTGGTGACGCCGCGCTGTTGGTGCTGATTGAAGTGGAAGAGTGGCTGCCGCCCGAACTTCCCTGATGCAGGCAAACAGAAAGAGCCGCGTTTGCGGCTCTTTAATTTTCCGGATAGCGGCTGTGCGCCTTGTCAGAATCCAATCTTTATTAAATTGCTTTTGCCATTTTCAGGTTACACGGGCTCATCTGCCAGTTGAATGTCCCCTTCCCGCTCTCATCAAGCGTAACGCTGGCAATCGCTGATGTGGTAAACATCGGTGGAGTTTCGCCAGGGCACAGCTCAGATACCAGGTATCCCACTAAAGGCAAGTGAGAGATAACCAGCGCCGTGGCGATACCCTCATTGGCCAGAGCCTGTAAATAGGCGCTGACCAGACCGACATCGCCGCACGGAGTCAGCTCCGGCAAAACCTCCACACCGGTTGGAAGGTTCATACATTCCCCCACCACATCCAGCGTTTGTTCGGCTCGTAGGAACGGGCTCACCAGAACACGTTCGATATCCACTTTTTGACCTTTCAGCCAGTTCGCCATCAGGCGAGATTCGTCACAACCACTGGAGGTTAAGGGACGAACCGAATCACTGGCGGCATCGAGGGCCGCGTCGCCGTGACGCATGATAAAAACTTGCATATTGCACCGCTTTTGTTAACCAGAATCACCAATACCTTTATTCACAGCCCCTATTGGCTGTGATAACGATATGGTGGCCGGCATTGTGCCTTATCCATTCACCGAATGAAACGCTGTTTTTTACCTCAACGGCGTAAGTATAGTCAATCTCTGTTTACATTTTGAGCGCGAGCCATACATTCAGTGCGGATTCATCCTACCTTTGACCTCATGAATTCAGGTCAGTTTCCCCAATATTCCAGAATTTTTCACTGTGTGCCGCCATCTGCAATAACTGTTCACACGGCGCAAACCGCGAGCCGTATTGCGTGGTCAGCCGTTGCAGAGTCGCAACCACTTCTCCCGCGCCGAGTGAATCCATATACCGGAACGGGCCGCCGAGGAATGGCGGAAAACCAATACCAAATACAGCGCCGATGTCGCCATCACGTGCGCTACGGACTATCTTCTCGTCGAAACAGCGTGCTGCTTCGTTAAGCATTAACATGACGCACCGCTCTGCAATCTGCACGGCGGTCAGTCGGCCCTGGCTCTGGACGCCAATAAGCGTATAAATTGCAGGGTCGACCTGTTTTTTGCTTTTACGCCCTTTCGCACCATAAAGATAGAAACCTCGACCATTTTTTCTACCTTTGCGATCGTCATTCAAAATTGAAGCAACAACATTTGCAGGCGCGCTAAAGCGTTCTCCATAGGCGGCTTCAAGCACTGGTATAATTTTAGTGCCCGTATCAATTCCGACCTCATCCAAAAGTTGGATTGGCCCGACCGGAAAACCAAACTTAACCAGCGCGGCGTCGATGGTTTCAACCCGCTCACCTTCGGTCAACAGGCGAATCGCTTCGTTAATGTAAGGCGCTAAAATGCGGTTAACATAAAACCCGGCTTTATCTCTGACCACTATCGGCGTTTTACCCTGTTTTTTCGCCAATTTAACGGTGGTTGCAATCGTCTGATCAGACGTTGTGGCATGTGGGATCACCTCGACCAACGGCATTTTTTCCACCGGACTAAAAAAGTGCAAACCAATCACTTGTTCAGGTCTGGCAGCGTTCGCCGCAATATCACCAATTGGTAAAGACGAGGTGTTAGACGCAAAAATGGTGTGAGACGCGCAATTTTGCTCAACTTCCGCCACCATCTGTTGTTTTAACGCCAGATCTTCAAACACGGCTTCAATAACCAGGTCACGATGCGCAAAGCCGCGGTAATCGGTCGATCCCGAAATCAGTGCCAGTTGTTTATCACGCTCGCTGGCTTTGATATGACGGCGACGAACCTTCGTTTCAAGCTGATCCCAGCTGTACTTCAGTGCGTGGTTGATTCCCTTAGCGTTTATATCTTTAATACGTACTGGCAAGCCCCCTTTACAGGCCGTCACATAGGCAATACCGCCCCCCATCAGACCGCCGCCCAAAATGCCAACGCTGTTCAGCGGACCAGGCTTCGCATCGCTTCCCGGATCCTTTTTCACGTCAGTGTTGGCAAAAAAGATGTGCCGCAATGCCTGCGACTGAGATGTCATCGCCAGTTCGCCAAATGCACGAGCTTCTGCGTCATAGCCGCTACTGCTACCTTGCGCCAAACCGGTTTCAATCACCTCAAGGATTCGCTCCGTCGCTGGGTAGTTGCCATGCGTTTTTTGCGCCGTCTTTTTACTGACCATACGGAACAAAAGCGCGCGCCCCAGCGGGCCCGCTAACACACGCTCACGCACTGGCAACGCTCGATGTGCGGGACTGTCTTTTTTGGCCAGTTCTACAGCCGCTTCCAGTAAAATAGTCTGCGGCACAACTTCGTCCACCAGCCCTACTTTCAGCGCCTGTTTAGCGCGTAATTGCTTTCCTGTGAGGATCATATCCAACGCGGTACTGACGCCAATCAGGCGCGGTAACCGCTGCGTACCACCGGAACCGGGTAGCAGACCAAGCTGTACTTCCGGTAACCCCAGAACGGTTTTAGTATCATCGGTACAAATACGGTTGCGGCACGCCAGCGCCATCTCCAGGCCACCGCCAAGGCAGGCTCCGTGAATAGCGGCGATAACCG
The DNA here is from genome assembly GCF_030332265.1 of Citrobacter sp. Cu231. Lineage (NCBI taxonomy): Bacteria > Pseudomonadati > Pseudomonadota > Gammaproteobacteria > Enterobacterales > Enterobacteriaceae > Citrobacter > Citrobacter sp. Cu231. The sequence goes on along the minus strand of NZ_JAOWIE010000032.1, from coordinate 281,310 downwards.
GGATCGGCAACGCATTAATTTCCGCCATAATCTGCTGTCCCTGACGCGCCAGGGTTTCAGCTTCCTGCGCACTGCGGCAGTTGCCGATCATGTTAATATCCGCCCCGGCGATAAAATTATCCGGTTTCGCCGAAATAAACACCACGCCGCGCAATGCTTTGTTATCACGAATTTGTTTCAGAATAGCCCGCACCTGAGAGGCAAACTCCGCCTTCAGGGTATTCATCTTCTCGCCGGGTACATCAATGGTGACAACAGCAACGTTATCCAGACGTACGTTTAGTGTAAAAGCCGATGTCATTTCCATTATTCCGCCTCCAGAACCATTGCCGCGCCCAGACCACCTGCCGCACAGGCAGTCACTAAACCGAAACCACCGCCACGACGTCGTAACTCATGAAGGGTTTGGGTGATCATGCGCGCCCCGGTGGCGGCAAAGGGGTGTCCATAGGCAATAGAGCCGCCCAACACGTTAAATTTGCTGTCATCGACCTCGCCAGTGGCGTGCGCTCTGCCCAGCACTTCGCGGGCAAAACGTTCGCTGCCCAGCAGTTGAAGATTCGCCAGCGTTTGTGCGGCAAAGGCTTCATGCATATCGATCAGAGTTAAATCGGCCATCGTCAGACCCGCTCTCTCCAGGGCAAGCGGCGTTGACCACGCCGGTCCCAGCAGCATGTCCTGCCAGACATCGATGGCGGTGAAGGCAAAACTACGCAGGTATCCCAGCGGCACCAGCCCCAGTTCTTTCGCGCGTGACTCTGTCATCATAATCACGGCGGCGGCGCCATCCGTTAGTGGGGTGCTGTTCGCCGCAGTAACGGTGCCGTGTTTTCGGTCAAATGCCGGACGCAGTTTGGCGTAATCAGCCAACGTAGAGTTACCACGAATATTGTTATCTTCTGAAAAAGGATCTTTGAAAGGTGGCGCGTAGGTGGTCATCACCTCATCTGTCAGTTTACCTTCAGCCCATGCCTGAGCGGCGCGCTGATGAGAACGGTGCGCGAGGGCATCCTGTTGCTCTCGCGTAATACCATAAGTTTTGGCCATTTGCTCGGCCGTATCCCCCATGCGTAAACCGGTGGAATATTCGGCGACAGCTGGCGGTACGGGCATCAGGTCACGTAAGCGCAGTCGGGAGAAAAGTTTAAGACGCTGACCGGTAGTGCGCGCTTTATTGACATCCACCAGCACCCGCGCCAGCTTTTTACTGACACCAATAGGCAGAACTGACGAGGAGTCCGCACCACCGGCAATTCCTGCGCGAATAGTTCCTGCCATCAGGCTTTCCGCAACATTCGCCACCGCCTGGAAACTTGTAGCACAGGCCCGGCTTACACTGTAGGCATCCGTGTGCACATTCATCCCGGTTCCCAGTACGATTTCACGAGCGATATTCGGCGCTTCAGGCATTTGCACCACCTGACCAAAAACCAGTTGCTCAATCACATCTGCAGGAATTTCGCTACGCGCCAGCAGTTCGCCAACGACCATTTTCCCCAAATCTACGGCGGGAATGCCATGAAACGCAGTTGCCTGGCGGGCAAACGGCGTACGCAATCCGCTTACAATGGCGATGCGATCGCCCTGGCGGGTAACCAGCGGTAAAGCCTGACTCATAACACTCCCCTGTAAAAATAAAAAATAAGTGGTCTGACCTGATCACAGTCTTAACCAATTTTTTACATTTAGCCAAGCAGGGAGAAAAGAAAGTGGGAGCTAAGACACAGTGAATAATCACTGACAGTGACAAAAAAGCCCTTGCTACCGGGTAGCAAGGGCTTTTACAGAAGGGATTAACGCAGGCCCAGCTGGAAGATCAATGTTTCAGCTTCACAGGCAAAAACAAAGTCGATATCCAGACGCACACCTTCTGATTCTTCAGTAAAGGTCGAGGTGATTTGGCAAGGCTCAGATTCCACGCCACGTGCCTTCTCAGTCAGAGCGGCCAGCGTTTCTTCTGCCTCTGCGCGATTCGCGAACACACGGCTGTATGACGCGGTGCAATCGGAGTTGTCCATGATGGTACCAACATCCATACAGCAGCAAACCGGGGTTTCATCAGCACTGCATTTACTCATTGTAGATTTCCTCTGTATTCGCACCTGAGGTGCCAGATAAACGATGGGGATATTTTACGCTCCCATTATTCGCCTCTCCAGTCGTTAATTGTATGAAATGCGATAAGTGACCGAAATCACACTTAAAAATGATCTAAAACAAAAATCACCCAAACAGGTGAGTGCGTATACCCGCAATTTTGCCAGCTGGATCGCGTTTCAGAGATCAGAATTGAAAATATTTATAAACATACTTGCAACATTTCAGCTGGTCAGACCTATACTCTCGGCACTGGTCTGATTTCTAAGTCGTACCTCAGACCCTACACTTCGCGCTCCTGTTACGGTATGTAACATTGTTTGTATAAAAATAAATCTATGAGGTTATGGTCATGAGCCAGAAAACCCTGTTTACAAAGTCTGCTCTCGCAGTCGCAGTGGCAATTATCTCCACACAGGCCTGGTCTGCAGGCTTTCAGTTAAACGAATTTTCTTCCTCTGGCCTTGGCCGGGCATATTCGGGTGAAGGCGCTATTGCAGATGATGCAGGCAACGCCAGTCGCAACCCGGCGCTGATTATGATGTTCGATCGCCCTACTTTTTCTGCGGGTGCGGTGTATATCGATCCAGACGTTAATATTTCCGGTAAATCGCCATACACCGGACGCAGCACCGATGCGGACAACATCGCGCCTACGGCGTGGGTTCCTAATGCTCACTTCGTGATGCCTATCAACGAACAGTTTGGTTGGGGGGCGTCTGTCACGTCAAACTATGGCCTGGCAACTGAATTTAACGATAGTTACATCGTCGGCGAATACGGCGGGAAGACCGATCTTAAAACGGTCAACCTGAACCTGAGTGGTGCTTACCGTCTGAATGATAGCTGGAGCTTTGGTGTCGGTTTTAATGCCGTCTATGCCGATGCAAAAATCGAGCGTTATTCCGGCGAACAAACGGCTGCATTGCCGAAAGTCAGCCAGAAAATCGCCAGCCTGAAAGGTGATGAATGGGGTTATGGCTGGAACGCCTGTATTTTGTACGAGCTGGATAAAAATAACCGCTACGGTTTAACGTATCGTTCCGAAGTCAAAATCGACTTCGATGGCGATTACAAGAGCGGCATCCGCACCCAGGCAAACGTGTTACCTGGTGCAGGCACGGCGTTCCCTTGGGGAACAACCAATGCCACCGTCCCGGGTTCTTTGACGCTTAACCTGCCGGAAATGTGGGAACTGTCGGGTTACAACCGCATCGCTCCACAGTGGGCTATTCACTACAGCATGGCTTACACCAGCTGGAGTCAGTTCCAGGAGCTGAAAGCAACCGGCACCAACGGGAAGACGCTGTTCTATAAAGAAGAAGGCTTCAAAGATTCTTACCGCATCGCGCTGGGTACCACTTACTACATGGATAAAAGCTGGGCCTTCCGTACCGGTATTGCCTATGACGATAGCCCGGTTCCTGCAAGCAAGCGTTCCATATCCATTCCGGACCAGGATCGTCTGTGGCTGAGTGCGGGTACGACTTACGCATTCAATGATGACGCGTCTATTGACGTTGGCGTTTCTTATATGCACGGCCAGAAAGTGACCGTAAAAGAAGGCCCATATACTTTCGATTCTGAAGGTAAAGCCTGGCTGTTCGGTACCAACTTCAACTACGCATTCTGATTTTCTTCAGATATAAAAAAGGTGAGCTTTTTAGCTCACCTTTTTCTTTTCATCTTTCCTTACTCGGAATCGATCTCTTTTAATTCATCCTGAATTGCTTGCGCGTTCGGATTTTCTTCTGGTTTGAGTTTCCCGCCGTTCGCAATAAAGTCATGACGCTGGAAGTAAGCTTCACGCACCATAATGTAAGGATCGGAAGACTGACGCAGCAGACCGTCGGAATCAAGCAACTGCGCGCGGGTTTCAATACCTTCAACCGTCCACTTACCTATCGACAACGGCCAGGTGAGCCAGGAGAGTACTGGATACAGCGTATCCACCATATCACCACCATCATCACGTAGCGTAAAGCTGCCGTAGAACGGAAGCTGCATATACGGTCCGTAACCCACGTCATAGTGGCCTAACGTACTACCAAAACGGTGTGGCTCAACGCGTTGCAACTTCGGATTTGCCATACCCGCCACATCGATAAATCCGCCCATACCTAACAGGGTGTTGAGGAAGAAACGGGTAAAATGGACCATCCCTTGATAAGGGTCACCTTGCAGGAAGTAGTTGACCATCACGGCCGGTTCTTCAAGGTTGCCAGTAAAGTTGCTCAAACCGTTACGTGCCGGCTGCGGAACATAATCACGCCATGCTACTGCTACCGGTCGAACAACATAGGGATCCAATACATTAAAGTTGAAGTTGTACATGGTGCGGTTGAACCCTTCAAATGGGTCCGAACGCCCTTGTTGTTCATTACCGGAGCTCGCACACCCCACCAACAGTGTGGTTCCCAGCGCAAGCGCCGACAGGCGAAGCTTCATAAGTGTCTCCCTGTGTATTATGGCTATCGCTGATTGCCATCCATGACGGAACAATGACGTATCCGCCTGTTTAGATGTGAGCGATTGTAACAGCACGTCAAACGATGTCTATATACCCGGTCTTACTGATTTGATCATAGCCTGGTAATGCACACCGCGCGGTGTTGCTATTTTAACTAAGCCGATAAAAACAAACGTTACCATTTTTGCTATCTCAGACTTTCTCCCGCTGATTTTCGCATAAAAGCCGCTACGCTTTAGCAATACGTGCTAATTCAGGATTCGGTTATGAATGACATTGAAAAAGAAAAAATTGATCGACACAGCGACGAACTTCAGGTCGAAAGTGATGAAAAGTTAGAAGGTAAAAAGATTGAGGTCGATGAGGACCGACTCCCCTCCCGCGCCATGGCGATCCATGAACATATCCGCCAGGATGGGGAGAAAGAGATGGAACGCGACGCAATGGCTCTACTGTGGTCAGCCATCGCTGCCGGACTGTCAATGGGAGCCTCGCTACTGGCTAAGGGGATTTTTCATGTGCAGCTTGAAGATGTGCCTGGAGGATTTTTACTGGAAAATCTTGGTTATACCTTCGGCTTTATTATTGTCATCATGGCCCGCCAACAGCTCTTTACCGAAAATACCGTCACCGCCGTGCTCCCGGTTATGCAAAACCCTACCCTTGGAAATTTTGGTCTGTTGATGCGCCTGTGGAGCGTGGTGCTGCTGGGTAATATCATTGGCACCGGGGTCGCTGCATGGGCGTTTGAACATATGCCGATTTTTGATGAAGAGACTCGCGATGCTTTTGTCAAAATCGGCATGGATGTGATGAAAAATACGCCAATGGAGATGTTTTCCAACGCCATCATTTCTGGCTGGTTGATTGCCACGATGGTATGGATGTTTCCTGCCGCCGGTGCAGCAAAAATTGTGGTTATTATTCTAATGACCTGGCTGATTGCGCTGGGGGATACCACGCACATCGTCGTCGGCTCAGTGGAAATTCTCTATCTGGTCTTTAACGGCACGCTGCACTGGAGTGATTTCCTCTGGCCCTTTGCGCTACCCACACTCGCAGGGAATATCTGCGGCGGGACGTTTATCTTCGCGCTGATGAGCCACGCACAGATCCGTAATGATATGAGCAACAAGCGCAAGGAAGAAGCCAGATTGCAAGCAAAGCGGGATGAGCAAGAGCAGAAAAACCAAAAAAAACAGGCCTGAATGGTGACTGTTTGAGCAGTTGGGCGGCCCGAGGCTTACCGTCGTGGGTAAAAAACGCTATACTCGTGCCGCTTCGTCCCCTTAGTTAAATGGATATAACGAGCCCCTCCTAAGGGCTAGTTGCAGGTTCGATTCCTGCAGGGGACACTTATCACTAACTTGTCGGTTTCGATGACACAGCAAAGTATCCCTTAATGACGTCTTTGCTTAAGCTTTTTGTATATACTTTGCACGCTTAAAGCGTATTGTTTTCTCTTTAAGTTTTGTTGCTCATTAATTTTGAAGCCAGCATTATAAGCGCCTACAGCCTGCCATGAGTATCCCCAGCGTTTGAAAGCTATGGAAAGATAGTAAGCACCCGTATAAATATTTAAACAACTGTTATGATAGAGTTTTTGAGGTGTAATACCAAACGTTGCTAAATGAGAGAAATTTTGTGAGTGAATTTGCATCATTCCTACGGCATACTCGGTTGATGATACAATATTCATGGCTTTGCCCCGCCAGGAGGACTCCCTGAAAGCAATAGCACGTAATAAATCGGGATCTATTCGATAATACCTACCAGCACGATCAAAACAATCCCGAGACAAAGCAGGGAGAGAAATCAGCAGCGAACCTATAAAAAAAGTTATTATCATCCCTGAAAAACCACGGCTCATTTTTACTCCTTTTTACTAGCAAATTGACTTAGATTAGAGCTGCTAAGCACGATAACTCCTTGAACATATTGACGTTACATATTGGAGGTCACAATAATTTATAATCGAACTCTACGGTAAATTTATTAAACTCAGTTCAATTGGCCGAAAGTTAACGTAAGGCAAACGTTATGGCTGCGGATACAATAAACTTGTGCATTCATCAAGGCGATCCAGCGCAGTAATGAGTTGTTGGCTAGCCTCTTCTACATCATGCAATACTCGTTTCAGTTCTTCAGGGGTAAACGTTTTAAGCTTGCGTCTGAAAAGATTATTACTGGTCTCATGAACAAGGTGATGACAGGCGTCGAGTTCCCGAAAACCAGGCAACGTACGAAAACGACGGAGACCTTCGCCATGTATCCATAGCCCTAAGGTGCACTCTCGCTCATCAGAAACAATATTATTATGTTGCTCTGTCAACAAAGCGATATACAACCTGTCACGCCATTGATAGTGCTGTACTTTAAGAAGTGCAAATAATAACTTGTCCGCCGCAAGAGCCAACCCCGACGCAACACGACTTAGATTCTCCTGAGTAAAACCCGTTTGTTGGTACTGCTCACGTGCCAGCTTTAATAACTGGCTATGTTCAGTTTTGTAATTATCTTGCTGGGTATCTTTAGCAAGATGATTAACAAGGCGATACTGACGGTTTAGGACAAGAGTAAGTGACTGAGATTCTTCCCTACAGTGCGATGCCGAATGCAACATACTTTCGCGTAAGCGAAAACTCTTCTCCGATGTATAATGCACATGGGCAAATTTTGTTACAGCACTGGAGCGAATATGATCGAGGACAATGTCACGTAGTTCAGATGTAAACATGGAAAAATCCTTCATATACTTCACTGAAAGCCTTTTCACTACCAGAAACTGGATAATAAATCCCTTTAAAAAATTACAATAAATTTATTTGTACAGCATGTATCATGCCAGCAACAAATCGGAAGTTAAAAACTGATTACCATTTCATAGAAATAACAGGCGCTGCGAACAACGCCCTTAACTCAATCAACAGTATTAAATACTGTCAAAGAAATGGACGATTTGTTCCTGTACAAGTGCAGACCTTTTCTGGAAATTCCCCGTCAACTCGCATTTCGCAGCGTCAACACCTTCAGCGATATACATATCAACAACTTCCTGCACACAACAATGGAAATCATGATGCAATTTCATTAGTTCCTGAAATTCAGACATACTGCCATATTGGTTTTGACCAACTGTATGCAGCCACTGTCCTAACTCACACCTATCATCCATCCCAAGTTCATTAAGATTGGTAACAGTATCGGTGCCATTGATTATTGCAATTAACTTATCACGCCAGCGACAATGCGCATCCAATGCCGACTTAACATTAAAACCATGATTTTGAATGTCGCCATCTGTATACATTATGGAGATTAGGTTAGCCTCAACATCAGAGATATTACGTTTAAGCAAAGCAAGATTTGCACGCTCACGGCTTGCTACCAGGTAAATGAAGATATCTTTCATCCCTCGGCAAGGATACAACAGTTGATATTCGTCATCAGTCGTAATGAGTATATCCAGCACATCATCGTTAACTTCTAATAGTTTGATTGTTTTAAGCTCTGCTCGCATCACCCGTATAGAACAGTCGATAAGCGCATCACCATCTTTTAATAAACCGACAGAAGCCAGTTTCATCCCACTATTCATATCAACAAATGCAACATAACTAACTGAACTATCAGGGCGCAATTGTTCTAAAACATTGTCAAATTTGTTCATAAATTCAGGCTCCTTTATAACACTTTTTGATGATGCAATTTCTTGTTTGATAAATATTCGACTCAAAAATTTTAAAATCATTATAATTGCCGTAAGCAGCCCTCAATTTATATACCCATAAACAAAAGATGCCGCTTAAATTATTAAGGCACGATCATGTCTGATTTATTGATGAATTTTAAACCACCCGGTTCATTACTAAATATACTGGTTATCGCATCCTTCAGAGCAGAGTAGTCAGTAGCAACAAAGGCGCCATCTTCTCCAACGCAGTTCTTCTTCCAATCATATATTATTGAACTAGTTTGAAAGTCATTTACAATTGAGACAAAATAGATTTTAACTTCTTTAGTATTTTTTGAGTTGTTTTTTACACCATCCATTATTTTTTGGCATACTGCAGGCGTTCGAAATTTAAAGGCAACAGTTTGCTGCTCACCATATTCCTCACCATCTGTTACAACAATTATAATTTTCCGCGGGTTTTCTCCCTTAGCCACCTCTCGGGCAGAATAAAGCAGTCCAGCAACTATATCTGTACCAGCACCATCCATTGGCCACATTGACTGAAACTTATCAATCTCTGATTTATCAGATGATAACCCTATAACATATGCATTTTGTCTCACTTCACTTAAGTATCTAGAATAATAATTATCCGAACGCCCATAGGGGTACCCTTGAGGGATACTTTTATCTGGCCCCCATGCAGGAATTACGCCTGCAAAATTAAATCCCGTCAAGCATATTTGTTTAAAGGGATTACCCATGTCAAAACTGGAAAAAGGTCTCTCAAATTTATTATCCTTTTTCTCATCGAATAAAAAAGACTCATCTACAGTACCAGCGTAATCAATAGTTGTATCATTGGCAAAAGATTGACTTTTCATATCATTTATCAAAGGATGGAAATAGTCTTGCATTATCTGACTATAATTTTGTATTTCAATATAATTAGATGATGAGACAGCACTTACTTCTTTAATAGCTTCACAAGATAATGGATTAGAGTGTAGTTTCCCTGAGGATACAGAACTATCATATGATGTGTTAGATGTGCAAAATTTTTTGTAATTGACTCCTGCTGCATTGATATAATTAGAATAATATTCATAACGTTTAAGATCAAGATAGCTTCTGATAACGTCTTCTCGATCTGGACCAGATGTATTATTCCCAGAAGAAGTCCAGTCTGTTTTTTTATTAGCCCAGAAAGCATGATCAATATCATACTTGTTTTTAAACTTATAGGGGGTAGCACATCCTATACGATCACCGCCAGCCTCATTTTTTTCTTCCAGTTTGACCGGTATCCCAATATCAAAGGGAACAATAGCAATTTTTGACTTTGACTTTTCATTAGCAATTTGGGATGACAAATCATTAACTACGTCCCGTAAAACCTGAATTCGTAACTTTCCATCGGGTGTCCGTCCAAGCATAGAACCAGAAAAATCGACTGCGAAAGCGATATCGCTCTCAATATTTACCTCACCGATTGTTTTACGCACAATGCCATTGTTTTCATCAGCAATGATAGGTACATCTTTATTAAATCCAGGCAATGCCCTGCTGATTCCATCAATGATGGGGTGTGCAATTATTTTTGCAGTAGCCACATATTCAATAGAGTTAACTTTTGTTGAATCATCCGGATCAACATCAATATTAGCTGAGACAGCAAGCGTTGATTCGTCGAGTTCTTTGCTCGGAATATAATAATTAATATAACTTTTCACCAATTCTTTACCTTCAATTTTTTCAGGTTCAGTGGTGAGGTTGGAATTTGTGGAAGCTACCGCAAAACTTCCCTGAGATAAGGCATCTGCAAGACGTGCTCTTTTAATCAAAAAGCGTGAACCATCAATGCCTAAGGAAAAAGTTGCAATCAGCACAGGAAGAATGATAGCAAACATTATTGAGACACCTGCGTTACCACCCCGGATAAAGCGGCGAATATGAAACTTATTATACATTTTCATCACTATCACCTGTATGCTTATCTTGGAATAACAATGTTACTAACTGAAATAGTGTCTGCAATAATGCCAGTACTGGACAACGCATTCAAAAACAGACTATTTCTTCCTTTTGTACATAATGTGACCTGATATAGCGGGGCCCACTTTCCTTTATCTTCAGTTTCCTGCATCCACGGTGACATCTTGTAAACCTCAGCACTATTAATATCAAATGCCCCTTTACAATTTTGTTGCGCCACCGCGCCACTATTGGCAGCCTCATAAATATCTCTCGACTTCGTGGCATCTAAAATTTTGCCCGTTTTTGTGGAGGTATCAGAGAAATGAACCGTTTGCACCCTGACGCTGACAGTGCCCTTTAAAGCATCGGAACCAAGTAATAAGTCCACCGTTTTTTGAATATTTTTCACATCTTCAGACTCAACAACAAGGTTATTGGCATATAACGTACTGCGTTCTCTCAACATGGATGACATAGAATTACTTAATCTGGCAAGTTTACTTTCAGCTGAGAAATGAAAAGTAAAATCAATCAGCATAAGACCCAGTAAAACGATGATGGGAAATACAAAAGCAAACTCAACTGTGGCGCTTGCCTGGCTCTTCTGCCAAAAAAAACGCTTATACTCTGTTGGGCTCTTGTACATAAACTATATTCCGTTCAAATATTGATGAGAAAAAACCAGTGCCAAAAAAAAAGAAAACGGGATGATAATTATATTTAAATGAATATACTGACAAAAAATGGTCTGTAGTAGTCGCCCCCGTAATACAACTATCACTTAGCAAGTCAGGTATATTTTTACAATGCTTAACGGTTACGGATATTTCGCTTCCACTGTAGAGCAAAGGCCAATTGCGTGCACTTGTTTTTATATTTTGTTCGAATGCTTCTGAATGATTAGTTACAGTACTATCCAACGAGATATATCGTCCAGATTCAGCAAGCACTACATCTAAAGCCGATGTCAAATACATAACACGACACAACTCTATGATAAATAATATAGACACAAGGAATGGAATAATGACTAATGACAGCTCAACGGCGATCGCGCCGTCTTCACCTTTAATTTTTTTTATCATGCGCATTAAGGTGTGCAATCAAGCCTCCTTAAAAGGTTAATAAGTTCATGAAGTAGCCACAACCTATTGCTATGCCATAAGGTAGCGTTTTATATTTTCCGTACAAGCGCGGAGTAATTAGCATCAGGATAGCCATCACTCCACCAATAACAGAGGTCAATAAGAGGAATGCAGGTAAATTCACCCCGGGAATTGATAGTGATAAAGCAAAACATAGTTTTGCATCACCTGCCCCCCATATATTAAACACACTTAAGACAAATCCAACTATCAGAATTAGAGATGCTGATACATAAGATACATTAATATCTGAAAACACATTCAAAAATAGACTAACAGCAATGATAATCAACGGCACGCTGTTATATATTTTCCTGACCTTGATATCAGTATAAATACCATACAGTATTGTGCATATAATGATTGAATATCCAATGCCTGTAATCACCATCATTTCCTACCTTTACGGGGAAATCTTTTAACATTTTTTCTCCCCATAACTTTTGGCTTTTCCATAATAATAGATACAGATTTTTCAGGAAGTTCATCAAACGAGGTCGACATCGGTATATTGAGTATATTCATGTATTTTATAACAGACTCAACAATCATAGTCATACGATCGCAAAGAACAGGCGAATGACCAATAAAGTTTGATGCAATATCAGACTTTACTAATAAAAATGCAAACTCAATCAATTGGTCAGTTTGTGCTGTAGTATATCCCTTTTGAGTTCCTATTTTCTGCCATGTGCTTAGATTATCAGAAACTAAAGAAATATAAGTCTGTATTTGGTCCTGAATTAATTCATTACGATTATCAAGCACAGGTTTTAACGGAATATATTCGGAGATAATATCTGCGGCGACTAATTCCATTGAGAGCCTGAAAACTAATACACTATTCATTTATTAAATCCTTAACTATCCGTTATTGAATCAACTCTTTAACTTCATCAACTAATTTTTGCATCATCCAAAGAGCCTGGCCCAAAGAATCAATCTCACCTGAAACGGCCATCAGAACAACATCCAGTTGATTACCAGAGATAAGATAGATAAATACCGAGCGTTTACCATTATTCAGATATAGATACTGATATCCTGGGGCACCAATCTCTCTTAATATTGCTGAACCTATAGATTGCAGAGAACTCGACATAGCTGAGACTTTTCGAATAATCTCTTCACCGCCCTGATCAAGCACAGAAGATATTTCAAAACCATCTACTGTTGAAAGCACGAGGTTCTGTATATCTGGGAATTTACTTACATAATTATTCAATGTCTTATCAATCTGTTCTTTAAGAGCAGAATCTACAAAACTTTTGTCGTTATCACTTATCTTCTCTTGCTTTTCATCAAGAGGTTGAAGAACGACCTCAGGCTCTATTATTTGCTCAGGATGGCCTTCTACACTTGCACTTTTATCCTTATCTGAGCTAACTGTAAACTTCAATGGAAAAGGAAGTCCATTCTTCATAACTACCTCCTGATTTGCTTTAATAACACACTTAATACTGATACAACGGCATCTTTATTTCTGGCATCTATCCAGAGTATTGGGGACAAAATATTTTCCTTTTGGATAGCCTCTTTTAATTTCGATAATGCCTCAAGATTCAGCAAATCACTTTTTACAACAGCAATAACTGTAGGAAGCATAATCCGCTCACAGTCAGAACTCGTAGCGGTTGTATAATAATGAATATCCTCAATAGCGAATTTATCAGTTGCATCTATCATTAAAATAAGACCAGAGCAACCTTGCTGTAGAATTTCCCATGAAAAGGAGAATCTGGATTGCCCAGGAACACCATATAAACGCAATCGGCACTGACCAGCACGATCTTCCACAAGTAGATCCCCATAATCCAGGCCCACTGTCGTTTCTTTTTTTTCGTCAGAGGCCATAAATGACATGGCCACATCCGTTGAAACGACATTAATCTGGCTTGCAGAATTTATGGCCGTTGTTTTTGCCGAACCACTACGGCCTATAAATAAAACTTTATAATCATCCATATCTTTTATATTCAGTATAGGGTACGTGAAGCGAGTATTAAATTGATTCTACAGAAGATTCAACATCCATAACCTTACGACGTGCTAATGCCAGGTTACTTTCGCGTTTGTCTAACACAAGATAAATAAATACAGATTCAACTTTCTGTAAAGGACGCAAAATGTGGTATTGTTTTTCCAGCGTAATAAGAATATCCTCAATCGTTTCATTCAAACCAAGGAGTTTGATTGTTTTGAGCTTCGCCTTCAACACATCGGTATTGCCTGCTGCTGCGATCTCAATATCAATACCTGTGCCCACATGACCTAAGATCATTCCATTACGCGTATCAACTACGGCAGCGCAAACTGCGCCATCAAGTTCCATTAGATTTTCAAGTGAATCACTTAACTTACTCATAAACAACTCCTACTTTGGTTTAACTACGCCTCAATAAGGCTTAGAAAATAATATCTAATACTAATCGATTACTAGATATGGATGATTTTGGTGAAATATAAGCCCTAACCTGTTTCACGACGCGCTTGGCATTAAATGTCAGATATAAGTCGTCACCGCGCTGCTGTATTGAAACATCATTTAATGACTTAGTGTATTTTTTAATATTACGAGTTAAATCGGCCATTTTTTTGTTTGTTTTTATATTTTTCAAAACAAACTCAACATGATTATCACGCCCACCAGTTACTTTCTCTCCCTTAATAAAGGAAGATGAAATAAACACCAGACGAACAAATTTACCATGTTCACCTATCACAATATTCTCCACCTGACCAGGGCCATCTGGTGATACGGCAACTTCTCGTGGAGCAATATTTTTATTTTCAGTTAGCACCTTAGTGTTATCTTCGCTCGCATTCAACAAACTTGAATTATTCTTTTTTGGTTGTTCGATAACACCTTGTGCTGAAACTTTCACACCGACGTCTGGCGACTTGCGTTCAGGAATCGTAGTCATAATACCATCAAGATCGGCAATTAAGCGTTGAGATGAGCCCTCCAGATTATTTTGCCGGATTAGCATATCTGCTGTGCTATAGTCGTTAAGCTTAACAAGTGTAAAAATCAGATTATGAACAATTTTTGGCGAATTATAACCTCTGGAATACAGGGGCATTAAATAAGATCTCGCGAGATTGTAATCCTTTTCTACAATAGCGATCATTGCCAGGTTATTATTTACAATATCCTCAGCAACAAACAAATTTCTTGCTTTTTCAAAACTTTCCTTCGCGTTTTCTAAATCGCCTAAATGTGCAAGGATTACACCTTTGAGGTTATAAGCCTCTCCCATTTTAGGATTTATTTTTATCGCTTCATCTATTTGCCTTAATGCGATCTCATCATGGCCAAGAGTGCTATTATTTTGTGCCGACAATAGCAAAGACTCATCCGTAGGAGAAGAACTTACCAACTCTTTAAGACAATTCTGCGAGGATTCATAATCTTCAATTTTGTTATAAACTTCACAGAGTTTCAGTCTAACTTCAGGTGTGTCATTCTTGCTAAGCTGTTCGCGATAAAATGCGATAAGTCCTTTATAGTTATTAACTTTTGTTAAGATAAATTCTCGTTCTTTATTATCAAGGTTGGTTTGTGAACTACACCCTACGAGTAACAAAGAAATTACTAAAACGCTTAACTTCCCCATATTGCCATCATCCTGATAAATCCGGGACCTGCTACGATCGCAAGTATCGGAAACATAATAAATAAAATCATCGGAGCCGCCATTTTAGCGGATAAACTAGCAACCTTTTCTTCAACGGATAAAAGCTGCATCTCTCGCATCTCCTTAGATAACTCAACAAGCACGGTACTGATTGATGCCCCATAAGTGATACTTTGTTGCAACGTGGTACAAAACATTCGTACCTCGGCGCTGGGAACTTCCTCATACAATTGGTCAAGCGCACTAACTATGCCACTCACCTCAATTTTAATAGCAGTTCTTTCTAATAAACTTGCGATATCGCTATTAATAAATTGGATGTTTTTCGAAATGTAAATTAAAGCATTCTCTATGGTCATTCCAGATTGAACACAGATAGACATAATATCTATAACATAAGGTAAATCGACATTTATTTTCTTTGTCTTTTTTTTCATTACATAATTCTTTATTCTTGGAGGAATAAGAATCACTAATACTAATGCCACACCAATAATTATAGCCTGTGTTTGTTTATCATATTTAAGTATACCAAGCGCACCGAGAATAAAAATAAGTAACGAAAAAGCAATCACTATACCGAATTTCAAAAAAATATTAGAATCTAAAAAATCAAAAAAAGTCACTGTCTTACTTGTTTTACGATAAATTTTTTCAATATTTGAAACTAACTCTTCATTTTTGGCGACGATATTACCCTGTCTTCCCAGTACAGAGGAAATTTTCTTTGTTTTTTTGTTTTTAGTCAACAAATACAAAAAAGCAAAAAATAAAGATACCACAAAAAAATACAGGACATATAAGGACATTTGTTATGTCTCCATAGTTTTAAACAGCTTTATTCATCATATTCCATATGATCGCAAGTCCAAGACAAACGCTTCCAACAGCATAATACAAAATATATTTCCCTGACTCATGATTTATTAATATATCAAAATTCTCAGGACTTAAAAAATTCAGGACAAAGATAAAACCGACAGGGATCATAGCCAATACTTTTACTGACATTCTGGCTTCAGACGTCATCGTCAGCTTCTTGCGGTCGGTAATTTTTGCATCCGATATCTGTTTAGCTAAACGAGTCATTACTTCCCTGACCTGGCCTCCCCCATTAATGTTTATCATTACAGCGAGAATGAAGAAATAATACTCACGATAGGGTAAACGTTCATATGAATCCATTAACACAGTATTGACATCCTCACCAATACTAAGTCTGCGAGATACAATCTTAAGCTCAGGGCCGACTACTTCACCACTTAACTTATTACCACACTGGGTAATCCCTACCACTATTGAATTTCCAGAGCTAATAGAGCTATTGATGATATTCAGCGCCTCCGAAAATTCAATTTCAAATAATGCCCTTTGTTTTTTTTGACTTGATTTGTAATGAACATAATTCAGCATTATGAGTAAGAGTAAGGACGCGATGATGATATTAAACTTTAAATAAACAAAGTTAATATAAACACCTGCCAAAAACAACCCGATAAACAAGAAAGCATCTTTTGGCTTCATGTTACGGTACGTTGATTTCACGCTTCTGACGTCCCCCGTTATAGCTTGCTTTAAGCGTTCAAACAGCTGGCTATTCCAGCTATTTTTTTTGGTGGTAATATGGAAACGTTGTTGACCGCCATCCAGTTTTTTTACTTTTTTGTAATAAATGAGCACCGCCATAAAATTCACAGTACCAAGAACTACAAGTATAATAAAAAAAAGTGTCATTGAATCTGACTCCCAAATAATTCGTTCAAGGCATCAGTCATACCATAGATAACACCCTGACGGTAAACGACAGATCGTTTCAAAAGACCATTAAACTTATAAACCCCCTGAATCCTACCATTCGCATCTCTTTGAGATGAAGCTTCGAATGTGAATATATCCTGGATAATAATATTTTCCCCCTCCATCCCCATTACCTCAGATATATTCATAACCTTTCGCGAGCCATCCGGCATACGTGAAACCTGAATAATCAGATGTATCGCCGATGAAATATTTCTCCTGATAGCCATCAACGGCAAGGACGCACTTGCCATCATCACCATACTTTCCAGACGTGCTATGGCATCGCGCGGCGAGTTGGCGTGTAGAGTTGACATTGAACCATCGTGACCGGTGTTCATCGCCTGCAGCATCTCGAATGCCTCCTCACCACGACATTCGCCGACAATAATACGGTCGGGCCGCATACGGAGCGAGTTTATAACCAGTGAACGCATTGGGATCATCCCCTGCTGCTCCGCGCCGGCCATACGCGTTTCCATACGTACCACATGTGGTTTAATCAGACGGAGTTCAGCCGCATCTTCCAGAGTGATGATACGTTCTGTTTCACCAATATATTGCGATAATGCGTTCAGCAACGTTGTTTTTCCGGAACCGGTACCGCCGGATATAATAATATTGACTTTGCAACTGGCAGCAATAACCAGGAAGTTGGCCATCATTTCATCCATACTTCCATAGTTAATTAAGTCACCTAACGTTTTTTTGCCTTTACCAAATTTACGAATTGAAATCGATGTGCCATCAAGAGTAATTGGCGCAATAACAACGTTTAAACGACTACCATCAGGTAAACGGGCATCAACCAGTGGCTGCGAGTCATCAACGCGACGCCCAACCTTAGAAACCAGGCGCCGGGCAATCTCTGTCAACTGCTGGTTACTGAGAAAAAACGTACCAACCTTTTCCAGTCGCCCGCTGCGTTCGACAAATATCTGTTCTGGTCCATTAACGAGAATATCGCTAACGGAATCATCTTCCATTAAATCTCGTAATGGTCCATAGCCAGAAATTTCATCAGCCACGAGTTTAATGAGTTCCAGCCGAAGTTGAGTAGATAAATATTGACCTATCTCAGCAGATACCCGCTGTAAAATATCACTTATCTCTGTTTCCAGTGCTGTTCTATCATCCTTTATCGCATCAATACGATCCAGGTCCAGTTTCTTAAGAATATTTTCCCTAAATATTCTTAATGATGATAGTTCATTAGGTCCCATTTAGCCTCTACAACCTCTATTTTTTACTAAATCGATTGATAATACTGGACAAATTAAATGTTTTTTTATTTTGTTTAATTTCTATTTTTTCACGTCCCAGGATCGCTGCCGATAATTGAAGCGCACGCTGCGAGAAAATATCATTCTCTTTCCGACTTTGATAATAGGGGAGTATTGTACAAATCTCTTTACCCAAATAATCCACAATATCTTCATTAGAGAATTTTTGCTTGTTATCAGCAACATTATACTCATTAATGCTAATGATGATTTTTCGTTTTATAACATCATTCTTTTGTCGCTCAAACCTTGCATACTCATCCAGCACTCTTTTGGCTGTTCTGAAAGATGAAAAATTTCGGCCAAGAACTAAAACGATAGTATTCGAATTTTTAAATATTAACTCTAAATTTTCTGCGGAAATTGCACAAGCGTTATGGTCAAACAAAGCGATATTAAAGTGATTGAATACTGGGTCGCTATAATTTAATGTCTCATTTACTGATTCCATTTTTATCGAGCGATTATCAGAGATTTTTTGCACTTTACTATCTGAAGCATCAATTTCATTACCTGAGATTAAGTCGAAATCTTTACTACCAGTAGCCCCCTGAATCAAAAGACAAGGCGCAGTTGTGAAATTATTCAGTGACATCAAAACTTCGTTGCTGATAGTAGAGGTACCGCATCCCCCTTTACATCCCAGAATACTTATACGTAGCGTCGACTTATCGGCGCTTTGTACCTGAGATTTTAAGATAACATTTGGTAATTCATTAACTTGCGTATTGATGTAAAGATATTTACTGCCACTTTTTTCTAAGGTTTTGGCAAATGCAATGGAATCAGTATTACCGATCAGTACATAATAAACATCATAAGGAACAATCAAAGACGTTACTTCATTAATCACATTAATGTCGTTTTCATCTTCAATATCCAGGATCATCCAACCTGCATCTTTGGTATCCTGATCGTCAAGATATTCATTAACTGCAACTTCCTTTTGCACAATGCTGCTTATATTGTGCATCATCAGCACATTTTTAACATCGAGCTGGATCTTTTGATTCCGTGAAACTAAAACCACCTTGCTTCTGTCAAGAACCACCCGATTACTGTCTTCTTTAGTTTCTGTATCCGTTGTTGTGCTAAACAGTCTCATATTAAATCCCCTTATTTAGCAAAGCCAACTTGATCAAGAAACTGAGCGGTATCCGTATTTAATCGATCGCTGCGCGTTTTTTCATCAACGCCAGTGTTAAAGAACAATCTGGTTGATGACGTTTTATTAAACTTAGGTAACGCTATTTTTTCACCAGATGACATAGGCTTCACCAAATTAACCGTTGCGAATACGACTAATTCTGTCTTGCTGCGCTCACTTCCAGCACGACGACCTAATGCCCCCAAAACCGGGATGTCACCAATGAAAGGTACCTTGGTTAAAGTTTCAAGATCGGATTCATTCAACAAACCACCAATTGCAAAACTATCCCCGTCACCTAATTCAATCGTTGAATTCGATTTACGCGTTTTCAGCGTTGGAATTTGGTAGGTATTGTAAGCATATGTACCCGTTACGCTACTAACTTCGTTAGAGATAAAAAGCTTAATTTTATTTTTTCTCTCAACCTTAGCAGCAATGTTAAGACGAATACCGTATTCTTTGTAAGTGACTGTTGTCGCATCACGATCCTGCATCAGGATCGGAATTTCCCCACCGACGAGAAAGTTAGCTGATTCTCCTGATAAAACAGTCAGGTTTGGTTGTGCAAGTACTCTGGCAATTTTATCATTATGCACTGCATTAATAAGAGTACTGATATTTCTGGCATCAAACCCGTTTTTGAAACCTAACAGATTGAACGTTCCTGCTGAGTTTGCCGTCGTCCCCCCGCCCATCATGCTGTCGAGAGTTAAACTACTCCATTCGATTCCCAGGTTATCGGTAAATTCTTTTGTCACCTCTACCACAGTCAATTTTACGTTGACCTGATTCGATGATGGCAGTTCGATACGATTAATAATATTGTCATAGGTTTTGTAGCTGGCAAAAGGAATCTTGTCACTTTTAACCATCATATTACTGCCACCAACACCGTTGCTACTGGTATCGTCTGCCTCAACTTTTTTCTCTTCTGCAGATGTCCCGACTAAACTTCCAACCAGTTGATATACACCATCTTTGATTTCTTCACTTGGTGCAGTACCTGATAAGATATAAGAAGCCTTGCCACCATTATCGTTAAAACGCTTAATGATAACATTACTACCCGGATATTCCTGTCTGATACGCTGGGAAAGCTCCGGTAATAATGGATCAACACCGAGACTGACGTTATAAATAACCTTCGAATTAGCGCCGTATACCGATATTTCAGCGGTACCTACCTTTTTACCATACAACACCACAGCCTTATTACTGATAACCTTATAGTCAGCAATCTCGGGCGATGAAATAAAAACAGTTTTAATAGGCTCACTGGTTTTAATCTGCTTTGACATGCCCGGCTTTATATACATTTGTTCTGCAAGGCTTATTGAACTTATAAAGACAGTTGAGAACAATACACTTACTTGCCATAAAAAAGTGGTCAGACGCATTAGATTATCCTTTTTCAATTTACAGAACTATCACATCGATTAAGCGCTTATCCGCGTAATTCAGTTACACCATCTCGGGCAGGACCATCGCTCAGGCCCGGTGCAGGATAATTGCCTTCAGGTAAGTAAGGAGCATCATCAGCCCAATTACTTTCTTGTAACAGCAACAAATTATCCAGTGTCAGTTCTTGTTGATCTTTATCACTCGCCGGGAATAAGACTAATTTAGTTCCTGTTTCTAACCCTTTCAGGATCTTCACATCATCGTTGTTCAGCTCAACGATTACCTGACTACCTTCGGCAATCGTATAAATGCCGTCTTTCTCTTTGCGTTTTGCTTTATTAATAGCAAGGACTCGTTTATTAGAAATAACTTTTTTTAAGCTACGACCAGTAACGGACGTGGGAGGTGAAACGATACTTTCCTTCATATCCCGACTAATTTCTCGACCATATATCAAATAGATATCTACGCCAGTTCCGGTTTTCACATTGTCGAGAAGATAATTTTCATTACTCTGTAAGGTAAATGTATAGACAACATTTCCAGGCAACAAGAAAAGCTCAAAGTATTCTGTCGTACCGGGTTTGGCAACATCATTAAGCGTAATCATCGTATCTTTACTGAGATCCGACTTCAACGCCCAACCAGTGATATTTTCCAGTCCTTCGATCGCTTTTTTCTCTGCAGCGGTGACTTCGCTTTCCTTTTTCCTTATCGCGTTAATGCGATAATCGTCAGTGGTTAAAATTTTACCACGAGTTAAATCTTTAATAACCTCGACGCGTTTAACTTCAATCGTTGGCTCTTCTGGCTTAGCTTGAGTTAATGGCTGGACCTCCGTGTCCGGCGCATTATTACTGAAAATAAAAATACCGACAATACCGACTAAAATCATCAAAATATAGATAATGACGAGTTTCCGCTTCATTCTAATCCCTTAATACTTAAATAATTAAAACCTTTCTAAAAAAGAAAGTTTAGTCAAATATTCTCAGTGTTCTTAAAATCTACTTATGCAAAAATTTTACGGAGTTGCTCCGCCACCATTTATCATTGATGTAATTTTTGTCTGAAGTGTAGTAAACGTAGTGTTTAACATCTCCCGCACAGGTCCACTTGAACCGAAGATAAACAGGACCACTGCAGCTACACCTGCCACCACAATTGCATACTCAACAGCGGTTACGCCTTCTTCTTTTTTGAAAAAGTCTTTTACGCTATTTTTTATGTATACTTCGGCACCACAATATGCCTTAAGTAAGGTATTATTTAACATATTTTTCTTCCTTTGAAAGAAATTTAAAAAACCAGTAAGAGCTTGCCCTTCTGACGTTTACTGTAATCAGTCTCAGGCAACTGAGACTCTTTCCTACATTACCGCTTTCCCCTACAACCTTTTTTTAACAACGAAGCGATTTGCCATCTGCTTTTGATTGATATTGGGTTAAGAAGTATCCTTTGCTCACTATTGCCGTGTAAGTTACCTGCTGAATTTTTATAACATTTTTTCTTTTCATAGCTACCGCACGGATTTTGTATTTCACAGAATCCAATAACTTACTTTCTGAATAAAAGGTACAATCGCCCCTGGCAAAAATGCCTTTTAAATACACTTAATAATTGAGGCTAAATAAAAATTTAACTTTACTAACAGTTTTAATACAGCCATCCCTATCAAATTAATGACTTCTGTCCTGTTATCCCGAACTGCATTCGAGTTCATCCTGTACATACGGGTAAATTCGTAACACAATCTGGTTTACGTCCTGCAGCCTGCGGTATTTCACCGACAAATGACTCTGAGATACACCGTTGCGTTCACATGCTTCCCGCCGCGACAGCCCATTAACCAGTACTTCTTCCAGCGCCAGCACCATTCGTGGATTACTGATGCTGCACAACACCATCAGCAATCGCAAATGACGAATATCCACCATCCCTGGTTGTAAATTACCTGGAATGGAATAACGCCTCTGATAATATTCATTACGCATCAGCATCCCCATAATCTTCTAACCCTGCTTCCCATTCTTTGATGAATTACTGGTGACTACGCGACAACTCTCATCTGGCATGTCATCGGGCGGTCTGAAGGTACCGGCCCCTCTTTCAAAGATAATGAGGCGATAAAGTCCCGCGGATGACCGGAAATTCTCAGTTCTTGTATAATCCGACTGCGATAGTGATATACCAATTTGTCGCTGCGGTTCAGACGCTTCCCCACCTCTTGTGCGGAGATCCCTCGTGACAACCATTCAGTTGCAACCTGCGCGCAGAGCCCTGAACCAATTCTTTCTGTCAGACGCCCGCACAACCATCGTTCCACGTGATTAAGGAGTATTGCATCACTCATTCGTCCCGGACATTCTGTCGAACAGGCCGCGGAGCTATATGTGCCCGCAAATTGCAGATCTGTCATGCAAGAACCGATCAACGCCCCCGGATATCCCGCCAATAGGCTGTCGTATTCACGTAGCCAAATATTGCCAAACCAAGAGGCTACCGCCCGGTCAGAGAATAATATTCGTGACTGTGTGATAACCACCGGCAATGCCGGATGCAAGCGACGAATATGGCATAGCAGACCGACATAATCCCTGGCAGGGATATCCAGAACAATAATATCGGGAACTTCAGTGCTTTTCGTACTTAAACGAGAAAATAAAGTTCTAAGATCTCCTGTAGTCTCTACATAAATTTCTTTTCCGCAAGCAGAATGCCCGCACAAATATTTCAATGCGATTGTTTTTGCCCACTCCGTGGAATAAACAATTGCACGTTGCAGAGCTTTTGATGTTTTCTCAGCACACATCCCAGGCAACCTCCTGTTGTCATGTACAAAAATACTGACAGGCCAGTTCTTTGTTACAAATATTCTTAAACAAATACTTAATGGGTAAAAACCAATAAAATCGATCGATAAGATCTTGAAAACTAATCAATACTACAAAACATTAGTCATACACTCAAATACAAAACTTTAAATAATTGATGTTTCTATTTTTTTGTTTTTTGTCAAAAGCCATACAATTCATGTAATTAAGAATAATAATTACAATTTTTATATAATTTATATAAAATAAATAAAAAACCATTATTACAGCAAGTTAAATTATGTACTTCCCCTTCCTGTAAATCGAAGCTTAAGATATTACGCTTAGGATTAATTAATCAAACTTATGTATTAGCAATCGCATACATTTCGTTAATGTCTTAACTTTGACTTTTTTCAGACAATTTCAAACAGCATGGCCGTTCAATGAAGTGAGATTTCATCCAGGTCATCCGATGAGATACTTAAAATTAAGGAAAAAATTGTTACAAGCTAGAGAAAATTGCAGAGATCCCTGCAAGGTTTGAGTTGATAGCGGACTCAGTACACTATAGATGTCGCCTGTTCGCACACCTCGACTCTTACATAGCGTGTAGCCAACCAACATCAGGGTGGGACGGTTTGATGAATTACGACATCGCCTATTACTATGTCCAAAAAGTAAAACGGTGCGTCATCGCAGGGTTAGCAGTAGTGCGTAGATCCAGTAAAGCAAGGCAATTTTGCCCTCAGATCACAATGACACTCATAGCCTGCATACATTAATATCATTATTTATCATATATTTAATATGCTTTTGAGATGAGCCATAACTTTTAATGTCTATACCTAAGTACTCTGCAGCCCCCCTGGAAAGGGTCTGTCAGACAAGTCGCTCATGTTCATTCATTAATTAGCCAGGCGATAAAACGGCACGTTTCTCACGGTTGCAGTCAGGTTATCGGACACACTCTTCTGTCCTGTAGCTATCCGCATCCCTGCTTTTCTTAGCCTCAGTACATCAGCAGCAATACGTTGGCTGCCAAACCAGAAGAGTCCATCCAGAGCAGTGACATCAAGACCCGATTCCAGCGCCAGCTTCAGACGTTCACGCGGTGCTTTCACTACTTTAGCAATCTGCTGATACGGCGCTTCGTTTAAGCCTGTGGGATCAATGCGCCGGATACGATGCGAGAGACGGTATTGGAATTCATTCGGTATTCCGCCAAGGCTCGCTTTCAGACTGTATACGCAGCCAAAGCGTTTGCCGTTAAAGAGGACGTTTTTCTGGCTAAGCTGTAGCTCATCACGCACGCTGGCGATCAGTTGCGGGGTGCGGAGTAGCAACAAGCGAAAGGGCAGCTCAAAGCTGGTCACATAGTCCACATTCAATAAAGCAATACGCAGACGCTCTTCCGAACCTGCCTTCATTTCCCGACATTCAGCAATAACATCAGCCCACTGACCGGTAAGACGAGAACTCTCAGCAGCCTCAGTAAAGCTGTACTTTTCAGTCTGATAATCAATACGTTCGGTCACACGGAATTCCTTTCTGGTCAAATATCGGTAAGGGTTGCTCACTTTACCAGCGACAGAATGCAACCGGAAGCCTGCTGGTAGAAGTCACCAGAGTGCCCGGCATCCGCAGTGACTTCAACCGTGACAACATAATGAATATTGATTGAACTCATATACTTAAAGGCTGCCACACTGGTAATCTCGCAAGATTCATTGTTTCATCGATTTATCACCAACGATGCCAGTACGGTTCACTATTTTGCCAATGATAAAGCGACCCTGAGCCGTAACAAGGCTGAACTTGCAGGTAAACCTGATTTTCGTATTCAGGAACAGTGGCAGGTCAGCATCAAAACCGGCCAGAAAGTCACCGTAACCATCAGACTTTCCCACTCTTTTCAGATTAGTGTGCTATCGATCTTGAAGCGCCAGCTTTTACTCAGCACCGCGGAGATAAAGAAACTGATAGATGAAGGCCATATTAGTGGTATTACGATGAAAGAACTCAAATCCCGAAAACGAATGACAGGATATTTGGATTTTCAGCTGTCAGCAGTCACATTATATGCTCGGCGAAAAGTTGTTCTGGGCCAACGTTAACAGTATGAAGCTCACAATAAGATTGTGAGATTTAACCGGCCCGGGATGTTGTCTGGGTCGGTTAAACGGTGTCATGTCAAACCACAAAACGGTTAACTAAATCCTTCATAGTCACCGACAGATTGTCCAGGCGCTGGCTGTCGCTCGCGGCCTGAGAAACCAACGCCGCGTTTTGCTGCGTGACCTGCTCCATAGGCCGTAATGCCAGGTTTATCTGGGATACTCCTTGCGACTGTTCCGTCGCCACGCGAGCAATATCCGCAATATATTGCTTCATACTGGTGGTATTGTCTGCCGCAGCTTCCAGCGCGGTAGCTGATGCCGTAACCCGCTCAACGCCCTCACTGATTTTGACCATATTTTGCGCAACGAGCTCGCGGATCTGGTTAGCTTCTTTGGCGCAACGCTGCGAAAGATTCCGCACCTCACTGGCCACGACCGCAAATCCCCTCCCCATCTCTCCTGCGCGAGCAGCTTCCACTGCGGCATTCAGCGCCAGCAAGTTGGTCTGAAACGAAATATCGTCAATTGACGTCACAATATTCGAGATTTTCTCACTGGAAGCGCGAATATCTCCCATACTTTGATTTGCCGCGCTGGCGACGTAACTGGCCTGCCGAACCTCTTTTTCCAACCTGACTGTCAGATGCTCTGCGTCCCGGGCATTATCCGCCGTTTGCGTTATCGAGGTAGATAGTTGTTCCATGCTGGCTACAGCCTGTACGATTGATGCAGCCTGTTCATCTGTACGATGGGCAAGATCCTGATTACCCGCCGTAATACTGCTGCTGGCATCAGACAAAACTACGGAGCCTTGTTTAATCTCCTGGACTATATGCTGAATACTTTCCAGCATCGTGTTGTAGGCGCGATTAAGTGACGAAAGCTCATCTTTCCCCGGGGTCGACAGTCGTTGAGTCAGATCGCCGTTCATGCCCGCAATCTTGCGTAGCGTTTCACTGAATTGACGATGCATATTGATTGCGATTGCCCCAGCGAACGTCAGTGATGCCAGTAATGCTAACATGCTGACAACCATATACGTTTGCCAGTTTTTTCGTGCGTCCTGTGCAAGTTTTTCCGCATTCGCCAACAGAAGATTCGCCGTGACATTTTCTATCTGCCGCATCACTTCAATACGCTGGGTTTGTACCTTAAACCAGACGGTAGGATCGACATCAAATCCACCATTCACTGCATGGTTAAACGCGGTTTCGCGCAATGAGAGCGCTTTTGACGCTTCTGGTGACTGCAGGCGGCTTTGCAACATGGTCGCCTGTTCAGGTGTGCTCAGGCGTAACGATTGTGCCAACCAGACATTCTGTTTACTGACGACATCACTGAGTTGATGTAACTGCCCTACGGCAAAATGACCGGAAGAAAAGATATTTGACAACAACGCGCGTTCAATACCTGCTTGTTCTTTTAAATTCAGCAAGTTGTAGTAGGCGGCAAATGCGTTCGCCATCTCGCCTGAATCCGTCAACTGCCCCAGTCGGCCCACAAAACTCAACACATCAGCAATGACATTAGTATAAAACGTAACCACATCGGATGCCGGAAGACCTAATTGCGTGACGTTTTCCCGGATGGTGGCTAGGGATAGAATGTTTTTCTTAAACGTGGCAACAGAAGCAGCGACATCCCCTTCAGGCAAAGCAGTATCGGACAGTGTACGCACAAAGACCTCGATCTCGCGATCGGTTAAAGCCCGCTGTACGTTTAATTCATCTTTAAACGTCTTCCCTTTAGCCCCCAGAAATCCGACGCTCATTCCGCGTTCTTTTTGCAATTCATGCACCACATTTCCAGCACTTCGTGCAAGCGCTGTTAGCTGGGCAATATTCTCCATCTGTCGTTCTGTTTCTATACGCGCCAATATTCCCGAACCTGCAAACCAACATAACGCCAATAACAGTGGTTGTAGCGCGATAATTAACTTCATTTTCATCGGCATTCGATAAACCCACCACATGTCACATCCCTCCATTAACCATATTTTCATCATGGTTATCGGCATCAAACAGCCTCTCTTTAAAATCCCCTATGAGGCAAGTGATTGTTTTTAGGCCTAATATTCACCAGCATACCTCTATTGGACTATATTGATCAGAATTAATGTTTGATTTATGTGGATAATGCAAAATTATATATCAGCATTGAGAGTAATATAGATTATTATTTTATTCTTGTTGCGCGGTTATCCGTTCGATACAGGCACAGACATCCGGTTTATCTCGTGTTCCCTTAACCAATGATCAAAAGAGCAGTAATTTAATTGATGCAATACACAATACACTTTGCAAAGTGCTATTATCATTCTGCATTAAGATTATTATATTAAATATTCAACTAGAGAAAAATACATTCAAATCAACTAATTATTAGCATAATGAATTACTATTGGCAAATCCGAACAACATTTATATTGAATTAAAAAATAAGTTATCTAACATAATTATTGCTTATCACTAATCTATAAGAGAATAAACTTATGAAAAAACTCAGTATTATTGCACTGTTAGGTTCAGCATTAGCATTTTCAGCATATGCCGCTGAACAAATCTCACCAGAACAAGCCAGCAAATATACAAAAATAGGAGAACTTAGCGTAACTGAAGACGGCTTTACAATGACAGATGACGGGCTCAGCAAAAAGGTGGATGAAAAGGGTGGCAAATACTATGTAATTACCTCAATTGAAGGGCAATCGGAACACAAAACGATCAATGCTGATATTTATAAATAAACCATAATAGAAATAAGTCATTACCAATTTGCACCGCCATGATTACTTGACCCTCCCTAAACAGGAGAGTCAAGTAATTGCATGTAATTATTGTTTTTCGTTGAATTTATTTAAGGAGATAATATGCCCAGAATTTATATCTCTGGAAAACTGACGTATATCGCCTTCTGCGCGATGACACTCTTGCTATCAGGCTGTACCTCCATTCCTTCATCAATTAAAGGTAATGGCCAACCAGACCTGCAGAAAGATTTTCTAAAACTGAAGCAAACTCCCAATCTCTATGTAGGACAGCAAGCGCGACTGGGTGGACTGGTTATCAATGTCGTTAACCAACCGCATGAAACGTTGCTCGAAATAGCGGTACTACCGCTTAATTATAATGCGAAACCAGAAATCGGGACACCATATCAAGGACGATTATTAGCCCGGAGTTCAACTTTTCTCGACCCTGTTAATTTCCGCAATCACTATGTTACCGTTTTGGGTAACCTGACCGGGAGCCGTTCTGGTCGGGTCGGTAATTCCAGTTACCCATTTGTTACAATGAATATTCTTGGGTATCAGGTATGGCAGGAAGAAACACGTATTATGCCAGCACCGGGTTTTGATTACGGTATTGGACCCGTTTGGCCTGCCGACTGGAATGGTATGATGTATCCTGGCTGGGGATGGTACGATCCGCCGCTGCAAGTGGAAAAGACGCTATCTCCTTAAGTTTCGGTACCTCCCCCTTCATAACCTCGTCTCCATTCAATGCCTGGATGGCCCACGTTTCCGGGCATTATCAGTAATCATCCATTAATTATCTTGTTAAAGATGAATAAAAAAAGCTGGCGAATCCATCGCCAGCAAAAGTCTGTAAAGGAGTCTCGAGTTTGTCACCAATACAAGTGACATAGTAATCCTAATACTCTGGCAGATACACAACAAGTTACTCTTATATAAATTAATCCTGGATAAGATAAAACATAATATCTCATAGTAATACCTAAGGAGTATTTGTAACACCAGGATTATTCTTATACTAAAAACAAAAAACTATATATTTTTCAGGATTAAGAATTTTACTTAGGATTATTATATAGGTACATCTCTGGATAAATCATAAAAATAGATTATGTTTATATTATTATCTAAGCATAACACGGGATAATTACCCCTACACATCAAACTCGATCACCAATGTTAAAACTCTGTTTTCTACAAACATTATAACTAGACATCTGCACCAAAGGAGCATTTTTATGATTTTCATTATCACAAAGGATTTTTTCCTTTTCCAGGGTGTTTTTAACCTACAGGAAAAGGAAAAAACCATCAAAATCAATCAACTTTCAGACATTAACTTTAATGATCTGGATCACGATGTAAAAATCATTATTGACACTTATCATAATAATATTATTGATGAAACTACGGTCAAGCTACTCAATGACATCAATGTTGAAAGGATCATCATCCTGGCTCCCTTTCACATTAGCAAATTAAAAAGCCAGTCGCCTTTACTGTTCGTAAGCAGAAAAGAGCAGATATTAAATTTACTCTCCCTCATCATAGATGAAAAAATTTCATATCAAAAACCTAACGTGGCACTCTCGCACAACCAACTTAAACTTGTCAACTCCATAATTAACCAACATAACATACATGAAATCACTCAGTCCCTGAACATTTCAGAGCAAACAATGCGCATTCAAAAATTTAATATCATGCTCAAGCTAAAACTTAGAAGAATAAGCGATCTTGTTACCCTGAAGATATCACCTTATTTTTAGCATACAAGTGATTGACATTCAAAAACATCCATTAGAAAAGAAGGTTTTATGCTCGCATCTTTAATTGCCATTATGGTTGGTGGTGGTGTCGGTAGTGCTTTACGTTGGGGCATTTCCCAGCGATTGAATGCACTATTCCCTTTATTACCCCCCGGAACGCTCGTTTCAAATATAATTGCCGGATTCATTATTGGATTTGCTACAGTTTTTTTTACCCGACTAACATCATTTTCTCCGGCAGTGAAGCTGATGGTCACCACAGGGCTATGTGGTGGTTTATCGACATTCTCTACTTTTTCAGAGGAGGTATTTTCGCATTTGCAAAATGAAGATTACATTTGGGCCGGTACTGAAATTGCGGTTCACGTGCTGTTCTCCTTACTCGCCGTGTATACCGGCTTCTTAATTGCGTCATTTATTACCTATTGGTACCGATGAACCGTAAACCTTCGTAACGTATATGTGAGGGATATAATGCAGATAAAAAGAAAATTTGCGGTAATTGGCCTGGTTAATATTCTATTCGTTGTGGGGTGTGATGATAGTAAGAATGCCCCGCCACATACCGTAATACCGGATGTCGGTATTATTACGCTTAAAGAAGAATCCGTGAATATCACCAGTAAATTACCCGGGCGAATTGTACCTTATGAAGTTGCTGAGATACGTCCGCAGGTTGGGGGGATTATTCTCAGCCGTCAGTTTAAAGAAGGCAGCACGGTTAATGCCGGAGAACCGCTGTACCAGATTGACCCTGCCCCTTTACTGGTAGAACTGGATCGGGCGAAGGGAAGTCTGGCTAAGGCTCAATCAGCAGCAGATAACAGCCGCTTAACGTTGAATCGTTTTACGTCACTGCTTAAATCACATTATATCAGCCAACAAGACTACGACGAGGCCCAGACTAACGCGAAGGAAGCGCAGGCAAACCTGCAAGTGGCGAAAGCGGCGGTTGAAAGTGCCAGAATCAACCTGAACTATGCCAGCGTCACCTCGCCGCTGAGTGGATTAAGCGGCAAATCAACTGTCACCATCGGCGCACTTGTCACCGCCAATCAGGGGCAAGCACTGGTCACAGTTCAACGTCTTGATCCTATATACGTGGATGTTACCCAGTCCGCCAATGATTTTCTCCGGCTAAAAACAGACATGGAGCAAGGCATAATAGAGCAAAGCCAGGGCCAGGCAACGGCCATATTAGAGTTTGATAACGGTAAGCAATATGCTCACACAGGGAAATTACAGTTTTCCGACCTCACAGTGGATGAAACAACGGGGTCTGTTACGCTCAGAGCAATTTTTCCTAATCCAGATAACACGCTATTACCTGGCATGTACGTTACTGCTGTGCTCAGTGAGGGTATCCAGCGCAATGTATTGTTGGTTCCACAAGAAGCGGTAACTCGCAATGCCAGCGGCAAAGCCACAACGCTTATTCTTGATCCGGAAAACATCGTCCAGTCGCGTGAAATTATTGCCACTAAAGCAATAGGAGATAAGTGGCTGGTAACTTCCGGTTTGCACCCTGGCGATAGGGTCATTATTTCTGGGCTCCAACAGATTCGGCCTGGCATTAAAGCTCATGCTCTCCCCTCCCCTTTAGATTCAAATCCCCCTTTACCTCAGTAAGGCCGGGTAACAGGAGTTTTTTCTATGGCTAATTTTTTTATTGAGCGCCCGGTCTTCGCCTGGGTTCTTGCTATTATCATGATGTTAAGCGGCGTCATTGCTATTACTCAGTTGCCCATTGCTCAATACCCCAACATTGCCCCACCAGCGGTAACTATCAGCGCATCATACCCAGGAGCCGATGCACAGACTGTACAAAACTCGGTGACGCAGATTATTGAACAGAATATGAATGGTCTGGATGGATTAATGTATATGTCCTCAACCAGCGACGCCTCTGGCAATGCCGCCCTGACCCTCACGTTCGAGTCGGGGACCAACCCGGATATCGCTCAGGTACAGGTGCAGAATAAATTACAGTTGGCGATGCCGTCATTACCGCAGCAAGTACAACAGCAAGGCATTAGTGTTGATAAAGCCAGCAGCAATATTTTACTGGTTGCCGCATTTATTTCAGAGGATGGGGCGCTTAACCAGTACGATATTGCCGACTATGTTGCGTCCAATATCAAAGATCCGCTTAGCAGAATCGCAGGGGTGGGCAGCATTCAACTATTTGGTTCACAGCATGCCATGCGAATTTGGCTTGATCCGGTCAAACTCAACCAATATCAGCTTGTCCCTCAGGATGTCATTCAGAAAGTCAAAATACAGAATAATCAAATATCGGGAGGACAGTTAGGCGGCGCACCGCAGGCAAATAACCAGCAGTTGAATGCTTCAATTATCGTCCAGACCCGATTACAAAATACACAGGAGTTTGGAAATATTCTACTGAAAGTTCAACAAGATGGCTCACACGTTACATTGAACGACGTTGCTCACATTGAACTGGGTGCTGAAAGTTATGGCACTGTAGCAAAATACAATGGGAACCCTGCAGCAGGGATTGCGATTAAGTTGGCCACAGGTGCCAATGCCCTGGATACCGCAAAGTTAGTCAAAGAGGAAATAGCCCGGCTTTCGCCCTGGTTCCCGCCAGGTCTCAAAACCGTCTATCCCTATGACACAACGCCCTTCATTAAGATATCCATACAAGAAGTCGTTAAAACGCTGGTTGAGGCCATTGTTTTAGTTTTCATTGTTATGTATTTATTCTTACAAAATTTTCGGGCAACACTTATTCCAACAATAGCAGTCCCGGTTGTCATACTAGGCACATTTGCCGTTCTCTCCGTTGCTGGCTTTACCATCAATACTCTGACAATGTTTGGCCTTGTCCTGGCCATTGGTCTGCTCGTTGATGATGCTATTGTGGTGGTGGAAAATGTTGAGCGCGTGATTGCAGAGGAACACCTTTCCCCCAAAGAAGCTACGCATAAATCAATGTCACAAATACAAGGGGCGCTGTTGGGGATTGTGCTGGTCCTGTCGGCTGTATTTGTACCGATGGCGTTACTCGGCGGTTCTACCGGAGAGATATACCGGCAATTCTCAGTAACGATTGTCGCCGCCATGGCGCTTTCTTTATTAACCGCATTATCGTTAACGCCCGCATTATGTGCCACGCTGCTCAAACCAGCGCATCATGATACCTCCCATTCTGCACCTCGTTTTTTCACACTGTTTAACCAGCACTTTGAGCGTTTTACCCAGCATTACAGCGACAGTACGCGCAAGATTCTGCGAGTCACTTCTCGATATATGATTCTGTATTTACTGATCATTATTGCCATGGCGCTACTGTTTCTACGCATTCCGACCTCATTTTTACCTGAGGAGGATCAGGGCGTTTTGCTGACCATGGCCCAACTGCCGCCGGGTGCTACGCTGGTTAAAACTAATAAAGTACTTGAAGACGTCAGCCACTATTACCTGACACAAGAAAAAAGTAATGTGGAATCAGTCTTTACTGTCAGCGGTTTTGGATTTAGCGGGCAAGGTCAGAACAACGGGTTGGCCTTTGTAAGCCTGAAACCCTGGTCTGAACGCACGGCAAGTGCCGATGGTATTAATGCGATCATTCAACGTGCCACCAGAGGTCTGGCTACAATAAATCAGGCTATTGTTTATCCCTTCAATTTACCCGCCGTCCCGGAACTTGGCACGGCCTCAGGTTTTGATCTGGAACTTATAGATAAAGCCAACCTGGGTCACCAAAAGCTCACTCAGGCAAGAAATCAGCTCCTCGGTATGGCAAAACAGCATCCCGAACAGGTGGTCGGCGTTCGCCCCAATGGACTGGAAGATACGCCCATGTTTCGGGTGCATGTCAATGCGGCAAAAGCAGAATCTATGGGCGTATCTCTCAACGATATAAATCAGACGATCTCAACCGCTTTTGGTAGCAGCTACGTTAACGACTTCCTGGATAATGGACGCGTCAAAAAGGTCTTCGTACAGGCAGCCATTCCTTATCGCATGCTTCCGGAAAGTATTGATAGCTGGTATGTCCGTAACGCTTCTGGGGACATGGTACCGTTTAGCGCATTTGCCTATACAGATTGGACTTATGGTTCACCGCGTCTTGAACGCTATAACGGCTCTCCTTCAATGGAGATTCTTGGCGAAGCCGCACCGGGAAAAAGCACCGGAGATGCCATGGCATTTATGGTCTCACTCATCGAAAAACTGCCAGCTGGCATCGGATATGACTGGACAGGAATGTCGTACCAGGAGCGTTTATCCACCGACCAGGCCCCTATGCTGTACCTTATTTCAATCGTCGTTGTTTTTCTGTGTCTGGCAGCGCTCTATGAAAGCTGGTCAATTCCCTTTGCCGTAATGCTGGTTGTTCCACTTGGCGTTGTTGGCGCCTTATCAGCGACCTGGTTGCGTGGGTTATCCAACGATGTCTATTTTCAGGTCGGTCTACTGACAACAATTGGGTTATCGGCTAAAAACGCGATTTTGATTGTAGAATTTGCCGTTGAAATTATGCAAAAACAGGGTAAAAGCGATATTGAAGCGACATTAGACGCAGCCAGAATGCGCTTAAGACCGATTCTGATGACCTCTTTGGCATTCATTCTTGGTGTGCTTCCATTAGTCATTAGCAACGGCGCGGGTTCAGGCGCACAAAACGCAGTAGGCACAGGCGTGATGGGCGGAATGATTGCCGCAACGGTCCTGGCGATATTCTTTGTTCCCGTATTCTTTATTGTTGTACATCGCTTTTTTACAAAAATAGCGATAAGAAAATAAACAATGTTAGTTAGGATTTATTTATTAAAAATACGTACTGGAGGTTTTGCAACATATCGCAAGAGTGTTTACGATAATACCGGTATCAGTGCAGACTGATCCCCTGAGAAAACATTTGGTATGCTTCCGATTTTAACTGCCCGCAAGGGCAGTTTTTTTTATGTAATGACCCCACTACCAGTGGCCAGATAATAGTAACAGCTAACTACTCAGTTTCAGGTTTTACGAAATTGATTAGCAATATATGCGCAACTAATACCGCTCAGCATAAGTTCAATTCCCGTCACCATTGATACCATATAAATTGATGCCTGTGGAGTGGCAGTAATAAAACACCATGCGATAAAGAGATCCAATATACCGATAACTCCCTGTAACCATACCTTTTTCTCTTTTCTGTGCTTAAAAAAGGTAGTCAGTCGGATA
Source organism: Citrobacter sp. Cu231 (assembly GCF_030332265.1). Classification (NCBI taxonomy): domain Bacteria; kingdom Pseudomonadati; phylum Pseudomonadota; class Gammaproteobacteria; order Enterobacterales; family Enterobacteriaceae; genus Citrobacter; species Citrobacter sp. Cu231. The sequence continues at coordinate 246,020 of NZ_JAOWIE010000032.1, read as the reverse complement.
ACCCCACCAAAACAAAATAAACATGCCAAAAAAGTTGCAATTGCAAAAACACCTAATTCGGGTGCAGTAATAAAAAAATACCCCATCAAAAAATATGCAATACTGACGACTACCCCAGAAACAACTGGCCAAAAATTATGCACCCTGTTTTTAAACATACCCACTGCTAACGCTACACCACTGCACATCAAAATCCCGCCGACAATGATACTGAGCACGCCTCCAGACACATAAGGGAAAAGGATAAAAAGCACCCCACCCAAGAACATCAGGCATGCCAAGAACTTAAGAAACCGCCGCTGTTTGACCAGCACATCATCGTCAAGCTTAGATAGAATATCTCGTGTTACATTTAACATTTGCTTCTCCTGTAAGTCAGAGTACTACTGACAACATTAATTTATTCTAAATATCATCAATAAATACTACGTCATTAATAATATAGTCCGATGATTTCTTCTTAAACGCCTTACAACTATCTAATAACAAAAGAAAATATTGAACATATTAAAAACCCCATTCAATTCAAAATATGACATCCAGGCTGTTCCAGGATATATATTTAATGTCGCAATCAGACTTTTCACCCATAGATATTAATTGATACACGAGGTACGTTAGATGAATAAAACATTAAGCATGATCGTTGGGTCCCTACTCATGATCCCTGCTCTGGGTCAGGCGGCAGAAAATCACAAACCCGTCAGTCAATGGACGTGTGAAGATTTTCTTGCCACAGATACCACATTCCAACCCACAGTGGTGGGCTTTGCCGAAGCGTTGAATAAAAAGGACAAACCAGAAGACGCGGTACTGGATGTTAAAGGGGTTGAAACAGTGACCCCTGCACTGGTGCAGGCATGTATGCAGGATAAAAAAGCCAATTTTAAGAAAAAAGCTGACAGTGAGTGGGACAAAATCAAAAAAGATCTGTAATTAAACCAACACCAGTAATTTTTTTATTGATATCACTGAAGCGAGAACTGTACCCCAACAGTTCCCGCTTCAGTAAATTAATTGTATTAAAGACACCATGAGGTTATATATGAAACGCGCACTTATCACACTTACTCCCCTGTTATCCTTATTTATGCTAAACGTCCCTGTTACGCATGCGGCAGACAACAGTCCTGATAAAATGACCTGTCAGGAGTTTATCAATCTGAATCCTAAGGCCATGCTTCCAGTTGCATGGTGGATGCTCAATGAAGAAACGGTTTATAAGGGTGGTGATTCTGTTTCTCTGAATGAAACAGACCTTACCAGCATCCCGCAAGTCATTGAATATTGTAAACACAACCCACAATCAAAATTATATTCATTCAAAGACAAGTAATTATCCATTAATAAATTAAGTAGTAATTTATCTTTCGTATGGAAAATAGCCAAGTTACATCTTTTTATAAACCTTAAGCAAGGGGCACAGGGTATATGGGAATATTACCTGTACAATTTCAAATACTGGATCCAGCGAATACAGCATTTATGCTGTTATGCACCAGTCTGGTCATGTTAATGACACCGGGGCTTGCTTTTTTTTACGGTGGTTTAGTCCAGCGTAAAGGCATACTTACCATTATGTTTCAGAGTTTTGTCTCTATGAGCTGGGTAGCCATATTATGGTTTGCCGTGGGTTATTCCCTGGCCTTCGGTCCCAGCCTCAATGGCATTATTGGCAATCCGCTTCACTATGCGTTTTTACAAAATATCAATGCGAACACGCTGTTCACCGGCAATGATGCAGGGATCCCCATCCTGGTACATTTTGTTTACCAAATGATGTTTGCCATTATCACTCCGGCTCTAATCACTGGCGCATTTGTCGGACGGGTGAAATTCAAGGCGTACCTGATTTTTATTACCCTTTGGACATTATTCGTTTACTGCCCGTTTGTGCATATGGTCTGGAGTCCGCAGGGCGTGATGGCTAAATGGGGAGTGGTTGATTTTGCCGGTGGTATTGTCGTCCACGCGACAGCAGGTTTCGCTGCGCTTGCTTCCGCTTTATACGTCGGGCGTCGAGTCATTCAGCCTGATGGTAGCCACAACATTCCTTATATTGCTCTGGGTGCGGGGTTACTGTGGTTTGGCTGGTATGGCTTTAATGCAGGCTCTGAATTACAGGTTAACACAATTACTGTCTCTGCGTTTGTTACCACCGACATTGCTGCTGCTTTTGCCGGTGCGACATGGCTATTCATTGAGAAAATGCATACCGGTAAACCAAAGTTTGTTGGCTTCCTGACAGGAGCCGTCGCAGGCCTCGCCACCATAACTCCTGCTGCAGGGTATGTTTCAATTCAATCCGCCGCATTAATTGGTGTTGTTGCCGGTTTTGTCTGCTACTACTGCGCACTGTTCGTTAAAAAGTATGTCGATGATGCGTTGGACGTTTTTGGCGTACATGGTATGGGAGGAATTACTGGCTCAATCCTGCTTGGTGTTTTCGCATCACAGGCATGGAATAGCAAAGGACCTTCAGGTTTGCTTGAAGGTGGTGGCATTTTGCAAGTTGCAAAACAACTCGCCGCTGTACTTATTACCAGCATATGGTCTTTTATTTTTACCCTTCTGATTTTATGGATAATTAACAAATTTACCCCGGTACGAATTTCAACCAATGACGCCCGCCAATCTCCTGATTATTCAGCATTTGGCGAAGATGCCTATACCCCTTCAGGTAAGGAGTAATTTATGAAACTTAGCCCCAGAGAAATAGAGAAAATAATGATTTACTCACTTGCCAGCGTGGCTCAAAGTCGGAAAGAAAAAGGAATTAAACTTAATTATCCGGAAGCCGTTTCTATTATTGCGTCAACGGCCATGGAAAGTGCCAGAGAAGGAAATGATCTGGAAACGGTCATGAATAAATCTAGAGATGTTTTGACTAAAGATGACGTCATGGAGGGCGTCGCTGACCTTATCCCACAAATACAGGTTGAAGCTATTTTCACCGATGGCAGCAGACTGGTAACCGTGCACGATCCTATTCGTTAAGAGCAGGAGAAATAGACTATGTCGCAGAACAAAGAAACAGAAAATGTACCCTATGGTGGCTACCTTTTAGATGCCTCCCCTATTTCATTTAATACAGAAAAACCTGTAACCAAAGTACGTGTCAAAAATACAGGGGATCGGCCGGTGCAGGTAGGATCACACTTCCATTTCTTCGAAGTTAATAAAGAACTGGAGTTTGATCGTGAAAGCGCACTGGGTAAACGCTTAAATATTACTGCCACAACAGCGATACGCTTTGAACCCGGTGATGAGATAGAAATAGAACTTATTCCCTATAGCGGTGATAACGATATTTTTGGTTTTAATAACCTTGTTGACATGACCGGTAAACAACTCGCTGAAGTGATCAACGATCCAATAAAGTTAAAAGCACTCATTGATAACGCCCGGCAAGCCGGTTTCAAAATGTCTAACAATCCTAGCTGAGGACCTTTTATGCCAACAATATCCAGAAAGGAATATGCCAGTCTGTTTGGTCCAACGACCGGTGATAAAATTCGTTTAGGTGAAACTGATTTATATATTGAAATCGAACAAGATCTACGTGGTTATGGTGATGAAGCGGTATATGGCGGTGGAAAATCGTTACGCGATGGTATGGGGGCTAATAATCAGTGTTCCCGCGACCAGGGCGTTCTCGATCTGGTCATTACCAATGTCACGATAGTGGATGCCAAACTTGGGGTTATTAAAGCAGATGTTGGTATTAAGGATGGATTAATATCGGGTATTGGTAAAAGCGGTAACCCTGCAATCATGTCTGGTATCACGCCAGGGATGACGGTCGGGCTTAGTACCGATGCCATTTCAGGTGAGCATTTGATTCTGACTGCGGCAGGTATCGACTCCCATATTCATCTGATCTCTCCCCAGCAAGCTTATGCCGCATTGTCTAACGGTATCACCACCTTTTTCGGCGGAGGAATTGGACCGACTGATGGCACTAATGGCACTACAGTGACCGCTGGGCCTAAGAATATGCGCGCCATGCTACGGGCATGGGAAGGTATTCCAGTCAATATTGGCCTGCTGGGCAAAGGCAATGCCTACAGTAAAGCCCCACTCGAAGAGCAAATTATTGCCGGTGCCGTTGGGCTAAAAGTGCATGAGGACTGGGGTGCCACGCCTAACTCGCTCCGCCACGCCTTGCGCACCGCAGATGATATGGATATTCAGGTCTCCGTACACACTGACAGCCTCAATGAAGCCGGATATGTTGAGAATACGATTGCAGCCTTTGAAGGAAGGACAATTCACACCTTTCATACAGAAGGCGCTGGCGGTGGTCATGCCCCGGATATTATCAAGGTCGCAAGCCAACCAAACGTCCTGCCGAGCTCGACCAATCCAACATTACCGTTTGGCATTAACAGCCAGGCAGAACTGTTCGATATGATTATGGTATGCCATAACCTGAATCCTAACGTTGCTGCCGATGTTTCATTTGCAGAAAGCCGCGTTCGTCCTGAGACGATTGCAGCAGAAAACATTCTTCATGATATGGGCGTTATATCCATGTTCTCCAGCGATTCTCAGGCAATGGGTCGCGTGGGAGAAAACTGGTTGCGCCTGGTGCAAACTGCGCATGCGATGAAAGTCGCACGCGGGAAATTACCGGAAGACAATCCGAACAATGACAATTTCCGCGTTCTACGATACGTTGCCAAAATTACGATTAACCCAGCTATTACACAAGGTGTTAGCCATATTCTTGGTTCTGTTGAAGTGAGTAAAATGGCTGACCTTGTACTCTGGGAACCTCAATTTTTTGGGGCCAAACCGAAACTTATTATTAAAGGGGGAATGATTAACTGGTCTTTAATGGGTGATCCTAACGCTTCTCTGCCTACTCCTCAGCCCGTTTTTTATCGTCCAATGTTTGGTGCCATGGGAAAAACGTTGCAGGATACCTGCATTACCTTCGTATCGCAGGCAGCCCTTGAGGATGGCGTTAAAGAAAAGGCCGGACTTGAGAGACAGGTGGTTGCAGTTAATAACTGTCGTAGCATTAGCAAACATGACCTTATCAGAAATAATGCAACCCCACATATTGATGTGAACCCAGAAACATTTGCCGTAAAAGTTGATGGTGTGCATGCAACCTGCCAGCCTATTCAAACTGCCGTTATGAATCAAAAATATTTCTTTGGTTAAAAGGAAAGCTGTTATGTATTTAATCGAAAAAACCCTCGGAAATATAAATTCCTGCGGCGAACCTGATCTATCCACTGAAGGTATCAACCATGATGTGCTGATACTGGAGCAATGGGAAGCACAAAAAAGCCGTTGCCGTAAAAAAAGTCAACTCGGCTACGATATTGGTTTATCGCTTGATCGTCATATCCGTCTTAATGATGGTGATATTCTTTTATATGATAAAACCAATCGATATTTACTTACGGTAAAAATACAGCTACGACGCGTGATGGTTGTCGATCTAGGATTGTTTGGCGTGGAGAAAATCACCGACCTTCTGACTCGAGCGTTTGAACTAGGTCACGCCTTAGGAAATCAGCACTGGAAAGCTGTTATAAAAGGATACTGTGTTTTTATTCCTATTGTTGTAGCCGACAAAATGTTGGCTTCAGTCATGAAATCTCATGGTTACATTGAAGGGCAATACTATTTTACGGAAGGTGAAAAAGTCATCCCGCTCTTAACGCCGTCTGAATCCCGACTTCTTTTTGGTGGCGCGGAAGAAGCACATACGCATGTACACATTGACCACTAACGTAATGAGGTTGCCGATCATGCAAGAGAGTTCACATAGGTTACTTAATATCGCTCGGATACTGCAATTTGGCGATTCAGTTCTTCCTGTTGGGGCATTTACCTTTTCCTGTGGAGTTGAATCTGCCATTTCTTGCGGTATTGTCTACGATCGGCAAACCCTCAAACAATATGTTTGTACCGCCTTATTGCAGGCCGCTAAGTGCGATGCTGTCGCACAAATACAAACCCTGCGCGCCTGCCGCAGTAACAGGTTAAATGATCTTATCTCAATTGATAAGGATGTGATCAGTAGAAAACTATCACCAGAATCCCGAGTGATGACCCAAAGAATGGGGAAAAAATTAACTGAGCTTTCGACAGCTATTTACCATGATCCGGTATTTAACTGGTGGCTTGAGCAAATTCGCCAGGGAACGGTTATTGGCACCTACCCTGTTTCCCATGGGCTACTCATGAGCCATTTGGATCTTGATGAAGATGCGATGCTGGCCATGCATTTTTATGGCGTAGCAATGACTATTCTCAGTGCCGCGCAAAGACTGATGCGGATCACGCATCTGGATAGCCAAAAAATTCTGGCCGAAGTCACGTCACTTTTTCCTGATTACGCTGAAATGGCGCTCAACACCCGACCGGAAGAAATGTCTTCTTTTTCTCCGGTGATCGACATTCTGGCTGCTGTTCATGTCGATGCCCATGTACGTTTATTTATGAATTAACTGAGGTTAGAAATGAAAAAAATTACCCGAATTGGCATTGGTGGTCCCGTAGGTTCAGGAAAAACGGCCATTATTGAGGTTATTACTCCTGTTCTTATTCGTCGGGGATATAAACCTCTGATTGTGACCAATGATGTTGTCACAACGGAGGATGCAAAGCAGGTTAAAAGAACACTAAAAGGAATATTAGCAGAAGAAAAAATCATTGGCGTTGAAACTGGGGCATGTCCACACACTGCTGTGCGCGAAGATCCCAGTATGAATATTGCTGCTGTGGAAGAAATGGAAGATAAATTCCCGGATAGCGATTTAATTATGATTGAAAGCGGTGGCGATAACCTTACCCTCACTTTCAGTCCTGCATTGGCTGATTTTTATATTTATGTCATTGACGTAGCTGAAGGTGAAAAAATCCCACGTAAAAATGGCCCAGGCCTGGTTCAGGCTGATATTTTAATCATCAATAAAATTGATCTAGCGCCCTATGTAGGTGCCAGTCTGGAAGTAATGGAAGCGGATACCCGTTATGTCAGAAACAATCGCCCTTATATTTTAACTAACTGTAAAACAGGCGAAGGTATTGAGCAGCTTGTGGACATGATTGAACGCGATTTTTTATTTGGTCACACTATTGAAGGAAAACAAGATGACGCATTCACAGAATATAAATGACCAGGTAGAGAAGAGCCGGAAACGTTGGGACACGCAAATCCCCATAGAGTATCGTCAGGAGCCGGAGCAAATGCCCAGTGGGGCAATCGGTAAAGATGGTTTTTTGTACCTGGGTTTTACGCGTACCGGGAGAAAAAGCATTCTTCATCGTATGGAAAAGCGAACCCCATTATTTGCGCAAAAGGCATTGTATCATGATGAGGCACTGCCGGATCTTCCCTGCGTGACCATGATATCAACTTCAGGCTGTGTGCTGCAGGGGGATCGCATGGTGTTATCCATCAACGTGGGTGAAAATGCTTTCGCCAGCGTAAACACTCAATCAGCAACCAAAGTACACTCGATGGATAAAAACTATGGAGCGCAGATTCAATTCATCCAACTACACGATAACTCCTATCTGGAATACCTACCCGATCCTTTAATCCTACATCGCAATGCAAGATTTGTTAACGATACCGTCATCGATTATAAAAGAAACGCAACACTTATTTATTCCGAAGTCATTATACCGGGACGTCGTTACCATCATGAAAACGAGCTAAATGGTTTTGATTATTATTCCTCAACAGTATCTGCAAAAGATGAGTCTGGAAATATTGTTTTCAAAGAACAGATTGTGCTGAAACCCAAGGAGCATCCCATGACTGAACTCGGGGTAATGGGAGGTTTTCAAATTATCGGCACTATTTTTATATTAACTCCAGTAGAAAACATATCATCCATTCAGGCGGCCTTCAAAGCTTATTATGGCAAAGATTGTTGCTACGGAATGTCAACACTTCCCGCCGAATCCGGCCTTATATTTAAGATATTAGCTAATGACAGTAGTATTATTAAAAAACATATCCGTAAAGTGTGGGCTATGACCAGAAAAGTCGTTCTGAATGCAGAGTTACCGCCCCCATTTATCTGGAAACAATAATACCTCCTTATTACTTTTACGCTGGTAAATAATGATGATAACACACTCAATCCCAGTATTATGGAAAAATAATATTGATAAGCACTACATTCTCAAAATTATTGATATATCATTACGTGGTTGTGCTCAGGTAATGTTTCAAAACAATCCCATCACTGGGTTATTGTTTTTTATTGCTATATTTATCGCTGCTTATAGCAATAATAATCCATTGGCTGCATGGGGGTGCGTAATTGGAACTGTCCTGGCTTCAATTACGGGAGCCATAACTCATGATGTAAAAGGTTGGCGGGATGGCCTCTATAGTTATAATGGCTGTCTGGTCGGCATTGCTATTCCTGTGTTTATCACCGTAACGCCGTTAATGTGGTTCTGCCTGATCGTTGGTAGTGTCGTATCAGTTATTGCTACGGTTTGCATTGCCGATATTTTAAAAACGTGGAAAGTTGCTGCGTTAACAGCGCCGTTTGTGCTAACAACATGGGTCATTCTACTGGCCAGCTATGCATTTCATAATATCTATGGTTCGGGTTTACCCTCCCCAGAGTTATCCCAACATTATATCCCAACAACGCCTGGCGATTACTCTCTTAGCTTTTTTATCGACGGCACCCTACATGGGATATCACAGGTATTTTTGTTTCCAGGGATTCTTGCTAGTTTATTCTTCATTGCAGGTCTGGCAGTAGAATCTGTTGTATGCGCCTGCTATGCCATCGTCGGCTCTCTAATCGCGACACTGCTTGCGTATTATCTGGGTGCTAATGCTCATGACATTTCTACAGGACTGTATGCCTTTAGTGCCGTGTTGACATCAGTTGCCCTGGGTACAGTATTTAATCAACCTGGCTGGCGAGTATTTATTTATACTATCTCAGGTATCATTTTTACAGTTTTTATTCAGGCTGCCATGAATGTGCTTTTAATGCCTTTTGGTATACCGACATTAACCATGCCATTTGTTATTTCATCATGGTTATTCCTGGTGCCGAATAAAGAATTTATGCCAGAGCATCGTCACTCCTGAATCAATGAGAGAATCATTATGACTGAAGAATTTCTTTTCCGACTTATATTAGCCAGTCTGCTCGGCGGCGTAATTGGTCTGGAGCGTCAAATTCGCGCTAAAGAAGCAGGTGTACGCACACATATCTTGATTGGTATTGGCAGTGCCATGTTCATGATCGTTTCTAAATACGGTTTCTATGATGTTATTGAACATACCCATATAGGATTAGATCCCAGCAGAATCGCAGCTCAGGTTGTCACTGGCGTAGGATTTCTCGGTGCGGGGAATATTCTGGTACAAAAACAAACCATCAGAGGATTAACAACAGCTGCGGATGTGTGGGTCACCGCAGCAATAGGTTTGGTTATCGGCAGTGGAATGTATGAAGTTGGCATCATAGGTACGATTATGGCGCTCATTGTGCTGGAGTTTTTCCGTCAGCTTACCTACCGCTTTTTAAATCGCCATCTACAACTACGTATGCGTATTGCAGCCGGGACTGCGCAAGTTGTTCTGACCTCGCTTAATGAACAGGGATATCGCATCCAACTGCGTTCGCTGGCTAATGATACATCCGACTCTCATGTTCTCACGGCAAACATTGAGTATACGGACGCAACCTCGGTGAATCAGATTCTTTCTTCACTTAAAGAAAACCCTGCTATTAAAGAGGTTTCTGTCGTATAGCTACTATTCAGATATTAATTATATTAAATGCGATAGTAACATTATTTATCATTAATTATTTCTACATCGAAAATAGGATTTAACTATTAAACTAAGAGCTACATATTTTGAAGACTGTGTTATATAATATTTGCCCTCCTCTGCACTTTAACAACTTAATTCTGGTCTTGAACAATGACCTACGATACCTTTTCACAATAGATAACATGAAATCTTATGTCGTACTAAGTCACTCATTTTTCTGAGTTTAAGCAACAACATTATATTATACTTATGGCAATTATAGGTCTTCAATGAGATGTGCATTCGCTCAGCAATTGAAGAACATGACTTTTGCTGCAGAATATAAGTAAGAATCTGATGCTGTCGGCGAGAAAGCGATAATTCCGGAGTGATAGCATTATTTTCATTGCAATTTAGCAAAGTAATGAAGCCACTCAGCGAAACGTTTCGATTAACAAAAAACGGGGATATCACCGAAGCACCGTTTGATTCTAAACGGTGAAAGTATATAAATTTTTGAAGGCTTAATTTTCTCTAATTGATACGCTAATCGAGTATGGAAAATATTGTTATTTAATGTATCAATGATCACTTTCGCATTATGATTTTCTAAAGCGCATAGCTCATGTGCATGCTGGACATGAATGATCACATCATTTTTAAAAAGATGGTAAATAGCCTGTAACAACATAATATCTTTAGTAAAGATCAAAAACACTATCCTCTCCTGCAATGTGTATTTTAATTAACAAATATTATAGTCACCAATGGCAACTATCTATACGCCATCGTTTCAAAATCAGTCTATTAATGACAATATTGGGGAAAACATGAATACTTCTGGCTGGCTTCTTAAGGGTGGAGAAGCAAAAACATCCGTCTTCCACCTCGGCAGGTATTGTAGCGAATGGAAAGCATCAACATACTCCTATGGTGAACCGAGTTTTCATATCGTCCTGAGCGGGGAGTGCTGGCTGGATTTACTTAACCAACAACCACGTATCAAACTGGAAAAGGGAGATATTCTCTTCTTTTTTAATAATTTTCCTTTTTTTCTGGCCTCATCTCCTGATACAAGTCTTGATGATTTACCACGTAAACAGATGAGTAAGATTGAAGAATCATCTTCAGAATCCACCGATCTGCTTTGTGGTTTCATCCAACCCAGATCTATCGCTAGCCAATTGCTATTTGCCTTACTTCCGGACATTTTTGTGATCAAACAAAAAGACGACGTCAGCAATAAAATACACACTCTCTTTGAGTTACTACTGACTGAAGTAAACGCATCTGCCGATGAAAATAATTGCATTATTGCGCACCTGACCGATGCTATATTGCATTATGTCATTAGCGAATCCTCTTCCTTATATGATATTGACGTAAACCTCTTGAATGCGGCAAATGATGAAGCCTTAGCCAAATTAATCATTGCAATAATAGACAACCCACAGTATTCATGGTCGCTGGATGATATGGCTCGCTTCACCTATATGTCGCGTTCGACATTTATTCGCCGTATATTGAAAGCGACAAGCTACACACCGAACCAGGTATTAAGCAAATTAAGGATTTATGTATCATTAAACCTGCTCAGAAGAGGTATAAAAAATGAGGTCATTTACAGCAGAGTAGGATATGAATCATTATCTGGATTCTATCAGGCATTTAAACGTGTTATGGGGACAGCACCAGGAGACTATCTCTCATCTGGTAAATAAACTACCCACGGAGTGAATCCGTGGGCTATCTGGAGAACGCTTCCCCATTCTGGCATCCCGTCGAACGTTAAGGTTATAATCCTTACAACGATTTTATTGGATTAGAAGCGACAATGACAAAACTTACCCTACAAGAACAGATGCTTAAAGCAGGTCTGGTCAGCAGCAAAAAAATGGCCAAAGTGCAAAGAACGGCGAAGAAGTCACGCGTTCAGGCTCGTGAAGCCAGAGAAGCGGTTGAAGAGAATAAAAAAGCGCAAATTGAGCGCGACAAACAGCTCAGTGAGCAGCAGAAGCAAGCCGTTCAATCTAAAGAGTATAAAGCGCAGATCAAGCAACTGATTGAGATGAACAAAATCACCATTACCAGTGGCGATATTGGGTACAACTTCACTGATAATAATCTGATCAAAAAAGTCTATGTTGATAAAGTGACGCAGTCTCAGCTGATTAAAGGCCGTCTGGCCATAGCCCGACTGACGGCGGAAAACGGCAGCGAGAGCGAATACGCCATCATTCCGGCTGTCGTTGCCGACAAGATTGCACAGCGTGACGCAAGCTATATTGTTTTAAATTGCGAGCTGAGTCAGGAAGCGAAGGACGAAGACGATCCATATGCTGATTTCGTCATCCCTGATGATTTAATGTGGTAAGAAAAAAACAGATATTCGTTATGTATTTCGGTGAACGCCAACGCCGCCACCGAAATACTATCGACGTCACTTATCCCCTGACACTGTCGACTAAAACTTGTAGTGCTCTTTGCTCAGCCCGTATTTTCTCATGCGTAAATACAGTTTTTTACGCGGGATTTGTAAATACTCCGCTACTTCATTAATTCGCCCCTGGTGAATATTCAGCGCTTCAGTAATGATCTGTCGCTCGTACTCTTCAACCCGACGATCGAGCGGTGTCGGTTCCAGCAAATGCAATTGCGGATTCGCGGTTTCAGCCAGCGGAAGTAGCCCAACGGCAAAAAGTTCAGCGGCATTCGCCAGTTCCCGGACATTACTTAACCACACGCGACGCCGCATGCCTTTCAATAAATCGCCTTCAACGTCGGGCACGGGATGGTTCAGGCGCAGACAGGCTTTCTGCAGATAGTGACGAAACAGCGGCTCAATATCATCCGGTCGCTGAGACAGCGGCAGGCAACCAATCTGTGTCATCGCGAAACAGTAATAAAGTTCAGCCGCAATTTGATTGGTTGCTGCCAGTTCCACCAACGATGCGCCGCCAATGCCTATCAGACGAAACGGGCGCCGCTCCAGGCTTTGCAAGTGCACCAGATGGTGCTGCTGTTCGCTCGTCAGGCACTCAATATGGCTGAGAACCAGCGTTCCTCCTTGCGCCTGTGCAATAAGGTCATTGAGTTGTCCCGTATTCCCGGGCGTCAGTTCACCGCGGATGAACGGTCCCTCCGCGCTACGTCCAAACTGATGCAAATAACGGGCTCCGGTCATGCGCCCCGTTCCCGGCTCGCCATAAAACCAGACGGCGATATCCGTTTCCGCCAGTTGCTGCAGGCGCCGACGATACTGATTAACCCAGTCACTGTAACCGAGCAATTCCACCTGGAGCTTTTGTTGGCAATAATGGCGACGAGCAATCACGGATTTTCTCTGACGCAGCGCATCATCAACCAGCGACAGCAGTTTGCCGGGATCGACCGGCTTTTGCAGAAAGTCCCATGCGCCTTTCTTTACGGCTTCCACCGCCATCGGAACGTCGCCATGCCCGGTAATAAGCAGGATTGGCAGCTGATTATCATCCTGATGGAACAGCGTCATCAGATCGATCCCATTGCACCCGGGCATACATACATCACTCAGAACAATCCCCGGCCAGTCAGCCTGCAGCCAGTTTCGGGCATCAAAAGGATTACTGCATGCGTAGACACGATACCCCTCCTGTTCAAGCAACAGCGTGTAAGCGTCGAGAACATCGGCATCATCATCAATCAACAGAACAGAATATTCATCACTCAACATCGTTTACATCCGTCAGATTAAATTGCAGAACGACGCAGGCATTACGCCCCAGTGTCGACGCAAGGCGCAGCTCGCCATTCATTTGCCCCATTAACGATACACAAATCGATAAGCCGATACCGAGACCCACATCCTTACTGGTAGTAAACGGCTTTAACAGCGATGGCAATAATGCCTCAGGCCAGCCGGGACCGTTATCACTGACAAAGACGCACAATCGGCTACCCTCAGCCTGCCAGTAGACCTCTATTTGTGCGGCAGTTGGGCAGGCGTCCAGCGCATTTGCCAGTACGTTTACCAGCACCTGCTGAATACGCACTTCATCACCTGTCACCCATACGCTGTGGTCGGGAAGCGTCAGCGTACCCTGCTGCGGCTTATGTCGCATGGCCAACAGTTCCCAGGCAGCGCTGAATGTTTGTCGGAGATCGACCGGATGCAAAGGTGCGCCCGGTTCGGCCCGACGAGCAAACTGACGCAGTGAGCGGATAATGGCGTCAATACGGGTAACCAGCCCCTCAGCTTTGGTTAATGTACTTCTGGCCTGAACGGATTGCCCTTGTTCAATTGCCCTTCCCGCCGTAAACAGGTACATCGACAGCGCGTTCAGCGGTTGGTTAATCTCGTGTGCCAGCGTGGTCATGGTCTGGCCAACCACCGCCAATTTTGCCGTCTGGATCAGTTCATCCTGCGTTGCCCGGAGATCGGACTCAATCTCCTTGCGCTCTGCCACCTCCAGCTCAAGCTGATTTTTCTGCGCACTCAACTGACCCAGAGTATGGCGCAGCAATCTTGCGATACGCCCCAGCTCATCGCGCCCATAAACCGGGATAGTGGCATCCGTTCTGCCAAGGCCAATTTGCACCACAGCCTGGTTGAGCGCGGTAAAACGCTTCACCAGACGTGAACGAATAAAATAGTGGTTAAGCCCCCAGGCAAGAAGTAGCGCCAGCAGCGTCGCCAGTAGAATAAGTCCCCCGCTGACACGAACAATTTGTTCCAGCCGTTGGTTAAACATCTGCATTTGCTGATGGCTGCTTCCCAACTGCGCCTCAAGCAGCGTTCGAAAGCGCCCGAGCGTTGCTTCTCGGACACGGTTGGCATCAACGAGCGCTTTTTGTGCGGCGACATAATCACGCATCGTATCGGGCATTTTATTTTTCATCATCCCGATTTCCAGCAGCTCATCAATGGTTTGCCGCAAGGTGATTGTGCTGGGCCAGTCATCGAGGGTACGGATATTTTCATCCGCCGTTTTCTTCAGATTCTCCAGATAGCGGATGTGATTCTCCACCAACATGCCGTCGTCACTACCCGACTTCAGTTCATTGAGCCTGTCGCGTAAATCATCCACGATCTGATTTTCAATTCTTGCCAGGGTGTAGACTTGTTGCTGCTCGTTTTGCACCTCTCTGGCACGCTTGAGATACAGCGCCGCATCGCCGTTTTTGGCCTCGATTTGATCCAGCAACGTTCCCTGCTGCCAGGTAAAATCCTGCACCAGCGAATTCAGCTCGGTAGTAAAATCATCGTGGAGCCAGTCGATACGCGCAGAGAGTTCGCTGACTTTTTCGCGTACGAGAAACATGTTGTAGAGCACCCGGTCCAGCTCCGCCATCAGCGCCCGACTATCTTGCAACATCACCGCCAGCTGCTGCTGTTCTGTCGACTGAAGCCCGCGGCTCAACCCTTCAATTTTGTCCAGGTGTGCAATAATTTGATTGCGCAGTTGCAATCTCACCGTCGTGTTGGGGGCTAACAGAAACTCATTCAGTTGATCCACAACCAGGTTCAGATTCCCTTCAATCAAAAAAGCAGAATGCACTCGTGGGAAGTAATCATCGAGCGAATAGCGTATCTGCGAGCTCTGCTCATGCCAGGAGTACAAACTGACGCAACTTACGCTCAGCGTCAGTAGTGCGCCCATCAGAAACGCGCCTCGCAGGCTGCTGCTGATGCTGAGCTGACGCAGGCGCTGCAGTATCGAGCCACCTTTCATTTTAACTCTTCCAGTTTGGATATCGCCTGACGCTGATTGTTAAGAAACCAGAGCTGCCACTCCATCATCTGCTGTTCGGCCACGCTTTTATTGTCAAATTGCGCCAGCCAGGCCTCATCTTCACTACTTCTGGCGTCTATCGGGACGCTGGTCAGCAGTGCTCTTATTTCAGGTAGCGGCCGTTTCAGGCGCGCTTCCGCACTGTATAGCGCCCGCCAGGCATCCTTCAGCTGTGCGAGTCGAAAACTGATGGCAGTATCAAACATCCTCTGCACCAGTTGTTGCCGCTTCAGGATCAGTCGGTAATTAAGCGCAGGCTGGTTCATCAAAATAGCCTGCTGAGCGGCACGTGGATTATCTGGCGCGAGCTGCGTGACCGGATATTTACCCGTGTTAGCATCCGCAAGGATCCGTTGTCCTTCCGGGCTTAACAGATAGCGAATAAACCGACGCGCTTCATTGCCGTGCTGGCTATTCTTAAGAACGGCAACATAGGTCGGCGACACCGCCGAGCGAGGAAAATAGGTAAAAGCCAGGTGCGGATCGTTAAGCAACAGGTTGGCATAGTTATCAATGACCGGCCCCGCAACGCCTAAACCGCTCTTAATTTTATCGGCCACGCCAAAACTGCGTGATGAAATCGTTACAAGATTACCGGCGCTGGCCAACAACGTCGCCCAGCCCTCTTCCCACCCTTTTTGCTGCAACAACGACTCAACCATCAGATGATTGGTATCGGAACGCGACGGGCTACTCATCAGCAGCGCGTTCTGATATTTAGGCTGCGTTAAATCTCCCCAGTCGGCAGGAGGCGACAGATGCCTTGCCGCCAGCGCAGAACGATTTATCAACAGGCCAAAACCAGATATCGCCACAGCCACGGAGGTCGAACGAATCGAATCAGGCACCAGCCGCTGACTTTCCGGCAATACATTATCGAAAGATGCCAGCTTCTGATGCTCCTGAAGATGCTGCAACAGCATGGGCGATGAGGTCAAAATCAGATCGACGTTTTCCGCATTCGCATTATCCAGCAGTTGTTCCAGCGAACTGCTGGTCCGGTTTAGCGTGCGAATCATCACTGACCCCGGCTCCGTTTGCCAGCGCTGGATAATCCAGGCTGTTGCCCCTGGGGAAAAGGTTGTCGCCATCACCAGCTCTTTACTCTGGCCCAGACAGCTCGCTGACAGTGACATAAAACAAAGCGAGATCGCCCAAAAATGCCCCCATCCTAAAAGTCTGTTTGTGATCCCGTTCATAAATACCAACATGTGCAAAAAATAATATTGAGACAAAATTTACCCGTTTATCACGACAGGGGAAGAATAAGGTTATTCTCAGAATAACCAAACAGAAAGTAGCAACATGCGTAAAGATTACCCGAAAATGCAGCCTGAATTTGTTAATATCCGCACACACCGATGATAAAAACGACTATAAAAGAATGATCTTTAAAATTCATTATTAAAAAAGAGTCAAAATAAGCCATGCCGTGCATAAATTGTGTCAATAGTGACACATATCATCAACTTGAGTTTCTTTGCCGTCTATTCCACTCTTCCCAGCGAAAAACCCTGATATTCACATCAATAAAAATTTAGGTGATGATATGTTTTCAATATTTAAGGCAGGGACAGCGGCAAATAAAGTCCCGGCGGAGAAAGTCCAGGAAACTTATGGCCGATACCGCATTCAGGCATTACTCAGCGTATTTCTTGGCTATCTTGCGTACTATATTGTGCGCAATAACTTTACCCTCTCGACTCCGTACCTGAAGGAACATCTGGATCTCAGCGCCACGCAGATCGGTTTACTCAGCAGCTGTATGCTGATTGCCTATGGGATCAGTAAAGGTGTTATGAGCAGTCTGGCGGACAAGGCCAGCCCGAAAGTGTTCATGGCATGCGGCCTGATACTGTGTGCTATCGTCAACGTAGGCCTGGGATTCAGTACCGGGTTCTGGATTTTTGCCGCTCTGGTCGTTTTCAACGGTTTGTTCCAGGGGATGGGCGTTGGCCCCTCATTTATTACCATCGCTAACTGGTTTCCACGTAAAGAGCGTGGACGTGTCGGCGCATTCTGGAATATCTCACACAACGTTGGCGGTGGTATTGTCGCCCCGATTGTGGGTGCTGCCTTTGCCATTTTGGGAAGTGAACACTGGCAAAGCGCCAGCTATATTGTCCCGGCCGGTGTTGCCGTACTGTTTGCTTTTATTGTGCTGATGCTGGGGAAAGGTTCACCGCGCCAGGAAGGCTTACCGGCTCTGGAACAAATGATGCCAGAAGAAAAAGTCGTATTAAATTCCCGACACGCTGACCAGGCGCCAGAAAATATGAGCGCCTTCCAGATCTTCTGTACTTATGTATTGCGGAATAAAAATGCCTGGTATGTTTCACTGGTAGACGTCTTTGTCTATATGGTGCGTTTTGGCATGATTAGCTGGCTGCCAATTTATTTATTAACCGAAAAACATTTCTCCAAAGAGCAAATGAGCATAGCGTTTCTGTTTTTCGAATGGGCGGCAATTCCTTCCACATTACTGGCGGGCTGGCTCACCGATAAACTGTTTAAAGGCCGTCGCATGCCGCTGGCTATGATTTGTATGGCGCTGATTTTTGTCTGCCTGATCGGCTATTGGAAAAGCGAGTCGCTGCTGATGGTCACAATTTTTGCCGCTATCGTGGGTTGCCTGATTTATGTTCCGCAGTTCCTCGCTTCCGTTCAGACGATGGAAATCGTGCCCAGCTTCGCAGTAGGCTCTGCGGTAGGACTACGCGGATTTATGAGTTACATTTTTGGCGCATCACTGGGGACCAGCCTGTTTGGTGTCATGGTCGACAAAATGGGATGGCATGGTGGCTTCTATCTGCTGATGGGTGGGATTGTCTGCTGCATCCTGTTCTGCTACCTCTCTCATCGTGGCGCTCTGGAGCTCGAACAACAACGAAAAAATGCTCAGCAAGAGGAAGCATCACTGCAGTTGGCCGATGCCCGCTAATCAATTTCAGTCTCGCAAAAAAGTGCCAGCGATGCTGGCACTTCAATAAATTCAGATAAAGAATAAATATCTCAACGTGATATTTATTGCTAATCGTAACATTCAAAATTATTGCTTACCGTAACCCACCATGAAGCGAATAATCAAACCGCATGCAGGAGCAATAAAAAGAAATAATCCGGTTACCATTTCGTTACCATTGGTCAACCGCATAGTTAAAATGTAAATTAATGCCGCAAGGATGGCCATGCCGAGGAAAGCGCTGATCGACGCCGCAGCGCCCATAACCTGCCAGATATAACAACTGACGCCCAAAATGCTTAGTACAAGAAAGATCCAGAAATAGAGCATAGCGATACCTCCTGTCTGCCGTAAACTTAACGTAAGTCCTTACGCTTCCTTAACTTTATATTCTAAGACAAGTCCCATTTCTGCGCAATTTAAGCAACATCTTAGTTACAAAATCATTGACCTGCGCACTATTCAACTGTCTGAAAGATTTTTTTATCTGCATAAAAACAACGAATTATAAATAGGTTAATTTTTACGCTTAATCGCCGTAAAAACATTTACGAATCTTGAGTAATTATTTCTGGCTGACATTAATCTTCGGGTGTACATTGTGCGTCCGATCATTCATGCCCCCTCGTGGTTTTGTCCTGACTCAGTTTTACACTCTTTACAGGAACCAATGTCGTTCATGGCGGCCTAACGATCAGTATCAGAGAGTAACGCTGTAGACAAAGAATCTTCGCGATACATTTATTCCGTATCAACAACAGGTGCTTATGTTCCCCCAATGTAAATTTTCACGCGCGTTTTTGCATCCGCGCTATTGGCTCACGTGGTTTGGTGTCGGCGTGCTCTGGTTACTGGTGCAACTTCCTTATCCAATATTATGTTTTCTTGGTACTCGTACAGGAACGCTGGCGCGACCATTTTTAAAACGTCGCGAATCTATTGCCCATAAAAATCTTGAGCTCTGCTTTCCCAATCTGTCGCAGGAAGAGAGAGACAAACTGGTTGACGAAAATTTTCGCTCACTCGGCATGGCGCTTCTTGAAACGGGTATGGCCTGGTTCTGGTCAGACCGCAGGGTTCGCAAATGGTTTGATGTAGAAGGATTAGACAACCTGAAACGTGCGCAGAGGCACAACCGTGGCGTGATGGTGGTCGGCGTACACTTTATGTCTCTCGAGCTGGGCGGTCGTGTTATGGGGCTTTGCCAACCGATGATGGCAACCTATCGCCCGCACAACAATAAGTTGATGGAGTGGATCCAAACCCGCGGTCGTATGCGCTCGAACAAGGCCATGATCGGCAGAAATAATCTGCGCGGTATTGTCGGTGCATTGAAAAAAGGAGAAGCCGTATGGTTTGCTCCCGATCAGGACTACGGCCGTAAAGGAAGCTCATTTGCTCCCTTCTTTGCCGTCAAAGATGTGGCAACCACCAACGGTACCTACGTGCTGTCGCGTTTGTCGGGTGCAGCGATGCTGACCGTAACCATGGTGAGAAAAGCAGATAACTCTGGTTATCGCCTGTTCATCACGCCTGAAATGGAAGGTTACCCGGCTGATGAGTGCCAGGCAGCGGCCTATATGAACAAAATTATCGAAAAAGAGATCATGCGCGCCCCCGAACAGTATCTCTGGATCCACCGTCGCTTCAAAACGCGCCCGATGGGTGAAGCCTCGTTGTATATCTGAAAAGAAAGGCCGCAAGGCCTTTCTTTTTTTCTCCAGCTGAATTACTTCACGCCCCACTTATTGTGGAGTTCAGTCATTCGTTCGTTATAGCTTCGGGCAATGCAGGCTGGCTCATTATCCTTCTCCTTCCAGCATTCGTTGCGTCCTTTGATCCAACCGCGCTGCTCTGCTTTTAACATCGGATCATTGTTCGATTTAGCCAGTGCCTGTTTAAAAATTTCGTTCAATTTCAGGTCCATTGCAGAGAGCGATGGGCTCTGGCAAATAATATCTTCCGCACTTCCCTTTTGAACAGCAGAGCAGGAGTAAGACGGACCAGCGTTGGTCGATTTTTTCGCTGGAGAATAATCAATATTGTCCTCCGGCAGGCAAACCCCGTGCTGACGATTAGGTCCAGTCCATGATACATCCGGATTTCCGTCATCGTTGCGGGAGATAGAAACGGTATTCTTACCACTTGTCGCCTCCCAATAGTTTTCATTGAAAGCCTTCACCGTCGCCTTCGCGCCATCAATCCAGACATTACCTTTACCATCACTATTCACACCACCAATACTTGCGCAGCTGAAATTGAACGCCAGCGGCGAGGCCGCCATCGACGTCAACGGCGTAAGAGCGAGTGCTAACATCATTAACCTGGTCATTTTTAACCTTTTCATTATTAAATTCCGCGAAAAATTAACCGCATTAACATCATGGCGATATGAGAATTATCCGAGTAAGCATTCCGTCGCTCAATAGCAATTTATTACCGAAAGAAATTAAACTGTCGCCGAATCACGACACTTGTAAGTTATTAAAATTAAATAAAAAAATGCCTCTTGTCTCACCTCATTTTTAGGCGTACATTAGCGCCGTCTGGAGCATTAAAGCTCAGAATTCTGAGGTGATGCAGCCAAGCAAACGAGGGGAATTCTTCATTTCGTTTATGCGTGCATCAGCTCTCTGTCAGGTAAGCATATGTTCATTCAGACGTACCTCAGGTACGCGGAGAGATGAAAAGTGAAATATTTCTTTATGGGCATTTCTTTTATGGTCATCGTTTGGGCCGGTACTTTCGCCCTGATGATCTAAATATAAAGACGCAGCAAAAAAACAGGAGCCCTCAGGCTCCTGTTTGCTTTTGGAGAAACGTGTTGTTAATCGGTACTTTCGGTGGTCGATTTCGCACTGGCTGGCAGCAAACCATCCGCGCGAAACATTGCTTTGATGCCACGAATGGCCTGGCGAGTACGGTCGCGGTTCTCAATAAGCGCAAAACGTACATGCGTATCGCCATAGTCACCAAACCCAATCCCCGGCGAAACGCATACCTTCGCTTCATTCAGCAGTTTCTTGGCAAATTCAAGTGACCCCATCCCGGCGTATTGCTCAGGAATTTTCGCCCACACGTACATTGAGGCCTTGGGCATCTCAACCATCCAGCCCGCTTCATGCAGCCCTTTGACCAGGACATCACGACGACGTTTATATTGCTCTGCAATATCTCGCACGCACTGCTGATCGCCTTCCAGCGCGGCGATGGCCGCAACTTGCAACGGTGTAAAGGTTCCGTAATCGTGATAGCTCTTAATTCGCGCCAGCGCGTTTACCAGCGTTTTGTTACCTACCATAAATCCGATACGCCAGCCCGCCATATTGTAGCTTTTCGACAGGGTAAAAAATTCAACAGCGACATCGCGAGCCCCCGGTACCTGCATAATTGAGGGTGCTTTCCAGCCGTCGTAGACGATATCGGCATAGGCCAGATCATGAACCACCAGCACGTCATAGCGTTTAGCCAGAGCCACAACTTTTTCGAAGAATTCCAGCTCGACGCACTGCGCAGTCGGGTTCGACGGGAAACCTAAGATCATCATCTTCGGTTTCGGATAGCTTTCGCGAATCGCGCGCTCCAGCTCATTAAAGAAATCGACGCCTTCGACCAGCGGCACAGATCGTACCTGCGCGCCAGCAATCACCGCGCCATAAATATGGATCGGATAGCTCGGGTTCGGGACAAGAACAGTATCGCCGTGATCCAGCGTGGCCAGCATCAGGTGCGCCAGACCTTCTTTGGAACCAATCGTCACAATTGCTTCAGATTCAGGATCAATCTCAACGTCATAGCGTTCATGATACCAGCGGGAAATCGCCCGACGCAGACGCGGTATGCCTCGCGAGGTGGAATAACCGTGCGTATCCGGGCGCTGCGCCACGGTACAGAGTTTTTCGACAATGTGAGGAGGCGTGGCCCCATCCGGGTTCCCCATGCTGAAATCGATAATATCTTCGCCGCGCCGACGCGCAGCCATCTTCAGTTCAGCAGTAATGTTAAAAACGTAAGGGGGAAGGCGATCAATACGCGTA
The DNA here is from genome assembly GCF_030332265.1 of Citrobacter sp. Cu231. NCBI lineage: Bacteria > Pseudomonadati > Pseudomonadota > Gammaproteobacteria > Enterobacterales > Enterobacteriaceae > Citrobacter > Citrobacter sp. Cu231. The sequence continues at coordinate 223,484 of NZ_JAOWIE010000032.1, read as the reverse complement.
AAGCGACGTTCAGGGCGGGTGTCAGCCATAATATCCTCAGATTAACGTTAGCGCCCGGACCGTCCGAGCGACGCTGCCACAATGGTGGCACGTTTAGAAAATAGCCTGAATAATTTCCTTCTGTCGAGAGGCAAACCAAAATATTTTTAATTGACACAAAAGAGGAACAACCAGTAAAAATGAGGAAATAACCATTTTCACACCTCGCTTAAAATTACCTTCATTTAACATTTTGTTGTTAATTACATTACTTTGAGCGCAGCGCTGACAGGACAGGTATTGTAAATACAACAATCACGCAACAATCCCCTTTTAATATTATGGTTTTTCCTCATTAGATACATGCTGCGTGGACGCTGGTCATCCTGGCCCAGGTTACCTATCATAGAGGTTTAACCCTTGCGCAAGAGTCATCCGTGCACGAAATATTCAATATGCTGCTGGCGGTATTTGACCGGGCAGCACTGATGCTGTTTTGTCTGTTTTTCCTGATTCGTATCCGCCTGTTTCGCGAACTGTTGCACAAATCAGCCCACTCTCCGAAAGAGCTACTCGCTGTTACCGCGATTTTCTCAATGTTTGCCCTGTTCAGTACCTGGTCCGGCGTACCGGTTGAAGGCTCGCTGGTTAACGTGCGTATTATCGCGGTCATGTCAGGGGGAATTCTGTTTGGTCCATGGGTCGGTATCATTACGGGCCTCATCGCGGGCACTCACCGCTACCTGATCGACATCGGCGGCGTCACCGCCCTGCCCTGCTTTATCACCAGTATTCTGGCTGGCTGTATTGCAGGGTGGATCAACCGTAAGATCCCGAAAACGCAGCACTGGCGCGCGGGCATTTTAGGCGGAATGCTGTGCGAATCCCTGACGATGATCCTCGTCGTCGCCTGGGCCCCCTCTACAGCACTGGGACTGGATATTGTCTCGAAAATCGGCATCCCAATGATCCTGGGCAGCGTCTGCATTGGCTTTATCGTCATGCTGGTGCAAAGCGTGGAAGGTGAGAAAGAAGCCAGCGCCGCGAAGCAGGCCAAACTGGCGTTGGATATTGCCAACAAAACCTTACCGCTTTTTCGGCAGGTTAACAGCGAGTCGCTCCGCCAGGTGTGCGAAATTATTCGCCATGACATCCATGCGGACGCCGTCGCAATTACCAATACCCAGCACGTTCTGGCCTACGTTGGCGTGGGGGAACTTAACTACCGCGATAACGATGATTTCGTCAGTCCGACCACGCAGCAGGCGATCAATTACGGAAAAATCATCATTAAAAACAATGATGAAGCGCATCGCACGCCGGAAATACACTCCATGCTGGTTATCCCGCTTTGGGAGAAAGGTGTTGTCACCGGTACGCTAAAAATCTACTACTGTCACGCCCACCAGATAACCTCCTCGCTGCAGGAAATGGCCATCGGCCTGTCGCAAATTATCTCGACGCAGCTTGAAGTTTCCCGGGCGGAACAGCTACGCGAAATGGCAAATAAGGCAGAGCTACGCGCACTACAAAGTAAAATAAATCCCCATTTCCTGTTTAACGCCCTGAACGCGATTTCATCCTCGGTACGGCTTAACCCAGACACCGCACGCCAGCTCATTTTTAATTTGTCGCGTTATCTTCGCTACAATATCGAATTAAAAGACGATGAGCAGATCGACATCAAAAAAGAGCTGTATCAAATCAAAGATTACATCGCCATCGAACAGGCACGTTTTGGCGACAAACTCACGGTTATTTATGATATCGATGAAGAGGTAAGCTGTTATATTCCCAGCCTGCTGATTCAGCCGCTGGTAGAAAACGCTATCGTCCATGGGATTCAGCCCTGCAAAGGGAAAGGCGTGGTTACCATCAGCGTTGCAGAGTGCGGCAATCGGGTTCGTATTGCTGTGCGGGATACCGGCCACGGTATCGATCCAAAAGTGATTGAACGGGTCGAATCCAATGAAATGCCGGGCAATAAAATTGGTCTGCTGAATGTGCATCATCGCGTTAAGCTACTCTACGGTGAAGGCTTACATATCCGCCGTCTGGAACCAGGCACTGAGATTGCCTTTTATGTGCCGAATCAGCATTCGCCCGCAGCCGCACCGGCTACATTATTGCTTTAACCAGGAGTGAAGTCGTGAAAGTCATCATTGTCGAAGATGAATTCCTGGCCCAACAGGAACTGAGCTGGCTGATAAAAGAGCACAGCCAGATGGAGATTGTCGGCACATTTGACGACGGTCTGGACGTGCTGAAATATCTCCAGCACAACCGCGTGGACGCCATTTTTCTGGATATCAATATTCCCTCGCTGGATGGCGTACTGTTGGCGCAAAATATCAGTCAGTTCGCGCACAAGCCTTTTATTGTCTTTATTACCGCGTGGAAAGAGCACGCCGTCGAAGCCTTTGAACTGGAAGCCTTCGACTACATTCTGAAGCCGTATCAGGAATCACGCATCGTCGGGATGTTGCAAAAACTGCAAGCCGCCTGGCAGCAACAGCAAACGGGAACCTTGCCCGCCAGTCCGGTGGCCCGCGAGAACGACACGATCAATCTCATCAAAGATGAGCGGATCATCGTCACTCCGATCAACGACATCTACTACGCAGAAGCCCATGAAAAGATGACGTTTGTCTACACCCGACGTGAATCATACGTAATGCCGATGAACATCACCGAATTTTGCAGTAAATTGCCCGCCTCGCATTTCTTTCGCTGCCACCGCTCGTTTTGCGTGAATCTGAATAAAATCCGCGAGATTGAACCCTGGTTTAACAACACCTACATTTTGCGCTTAAAAGATCTGGAATTTGAAATCCCGGTTAGTCGGAGTAAAGTGAAAGAGTTCAGACAGTTAATGCATTTATAGCGCAGAGAAAGAGCGATGAAAGAGCCAGGCCTACCCGCAGACCAACAGTTTTTCGCCGATCTGTTCAGTGGCCTGGTATTAAACCCACAGCGCCTGGGGCGCGTATGGTTCGCGACCCAGCCCACTACGCTACCAGGTGGTAGTTTATGTATTGATCTTCCGCGCCTCGATATCGTTTTACGTGGCGAATACAGCAACCGACTGGAAAAAAAGCAATACAGTCTGCCAGAAGGCGACATGCTGTTTATCCCGGCGAAAGCGGCGAATCAGCCTGGCAGCGATAAGCCCGTGATGCTGCTGAGCCTGGTTTTTTCTCCGGCCTGGCTGGGGCTCTCATTTTACGATAACCGAACCGCATCGCTGTTGCGCCCGCTACGCCGGATTGAGTTACCGCATCCGCAGCGCGGTGAAGGCGAGGCGATGCTAACTGCATTAACCCATTTAAGCCGCTCTCCTCAGGCTCAGGATATCATTCAACCGCTGGTGCTTAGCCTGCTGCATCTGTGTCGTAGCGTGGTGAATACGCGCCCTGAAACTGAGCGTCCACGCACTGAATTTCTCTATCACAGTATGTGTAATTGGGTACAGGATAACTATGCCCAACCGCTGACCCGGGAAAGTGTGGCCCAATTTTTCAATATCACTCCCAATCACCTGTCAAAAGTGTTTGCCCAGCACGGCACTATGGGATTTGTCGAGTATCTGCGGTGGGTCAGAATGGCGAAGGCACGCATCATATTACAGAAATACCATCTGTCGATTAGCGAAGTCGCACAACGGTGTGGATATCAGGACAGTGATTATTTCTGCCGCCTGTTCCGGCGTCAGTTTGGTCTGACGCCGGGTGAGTATGGCGCACGTTTTCAATCTGCACGTTGATTGAGACAGCATCAACGGGTTTAATACCCCGCAGACTTAATCAATAAAGTGAATATGCAATGAAAAACAGACGTGCACTCTCCCTGATGTGTTATCAGATGCTGGAATCAGGTACGGATCGTCGGACCGTGAAAAGAGCTCTCACCTCTCATCGTGTAAAGGGTCGCGAAGCGGTAGTGCTGCTCTGCAAACAAGAGATGACGTTGTTGAGGGCCGGGAAACTACCGTTCTCTGATTGATAATTTCCCTTTCTGACCCTCTTATCCACTCTTGCTGTCAAACTTAAAACGTCAGTTCCGCCTCCAGCAGCGCCAGAATACTGTCAGCATTTTCAGCGGCAAACAGCGACTGGCGGAACTGCTTGTTCACAAGCTTGCGCGCCAACTGTGAGAAGACCTTCACGTGATTAATGCCTTCATCGGCACCCAGCGTCAGCATGATCACCAGTTCCACGTCACCCATCTCAGACTGCCAGTCAACGGGTTGCAAAAGTCGGGCAATGCTGATGCTGGAGTGGCGGATCCACTGAGATTTTGTGTGCGGGATAGCCACGCCAAAACCGACGGCGGTGGTGACGATCTCTTCGCGCTGCCAGACATCCTCTTCCAGCTCAAACGGATATTCAGTTCGCCCATTAACGCCAAGATTGCCGCACAGAAACTGAATCACCTGCTCTTTGTTGGTCAGTGGCTCACCAACGAAAATATTCTCCAGCGCCAGCAGCGGACGCACATCTTTCTGCGGTGCAAACTGGTTGAGCAGATCTTCTATCTCCTGAGCGCTACGGCGCTCACAGGCCTGCATGGCGAGTTCACGGCATGCGTGGCTGTCCAGTTGACGAAGCTGGCTTTTCACCGCCGGAATGCGTGGACTGCTCATGCTCAGCTCGTCGAGCCCTAAGCCCAGCAGCAGGGGTAAATAGCGTCCTTCCCCGCCCAGTTCCCCACAAATACCCACCCATTTACCGCGCTCGTGCGCCACGCGGATAATCTGCTGTAACATACGCAGGAACGAGGGCGTAATCGGGTTGTACAGCGGCGAAACGCGCGGGTTATTACGATCGACAGCGTACAGGTACTGGGTCATATCGTTTGAACCAATACTGAAGAAATCCACCTCATCGCAGAAATGGTCGATGATGTAACACACCGATGGCACTTCAACCATAATCCCCAGCGGGATGGTTGAGGCATGGCGTAAACCGTCGGTTTTCAGCTCAACCATAGCTTTCTGCAGTTCGTTTTTTACCCATAAAATCTGGTCGAGACTGTGTACCATCGGGATCATCAGTTGTGCATTACCGAAGGTCGCCGCACGTAAAATAGCGCGTAACTGCGTGCGAAACAGTCCAGCAAACTCCGGATAAATCCGCACCGCACGGTAGCCCAGGAACGGATTCTCTTCTTGCGGAATATTGAGATAGCGAATGTTCTTATCACCGCCAATATCCATGGTGCGAAAGATAACCGGCTTGTCGCCCGCGGCCAATAAGACCTGCTGGTAGGCTTCAAACTGTTCCTGCTCATCAGGCGCGCTGTCGCGGTCCATAAACAGCATTTCAGTCCGAAACAGACCAATCCCTTCCGCGCCATTAGCAAATGCTCCCGGCGCTTCCAACGCGGTACCAATATTCGCCGCAACGTCAATACGCTGATTATCTTTGGTCAGCGCGGATTGGGCAGCATCAAGCGCCTGGCGTCGCTGGCATTCATCAGCGAGCCTCTGCGCAATCGCGTAATAGCCGCGAACCGCCTCGTCCGGATTGATGGACATCACCCCACAACGCGCATCCAGTACTGCCTGCTGTCCTGCATAGCGGCTGATAGCCTCCAGCGGCAAGCCGCTAAGCACTGGAATAGCCGACGCACGGGCGAGGATCAGGGTATGCGAGGTGCGCCCTGTTTTCTCGAGGATCATGCCAGAAAGATGTTGCAAATTAAGGCTTAAAAACTGGCTGGGCGTCAAATCCTCAGCAACCAGAATTGTCGGTTTATTTAGCACCAGCGCATTACGCGGTCGTCTTTCAGGCCAGGTGATGTGCAGCAACTGTTCGCTGATATCACGGATATCGCTGACGCGCTCGCGCAGATAATCGCTACCGGAGGCCGACAGCCTGGCGCATACCTGCTCCATATTGACGATAATCGCCGCGCCTAGCCCCAGATGCTGCTCCAGCATTAAGCGGCGAATGTTCCCGGCAAACTCGTCGTCCTGAATCAGCGACAGATGCGCGCTAAGGATGGTTTTACTCTCACCATCGCGCTCGCGCAGCTGCTGATTGAGCTGTTCGGCTAGCGTCGCCAGACTGTGCTCAAGTCGGGTATTGTCTTCAGCACTCGCCGCTATCACGCGATAGCTTTCCAGATTATTGCTCTGCCAAAGCGTGAGCGTCCCCGCCCCCACGCCCCCTGCCAGCACAGTACCATAAAGAAGGTCTGGATTTAGGCGAATCAACGAACGCGGCAACGGATGCGCCGCCAGTTCCGCCTGCGTCGGCTGAACGCTGTCGCTGTCAATAAACCGATTCTGGAGATACTCCTCCAGCGCTCGCCGGGCCTGTTCTTCATCGCGACCAGTGATGGCCAGGCTACAGCTGTCGTTAAACAGCGTCCCGGTGCCAATCAGCGCCAGCGAACTTTTCGCATCCGCCCTCACATTCTGGCGATGGTTAATAAATATCACCTCACTTTGCCACTGGTTGCACTGCTCTTTCAGCTCCCATGCAGGGCGCGCATGCAGGCCGTTGGGTAACGGGCAAAGAAATTGAATCGTAAGCATAACAACTCCTGATTAGCGCGAAATCAGCATCTGAAATCCGTCAGATGAGCCACGGTTTCGCACGTAAGATGTGAAATAAGAGCCGATAACAATTGCTGCGTCTGAATGATGTCATGACAGTCGGCAATCGATGCAGCGCAGTGCCCATGCCGCGTGGCGGGTCCCATAACAACCGTTGGGATCCCCGTGCCGCTGACGTGCACCGCCCCGCCGTCAGTACCGCCGTTACTGAACATATCGATTTGCAGGGAAATGCCCGCGTCAGCGGCCACACTTTCAACCCAAGCCGTCAGTTTTGGTGGCGCAATCAGCGATTTATCGCTTAACACCAGCATCGGACCTTTGCCGAGCTGCCGATGGTTGGCCGTACCATAATCAAAGTTTTTGCCCCAGCAGGCGGTATCCAACACGATCGCCACATCCGGTGCGACCGCGCGTGCTGCCGTTTGTCCGCCGCGCAATCCCACTTCTTCACTGGAACTGGCTACCAGCCAAACCTCACAAGGGAGAGTGGCGTGATGCCATTCACGCAGTAGCGCCACCAGCAAATAGCACCCAAGCCGGTCATCAAAGGCTTTGCCCATCACTCGTTGGTGCGGCAAAACCTGAAAGGTTGTGTCGAATGTGACGCGATCGCCGGGGCGTACGCCAGCCTGGAGTACCTCATCATAAGATCGCGCGCCAATATCTACCCGCAGCGCGCTCACATCATTGCCGCTACGCTCGCCGTCAAGCAGACCGGGGATTTTGCTCTCTTCGCGGGTGGTGATCCGCACCGGCTGCAGTTGTCTGGCCGCCATGCGCACATTTCCCACCGGTAAGACATCAATCGCCCCTTCGCTGGAAATACTGCGCACGATAAATCCCACTTCATCCATGTGCGCGCAGATCATTACCTTCGGCCCCGCTGATTCATTCAGACGGATCAGTACCGATCCCAGACCATCAAAGCGCACTTCTTTGTGCAGGCGATCCGCCTCCTCAAGCAAGATCTGTCGCACTTCCTGTTCTGAAGAAGCGATCGCATCCGCCTCGCTCAGCGCTTTCAGTAGCGATAAGTCCATTACGCCTCTCCCGTGTGTAACAATGTTTTCGCCATGGTGTAGAGCGCCTCACCGCCGTCTGGCGTCACCAGCACGACATCCTCAATACGCACACCTCCCTGCCCCGGCAGATAAATACCCGGTTCAACTGTGAGCAGCATGCCAGCCGCCAGAGGGGTCATGTCAGAGGGAGAAAAGCGCGGGTTTTCATGCACCTCAATGCCGATAGCGTGTCCGGTATTGTGGCCAAAATTATCGCCGTAGCCTGCTTGAGCAATCACCTGACGGGCAGCTTCGTCCACTTCATGACAGCGCCGACCCGGTCGAATTGCCACCACCGCCGCACGATGCGCCGCCAGTACAATCTGATAGACGGAAAACAAAGGACTCTCTTCCGCTGGCTGGCTGGCATCTGGGATGCGAAAGGTTCGCGTCATATCCGAACAATAGCCCTGATACTGCGCACCAAAATCCAGCGTGATGAACTCACCTGCCTCGACACGCTTATCACTGGCTTTACCGTGCGGCAGTGCGCCGCGCCAGCCGCTGGCAACAATGGTGTCAAAAGAGGCTTTATCTGCGCCGAGCGTACGCATATACCACTCCAGTTCAGCGGCGATTTCACGTTCGCTGAGACCGGGTTGAATAAAGCGGCGAATATGTTCAACGCTAAGATCTGCAATTCGGCAGGCCTCGCGAATGCTGGCTATTTCCTGCGCCGTTTTTATCTGCCGAAGCACATCCGGTACGGCGCTCACCAGTCGGGCGTGCAGTTTACCCGACCACGCGCTCGCCGTTTCCCAGCTTACCTGCTCACCTTCGAACCCCACCGTCTGCAGCTTTTCGTCCGCAATGATGTGATTCACCCGCGAATATAGCGTGTGCGTTCCATCGAGTAGATGGATCTGATAGCCCTGAGTACGCGTAGCGACATCAGTGTAGTAACGGGCATCGACCAGAATATGCGCGCTTTTATGGCTGATAAACACAAACCCAGAACTGCTGGAGATCCCTATATGCGGCTGTTTATTCTGCCGAGAGGACAGCAGCATCGCGTCGAGATGTTGCGCCGTTAGCCAGTCACGCAGTGAGGCAAGTAAGCTCATGGTCACAATCCTTTTAATCAGAGGCTTTCAATCAGCAATTTGCCTTTGCGATACATCATGTTACGCAGGAACACCACCATCAATGCCGTAATCACCGCGCCTAACAGGATCCCCGCCATATAGACGCCGAGGTTAGTCACCAGCGGCCATGCCCAGATAGCCGATTCCGGGAACCACTGCACCGCCCCCAGCCAGACGGCAGTCGTCGATCCGACAATAGCACCCACCATATAGGAAGGAATTGCCGTGATGGGGCTTTCCAACGCAAACGGGATCGCCCCTTCGCTGATACCCATAAACGCGAGGAACATCGCCGTTTTTCCCTGCGGGTAGAGCTGTGCGCTGAACAAACGTTTACCGGTTAAGCGACGGTCAATAAGCGTGGCCAGCCCGAGACCAATTGGAGGGATCACAATCGCAATAGAACGCGCGGTTACCGGCAGAACGTGATCGGTGGTAAAGCTAAAAGCGACGAATCCTGCAGCCTTATTGATAGGACCGCCGAGGTCAATCGCCGTTGCTGCGGAAATCCCCATTGCATACATCAGCGTGCCTCTCTCTCCGGCCGCCGTCAGCAGAGTACGAATTCCGCCGTTGATCCAGCCGCCAAACGGCGTTATCACGTAATACATCGCCAGCATGACGAAAATGGCGGAAAGAATGGGCAGTAAAAAGGTGGTTTTGAACGCCAGCAGGAAATCAGGCAACTGGATTTTTTGGTTCATCCACTTCACCAGATACCCGGCAACAATCGAGATAATCAGCGCGCCAATAAAAGTTGACGGAACAGGAGCACTGGTTGCCCATTGCAGCGTCGCTGGGTCAAAATTCAGTACTTGCGTGGGCTGGGTGGACATCAGACCACCGATGAACCCCGCGGGAAATGCCAGCTTGCCACCGATTGAGTTGGCGACGAACGCGGCAAACATCGGGATAGCAAAGCCAAACAGCACGCCGCCAAAAGATTGCGACAACCAGGCAAATTTCAGTAATGCGAGATTGAAACCGGTGAATTTTCCGCTGTTCAACGCATCCATGATGCCAGTGTCAGCAGGTATATCGAGCCAGCTATAGGCGATCAGCTGTGAGAAGGCGAGAATGACCCCGCCCATAATTAACGTCGGCACCATGCGTGAAATACCCGACATCACATGTTGCGGAAGTTCGCCCCAGAAGCTATTGCGGGAGGCCGGTGGATTTTTTATTGCCGCTGCGGCACCAGATGCGCCAGGCACAACGGTTGCACTGCGTTTTTTAATGGCCATACGTGATTCCCTGTCGATAATTATTGTTGTTCAGCGGCAACCATCTCTTCGATCTCTTTAATGATGCCGGCTGCATTTTTTATCGCGTCCTGTAACGTAATTTCATAGACGTCACGCGACTCAAAACGCTCGTTGTCTTCAGGGGTGACGGCGACGGAGTGAATGATTAACGTCGCCTCTGCGATATCCTGCGCCGTCAAACGGTTTTGAATTCCATCCGCGCCCTGGGTTTCAATTTTTACTTCATAACCCGCTTCAACCGCCGCTTCTTCCAGCGCCTGAGCCGCCATAAAGGTATGGGCCAGACCCATCGGGCATGCACAAACAGCAATCAGTTTTTTGCTCATATTCATTTCCTCGTAATAGTTAACGAGTGAAATTATGGTCCGGGAAAAGGAACGATCGTTACCAGAGAAATAATGCTTTTACTGGACAAATAATCCCGCAATCAGGAAGTGTGACGAAGGTCGGAAAGGCGGGCGGCAGGCATAAAAAAGCCGCGTAAATAACGCGGCTTTGCAGGTTTTTTGCGAAGCAATTATAAAATATGTCCCAGTGCCTGGCGCAGATGTGCGCCGGAACCCAGCAGGCCCGGGTTATCATGCACAATCAGATATACTGGGATGTCCTGGACGTAGGCTTTAAAACGGCCTTTATCTTCAAAACCACCGCGGAAGCCTGAAGCCTTAAAGAAGTCGAGGAAGCGCGGGACGATACCGCCAGCGATGTATACGCCGCCAAATGTCCCCAGCGTTAACGCCAAATCGCCGCCAAAACGCCCCATGATGACGCAAAACAGTGACAGCGCCCGACGACAGTCGATACAGGAGTCAGCCAGCGCACGTTCAGTGATATCCTTCGGCTGTAGATTTTCCGGCAGCCGCCCGTCAGACTTAACGATAGCGCGATACAGATTCACCAAACCCGGTCCGGACAACACGCGTTCCGCGGAAACATGACCAATTTCGGCGCGCAGAACTTCAAGGATAATCCCTTCTTCTTCGCTGTTAGGCGCAAAATCTACATGACCGCCTTCGCCGGGCAGGCTCACCCAACGTTTATCCACGTGCACCAGATGCGCCACGCCGAGTCCGGTTCCGGCACCATAGACCGCAATCGGTTTACCTTCGACAGGTTCCGCGCCGCCAAATTGGATCAAATGCTCTTTTTTCAGCATCGGAATCGCCATCGATACAGCGGTGAAATCATTGATAATTTCCAGATGGCTGAAGCCCAGATTTTTTTTCATCTCAGCAATAGAGAATGCCCAGGTATGATTGGTCATTGCCACCCAGTCGCCGGTGATCGGACAGGCAATGGCAATGCAGCCATCTTCAACGCTGACGCTATGCTCATCCAGGTACACGCGCACCACGGCCTCAAGGCTTGGGTAATCCAGCCCGGAATAGGTTTTTGCCTGCGAAATCTCGCCGCTGGCAATATCGCACAGAGCAAGACGCGCGTTGGTGCCACCAACGTCACCTACTAAAGCATATTTTGTCATTCTTCTACTGCTCCGCTAAAGTCAAAATAAATCTTTGCCACACTGTAAATTCATGGGGGCATAACAACAACGGTCTAAAAGCTGATGCCCGTGGAAAATCGATCCAGATCACACAATTACTTTATCGTTTCAGCACCATTTGCAGCGATGCCGTCAGGCTGGCTGTGCAAACTATGTCTATGACTCTGTTTTAAGGAATAGAAAATGCTCCATCCGCGAGCCAGAACGATGCTGTTACTATCAACTCCGGCGCTCATCATTGGCATAGCGTCCAGCCTGGTGTTGATCGTTGTGATGAAAGTGGCTTCTGTTTTACAGCTTTTTTTATGGGAGCGTTTGCCCGCTGGAATCGGAATCGCCCATGACTCTCCGCTGTGGATTATCGGAATGCTCACGCTGATCGGATTGATGGTTGGCGTTGTCATCCGCTACAGCCACGGCCATGCAGGTCCGGATCCGGCTTGTGAACCATTAATTGGTATGCCGGCCCCAACGTCAGCAATACCGGGTCTGCTGGCCGCGCTCATCCTTGGCCTCGCGGGTGGCGTCAGTCTGGGACCGGAACACCCCATCATGACGGTGAATATCGCACTGGCAGTGGCGCTCGGCAGCCGCATGTTTCCCCGCATTGCGAAACTGGACTGGACCATTCTCGCCTCTGCCGGCACCATCGGGGCGCTATTTGGCACCCCCGTTGCCGCCGCGCTGGTGTTTTCACAAACGCTGAATAGCTCGAACGATGTTCCCTTGTGGGATCGCCTGTTTGCGCCGTTAATGGCCGCGGCGGCGGGCTCGCTGACCACCAGCCTGTTTTTTCACCCTCATTTTTCACTGCCCATCGCGCACTACACGCAGATGCACTTGATCGACATTCTCAGCGGTGCGGTCGTGGCCGCCATCGCTATTGCTGCCGGAATGGTAGCCGTCTGGTGTCTGCCGCGTTTGCATCATGTAATGCATCGATTAAAGCACCCGGTGCTGATCCTTGGGGTTGGCGGCTTTATCCTCGGTATTTTGGGCGTTATCGGTGGGCCACTTACCTTATTTAAGGGGCTGGATGAAATGCAGCAAATGGCTTTTAGTCAGACGCTGGGCACATCGGATTATTTCATGCTCGCCATCATTAAGCTGGCGGCGTTGGTGGTGGCTGCAGCGAGTGGTTTTCGCGGCGGGCGAATTTTCCCGGCAGTGTTCGTTGGCGTCGCGCTGGGGCTGATGCTGCACGCCCACGTTGAAGCGGTACCGGCGGCTATCACGGTTTCCTGCGCGATTCTCGGGCTCGTGCTGGTCGTCACCCGTGACGCCTGGCTCAGCCTGTTTATGGCAGCAGTGGTCGTGCCAGACACGACCCTGCTACCGCTGCTGTGCATTGTCATGCTGCCCGCCTGGCTGCTGCTGGCGGGCAAGCCGATGATGATAGCCAGCCGTCCTGATCAATAGCTATCCCCCGTTACGCGTTTCCAGCGCACGGGTCACCGTGCGCAATAACTCAGGAAGATCGGCTTTCGGAAGCACCACCTCAATTAACGACAATCGTTGCGGGCGCCACAACCGGGCCAGCACTTCTTCCAGTTGTACAGCCTGCGTCACTCGCCAGCATTCCGCCTGACATTCACGACTAAACGCCTGCGGCACCTGCGTCCAGCTCCAGGCGGCGATATCGTTATAACGCTGAGTTGCCCCATGTATGGCCCGCTCCACGGTGTAACCATCATTATTAAGCAGCAAAATAACGGGAGACTGCCCATCTCTTAGCATAGAACCCAGTTCCTGAATGGTGAGCTGCGCCGCGCCGTCGCCAATAATCAGGACCACTCGGCGCTCCGGACAGGCGGTTTGCGCGCCGAATGCAGCCGGGAGCGCATAGCCGATCGATCCCCACAAAGGCTGAACGAGCACCTCCGCGCCGCCGGGTAGCGAGAGCGCAGCCGCGCCAAAGGCTGCGGTTCCCTGGTCAACAATGATAATGTCATTAGGCGCCAGATACTGCTGCACCGTATGCCAGAAGTTTTCCTGCGTCAGAGGTCCCTTCTCAACCAGAGTGCGCGTAACTGGCGGACGTTCTGGCGGCAGTGAAAACGACATTTCCAGACACAGCTCCCGCAATGTGGTGACCGCCTGCTCCATCGGGATGTTAAACCAGCTGGTTCCAATCCGTGAGGCATGAGGCTGAACCTCAATGGTGCGCTCCTGCGGTAGCTGTTGCGTAAACCCGGCGGTCAGGGTGTCGACAAATTGTGTGCCGACACAAAATATCGTGTCGGCATCCTCGATAGCCAGACGAACATAATCGCTACTGGCACCAGCACTGTACGTGCCAACAAACGCCGGATGACGTTCATCGAACAGCCCTTTGCCCATCAACAGCGTGGCATGGGCCATCGGCGTCTCCGCCATCCAGCGTTGTAAAACCGGCTGCAGCCCAAAACGTAGCGCGAGAAAGTCCGCGAGCAGCGCGACACGCGGGCTGTCCAGCAATCGTTCACGGGCATGGTAGCGAAACGCCTCTGCCACGCTGCTTTCCGGTTCGCTCAAAGGAACAGTCAGAATGTCATCCGGCGGCGTCGCGGGCTGTTTTGCCACATCAGCAGGTAACATCAGATAGCCCGGTCTGCGTTCGATAAGCATTGTTCGCAGCACGCGGTCAATTTCATAGCAGGCGTTTTGTTCATCCAGTACCGCGCTCGCCGTCGTCACCGCCTGTTGCATACGATAAAAATGTTGAAAGTCACCATCACCCAGCGTGTGATGCATCAGCTCCCCGCGGCGCTNGCGCCGCGACAGGGTGCCCCAACAATATGCAAAACAGGAACATATTCCGCATAACTTCCTGCGATACCGTTAATCGCACTTAACTCGCCCACGCCAAACGTGGTGAGCAGCGCCCCCACCCCAGACACCCGCGCATAGCCATCCGCAGCATAAGCCGCATTCAACTCATTCGCACACCCGACCCAACGTACGCTGGGATGTTCAATCACATGGTCAAGAAACTGCAAATTATAATCGCCAGGCACACCAAAGAGATGGCCGACGCCACAGCCTGCCAGTCTGTCCAGCAGGTAATCAGCAACGGAATACGGGGTTTGCATGACAGCTATCCTTCTGACGGTAACCTCATGTTGAGTATCGAAGAACTGGGTTAGCTGTCCAGGAAAGTCGCGGTGAAGGGGGTGGAAAGCAGGATGTACAGTTTTCACCCAAAATTTCATTGCGACACGCCTGGTGTAAACGTATACATTGATTCTCTTATGTTATCCGACAGGAGGCTACATGGCTTATCAGGCTGATGAAAATCGTTACCAGACAATGGAGTACCGCCGTTGCGGGCACAGCGGCCTTAAACTGCCGATTGTCTCGCTGGGTTTGTGGCACAATTTTGGTGATACCACGCAGGTCGAGAATAGCCGGGCGTTGTTACAGCGCGCATTCGACCTTGGGATCAGCCATTTTGATCTGGCAAATAACTATGGTCCGCCGCCGGGTTCAGCGGAACGAAATTTTGGCCGCATCCTGCAGGAAGATTTTTTACCATGGCGAGATGAGCTAATCATCTCCACCAAAGCGGGCTACACCATGTGGGAAGGGCCTTACGGGGACTGGGGTTCACGCAAATACCTGATAGCCAGCCTCGACCAAAGCCTGAAGCGACTGGGACTGGAATATGTCGATATCTTTTACCACCATCGCCCCGACCCTGAAACGCCGCTCCGGGAAACCATGCGTGCGCTGGATCATATCGTTCGTCAGGGTAAAGCGTTGTACGTCGGGTTGTCTAATTACCCGGCAGACCTTGCCAGGCAGGCGATTGAAATACTCGACGATTTAGGTACGCCATGTCTTATCCATCAGCCCAAATACTCCATGTTTGAACGTTGGGTCGAAGATGGCCTGCTGTCGCTGTTGCAGGAAAAAGGCGTCGGCAGTATCGCCTTTTCACCGCTGGCAGGCGGGCAGTTAACCGACCGCTACCTGAACGGTATTCCTGCTGATTCTCGTGCGGCAAGCGGCAGTCGTTTCCTGAACCCGGATCAGATTACGCCAGAGAAACTGGAGAAGGTGCGGGCGCTGAATGTGATTGCAGAGCGACGCGGACAAAAGCTTTCTCAGATGGCGCTCGCGTGGGTGCTACGGGATGACAACGTCACATCTGTGCTGATTGGTGCCAGTAAACCGGCGCAAATTGAAGATGCTGTCGGTATGCTGGCCAATCGTCACTTTACGCCCGAAGAGTGCACGGAGATTGATGCCATCCTGAGTTGATTGAAATAAAGACACATTTATTAACAAAAAGTGCTCTCACTTACGATTTAGGAGTTAAGCCGATGAAACGGGGCTTTACTGCCCCGTAATATTGTATTAACAGGCCGGCTACGGCTCGATCGTGAAGGAGAGAAAACATGTTCAGGTCACTGATTCTGGCGGCAGTCTTATTGGCTTTTACACCGCTGGCCGCGAACGCTGGCGAAATCACCCTGCTGCCATCGATCAAATTACAAATTGGCGATCGCGATAATTATGGTAACTACTGGGATGGCGGACGCTGGCGCGACCGGGATTACTGGCACCATAACTATGAGTGGCGCAAAAATCGCTGGTGGCGTCATGACAATGGCTATCATCGCGGTTGGGATAAACGCAAAGCTTATGAGCGCGGCTATCGTGAAGGCTGGAACGATCGCGATGACCATCGTGGGCGTGGACGCGGTCACGGGCACCGACATTAATGTAACAAAAGGGCCTGCAAGCCCTTTTGTTTTTACAAACCGAGCGCGGTTCCCACCAGCAGCCAGATATTGAGTGCCACCACCAGTACCACAATCACCCAGCCCAGCTGTTTCACCCACCGGCGGTTAACTAAATCGCCCATCAGTTGACTGTCGCTGGTAAAGATCAACAGTGGCACCAGCGCCAGCGCAATACCGAAACTGAGCAATACCTGGCTCATTACCAGAATACGCGTCGGATCCAATCCCATCAGAATCACAATAAATGATGGCATCATGGTAACAGTCCGGCGAACCCATAACGGAATGTGAAAGCGGATAAACCCTTGCATCACCACCTGCCCCGCCAGCGTACCGACCACAGTGGAAGAGAGCCCTGCGGCCACCAGACTTAAACCGAACACCGTCGCCGCAGCGTGACTTAACAGCGGTTCAAGGGTCAGATACGCCTGATCCAGGTCGGCAATACCGGTATGTCCACTAAAGTGAAACGCGGCTGCAGCCGTCGCCATCATCGCCAGGTTGACAAATCCAGCAATCGTCATGGCGATGGCCACATCCCATTTTGTGGCTGCATAGCGCTGTTGTCGCGTTCCACCGTGCAGATGCTGGGTTAAGGAAGAGTGCAGATAAATAACGTGCGGCATAATTGTCGCGCCCAGCACGCCAGCGGCGAGGAATACCGCCTCAGAATTAGGCAGACTGGGAATAATCATCCCTTTACTAAGCTGCGCAAAGTTCGGTTGGGAAAAAACCAGCTCCACAATATAAGCAGCAGCCACAAACAGCAGCAGGCCGCCAATCACTTTTTCCAGCGGCTTCTGTCCGCGACGCTGCAGCATCAGAATTAAGAACGTCGCGATACCGGTGAGCACGGCCCCTTGCAATAACGAAACGCCGAGGATCAGCTTGAAGCCAATTGCCGCGCCAATAAATTCAGCAAGGTCTGTCGCCATGGCGATAATTTCAGCCTGCACCCAGTAGAACCACACCACCGGGCGGGGATAGTGATCGCGAATTTGCTCCGCCAGGTTTTTACCCGTGGCAATACCCAGTTTTGCCGACAGCACCTGAATCAGCATCGCCATCAGGTTTGCCCATACCACTACCCACAGCAGTTTATAACCAAAGCTGGCCCCAGCCTGGATATTGGTAGCAAAGTTACCTGGATCGATATAGCCGATCGCCGCGATGAACGCAGGTCCCATTAATGCGAGCTTCAACTTGCGCGTAGCCCGTCCACTGCTACTCTCAACGCGATCGTTAGTCATTTTTAATGCCTCAGAAACATAGCCTTTGCTATATTTCAAGCTACGCCTATTGAGAATGATTATCAAATTCATTTTAATGGGTGAAGTTGATTTCTCTGATAGTGTTGGTCTATGGATCGATAAGGATTCTGGAAAAAACGGCAAGATGTTTAATTATTGTTATAGATTAGCACAATGACATAACTTTTCACTTAGATACCAAGCATAACGGAAGTGTATCACCGATCACTAATTTTGAATCTCGTCACAGGTCCTTACTATAGTGTGTGTTTGATCTCGTTTTCTTTATGGTTGTTACATAGAATGTGCACGAAAACTAAACCTGCCTCATATTTGGAGCAAATATGGACCGCGTCCTTCATTTTGTATTGGCATTGGCCGTTGTTGCGATCCTTGCGCTGCTGGTAAGCAGTGACCGTAAAAAGATTCGCATTCGTTATGTTATTCAACTGCTTGTTATTGAAGTGTTACTGGCGTGGTTCTTCCTGAACTCCAACGTCGGCCTGGGCTTCGTAAAAGGCTTCTCCGAAATGTTCGAAAAACTGCTCGGTTTTGCCAACGAGGGGACGAACTTCGTCTTCGGTAGCATGAATGATCAAGGCCTGGCATTCTTCTTCCTGAAAGTACTGTGCCCTATCGTCTTTATCTCCGCCCTGATCGGTATCCTTCAGCATATCCGTGTGCTGCCGGTTATCATCCGCGCAATTGGTTACCTGCTTTCCAAAGTGAACGGTATGGGCAAGCTGGAATCCTTCAACGCCGTCAGCTCTCTGATCCTGGGTCAGTCTGAGAACTTTATCGCCTATAAAGATATTCTCGGCAAAATGTCTCGCAACCGTATGTACACCATGGCTGCAACGGCGATGTCTACCGTTTCCATGTCTATCGTCGGCGCGTACATGACCATGCTGGAGCCGAAGTACGTTGTTGCGGCGCTGGTACTGAACATGTTCAGCACCTTTATCGTGTTGTCGCTGATCAACCCTTACCGTGTTGATGCCAGCGAAGAAAACATCCAGATGTCTAACCTGCACGAAGGTCAGAGCTTCTTCGAAATGCTGGGTGAATACATTCTGGCGGGTTTCAAAGTGGCAATTATCGTTGCGGCGATGCTGATTGGTTTCATCGCGCTGATCGCTGCCCTGAACGCCCTGTTTGCCACCGTAACCGGCTGGTTTGGCTACAGCATCTCCTTCCAGGGCATCCTGGGTTACATCTTCTATCCGGTTGCATGGGTAATGGGTGTGCCGTCCAGCGAAGCGCTGCAGGTAGGTAGTATCATGGCGACAAAACTGGTTTCTAACGAATTCGTTGCAATGATGGATCTGCAGAAAATCGCCGCTACGCTCTCTCCACGCGCTGAAGGCATCATCTCTGTGTTCCTGGTTTCCTTCGCTAACTTCTCTTCTATCGGTATTATCGCCGGTGCGATTAAAGGTCTGAACGAAGAGCAAGGTAACGTGGTTTCCCGCTTTGGTCTGAAGCTGGTATACGGTTCTACGCTGGTGAGCGTACTGTCTGCATCTATCGCAGCACTGGTGCTGTAAGCGTAAGACAACGTCGTAGTGATAAGGCCGGGGAATTTCCCCGGCTTTTTTATGCCTGCTATTCAGCAAACCGGAGATACCAGGTAAAAACCGACAGGATACAGAAACAAAAAACCCCCGCTTTTCAGCGAGGGTTTAAATTTTGGTGGAGCTAAGCGGGATCGAACCGCTGACCTCTTGCATGCCATGCAAGCGCTCTCCCAGCTGAGCTATAGCCCCACGATGCTTTTACGTATATGCCAAATTTATTGGGATAAAATTTGGTGGAGCTAAGCGGGATCGAACCGCTGACCTCTTGCATGCCATGCAAGCGCTCTCCCAGCTGAGCTATAGCCCCATTACGTAAAGCTTGTCGAGTTGACGGGCGGCATCATATGAATTCCCTTCGCGTGTGTCAACGGCAAAATTAACTCATAGAATTCAATCGCTGAAAAAGCAGTCAAATGAAGAACATTGCGTAACAACTCGCATTCAGTAGTTAAACGCGTCACGGTTTCTACTAAAATGGTGCTATAAAATGAGCCACTAATTAACCCCACGACTATTCAGGGAATCGTTATGTTCAAGGAACGGATGACGCCAGAAGAGCTAGCTAATCTGACCGGATACAGCCGACAAACCATCAATAAATGGGTGCGCAAGGAAGGCTGGGCTACATCACCTAAACCTGGCGTTCAGGGCGGTAAAGCCCGACTGGTTCACGTCACCGAACAAGTTCGCGAATACATTCGCAGCGCTGAGCGTTCAGCCGAAGGCTTATCAGACAATTTATCGTTATCCGGTGATACCTCTATTGAGGCGCTACTGATTAGGCTCGCCAAAGAAATGACGCCGTCAGAACAGAAAATGTTTACGTCACTGATCCTGCGTGAAGGCATTACGGGTTTACTACAACGCTTAGGGATCCGCGAAAACAAATAATATGAAAAATTTACGCAGCAAAATGACGACCGAAGAACTGGCTGAATGTCTCGGGGTTGCCAAACAAACCGTCAATCGCTGGATCAGAGAACAAAACTGGACCACCGAAAAGTTTCCCGGCGTTAAAGGTGGTCGTGCAAGACTGATTCATATCGACTCCAACGTCCGCACGTTTCTGCTCAATATTCCGGCTTTTCGCAAAGTACCTGACGTTTATCAGGCTGAAGAACCGCTGGCAGAATACACTCACGTTATGCGTAGTCACGCCTGTCGGCAGATAATCAGCGCACTGGACAACATGTCGCCAACGGAACAAGAAAAGTTATGGCAGTTTATCTCACGTGAGGGTATTCGCAATTTTCTTGCCAGATTAGGGATTGATGAGTCTGAATAACAGGCAAAAAAAACGGCAGGATGCGCTCCTGCCGTTGTGTTTCATCGTTCAGTCGGTCTTACTGCTGGCTTTCACGCTCAGCAATAAACGCCAGCGCTTTATTAATGCGCTCAATACTGCGGGATTTACCAATCGCATGCACCGTGACGTCTAACGCCGGGGACTGACCCGCACCGGTAACGGCTACGCGCAGCGGCATCCCGACTTTACCCATCCCCACTTCCAGCTCATCAGAGGTTGCCTGAATCGCGTGGTGCACGTTTTCTGCCGTCCAATCGCTAATCGCAGCCAGCTTGTCGCGAACCACTTCCAGCGGCTGACGCGCTACAGGACGCAGGTGCTTCTTCGCAGCATCAGCATCAAACTCAGCAAAGTCTTCGTAGAAATAGCGGCAACTCTGTGCCATCTCTTTCAGCGTTTTGCAGCGCTCACCGAGCAGTTTAACCAGCTCTGACAGCTGCGGCCCCACGCGAGTATCAATATTTTCCTGCTCAATGTGCCATTGTAGATGTGTCGCCACATATTCTGGCGCCAGCGCATTAATATAGTGATGGTTCAACCACTGCAGTTTTTCGGTATTGAACGCGCTCGCAGATTTGCTCACCGCCCCCAGGGAGAACAGTTTGATCATCTCTTCACGGGTGAAGATTTCCTGATCGCCGCTGGACCAGCCCAGACGCACCAGATAGTTCAGCAGCGCTTCCGGCAGATAACCGTCGTCGCGATACTGCATGACGCTGACTGCACCGTGACGTTTGGATAGTTTTTTACCGTCGTCGCCGTTAATCATCGACACGTGTGCGTAAACCGGCACCGGTGCGTTCAGCGCTTTCAGGATGTTAATCTGACGCGGGGTGTTGTTGATATGGTCTTCACCACGAATAACGTGGGTGATTTCCATATCCCAGTCGTCAACCACCACGCAGAAGTTGTAGGTCGGGGAACCGTCGGTACGGCGGATGATCAGATCGTCCAGCTCCTGGTTGCTGAATTCGATCGGCCCACGGATCTGGTCGTCAAAAATAACGGAACCATCCTGCGGGTTGGCAAAACGCACCACGCAAGGCTCATCCGCGTCGTGATGTTCATGCCCATGACGGCAGCGGCCGTCGTAACGCGGTTTCTCGCCATTCGCCATCTGCTCTTCACGCAGCGCGTCCAGGCGTTCTTTGGAGCAGTAGCATTTATACGCGGTACCCGCTTCCAGCATCTCATCAATAACCGCGTTGTAACGATCAAAACGTTTGGTCTGGAAGTATGGGCCTTCATCCCATTCCAGATTCAGCCAGTTCATGCCATCCATAATGGCTTCAATAGCTTCCGGAGTGGAGCGTTCGAGATCGGTGTCTTCAATACGCAGCACAAACTCACCGCCATGGTTGCGTGCAAAAAGCCAGGAATAAAGAGCAGTACGCGCACCGCCGACGTGCAGGTAGCCTGTCGGGCTTGGCGCGAAGCGAGTTTTGATTTTCATGAAATGGCCTTACGTTTATAAAGATGCCGACAACCGGCAAATCCAGGGAAGATTATCAGGCTCGTATTCTATCACCGTGGTCTGATTCCTCAATGGTGTTCAGGTTGGAACATCACGCTTTGCCATTTTCGTATACAAATCATGCGACATGGATTGTTTTGCGATCGTTTTGTTTAAATTTACGACGAACGAACAATTTCTTTAGAAAATGCGTTGACTCATTTTCAACTCTCCCTATAATGCGACTCCACACAGCGGGGGTGATTAGCTCAGCTGGGAGAGCACCTCCCTTACAAGGAGGGGGTCGGCGGTTCGAACCCGTCATCACCCACCAACTACTTTATGTAGTCTCCGCCGTGTAGAGTAAGAAATTGAGAAGTGGGTGATTAGCTCAGCTGGGAGAGCACCTCCCTTACAAGGAGGGGGTCGGCGGTTCGATCCCGTCATCACCCACCACTTTCTCGCCAGCTGGATTTCTTACGATAAAATTGAAGTACCGAAGTGGGTGATTAGCTCAGCTGGGAGAGCACCTCCCTTACAAGGAGGGGGTCGGCGGTTCGATCCCGTCATCACCCACCACTTCGGGTCGTTAGCTCAGTTGGTAGAGCAGTTGACTTTTAATCAATTGGTCGCAGGTTCGAATCCTGCACGACCCACCAATGTAAAAAGGCGCCCTAAAGGCGCCTTTTTGCTATCTGCGATTTTTAAGATTCGAACCTGCAGCAGGTTCGGTGTTGAGCGCAGCGAAACAACGGAGCCGTTTACGGTGACGGCCCGAAGGGCGAGCAAGCGAGTCATCCTGCACTGCTTACCCGACCAAAGCATCAATCAACTTCGTTAACGCTGGCGTGGCCTGATGCTGTTCATAGACAATATACAAATCAGCCGGAATACGTTCCTCTAATGGCCGGAATACCACGCCAGGCCAGCTCATTTGTGCATAACCATCAGCCATTAACGTAATCCCGACTCCCATACTGATCATTGCCAGCACTGTCTGGGGCTCAACAACCTCACGAATAATCATTGGCGAGAAGCCCGCCTGCTGACATACACGTTGCAAAAATCCCCAATCGGAATGTACGGACGGCAGCGTGACAAAATATTCGTTGCGCAGCGCCGCCAGAGGAACAGAATCCCTGGAGGCCAGAATGTGATCTTCCGGTACTGCAACCATGAATGAAGATTCATGCAGACGTAAGCTGGTAAAACCAACCGTTGGTTCAATTGCCATACGCCATATCCCTGCATCGAGCTCCCGACGCTCTAATAACGCCATTTGCATACCTGGCGATTTTTCGCGAAACAGTACTTCAACATTGGGATTTGCTTTCAAAAAATAGTGCATTGCGGGACGCATTCTTCCCCACAGTGCCGTACCAACCACACCCAATTCAATACGCCCCGCTTCGCCGCGACCAATCTGCTCCACTCTCGCCATAGCCTGATTTACATTGGCTAACAAACGACGCGACTCCTCCATCAGAATTTTCCCGGCATGAGTTAACGCAACGCTGCGAGAATGGCGAATAAATAACAAGGTACCAAGTTGCTGTTCAAGTTCTTTGATATGAATACTCAGAGGGGGTTGTGACATATTTAACCGGGCAGCAGCCCGGCCAAAATGCAACTCTTCTGCAACAGCGAGAAAATAACGCAATAACTTCAGATCGATTCGGTGAGCTCGTTCCATCACTGTTACACTCCAGGAATAAGGGATAACGTCTGGAATCTACCACATTGCTTAGTAAAAAATAGATTTAACGACAAGATACCCAATATACATAAACACAATAGATAAAACCCCGGGTAAAACATTTGGTGCAGGAATAGGTATTCGGCATAAAGTAAATAATGCCCCAATGCCAAACCCAATGCCTGAGGATAGAATGATTTCTTTCACGTGAAATCCTTGTTTGTGAAATGAGCTGGCGAGCATCCCCTCGCCAGTTAAATAATTTTAATGAGCCAATGATTTAGTCGACAATTTTTCTGGATGATGTTGATATTTAAAGAACAACGCAAAAACAATTGCCAGTGCCAAAGCATAAGCAGCAAACACCAACCAGATAGTTTGCCAATCCTTGACGCCATCGACAGAAAAATAGTCCACCGCCATCCCGCTCAGGATTGAACCCACCCACGCGCCAATGCCATTTACCATCGTCATAAACAGCCCCTGGGCGCTGGCGCGAATCCTTGAATCAACTTCCTGCTCGACAAATACCGAGCCGGAGATGTTGAAGAAATCAAACGCACAACCGTAAACGATCATCGACATTAGCAGCAGCACAAAGCCAAACGGAGACGGATCGCCAAAGGCAAAGAAGCCAAAGCGCAGCGTCCACGCCAGCATACTCATCAGCATCACTGTTTTAATGCCAAAGCGTTTCAGGAAGAATGGAATAGTGAGGATAAAACCCACTTCCGCCATCTGCGAAACTGACAGCAAAATGGAGGGATATTTCACCACAAAGCTGTTGGCAAACTCAGGGTTACGGGCAAAATCATGCAGGAACGGATTGCCAAAGACGTTGGTGATTTGCAGCACCGCCCCCAGCATCATGGCAAACAAAAAGAAAATTGCCATGCGCGGATTTTTAAACAGCACAAACGCATCCAGCCCCAGTTTACTGGCAAGCGTGGCGGACGCTTTTTTCTCCGCAACCGGTATTTTTGGCAACGTCAGCGCATACAGAGCCAGCAGCAGCGATGCGCCTGAAGCGATATACAGCTGCGCGCTGCTCAGCTCCAGTCCCATTAAGCTGACCGTCCACATCG
Source organism: Citrobacter sp. Cu231 (assembly GCF_030332265.1). Taxonomy (NCBI): domain Bacteria; kingdom Pseudomonadati; phylum Pseudomonadota; class Gammaproteobacteria; order Enterobacterales; family Enterobacteriaceae; genus Citrobacter; species Citrobacter sp. Cu231. The sequence continues at coordinate 198,931 of NZ_JAOWIE010000032.1, read as the reverse complement.
CAACAATAAAACCTATCGTGCCAAACACACGAATTGGCGGGAACGCAGTGACCGGATCCTGACCCGATTGTGCAAGGCATGAATATGAGACGCTGTTCGATAGCGCAATTGTCGGCATATACGCCATCGCATTAACCAACATTACCCAGAACATGGTCTGTGGATCGGTAACGGTTGTGGCGTACAGCAACACGCCAGCACACACCAGGTGGCACAGCATATAAGCGCGCTCGGCACGCAGCCACTTATCGGCGATGATCCCCATAATTCCCGGCATAATAATCGCGGCAAGCCCTTTCGAGCTGTAGACCATACCCACATTCGCGCCGGTAAAATCCAGGGTGTTAATCATGTAAGAACCCAGGGTAACCAGCCAGCTACCCCAGATAAAATATTGCAAAAACGACATGATTTTTAAGCGGGACGTAATACCCATTTTTTATTCCTTGCCGTGAGGTAAGGCTCCCAAAAGGAGCCTTTGTTATTGTGTGTTTAGGCTAATTTGCGTAAAAAACCGCAAATCAGATTAATAAAGTTCTGACGGGACAGCTCAGCCGCAGCCAGCGTCTGAGCATGGGACAGTTTTACATCTCCTAACCCTTCCGCCAGATTGGTGATCGCAGAGACGGCAACGACCTTGAGACCACAATGACGTGCGGTAATAACTTCCGGCACCACTGACATTCCGACCACATCGCCGCCAATAATCTGCATCATGCGTATTTCTGCCGCAGTTTCGAAGTTCGGACCCGGATAAGAAACAAATACGCCTTCGGTGAGGGGGAATCCCTCCTCTGCCGCAACGACCTGAAGAATGGCGCGGTAATCTGCATCGTAAGCATTTGCCAGCGAGAAAAAGCGATCGCCAAAACGCTCATCATTCGCTCCAACCATCGGCGTACCCGGCATAGTGTTAATGTGATCGCACAACGCCACCAGACTTCCTGGGCCAACTTCAGGACGCAGTGATCCTGCCGCATTTGTACAGAACAATACTTCACAACCCAGCAATTTCAGGGTGCGAATGGCGTCAGTCATAACCGTCATACCCCGGCCTTCATAAAAATGCCCACGCCCTTTCATACAAGCAACAGGAACACCCGCCAGATGACCGAGTACCAGTTCTCCAGCATGACCGTGAACGGTACTCACAGGAAAACCGGGAAGTTTTTCATAGGAGATGGCGACCGCATTCTCAATTTGCTCCGCCAGCGCACCCAGGCCAGAACCCAAAATAAACGCGATTCGCGGGGTAAATTCCGGTGCATATGCACGAATAATATCAACACAATACTCAGGATTATGAGAAAAAAGAGCGTGAGACATAAGTATCCTTGTTCTATCGGTTTAAATTTGACTCCTTTTTATAACGACCTTCGACCTGTGCTGACCAATACACTTTTCACGTGCTATCAATAGTCATTTGATATCGATGGATTTAGATCGCTTCTGTATTAATAAAGAGGCAAAACAGTATTGGTAGTTATCTACTCTTTATCTTAACAATATGCTGTTTATATTTTTATAAATCACTTTTTTAATTAACCTGTTAATAACTATTGGCATAGGGAAATATGCTATGAAAAAATTCTTTACTCTGACACTCTCATCTTTACTCATTATTCCCGCACTATCCCATGCGGAATATAAAAGTGGATTTGCCGATATCGGCCTGCATTATCTCGACTGGACATCAGAGACTACAGAAAAAACCAGTAAAAAATCACACAAAGATGACTTTGGGTATCTGGAGCTTGAAGGCGGAGCGAACTTTAGCTGGGGAGAAATGTACGGCTTCTTCGATTGGGAGAATTTCTACAATGGCCGTCACGCTAAACCCGGCAGCGAACAGCGTTACACTTTCAAAAATACCAACCGTATCTATCTTGGTGATACAGGGTTAAACCTCTATCTCCATGCTTACGGAACTTATGGTTCGCCGAATCGTGCTAACTTCCATGATGATATGTTTCTCTATGGGTTAGGTTATAATTTCACAGGCAATGGGTATTGGTTTAAGCCCTTCTTTGCCAAACGTTATACCGATCAGACATATTATACTGGGGATAATGGTTATGTAATAGGCTGGGTGGCCGGATATAGCTTCTCGCTCGGCAGCGAGAAATTCAGCGTAACGAACTGGAACGAATACGAATTTGACCGCAATGAAACCTACGCGGCAGGTAATGGCGGTAAGGACGGAATCAACGGCGCAGTCGCTTTCTGGTGGAATGCGACGCCGCATCTTACCGCAGGTATTCAGTATCGTTACGCAGATAATAAACTGGGAGAATCATTCCTGCAGGATGGTATTATTTATTCTCTTAAATACTTGTTCTAACACATTAACCCAGTCGGACAGATAATTAAATCTGATACAGCGGATCGCGGGCACGACCGGCGGTTAATGCACTGGCCTGCATACGCACCACATCCCACAGCGCCTGAGCCGCGGTTGATAAAGAGCGGTTTTTACGTCGAGCCAGCATCAGCTGCCGTTCAACAACCGGCGTCAGGCGCTTAACCTGCAGATGACTCCCCTGCGGTAAGGGGAGCGCCAGCGCGGGCAGCACGCTGATGCCAATCCCCGCTTCAACCATTGGGAACAGCGTGGCGGGATGACCAATCTCCTGAACAATATTGGCATCAATGGAGAAATGGGCCAGCGCCGCATCGATCAGCGGTCGACTGCCGGAAGCGTAATCCTGTAACACCAGACGTTCGTGGTACAAATCCTGCCAGTTTACCCACTCACGTTGGGCCAACGGATGATCCTGGCGACACAGCAGCAGGAACGGTTCGGACAGTACGGCTTCACATTGCAGATCGGTCACTGCCCCGGGATCAATCACAATACCAAAATCTACTTCTCCCTGGCGAATACTCTCCAGTACCCACTGCTGTGGCCGGTCATGCAGCACAAAATCGATTGCCGGATAAAGCTGATTGCTCTGGGCAATACACTGCGGAATAAGGTGAGCAGAGATTGTCTGGCTGGCGGCAACCCGTACTGTACCGGTTAACTGCGTTCCCACCTGACCGGCTTCGCGCAGCGTGCTGTGCAGCTCATCCAGAATACGTTCCAGCCGCGTCGCCAGCTGGTGTCCGGCTTCCGTCAGCACCACTTCCCGCGTCGTTCTGTCCAATAAGCGCACCCCCGTCTGAGCTTCAAGCTCTTTAACGCTATGGCTGACCGCCGACTGGCTTAAGCCAATAATATCCCCCGCCCGGCTAAAACTTTTGGCCTGGGCAACGGTGACAAAGATACGCAACTGACGCAGAGAGTAATTCATCTATTCGATTCATATATGGATGCAATAAATCAATTTTATTTCTCAAACGGAAAAACGCAAAATGTTGCTACCGAATTTCAGGAGTCTTTATGAAACTTTTTCGTATTCTTGATCCGTTCACGATAACGCTGATTACCGTCGTTTTGCTGGCGTCGTTTTTCCCGGCCGAAGGTGGCTTTGTGCCTTTCTTTGAAGGCTTGACCACCGCCGCCATTGCCCTGCTGTTTTTTATGCACGGGGCCAAGCTCTCTCGTGAGGCAATTATTGCCGGCGGTAGCCACTGGCGCTTGCATCTGTGGGTAATGTGCAGCACGTTTGTTGTTTTCCCGGTGCTGGGCGTTCTGTTCGCCTGGTGGGCCCCCGTCAACGTTGATCCGATGCTTTACACCGGATTCCTGTATCTGTGTATTTTGCCAGCCACGGTGCAATCGGCTATCGCCTTTACCTCAATGGCAGGTGGTAACGTTGCCGCCGCCGTGTGTTCAGCTTCGGCCTCCAGCTTACTGGGTATTTTTCTTTCGCCACTGCTGGTAGGCCTGGTCATGAATATGCATGGCGCAGAAGGCAGCCTGGAACAGGTAGGGAAAATCATGCTGCAGCTGCTGCTGCCGTTCGTGCTGGGTCATCTCTCGCGACCGTGGATTGGCAACTGGGTGTCACAGCATAAAAAATGGATTGCAAAAACGGATCAATCTTCCATTTTACTGGTGGTTTACTCCGCCTTCAGTGAAGCCGTGGTTAATGGGATCTGGCACAAAGTAGGGGTGGGATCACTGCTGTTTATCGTGGTTGTCAGCATCATATTGCTGGCCATCGTGATTGCTATTAACGTCTTTGTTGCGCGCAAATGCGGTTTCAGCAAAGCCGATGAAATCACGATTGTATTCTGTGGATCGAAGAAAAGTCTGGCGAATGGGATCCCCATGGCAAACATCCTGTTCCCGACGTCGGTGATCGGTATGATGGTATTGCCATTGATGATTTTCCACCAAATTCAGCTGATGGTGTGCGCCGTGCTGGCGCGTCGCTACAAACAACAGACGGACGCGCTGCAGGCGCAGCAGAAGAGCCGCGCCGCGAAGGCCTAAAGTGGGCGTTTCAGGGGCTGAACCAGCTGCGTCAGCCCCTCAGTTTTAATCAGCAGCGTGATTTGCATCAGCTCCCCAAGTTTGCCCGGCGGAAATTCATCCTTGCGGGCAAACCACAGCAGATACTCTTCCGGGACATCAATCAGCCGACGCCCTTTATATTTGCCAAAGGGCATGACGGTATTGGCGATCTCTACCAGCTGCTCTTTTTCCATCTCAAGCACCCAGCAAGCGGATCATTTCAGCTTCGTCGATCACTGCAATGCCCAACTCCTGCGCTTTTGCCAGCTTCGAACCCGCCGCTTCCCCAGCTATCACCAGATCGGTTTTCTTCGACACGCTCCCCGCCACTTTTGCGCCCAGCTCGGTGAGTCGAGCTTTGGCATCATCGCGCGACATAAGGCTCAGGCTCCCGGTCAGCACAATCGTTTTGCCGGCAAACGGGCTGTCGATTTCTTCAGCGTTGATAACCACCGGCGCAGGCCAGTGGATCCCTTGCGCCAGAAGTTGCACTATCACCTCACGGTTGCTTTCTTCGGCGAAGAAATTAAACACGTGCGTCGCTACCACGATGCCGACATCCGGCACTTTTTGCAGCTCTTCAATAGAGGCCGCTTCCAACGCCTCAAGCGTGCCGAAATATGCCGCCAGACCTGCAGCTGTAGCTTCGCCGACTTCACGAATACCCAGCGCATAGAGGAAACGAGCAAATGTGGTCTCTTTCGCTTTTTCCAGCGCATTCACTACGTTTTGCGCCGACTTCGGCCCCATTCGATCAAGACCGGTCAGCTTACCGGCGGTCAACGTGAAGAGATCCGCAGGCGTGTGGACATACTCTTTCTCGACCAGTTGATCGATAATTTTGTCGCCCATGCCGTCAACGTCCAACGCCCGGCGAGAAACGAAGTGTTTCAACGATTCCTTACGCTGCGCCCCGCAGATTAAACCTCCGGTACAACGAGTAACTGCTTCGCCTTCCACCCGTTCAACATCAGAGTGACAAACCGGACAATGGGTTGGAAACTCGATTTCGCGCGTATCTTCCGGACGCTCGGAAAGTACGACATTCACCACCTGCGGGATGACATCGCCCGCACGGCGAATAACGACTTTGTCGCCAATACGCAAACCCAGCCGTTCTATTTCGTCAGCGTTATGCAACGTTGCGTTACTGACCAGCACCCCGGCCACCTGCACTGGCTCAAGGCGGGCAACGGGCGTAATTGCCCCTGTACGTCCAACCTGAAACTCAACATCGCGGACAAAGGTCATCTGCTCCTGAGCCGGGAACTTAAAGGCCACCGCCCAGCGCGGCGCGCGGGCAACAAAACCCAGTTGTTCCTGCAAGGCCATGGAGTTGACTTTGATCACCACGCCGTCAATATCGAATCCCAGCGTCGGTCGGTCTTCTTCAACCTTATGATAGTAAGCAAGTACTTCCTCCGGAGAGTCGCAAAGCGCCACTCTGTCGCTCACCGGCAGTCCCCACGCTTTAAATTGCAGCAGACGACCCAGATGGGTATCAGGCAGCTCACCGCCTTCCAGTACGCCAACGCCATAGCAGAAGAAAGTAAGCGGTCGCTTCGCTGTAATACGTGGATCGAGCTGACGCAATGACCCAGCCGCCGCGTTACGTGGGTTAGCAAACACTTTGTTACCAGTGCGGCGGGCTTCGTCGTTAATTTTTTCAAATCCGGCCTGCGGCAGGAACACCTCACCGCGCACTTCCAGACGTGTCGGAATGTTATCGCCGTGCAGTTTTAACGGGATCGCGCGGATGGTACGCACGTTTGAGGTGATGTCTTCCCCGATGGTGCCATCGCCGCGCGTTGCGGCGCTAACCAGTACGCCGTTTTCGTAGAGAATACTCACCGCCAGCCCGTCAAGCTTCAGCTCACAGCACCAGGTCAGCTTATCCGTACGCTTTAGCCGATCCTGTACGCGCTTGTTAAAGGCGAGAAAACTCTCTTCATCAAATACGTTATCCAGCGACAGCATGGGCACTTCATGGCGAATCTGGCTGAACGCCGTTAACGGAGCGGCACCAACGCGTTGTGTTGGCGAGTCGGGTGTAATAAGGTCCGGATGCTGCGCTTCCAGCTCGCGGAGTTCGCGCAGCAGACGATCGTATTCCGCATCGGGAATTTCCGGCGCGTCCATCACATGGTAGAGATACTCATGATGGCGAAGCGTGGTTCGCAGTTCAGTCAGTTGTTGTTCGATTGATTCCATATCGCACCATCAATGATAAAAAACCCCCGACAGGCGGGGGTTTAGCAAGGAGATGTCACGCCAGAGGAAAATCAGGCGCGAGATTCTTTAACTTCGCGGATGCGGTCCTGATACTCGCGCAGTTTCTGCGGCGTCATCATGCGACGTTGATCGTCGAGCACCACACCGCCAACTTCATCGGCAATGTGCTGTGCTGACTGCAGCATCAGCTTAAAGTTTTGCAGCTCGTCCCCATAGGACGGAACCTGCATAAAAATAGTTACGCCAGGAGTACTGAAGTCGCCTGTCATTTCGGGGTCAAATGTCCCCGGGTTAACCATATTAGCAAGGCTAAACAGCGACGGACCGCTGCCATCCGGACTCAAATGACGATGAAAAATATTCATATCGCCAAATTTAAAACCGGCCTGCTGAATGCTATTGAGCAGCACTTCTCCGTTGAGTTCGCTGCCATGATGAGCCGCAACGTTCATAATGATGACCGTCTCTTTAGGCTGCGGTTTTTCAGCAACAGGCGCTTCTTCAACGACCGGCTCAGGCTGCGGCTGATGTTCAACGACAGGCTCTGCTGGCTGGAAGGTCTGCGGCGCTGGCTGCACGGACTGCTGGACCTGAGGCGCAACGGGCTGATGCTGCATCGGCTGCTGGACAGGTTGCTGCGGAACAGGCTGATGTTGCACCGGCTGCTGCGGTTGCACAGGCTGCGGCTGTTGAACATGCGGCGGCGGTACCGGCGCTTGCGCAGGCTGCTGCGCGGGTTGACGCGGCTGAGCAGACGCATAAGGCGGCTGGTACTGGTGTTGCGGCGACTGAGGAGGAACACCATGTTCCTGCGCATTACCGGGAGCATGATTCACACGATGAACGCGAACTTCGCCCACGCCTTCGTCTTCCTCGACGTTGTCGTCGAACGAATCCTCGTCTTCACGTTTAGACTTCATGCGTTTCAGTGGGCGATCGCGGAATATAGAAGACCGCTCTTTACGGCTAGTCCAAAAACCATGTACCAGTAAAGCGATTATGGCGATCGCGCCAACAATGATTAATATCAGACGCAAATCCTGCATCATTATATTCTCTGTTGTTCTAACACCTTGCCACCACGGCAAACATTTACTCACTAAGAGTATTTGTCGATTACGCCAAGTGCAAGTGTACTCTTGGCTTTCACAGCATAAAGATGAACAAAATTGTGCTTTTTGCTGTTTTTTCGAACATTTCCGAACAGCTTAACGCTCAACAACCCGGTAAGATACGCAAAGTTTACCAGAGCTTTTATAACAAGGAGTATGTCCTGACCATGGTTTCATCATCTGCAGTTGTACCTCGCAGCGGCCTTTATTACTTTTCCCAGGGATGGAAGCTCATCACCCAACCGGGTATTCGTCGTTTTGTTATTCTGCCTTTACTGGTGAATATCCTGCTGATGGGCGGCGCATTCTGGTGGTTATTTACTCAACTCGGTAGCTGGATCCCCGCGCTGATGAGCCACGTCCCTGACTGGCTACAGTGGCTCAGCTATTTACTGTGGCCGATTGTAACCCTCTCCGTACTGTTGGTGTTCGGTTACCTGTTCTCCACCCTTGCCAACTGGATTGCTGCGCCGTTTAACGGCCTGCTGGCGGAACAGCTGGAAGCGCGCTTGACGGGCGCAACGCCTCCCGATACAGGCGTTCTCGGCATCATGAAAGACCTTCCGCGCATTATGAAACGTGAATGGCAAAAGCTGGCATGGTATCTCCCGCGCGCTTTCGTGTTGCTGATCCTCTATTTTATTCCGGGCATTGGGCAGACCGTCGCTCCGGTACTGTGGTTCCTGTTCAGCGCATGGATGCTGGCTATTCAATACTGCGATTATCCATTTGATAACCACAAAGTTCCTTTTAAGGAAATGCGCGTCGCGCTGCGCACGCGTAAGGTGACCAATATGCAGTTTGGTGCGTTGACCAGCCTGTTCACCATGATTCCGGTACTCAATCTGTTCATCATGCCGGTGGCAGTTTGTGGTGCCACGGCGATGTGGGTAGACTGCTATCGTGATAAGCATGCGTTATGGAAGTAATGCAAAAATGTGTAAAAGCGGGCTGGCTTATGCCCGCTCTTATTCCATACTGCAAAGCATTATTTCTCATCAGCATATAGATATGCGAATTCCTTACTTCCCCATACATTCTCAACAGGTATGCTGAAGCGGTATCCCAATTTCATACAGTTAAGGACAGGCCATGAGTAAGATTTTTGAAGATAACTCGCTGACTATCGGTCATACGCCGCTGGTTCGACTGAACCGTATCGGTAACGGACGCATTCTGGCGAAGGTGGAATCACGTAACCCCAGCTTTAGCGTCAAATGCCGTATCGGTGCCAATATGATTTGGGATGCCGAAAAACGTGGTGTACTGAAACCTGGCGTTGAACTGGTAGAGCCAACCAGCGGCAACACAGGGATAGCACTGGCCTACGTTGCTGCCGCCCGTGGCTACAAACTGACCTTGACCATGCCGGAAACAATGAGCATTGAGCGCCGCAAGCTGTTGAAGGCTCTGGGTGCGAATCTGGTCCTGACTGAAGGCGCAAAAGGGATGAAGGGCGCAATCCAGAAAGCTGAAGAAATTGTCGCCAGCGATCCGGAAAAATTCCTGCTGCTGCAGCAGTTCAGCAACCCGGCGAACCCGGAAATCCACGAAAAAACCACCGGCCCGGAAATCTGGGAAGATACCGATGGTCAGGTTGATGTCTTTATTTCCGGTGTAGGTACCGGTGGTACGCTGACTGGCGTAAGCCGTTACATTAAAGGCACCAAAGGTAAAACGGATCTGATCACCGTCGCGGTAGAGCCGACCGACTCCCCGGTTATCGCCCAGGCGCTGGCGGGTGAGGAGCTGAAACCGGGTCCACATAAAATCCAGGGAATTGGCGCGGGCTTCATTCCAGGCAACCTCGATCTGAAGCTTATTGATAAAGTCGTCGCCATCACCAATGATGAGGCAATCTCTACTGCGCGTCGCCTGATGGAAGAAGAAGGTATTTTGGCGGGCATCTCTTCTGGTGCAGCCGTTGCTGCCGCGCTTAAGCTGCAGGAAGATGAAACCTTTACCAATAAGAATATAGTGGTTATTCTACCGTCATCGGGTGAGCGTTATCTGAGCACTGCACTGTTTGCCGATCTCTTCACAGAGAAAGAACTGCAACAGTAATGCCAGCATGTTAAAAACGCGTAAAAAAGCACCCTTTTGGGTGCTTTTTTGTGGTCTGCTTCAAAGTTTCAACTCGCCTGGCATTGATTCAACCCTCCAGAACTGGTATTTAACCAAGCTAATTATTTTGATGCGCGAAATTAATCGTTACAGGAAAAGCGCTAGCTGAATCGATTTTATGATTTGGTTCAACTCTTCCTTTCGCGGCATAATGTTTAATGACGAACGAAACGTCAGCGGCAAGAAGTTGCCAGCAACGGATTGCACCGAACTCCTTTTGTGTCGCGTCCAGTTTACGCCGATGCTAACAATACAGGCTAAAGTTGAACCGCCAGGCTAGACTTTAGTTCCACAACACTAAACCTATAAGTTGGGGAAATATAATGTTCCAGCAAGAAGTTACCATTACCGCTCCGAACGGTCTGCATACTCGCCCTGCTGCTCAGTTTGTTAAAGAAGCAAAAGGCTTTACTTCTGATATTACTGTGACTTCCAACGGCAAAAGCGCTAGCGCCAAAAGCCTGTTTAAACTGCAGACTCTGGGCCTGACTCAGGGTACCGTTGTTACCCTGTCCGCAGAAGGTGAAGACGAGCAGAAAGCAGTTGAGCATCTGGTTAAACTGATGGCTGAACTCGAGTAAGTTCAACGAGTTCTTTTAAATATCAGTCACAAGTAAGGTAGGGTTATGATTTCAGGCATTTTAGCATCCCCGGGTATCGCTTTCGGTAAAGCATTGCTGCTGAAAGAAGACGAGATCGTCATTGACCGGAAAAAAATTTCTGCCGACAAGGTTGATCAGGAAGTTGAACGTTTTCTGAGCGGTCGTGCCAAGGCATCTGCGCAACTGGAAGCGATCAAAACCAAAGCTGGTGAAACGTTCGGTGAAGAAAAAGAAGCCATCTTTGAAGGGCATATCATGCTGCTCGAAGATGAGGAGCTGGAGCAGGAAATCATAGCCCTGATTAAAGATAAGCACATGACGGCTGATGCAGCTGCGCATGAAGTTATCGAAGGACAGGCCACTGCCCTGGAAGAGCTGGATGATGAATACCTGAAAGAACGTGCGGCCGACGTACGTGACATCGGTAAACGCCTGCTGCGTAACATTCTGGGTCTGGCAATTATCGACCTCAGCGCTATTCAGGAAGAAGTCATCCTGGTAGCCGCAGACCTGACCCCGTCAGAAACCGCACAGCTGAACCTGAACAAGGTGCTGGGTTTCATTACTGACGCGGGTGGACGGACTTCCCATACCTCTATCATGGCGCGTTCTCTGGAACTGCCTGCCATCGTCGGTACGGGTAGCGTCACCTCTCAGGTTAAAAACGACGACTATCTGATTCTGGATGCCGTAAACAACCAGGTTTACGTCAATCCGACCAACGACGTTATTGAACAACTGCGCGCCGTTCAGGAGCAGGTTGCGACCGAGAAAGCGGAACTCGCTAAGCTGAAAGATCTCCCCGCTATCACGCTGGACGGACATCAGGTTGAAGTCTGCGCCAACATCGGTACCGTTCGTGACGTTGAAGGCGCTGAGCGTAATGGCGCCGAAGGTGTGGGTCTGTACCGCACCGAATTCCTGTTCATGGACCGTGAATCGCTGCCGACTGAAGAAGAACAGTTTGCTGCGTATAAAGCCGTAGCTGAAGCCTGTGGCTCTCAGGCGGTCATCGTCCGTACCATGGACATCGGCGGTGATAAAGAGCTGCCGTATATGAACTTCCCGAAAGAAGAGAACCCGTTCCTGGGCTGGCGTGCCGTACGTATCGCCATGGATCGTAAAGAGATCCTGCGTGACCAGGTTCGCGCTATCTTGCGCGCCTCTGCTTTCGGCAAACTGCGCATCATGTTCCCTATGATCATCTCTGTTGAAGAAGTGCGCGCACTGCGCAAAGAGATCGAAATCTACAAACAGGAACTGCGCGACGAAGGTAAAGCATTTGACGAAAGCATTGAGATTGGCGTGATGGTGGAAACACCGGCTGCGGCAACAATTGCACGTCATTTAGCCAAAGAAGTTGATTTCTTTAGTATCGGCACCAATGATTTAACGCAGTACACCCTGGCAGTTGACCGTGGTAATGATATGATTTCACACCTTTACCAACCGATGTCGCCATCTGTGCTGACGCTGATCAAGCAAGTTATTGATGCTTCTCATGCTGAAGGCAAATGGACTGGCATGTGTGGTGAGCTTGCAGGCGACGAACGTGCTACACTTCTGTTGCTGGGGATGGGTCTGGACGAATTCTCTATGAGCGCCATTTCTATCCCGCGCATTAAGAAGATTATCCGTAACACGAACTTCGAAGATGCGAAGGTGTTAGCAGAGCAGGCTCTTGCTCAACCGACAACGGACGAGTTAATGACGCTGGTTAACAAGTTCATTGAAGAAAAAACAATCTGCTAATCCACGAGATGCGGCCCAATTTACTGCTTAGGAGAAGATCATGGGTTTGTTCGATAAACTGAAATCTCTGGTTTCTGATGATAAGAAAGACACCGGAACTATTGAGATTGTTGCTCCGCTCTCTGGCGAGATCGTCAACATCGAAGACGTGCCGGATGTAGTTTTTGCTGAAAAAATCGTTGGTGATGGCATTGCTATCAAACCAACCGGTAACAAAATGGTTGCCCCTGTAGACGGCACCATCGGCAAAATCTTTGAAACCAACCACGCTTTCTCTATCGAATCCGACAGCGGCATTGAGCTGTTTGTTCACTTCGGTATTGATACCGTTGAACTGAAAGGCGAAGGCTTTAAGCGTATCGCTGAAGAAGGTCAGCGCGTGAAAGTGGGCGACCCGGTTATTGAATTCGATCTGCCGCTGCTGGAAGAAAAAGCCAAGTCGACCCTGACTCCGGTTGTTATCTCCAACATGGACGAAATCAAAGAACTGATCAAACTGTCCGGTAGCGTGACCGTGGGTGAAACCCCGGTTATCCGCATCAAGAAATAATTCTTGCCGCAGAGAAGAATGGCGCCGATTGGCGCCATTTTTTTATACACCTCATCCGCCATTAAATGTGTGTGGTCATCGGTCGATAATACGCCTCACGCATCAGGATTTTCATGCCCTCCGGCCCGCTCTCCAGCATCCGTCGTTCCGAATCCGCCACTAACAGCTCACAGTCGTAACCACCCGCAATACCGAACATAGCCCGCGCCACGCAGATATCTTCCAGCGCCGTTATCCCGCTGGTATCAAAATGTCCAACCATACGCCCATTCTGGCGAACCACCAGCCGGTAACTCTTCATCGCGCCTCCCCTGACGGTGGCAAAATTAACTCATCACAACCGCACTGGTGCGTCCACGTCATCACGTCCAGCACACGCTGTGCAGCATCGTGCGTCGCAGTTGTCAGCCTTTTACCCAATACAATACCGCTCACCAGTTCAGCACAAAACAGATCGCCAGTCCCCTTCAGATCTGTTTTCACCCGCGGATGTGCGAGCACCTCAACCGTTTCAGCCGTTACCACCGCAACGTTGATAATCTCTTCGGTATTCCCCGGCGCACTGGTAATCACCACCCATTTCAGCGTTTCGGTAAGCAGAGATTGCGCCGCCGTTATGGCTTCATCAAGCGTACTACATGGTTTTCCACTCAGTATTTGCAGCTCAAACACATTCGGCGTCAACCCCTGAGCCAGCGGCAGCAGGTGCTGACGGTAGGCCTGCGGAATTTCGGCTTTTACGTACATGCCGCTGTCCGTATCGCCCATCACCGGGTCGACCAATACGCACAGTCCTGGATGCGTAATCTGTAACGTTTTCAGCCACTTTGCTAACAGAGCGATTTGCTCTGCGCTACCCATATAGCCCGTGGTCACCGCCTTCAGCTCGCGTAAGGCATCGCGCTCATTTAAGGCGCGGAGATACCCGCTAAACCAGTCGGTCGGAATAATACCGCCGTAAAAGGTTTCATAATGCGGGGTATTGCTGAACAGCACCGTTGGGACTGCCGTCACGCGTAATCCCTGCGCTTTAATGGCCGGAACGGCGATGCTGTTGCCTACGCTGCCATACACCACCTGTGACTGGACGGCGACGATATCGGTCTGAAGCGCCCGATGCTTGTCGTCGAAGAGCACTGACTGAATATCACTCCCCTGCTCCATAAATCTCTCCTCTCGCTGGACAGCGGGCTTACGCCTCACTATTATCGTCATATGCTAAAATTCATTTTGTCATAGGTCAATAATGATCGACGGAAAAACCGCTAACGAAATTTTTGACAGTATTCGTCAACATGTCGCTACAGGCACGTTGGCAGCAGGAGAAACATTGCCGCCAGTGCGTGAACTGGCAACAGCATTGAACGTTAACCGTAATACTGTCGCGGCGGCTTATAAACGCCTTGTCGCCTCCGGACTGGCGCAGAGCCTTGGACGCAATGGCACGGTGATCAAAGAAATTTCTACCCCCGTTGCGCTGGAAGGTGGCAATCCGGATACCGCGCTTGTCGATCTTTCCGGCAGTAATCCAGCGCCTTCGCGTCTTCCAGACCTTAGCCGTTATTTCGTGAAAATAAATAAGAATCCGCGTTTATACGGCGATGCCGCCGTATCCCCCGATCTTAAGGCGTGGGCCACGCAATGGATGCAGGAAGCAGTCCCAGGCAAGGGAGAAATCGATATCACCAGCGGCGCTATTGACGCCATTGAACGTCTGCTGTGCGCACATTTACTGCCTGGTGATAGCGTTGTCGTAGAAGATCCATGCTTTTTGAGCAGCATTAACATGCTGCGTTATGCCGGATTCTCAGCAAACCCTGTCAACGTTGACCACGAAGGCATGCAACCAGACATGCTGGAAACTGCGCTACAGAAAGGCGCACGGGCGGTGATTCTGACGCCGCGCGCTCATAACCCGACGGGATGCAGCCTGAGCGCATCCCGCGCGGCGCAATTGCAGGAAATCCTGGCCCGTTATCCGCAGACGCTGGTAATCGTCGACGACCACTTTGCGCTGCTGTCCGCTTGCCGTTGGTATCCAGTGATTGCGAAAGAAACCACCCACTGGGCTGTTGTCCGTTCGATGTCTAAAACGTTAGGCCCGGATTTACGTCTGGCCATTGTGGCCAGCGATCCGCTCACTTCCGGGAAACTGCGTTTGAGGCTCAACTCCGGCAGTCAGTGGGTCAGCCATTTGCTTCAGGATTTAGTCTGCGCTTGTCTTAGTGACAAGGATTACCAGCATACGCTGGCACAAACCCAGCAATTTTACGCCGCCCAGCAGCAAAAGCTGACGGCCGCCCTACTGCAACATGGCATTGCGCTGCCGGTCGGGGATGGTCTCAATCTGTGGCTGCCGCTGGAAGATAACAGCCAGGCGACCGCTTTTGCGCTGGCAAAATCCGGTTGGCTGGTACGCGAAGGCGAAGTATTTGGCGTTAATACCCCTGCGCACGGCCTGCGCATTACGCTGTCAACATTATCAGACAGCGACATTGATAAGCTGGCGAGTGATATCCATCAGGCGCTAAAGCGCTAACAGGAGAGAAAAAGTGCGAGTTCATTTTGTTATTCATGAGTCCTTTGAATCTGCTGGCGCGTATCTGCCGTGGGCCGAATCACGCGGCTATACCATCACCTGGTCGCACGTTTACGCCGGAGAAAAGGTTCCCGCTAACGCCGATGGCTTCGATATGCTGGTGTTATTTGGCGGTCCGCAGTCACCCCGGACCACGCTTGCAGAGTGTCCATACTTTGACGCTCTGGCCGAGCAGCATCTGATCAACCAGGCGATTGCGGCACGTAAAATCGTGGTGGGGATCTGTTTGGGGTCGCAGTTAATCGGCGAAGCGCTGGGCGCGAAAGTATGCCAGAGCCCGGAAAAAGAGATTGGTCACTACCCGATCGCCCTGACCGAAGCAGGCCAACAGCATCCGTTGTTCAGCCATTTTGGTTCACCGCTTACCGTCGGTCACTGGCACAACGATATGCCGGGATTAACCGACCAGGCGACAATTCTCGCCACAAGCGTTGGCTGCCCGCGACAAATCGTACAATACGGTAATTTCGTCTATGGTTTTCAGTGTCATATGGAATTTACCGCCGAAGCGGTCGAAGGATTAATTCAGCACTCAGAGCAAGAGCTGGCCGAAGCCAAAGGGAAGCGTTTCATCCGCTCTGCTGAAGAGATGCGCGCATGGGATTACCAACAGATGAATGAAAAGCTGTGGCAATTACTTGATAAGCTTGTGGAAAAACGCAACGATGGATCATCTCAGGCTGGATAAAACACGCAACAGCTTATCCAGCCATCGTGCCAGGCGGTTGCCTGATGGCGCTACGCTTATCAGGCCTACCAGTTAAATCCCCAACCCCTGGTTGAAGTGCTCTTCACCAAACACGCCGGTCGAAAGATAGCGATCGCCGCGATCGCAGATGATCGCCACCACCACAGCTCCCGGCGTCGCACGCGCCACGCGTAGCGCACCGGCCACCGCGCCGCCAGAGCTGACACCGCAGAAAATGCCTTCGCGAACGGCCAGTTCACGCATGGTGTTTTCCGCATCGTTCTGATGAATATCCAGCACTTCATCCACCAGCGAGGCGTTAAAAATGCCCGGCATATACTCCGCTGGCCAGCGGCGGATTCCCGGAATACTGCTGCCCTCTTCCGGCTGCAGACCCACGATAGTAACCGGTTTTTCCTGCTCGCGCAGAAAACGCGACACACCGGTTATGGTGCCGGTGGTCCCCATGCTGGAGACGAAATGAGTGATACGTCCTGACGTCTGCTGCCAGATTTCGGGTCCGGTCGTGGTGTAATGCGCATACGGGTTATCAGGATTATTAAACTGATCGAGCAGTTTACCTTCGCCACGCTGCGCCATCTCAAGGGCTAAATCGCGCGCTCCTTCCATCCCCTGCTCTTTGGTCACCAGAACCAGTTCAGCGCCGTAGGCTCGCATCGCCGCACGGCGCTCCTGACTCATGTTGTCTGGCATCAGAAGCTTCATACGATAGCCTTTCAGCGCGGCGATCATCGCCAGCGCA
The DNA here is from genome assembly GCF_030332265.1 of Citrobacter sp. Cu231. Taxonomy (NCBI): domain Bacteria; kingdom Pseudomonadati; phylum Pseudomonadota; class Gammaproteobacteria; order Enterobacterales; family Enterobacteriaceae; genus Citrobacter; species Citrobacter sp. Cu231. The sequence continues at coordinate 182,107 of NZ_JAOWIE010000032.1, read as the reverse complement.
ATGCCGGTGTTGCCGCTGGTGGCCTCAATTAGCACGTCGCCAGGCTTAATTTCTCCACGCTTTTCCGCTTCGACGATCATCGACAACGCGGCGCGGTCTTTCACCGAACCCGCGGGATTATTGCCTTCCAGCTTGACCCAAATTTCACTACCGTTATCCGGCGTCAGACGTTGTAATTTCACCAGAGGCGTATTGCCAATTGTTTGTTCTAATGTGTTCACGTTTTAAGCTCGTAAAAAAGCCCGGGGGCGCAGCGCTTACCGGGCGATAAACATACTTTTTAACCTATCAGGCACTTTGCGCCAGAGCAAGTTCCTCTTCACGCGTTTCAATGCGCTGGTCGCCGTTATACAGACGTGCATTTTGCAGCCCAACAAACAGGCGCTCGCCGCGACTCGGGGAATCATCCCCCTGCATGACCACCGTCAGTGGTTCGTTATACCACCCCAACGGTTGCACAACTAATTGGGTGTAGTGACCTTTCGGACTGGCTTCCAGCACCTGAACCGGCAGCGGTGAATCAAGACTGGTACGGCGGCTGACGTCGACTTCCCACGGACGCAGGAACAGATCCACCGGTCCCTGATAGCCTGGCGTATAGCCCAGCGGCCAGCGGTGTGCGCCGACGTGGAATTGTCCACCGCGAATCGTCCCCTGCAGGCGGTTAACCTCGCCCATAAACTCCAGCACAAAACGGGTAGCCGGTTCGCGCCATACCAGATCGGGCGCATCAGCCTGTTCGATATGGCCCTGGCTCATCACCACCACGCGGTCTGCAACTTCGGTCGCTTCCTCCTGATCGTGAGTAACAAACACGCTGGTGAACTTCAGCTCTTCATGCAACTGACGCAGCCAGCGACGCAGCTCTTTACGTACCTGAGCATCGAGCGCGCCAAACGGCTCGTCGAGCAGCAGGATCTGCGGCTCTACCGCCAGCGCACGCGCCAACGCCACACGCTGTTTTTGCCCGCCGGAAAGCTGCGCCGGGAAACGGTCAGCCAGATGAGCCAATTGAACCATCTCCAGCAGTTGGGTAACTTTTGCTTTGATAGCCGCCGCATTCGGACGCTCACGCCGTGGCAGAACCGTCAGGCCAAAAGCGATGTTGTCGAAAACGCTCATATGGCGAAACAGCGCATAATGCTGGAACACGAATCCCACCTTACGGTCGCGGGCATGCAGACGACTGACGTCAGTACCGTGAAAACGGATATGCCCGCTGGACTGATGCTCCAGCCCGGCAATGATGCGTAGCAGCGTGGTTTTACCCGAGCCGGATGGCCCCAGAAGCGCGACCATCTGACCCGAAGGAATATCCAGCGAGATATCGTTCAGCACCTGGGTGCGACCAAAAGACTTCTTAATATTGGCAATCTCAATGCTCATGATTTTCCTCCTGCTGCGCGCGTTTCTCCTGGTTTTCCAGGCGCCATTGCAACATGCTCTTCAAAAACAGGGTAATAATCGCCATCAGCGTTAATAACGCCGCAGCGGTAAAAGAGCCGACGGTGTTGTAGTCCTGCTCCAGTAATTCAATCTGTAGCGGCAGGGACAAGGTTTCGCCGCGAATCGAGCCGGAAACCACCGATACCGCACCAAACTCACCAATCGCACGGGCGTTGGTCAGCACCACGCCGTACAGCAACGCCCAACGAATATTCGGCAACGTCACGCGGCGGAACATCTGCCAACCGGACGCGCCAAGCAGAACCGCCGCTTCGTCTTCATTGCTGCCCTGGCTTAACATCACCGGCACCAATTCACGCACCACAAACGGACAGGTGACGAATACTGTGACCAGCACCATTCCCGGCCAGGCAAACATAATTTGCAGATTGTGTTCATCCAGCCATCCCCCCAGCGGACCGTTAGAGCCGTAAAACAGCAGATACACCAGGCCGGCGACCACTGGTGAGACGGCAAACGGAATATCCAGTAAGGTCAGCAATAGCTGACGTCCAGGGAAGTTAAAACGGGTCACCAGCCACGCCAGCAACACGCCAAACACCAGGTTCACTGGTACAGCAATCAGCGCAATCAGCACCGTCAGCCAGATAGCGTGCAGCATGTCCGGGTCGGCCAGATTCTGTAATACCGGCATTAATCCCTTGCTGAACGCCTGCACGAAGATGTAAATCATCGGCACCAGCAAAATAAACGCTGACACCAGCATGCCAGTCCCGATCAGAAACCATTTCCCCCAGTTGATGCGGGGTGCGCCATAGTGTTTCAATTGAGTAATGTCTGCCATCAGTGACCTACCACGCGTCGACCAAAGCGACTTTGCAGGGTGTTAATCGAAAACAGCAGCAGCAATGACGCCCCGAGGATCACAGAGGCAATCGCGCTGGCGGCCGGGTAGTCAAACTCCTGTAACCGAACAAAAATCATCAGCGAGGTCACTTCCGTTTTCCATGCGATGTTCCCAGCGATAAAGATAACCGCGCCAAACTCACCGAGGCTGCGGGTAAACGAAAGCGCAACGCCCGCCACCAGCGCAGGAGACAGCTCCGGCAGCACCACTTTACGAAAGCTCTGCCAGCGCGTGGCACCGAGCGTTTCTGCGGCTTCTTCATATTCCGGGCCTAACTCTTCCAGCACAGGCTGCACGGTTCGCACCACAAACGGAATGCTGGTAAACGCCATCGCCACCGCGATACCGAGCCAGGTGTAGGTCACCTTGATATCAAACTTCGCCAGCCACTCACCGTAGAAACCGTTGACCGAAAACAACGACGCCAGCGTCAGACCTGCTACCGCCGTTGGCAACGCAAACGGCAGATCCATCAACGCATCCAGCAGCGTACGGCCCGGAAAGCGATAGCGGGTCAAGATCCACGCCATCAGCAAGCCAAACACGCCGTTGAAAATCGATGCCACAAATGCCGACAGCAGCGTCACTTTATAAGCCGCTACCACCTGCGGGTTGGTAATTACATCCCAGTATTGTGCCCAGCTCATTTGCGCCAATTGCATCACCAGCGCGCTAAGCGGCAGCAGCAATATCAGGCAGACAAAAAGTAAGCTGGTGCCCAGGCTTAAGGTGAAGCCAGGCAGCACGCGTCGGGAAGAAACAGCAAACATTTACTTACGCCCCGCCGCCAACAGTTTGTCCAGTTCACCGCCGCTGACAAAGTGCGTTTTCATGACCTCAGGCCATGAACCAAACTTGTCTTCCACGCGGAAAAGTTCGGTCTGCGGGAATTTATCTTGCTGTTTGTCCATCACCTGCGGGTTATTCACGCGGTAATAGAAATCGGTAATGATGGTTTGCGCCTGTGGGCTGTACAACCAGTTCAGGTACGCTTTCGCCGCTTTTTCAGTCCCGTTGGCCTGCACGTTTTTATCTACCCAGGCTACCGGAAATTCGGCGAGGATATTGGTTTTCGGGATAACGACTTCGAAACCCTGCGCTTCATACTGTTTACGAATGTTGTTCACTTCTGATTCGAAGCTGATCAGCACATCGCCCAATCCGCGCTCTGCAAAAGTGGTGGTAGCACCGCGACCGCCGGTATCAAACACTTCGACGTTTTTCAGAAACTGGGTCATGAACTGTTCGGTTTTGGCTTTATCGCCACCGTCCGCTTTATCCGCAGCGCCCCACGCCGCAAGATAGGTATAGCGCGCGTTACCGGAGGTTTTGGGGTTCGGGAAAATCAGTTTCACATCAGAACGCACAAGGTCATTCCAGTCATGAATGTTTTTCGGGTTCCCCTTACGCACCAGGAAACCCATGGTGGAATAGAACGGCGAGCTGTTATTCGGCAGACGACTTTGCCAGTCGGCGGGGATCAGTTTGCCTTTGTCATGCAGGATCTGCACATCGGTGACCTGGTTATAGGTCACCACATCGGCTTTCAGCCCTTGCAGAATCGCCAACGCTTGTTTTGATGACCCGGCATGTGATTGTTTAATCGTCAGTTTATCACCGCCATTATCCTTCGCCCATTGCTGTTCAAACGATGGATTAAGGGCGGCAAAAAGCTCACGTGAAACATCATATGAACTGTTCAGCAGTTCCGTTGCCTGCGCCTGCCCCACCAGCAATAGCATTGCAGCCAGCGTCAGGGTTCTTTTTTTCAGTAAGTTAACGGCCATTGCGCACCCTTATAAATTTAATGACTTTCTATTTGCCATCATATTTATAACCAGCGCTAAAGGAGTAACGGTTTTATATACCGTTTGATGATTTGAAAGTTGAAAAGAGAATAAGAGGTACCTCCTCCCCTGCACATGGGGAGGAGACCGGCATCAATCAGACGCCGACGCTAACGCTCTCAGGCAGGGTGCTGCCGCCATCAATCACGTTTTGCGTGCCAGTTAAGTAACTGGACTCATCCGACGCCAGAAACGCCGCCAGTTCACCGACTTCGAGCGGGCAGGCCAAACGGCGCATCGGGATCGCTTTCGCCATTTCGACTAATACGGATTCAGGATCTTCCGGGTTAGATTGACGCGCGATATTCTCTGCCATCGGCGTACGAACGTAGCCCGGGCAAATAGCATTAACGCGAATACCGGACTGCGCGTATTCCACCGCCAGGGATTTGGTCAAACCGATGATCGCGGCTTTCGACAGCGCATAGGCCGTCTCACCCGGATCGGCAACCATATCGCCAGTCACTGATGACATCATTACGATACGCCCATCTTTGCGCGCAATCATCTCCGGCAGAACGGCTTTCGTCACGTTCCAGACACCTTTAATGTTGATATCAATGTGGAAATCGCGATCTTCATCGCTCATATCAAGGAAGTTGCCGAGGCGACAAACCCCCGCATTGTTGACCAGAATATCGATTTTGCCTTCAATCTTCTTCGCGCGTTTCACCGCGGCGGTAACAGAAGCAAAATCTCTGACGTCAGCGTGAACCGCCGTACAACGGTGGCCGCGTCCAGCCAGTTCATCCGCCAGTTTTTCAATCTCATCGGAGATATCCAGCAGGATTAAGTTCGCGCCATGGCGGGCAAACGTTCTGGCAATCCCTTCGCCAATACCCTGAGATGCGCCCGTAATCAATGCTGTTTTGCCCGTGAGTTTTCCCATTTCAATATTCTCCTTTTGAATATGAAGCCTTCGCTTCATTCACGCAGAAGATACAGCAATAACAAATTAGTGCTGAGGAATAGCTCACTAAATCAGGTTAATCTCAGGTAAAAAAATCCCCGACGGTGCGGGGACTCAACAACATTCACGATCTGAACAGATGAACAGAGGACCTACAGCCTTTTTTCCAGCAAATGTGCTCTCATCAACTCAGATGCCATCTGTGCATCCCCTTTTTTGATATGAAGCAGTATTTCTCTCTGTTTTGTCGCCGTATCAAGAAAATACTGACGATCGTTAGCAGGTAGCGACTCCCTGGTTTTCTCGAAATAAGTAATCAAAACATCAGAGAAAACCTGAAGCACCCGGTTACCACTCGCCTGAAGCAACAGTAAATGAAAATCCCTGTCGTGACGATCGGCCACCAGCGGGTTATCAGCATTTTCTTCGATGAGCCTTAACTCACTCTCCAGTTTAGAGAGCATTGCCGGGAAAATTCTGCGCGTTGCCAGAGGGATAATCGCACACTCAATCAGGATCCTTGCCTCTGTAAATTCTGTGATATCAAACCCGGACAAATCAAACTGCATTAGCAACTGGTTATTTATGTTGTGCTGTTCCAAATTTTTCAAGACGCTGCCACGACGGGGAGAGCGTTCAAGCATTCCCATCTGAACCAGTGTGCTGAGCGCCTGACGAACTTTATATCTTGATGTATTAAATCGAACAGCAAGTTCAGTCTCAGTTTCAATGCGACCATCTGCATCACGGTTAGCATCATCAAGCAGATAATTTTTAATACTTTCAAATAGTTCGTTTTTGTTATCCATAAACACTCTCTGATTAAAGAGCAACAAAACTCATGAGTATAAATAATCTAATAAGTTAGATTGCTTAATATACTGTTATGGTAAGATTATAGCCCCTATTATTCAAATTATATCAAGCTATTTGTTAATAAAAAGGAATTAATTATGGTGTTATTCGTAACTCAGTTTGCGATAGTGCTTATATGTATCGGTATAGGTGGGCGTTTTGGCGGGATTGGCCTGGGGGCTGCAGGCGGGTTAGGACTCGCTATCCTGACTTTTGGTTTTGGACTCCCGCCCGACTCACCTCCTATAACTGTTATTTCTATTATCCTTGCTGTTATCACTTGTATCACAATTCTCCAGGCTGCTGGCGGGCTTGATTTATTCGTTACGATGGCTGAACGGATCCTCAGAAAGTGGCCGGGCGCTATCACTTTTCTCGGACCAGCAGTCGCTTACCTTTTCACTGCAATCTGCGGAACTGGATATGTTGCCTTTTCCGTTTATCCAGTAATTGCAGAAATTGCAGCAGATGCGAGGGTACGGCCAGAAAGAGCTATGTCGATGTCAGTCATCGCTGCCAATTTTGGGCTCATTGCCAGCCCAGTCAGTGCGGTCGTGACAGGGACAATTGCAGTTCTTGCTGGATTACATGTCTCTGCTTTAGATATCTTGTTAGTCACCATTCCCGGAACTTTCCTTGGCTGTCTTGTCGGCTGCCTGTTCGTCTTTAAAAGAGGTCACGAGCTTAGCAGCGATCCGGAATTCCAACGCAGAGTTGCTGAAGGTGAGTTCGAGTCGATAAAAGCTGAAGAGCGAGCAGCCAGCATAGTGACTAAAGAGGCCAAGAGAGGATTACTGATTTTTCTTATCGGGATCATCCTGGTCGTGCTTATGGGTTCAATTCCTGAACTACGTCCTGAATGGAATAACGGCACAGGGATGGAGCGTATGAGTATCCCAACCACGCTGCAAATAGTTATGCTGACAACAGCATGTATTATTATGATGGTGTGTCGAATTTCTCCTTCAAAACTTGATTCAGGTTCTGTTTTCAAAGCCGGCCTTGTGGGTGTTGTCGCCATATTTGGTCTGTCATGGATGATGAACTCCTTTTTTGAAGCATGGCACGAATTATTTAACACGGCTTTCCACGATTTTCAGAATCCAGTATTGTTCGGCATTATTGTTTTTGGGCTTTCTGCCGTAATTTATAGCCCAGCGGCAACTGCTGTAGCATTACTCCCCGCAGGCGTGTTAATGGGATATCCGGCAGAAACTTTGGTCGCCCTGCTCCCACTAACCTGTGGATCATTCATTATTCCGGGGGGAGCACAGATTGGCTGTGTGGCGTTTGATCGTACTGGGACAACTCGAATTGGCAAGTATGTGGTTAATCACAGCTATATGCTACCCGGCCTTGTTACCGTTGTCGCATCAACGCTTTTTTGCTTCCTTTTTTCCAGTATGCTGATGTAGCGCGGTAGAGTAATTAAATAGAGCTAATAACTACTTGTTTTGGCATCCCCCTTGATTCAGTTCAGAGAGGATGCCATTACGTCCTTCTCAATATTACTACTGTCATTTCCCACAGAATGCGCTCTACAGGACAACCTGAGCAATTAAGTAGGCAAAAATTACCTGAGAGATAACCATCACAAAACCCGGACGAATGTAGCTATGATTGACAACAAAACGTCCAATCTTTGTCGTGCCTGTTCGGTCAAATGCAACGCAACCGATTTGATTGGCGCCCGGTATAATAAAATCACCACAGGTACAGGCAAAAATGGCGATAAGATACGGTGCTGGTATTCCCAGGGTAACACCTAGTGGCATGATGGCGGCAACCGTCGCCGCAGGGCTCATAATGACCAGAGAGAACAAGAACACAACCACACCAAAAAGCATCGGTGCGCCATTTACCATACCACCAAAGACCTTAATCAATTCTGGCTGATAAGCATCAAAAAACGTTGCCGTCATCCATGAAACGCCAAGTATTGCAACCACCCCCATTAAACCAGCACGGAATACTGAGCCACTGTTCAAGGTACTACTTGGTACTTTACTGACAATCATAATAAACAAAGCAGCTGTCAGCATAATCATTTGAATAACCATCGGGGTTGACAGTCTTTTTCCATCCCAGGAAGGGAGTAACCCGGTAAAAGAACCTAAAATTAGAACCAGCACCACCCCAATCGCAAAGATAACGACCCCTTTTTTTGCGCCCGCTGAAGCAACATATTCTTTTTTCTGCGCAGTATGCATGAACTCATATTCACCAGCGGCAACACGCCTCTGAAACTCAGGATCATCCTCCAGCTCTTTTCCTCGTTTGTAAACTGAAAAGCTGGTAACAATGGCAGCCATAAAAAATGAAGGAAGAGCAATAGCCAGTATTTGTCCAAGGCTAATTCCAGCATATTCATGCAGAATAGCCAGCATCCCCGCTGTTGCTGCACTCATCGGGCTGGCGGCAACCGCGACACTAGCCGCTATAACTGTTGCTGATAACGCTCGCTCCGGGCGGACCTTAGCTTCAGCGGCAACCTCAGCGACGACCGGATACAAAGAGAATGCAACGTAAGTGGTCCCGCAGAATAACGTAAATATTGAAGTCAGTATTGGAGCAACAAAAGTAATAGCTTGTGGCTTTTTACGGAGTAATTTTTCAGCCACGCGCACAAGATAATCAAGTCCACCAGCAGCCTGTAATACACTGACTGCGCCAATAACACAAATAATAATTAACATTGCAGTAATAGATGGTGTGGAGGGCTTAAGTCCAAAACCCAGAACTAATATTGCAACACCAAGTCCGCCCCCAGCACCAAGTCCCATTCCGCCATAACGCCCGCCGATACCAATACAAGCGAGCACAATAAACAATTGTAAAAAAAACAAAGCATCCATTTTTTCACCTCAAAGCCCTCCCGGATATTGCATCCGGGAGATATTAATTATTATGCTTAGGATTAGTTCAGATATGATTTAGCAATTTCGATCTGTTTTTTAACGGCATCCGTTCCTGTTCCGCCATAAGACATCCTTGCTTTAATACAAGCTTCCAGAGATATATTCTCATAAATATCATTTTCAATTTTATTATCAAATGAATGAAATTCATCCATTGTAAGCTCTTCCAGCATTTTTCTATGTTTTATACAGTAATTAACAGCACTACCGACAATATGGTGAGCTTCCCTGAAAGGAATTCCTTTACGAACCAGGTAATCAGCCATATCGGTCGCATTTGAGAAGCCTCTTGCCGCCGCGTTGCGAGTATTCTCAGAAAGAATAACCATTTTATCGAGCATCGGCGCCATAATTTTTAGACTGGTTTGCAAAGTATCCATGGAATCATAGACCTGCTCTTTATCCTCACTCATATCAGTATTATAGGCGAGAGGGATCCCTTTCATAATGGTCAGCATCGCCATTAAATTTCCGTACATCCGACCGCCTTTACCGCGCATTTTTTCAGCCACATCAGGATTTTTCTTCTGTGGCATGATGCTGGAGCCAGTACAGAAATCATCAGAAAGCTCAATAAATTTAAAGTCCTGACTTGAGAATAAAACCAATTCTTCTGACAAACGGGTAAGATGCATAAAGCACATAGCGGCTGCAGCAGTGAATTCAACCATATGGTCACGATCGCTGACAGAATCAATACTATTCTCAGTCGGCTTATCAAAGCCAAGCTGTTGAGCAGTGAAATCACGATCAATAGGGAAAGTCGTACCTGCAAGAGCTGCTGAACCTAAAGGACATTCTCCCATGCGTTGATAAAGGTCTTCAAAACGAGTCCAGTCACGACGTAACATCCAATAATATGCCATGATCCAGTGTGATAAAAGAATAGGCTGACCGGTCTGTAAATGAGTATAGCCCGGCATAATCGCATTAATATTATTTTCAGCTTTATTAATAATAATTTTTTGCAGATGAACAATATCCTGCTGAATCTCACGAATAGTTGATCTCATATGCATTTTAGAATCGACAGTCGTCTGGTCATTACGACTTCGACCTGTATGTAGTTTCCCACCTACAGGACCAATTATTTCGGTCATACGTCTTTCGATTGCCATATGAATATCTTCATCAACAGTGTCAAAAACGAACTGCCCTTCTTCAATTTCTTTACCTACTTGCCTTAACCCGCCAATAATTGCATTCGCTTCATCCTGTGCAATAATCCCCTGACGGCCCAACATAGTTGCGTGGACAATACTCCCTTGAATATCAAAAGGACAGAGGCGTTGTTCCAGCATAATTGTCGCGTTATATGATTCGACCAGCTTATTTGTAGGCATATCAAAACGCCCACCCCATAATTTTGTAGACATAAAACCTCCAATGCACTTTTGTTGCCAAATGGTTAAGAATAAATTCCGTTATTTTTCGCTCATTTTCAGATTACAAGACCATCATTTTAATTGTCAACAAATGAAGGCATTAAATCAATTTATGATGAAATTAATTACACTTATAAGACGTTTTATTTTTATGAATAGAGTAAAAGAATCAGATCTTCGTCACATTTAAGCCGTGATTTAATTCAGATATATTTAGATTTTTTAAAGTAACTATCCGGAACTTATTAATTCAAAAGGGTAGTGTTTAATATCGGTGCTTTAAACAACTAACTGACAGGTAAACAACACTGAACCTGGAATGGGATTTTTTACGATGAGCGTCAATGCGGATGCATCATCTGCATGGCAGACGTTGTGGGGTTCAACAGGTAACTATTTTGTGAAAGATGGCGGCGTAACCGCCATCAGGAATCAAAAATTACAGCGCCATCAGTCGATCCAGGGATGGAGCAAAGTAATAGCCGCCAGTCACCGGTTTGGTGAAACGCAGCATCGCGTCGCGCTTACCGTCTGTATCGCCAAACATGCTCAGCAGCTGCTGCTCAATGTTGTGCAGACGGGCGCAGTATGCGCAGAAATAGAGACCGTGCGTACCGCTGGCGGTGCCGTATGGCAGGCTCTGGCGCACAATTTTCAGCCCTTTACCGTCTTCTTTGAGATCGACGCGGCTCAGGTGAGAGGTAGCCGGGCGCTCGTCGCCGTCGATCTCTTCGTTGGCTTCCTTGGTACGGCCAATCATCATTTCCTGGTCGTGAATGCTCATGCGGTTAAGCTGCTTCAGGTTATGTTCCCAACGCTGCACAAACACATAGCTGCCGCCAGCATCCACGCCATCTTTAATCACTGCGACATCACGACGTGTTTCTTCGCCTGCCGGGTTTTCAGTGCCGTCAACAAAGCCGCTGAGATCGCGCTCCTCAACCCAACGGAAACCGTGGATCTCTTCTTTAACCTCAATGCAATCGCCAAATGCTTCCATTGCCGCCTGCGCGACAGAAAAATTTACGTCATGGCGCAAAGAGAGAATATGGATCAACACATCATATTGGGTCGCCGGCGCCAGACCTTTACCGTAAGGGATAAAGTCTTTTAACTCTTCTGCGCCAACGCCGCCACTCAGTGTACGCCAGGTGTTGTTGCCAAAAGCGACAACCGCGCCCAGATGCGCATCCGGGAACGTAGCTTCAAAGGTTGCCAGCTTATCGGCGAAGATTTTGCTGGCCGCACGCAGGACCTCAACGTCGCCTTTAACATTGGCTTCAATCCAAATCGCCGCACGGCAATGTTCTGGCAAAATGCCACTCTGAACCTGAGACATTGTTCCTCCTGAAAAAAAGATGCCACGACATCGTGGCATTGATTGGCGCTATTCTACCTGTTTTTTTAGTAAGCCGATTTGTTCAGACGCAAATTAACGCTGCCAGATAATTTTGCTTACTTTCCATGCTTTCAGCGTGTCGTCAGACGGCATTAAGCCTTCAGGCCCGCTCCACTCGCCGGAAAAGACATAGCTAATATGCTGACTTCCTTCAGCTTTACATTCAACGCCCGCGCTATCATCGCCGGTTGCTTTCTGACAATGACCAAAGGCTTTAGTGTAAAGCTCGCTAAACGGTGTACCGATTTTGACACCCGCAGAAGACGAAATATCGCTGTCTAATACATCAATACGGTTGATGGTTCCCTGGGTGCCATTGATAACCATCGCGAGCTTGTCATCTTTCATCGCTTCATAGAAACGCACCACATTCCCGTTATCGGTCTTCATTCCGCTGCGCAGACGGTATTCCCCGTCCAGCGCATCAGCAATGGATTTTTCATCCAGCGGTGTCGCGCCCGTTAACGCTCCGACGCCCTGCTCAGTGACCTGCGTTGAAGAACCAAACCAGTTCCACGGATTGGCGGCAGACCAGTTTACTGACGACAACGTTGAACACCCGGTCAGTAGTAGCGGCATCGCGCATAAAGTCAAACGCAGTGATTTCATTTCACTTCCTTCCTTATTTATCAACGTTGCTTGGAGTCCGCTTTCGCCAAAAAGTGCCGTTATTCTTTCTCGAGGGAAAAACAGGCGCGCAAACGTTGATTGGTTAACAGCCAGATCAGCGCGACAATATCCGCCACCAGCAGCGCCAGCCCGACGCCGTTGACCGGATCGCCTCCCAGCCACATCACCGGCTGCCAGCACAACAGCACCAGTTGAGCGAGGATCAGTAATCCGCGCAGCCAGCGCCATATCACAGGAAACGCAAAACGCCTGCCGCTGACTAAAAACGCCAGTACCGCCGGAACGCCGGGAAGTAACCCCAGCCAGAACGCATCATGATCGGGATAAAACAAATTCAGTAATGTATTGCCCTGCTCACGGGAAGAGCCAGCAATGACAAATAGTACCCAGGTGCGTGCCTGCAGCAGCAATACGCACCAGAAGAGAAAAGGCAGGCGCAGACGCCCATGGCTGTCATAGTCGGCCGGATGAAACTCAGTACTCTTCATCTTCGATCAAGCGCTTGCCCAGATTGAGTACATCCGCATGTTCATAGCCCAGACGTTCATACATGCCCTGCACGACATCATTATCGTCACGCACCATGATTTGAATCTTGGGGCAACCGCGGGCAATAAGCTTTTTCTCCAGTCGGTTAAGCAGCGCATTAGCGATGCCGCGACCGCGAAACTCAGGGTGCACGCCAAGATAATAAGCCGAACCGCGATGCCCGTCGTAGCCGCCCATCACCGTACCAACTACCTCGCCGTTCACTTCAGCGACCAGAAACAGGCTGACGTCATGATTGACCTTACGCTCAATGTCCATTTCCGGATCGTTCCATGGACGCAGCAAATCACAGCGCTCCCAGAGGGTGATCACCTCTTCGAAATCTTCCTGGCGAAAAACGCGTATTTCCATGGTATTGGTTACCTTTTCAGGACGTTAAAAAGCGATTATGGCGCGAACGGCTGATTTAGCCAATATCTGACGCGAAGCGGCGGAAAAAATGGCATAATACGGAATTGTCACGTATTGAAATGAAAAGTAAAACAATTCTTATCCCGATCCGTCGCAACGGACAACGCGATACGATATAACGTTTAGAACCTTTTTTTACAACTCAGGCCGTATGAGCACTTTTAAACCACTAAAAACACTCACATCGCGCCGCCAGGTGTTGAAAGCCGGGCTGGCCGCCCTGACGCTGTCAGGCATGTCGCAAGCCATCGCTAAAGAAGAGGCGCTTAAGACCAGCAATGGACACAGCAAACCGAAAGCGAAAAAAGCCGGCGCTAAGCGCGTAGTTGTCCTCGATCCGGGTCACGGCGGGATTGATACCGGCGCAATTGGTCGCAACGGTTCAAAGGAGAAGCACGTGGTACTGGCGATTGCCAAAAACGTGCGCTCGATTCTACGTAACCAGGGGATTGATGCGCGCCTGACCCGCTCCGGCGATACGTTTATTCCGCTGTACGATCGCGTCGAGATCGCCCACAAGCATGGTGCCGATCTGTTCATGTCGATCCACGCCGACGGTTTTACCAATCCGAGCGCCGCAGGTGCGTCGGTCTTTGCGCTGTCTAATCGCGGCGCCAGTAGCGCCATGGCGAAATATCTGTCCGACCGTGAAAACCGGGCCGATGAAGTGGCTGGAAAAAAGACCACCGATAAAGACCATTTGCTGCAGCAGGTATTGTTCGATCTGGTGCAAACCGACACCATTAAAAACAGCCTGACCTTAGGGTCGCATATTCTCAAGAAGATTAAGCCGGTACACCGGCTGCACAGTCGTAGCACTGAACAGGCCGCCTTCGTGGTGCTAAAATCCCCCTCAATTCCGTCGGTACTGGTCGAAACCTCGTTCATTACCAACCCGGAAGAAGAGCGACTGCTGGGCACGACGGCGTTTCGTCAAAAAATCGCTACCGCTATCGCCAATGGCATCATCAGCTATTTCCACTGGTTTGATAACCAGAAAGCACACTCGAAGAAACGTTAATCATGAAGCCCGATGCACAGCGCGTAAAACAGTTCCTGCTCAGCCTGCAGGATGATATTTGTCAGCAGTTATCTGCCGTAGATGGTGCCGGATTCGTTGAAGATAATTGGCAGCGCGAAGCGGGCGGCGGCGGGCGCAGCCGGGTACTGCGTAACGGCGGTATTTTTGAGCAAGCGGGCGTCAACTTCTCCCACGTCCATGGCGATGCAATGCCAGCATCGGCTACCGCCCATCGCCCGGAGCTTGCCGGTCGCAGCTTTGAGGCCATGGGCGTATCGCTGGTGGTGCATCCACAGAATCCTTACATTCCGACCAGCCATGCCAACGTACGGTTTTTTATCGCGGAAAAACCGGGCGCCGACCCGGTGTGGTGGTTTGGCGGCGGCTTTGACTTAACGCCCTACTACGGCTTTGATGAGGATGCAGTTCATTGGCACCGCACGGCGCGGGATCTGTGCCAGCCGTTCGGCGATGACGTTTATCCACGTTACAAGAAGTGGTGCGATGACTACTTCTTTCTCAAACATCGCAACGAACAGCGCGGCATTGGCGGACTTTTTTTCGATGATTTGAATACGCCGAATTTCGATCGCAGCTTCGCCTTTATGCAGGCTGTTGGAAAGGGTTATACCGAGGCGTATTTGCCCATCGTCGAGCGCCGCAAAGCAATGAGCTGGGGCGAGCGTGAACGCAATTTTCAGCTTTATCGTCGCGGACGCTATGTGGAATTTAACCTGGTGTGGGATCGCGGCACATTGTTCGGTCTGCAGACCGGCGGGCGGACGGAATCCATTCTAATGTCGATGCCGCCGCTGGTGCGTTGGGAATATGACTACCATCCGGAAGCGAACAGCCCGGAAGCCGCCCTTAGCGAGTTTATTCAGGTGCGTGACTGGGTGTAATGGCCTGATGGCGCCAGGCTTCTCAGGCCAACAACAGCGCCGCCTCCCAGACCGGATAAGACGCAAGGCATCCGGCATAATAATTTCATCACGCCCACTGGCGCATACGCTGATGCAGCGTCAGCGACGGTTTCTCCGCAAACAGTTGCTGGTAGTCGGTGGCGAACTGCCCTAAATGCCAGAATCCCCACTGCATGGCGGCGTCTTTCACCGTGGTACTTTGTGACCACGGGCTTATCAGCTCGCGACGCACGGCGTTCAGGCGAATGCGTTTTAACCAGGCATTCGGCCCAATACCGAGGATTGCGTGAAAGGCGTTTTGCAACGTCCGGCGACTGACGTGCAGCTGGTTACACAGGTCGAGCACGGTCAGCGGTTCCGACATATTTTCCAGCACGTATTCGCGCGCCCGCGACAGCAAGCGGCGATAGCTCTGATGGCTGATGCTCTCAGCCGTGATTATCGGTTGCGCTTCTTCCAGCATCGTGCCCATTGCCAGCAGCAGGTTATCGCCCAACACTTTACGCACCGCAGGCTGATGGAGATTCGCCGGATTTTCGCTGAACGTTGCCAGCGCCTGCTGTACAAAGCCCCAAAGCGCGGCTTTGTGTTGTTCTTTCACCTCCAGTGCCGACTGGTTGCGCAGCATATGCAGCACCCTTTCCGGGTTATGCAGGAAGTTAGCCTGACGGGCAATCGCCTCTTCTGAAATGACGACACCCAAAATGGTGTAATCATCCGGCGTACTCAGTTCAAACTCTGTCCCACCTGGACGAGTAGCGATTTCAGCACTGCCCAGACACTGGGTGCCGATAAATCCCTGTTCGCCGCGAGTGGCCGGAATACCAAACCAGAATGAGTTCGGCCAGACAAGACACGACTGACGCAGCGCCAGACCGGTGTATTCACGGAACACCTGAATATCGTCGAGCAGGATTTCCGTGAACTCGCCATGAAATTTTCCCGGATGCAATTGGTCGTAGATCTGCTGCCAGGCGGTAATCGTCAGCGCATGCTCATACACATCCGTTGTTCGCCGCTGGTGAACGTTGTCCACCTCCACTTTCGGCGTAAGTTTAACGTCTTCGGGTAATGCTTCATGATAAAGATGGTGCAGGTTAGCAGTACGGGTCTTTTTCATGATCTTTTAAGCCGGAAGCTTCAACGAAGCCCCCGGCCCTCCGACAGGTTAATTTTTTAAGCGATAGCGACTACTGCGTTTACGCAACGCTCCGTCAGAAAAGAGCTGTTCAAGCGCCTTTCTGGCTTCATCAAGTGACCAGCCAAAGTGCGCAGCCACTTCCCCTGCCGTCATTCCTTGACGGACCGATGCCAACAGCGTCAGAAGCTGCGCAGAGGATTCAGAAGCCACCGGGGCACCCTGCGTCTTCTCTGCTTTTACATCTGCTTTCACTTCTGACTTCTGTTCTGGTTTCTTCGGCTGGCGCGTAAAACCGCCGATCAGCCACTGGGTGTCATCTTCTGGCCGCCCTATCTCCTTGCGACTGACAACACGTCCTGTACGCGCTGCGGCTGCGCTTCCGGCGTCCAGCGCTGCACGACACGCGGCCAGATCGCCTTCCACAACCAGAGTCAGCCTGCCAGGATCCAGCACCTGGTGACTGAGCAGACGCACGTTCGCGGCTTTCAGCATGGCATCCGCCGCGTCTACGGCAGCCACCATGCCATCCACTTCCAGTAATCCCAGTGCATTGATCATTGCAACCTCTCTTACGCGCGCTGAACAGGATTACGAGCAATATCCAGAACAGCATCAGCAAAAGCGTTACAGGCAGCTTTACAGGCGGCCTGGCTACCGGTTAAAAATGCCGCTGAGTAGTTGGTTTCTGACGGTGGCGGCACATAGGTGACAATCTGTACATCGGCAGATTTGAGCGCCGCATCAATACCAAATGTTGCTTCCAGCGGCGGTGCAACCAGATACGCCATCGGATCGCCAAGTCGGCATCCTGCGGTCGCCGAGAGATACGAACCGGTACGCGAAACCACGTGCGCGAGGAAAGCGGTATCTTCTGCGTCATTGGCCCACTGGAACGCCGCGCCACTTTCAATATTGGCGACCATCGCATCCAGACCGGCGCGAACTTCTGCCGGGTTAGGTCCACCGAGCATGATCAGCACTTCGCCCGAGGTTGGAGAGGGACTGTGCGCCGCACCGGCATACAGCGAGCGGCCATAAACCACTTCCACCATCGCCTGTTTTGTCGCTTCGTCTGCGGCAATATACGCCACGTCATCAGAATCTGCTGTGATGAGTCCGAGACTACGTATATGTGGCGGTAATTTAAGTTCACGGGCAAAACCGTCATTTACCGAGGCAATCACGCGCATTGCGGTGACTGAAGGTCTAATCAAATCTAATGCGGGCATGATGCCTCCTTAACGGGTCATATTGATGCCGGACGCTTTTTGCTCCAGCATGCGTTTGGCCAAATCTACAATCACCGCCGCCGCTTCAACCGGTGGCGTACCGCCCTGGTGAATATTCGAGATACAGGTACGGTCGGCTTCAACGGTCGTCGCCACGCGCGGCGAATAGACGGCATAGCAAGAAAGACTTTCCGACTGGCCGAGGCCCGGACGTTCACCTACCAGCAGAATCACCGCTTTCGCGCCGAGCAGTTCGCCGATCTGATCTTCGATTTTCACGCGACCATAGCGAACGAAGAACGGGGTTCCGACCTTCAGTCCGGCCTGTTTTAAGCCTGACAACAGCGGTGGGAGAATCTCTTCGTAGTTGGCGGTGATGGCGTCAGTAGACAGGCCATCAGAAATAATCACCTGCACATCCGGATTCATTACACACTGTGATTTCAGTGCTTCAATGGCTTCCGCACTCAGACGACGTCCCATGTCCGGGCGCGTCAGATACAGGTTTTTGTCGCTGATTTCCGAGCGCACTTCCAGTAGTCCCTGGGCTTTTACCCACTCTTCCGGCACTTCTTTCAATACCGTATCTTTCGAACGCGAGTGGTCAGCCAGGAAGCGCAGCAGCGCCTGGGTACGCGGACGAGGACCGGCGCGCCCGGTACATACACGTGCAGCGGTGCTACGGCGCAGTTCGGTCAATACCTCTGCCCGATGCGGATTCTCAACGCCAATCCACGCTTTCGCTTCGGCTGAGCCTAAGTCCATCGCACAGCTTTCACCGGTCGGCGCGGCGCACTGCGTAGTGCTGCATTTCACTTCCGCTGATGGCGCTTGAACCTGCGGCTCCCCCATTGACGCCATTACACTGCGTACAATTTCTTCAATCTGTTTTTGATCCATCGTGTGTCATCCCCGCGTCATCAGAAGAACAGTGACGGATCGCCCGCCCGTTTGGTCAGGCGACCGTTTGCCATAATGCCCATGGTTTCCAGCCAGCGTTCAAACTCCGGCGACGGACGCAGGTTCAGCAACTGGCGCACGGTCGCGGTATCGTGGAATGCGGTGGTCTGATAGTTGAGCATGATGTCGTCGCCGAGCGGCATGCCCATGATGTAGTTGCAGCCAGCGGTGGCGAGCAGAATCATCAGGTTTTCGTTGAGGTTCTGGTCAGCATCCGCGTGGTTGGTGTAGCAGCAGTCACAGCCCATTGAGATGCCGCTCAGCTTGCCCATAAAGTGATCTTCTAAGCCCGCGCGAATAATCTGGCGGTCGTTGTAGAGATACTCCGGCCCGATAAAGCCCACCACGGTGTTCACGAGGAACGGATCGTAGTGACGCGCCAGCCCGTAGTTACGCGCTTCCATCGTCACCTGATCGGCGCCGAAGTTAGCGCCCGCAGAGAGCGCGGAGCCTTGTCCTGTTTCGAAGTACAGGCAGTTTTCCCCGGCTATGCGGTTAAATTCCGCGCCCACTGCACGCGCCTCATCCAGCATCGCCAGCTCAACGCCAAATTCTTTTAAGCCTTTCTCACTGCCGCAGATACTCTGGAAAATCAACCCACCCGGCGCGCCACGACGAATCGCTTCGATCTGGGTGGTAACGTGTGCCAGTACGCAGCCCTGAGTTGGAATATTAAACTTGTCGATAACGCCATACACGGTATCGAGCACACGGCTTAAGTTTTCCACGTCATCCGTTACCGGGTTGACGCCAATTACCGCATCGCCCGCACCAAAGGACAGCCCTTCGTAGATTTGTGCGGCAATACTCTGCACATCATCACGGGTGTCGTTAGGCTGTAAACGGCAACTGAAGGTGCCCGGCAGACCGATGGTAGTGTTGGCCTTTTTGATCACCGGCATTTTCTTACCGCCGTAGATCAGGTCCGCGTTAGAGCAGATTTTTGCTACCGCGGCGACCACTTCCGACGTTAACCCTTTGCGCGTAAACGCAATGTCATCCACGGAGGTTTCATCGCTCAGCACATACTCGCGCAGCTCGCTGATACTCCAGTTCTTGATGCGGTTATAGGCCGTTTCGTTGACGTCATCCTGAATAAGACGCGTCACGCAGTCCTCTTCATAGGAAATCACCGGGTTGTTGCGAATATCCGCTACCGTCATTTCCGACAGCACCTGCTTGGCCGCCACGCGCTCTTGCGAACTGGTTGCTGCCACACCTGCCAGCACATCCCCCGAACGCAGTTCGTTGGCTTTTGCCAGCACCTCTTTAACATCCTTAAACTGATAAACATTGCCGAACAATGTGGTCTTTAGTTTCATAAGTCGTTCCCTCAGGAAGGAAATGCGAGTGATTTCACCGTCACCGGCACAACCGATCCGCCAAAAAGAGGCGTACCAATGTCGATATAGTCCCCCGCCCGGACAACCACCTCATCGATGACCGCCAGCGGGTGTTGCTGTAACTGTGGGCGTAAAAGCATGCCCAGGGCTTTACCAAAATCCTGCTCGGCTACCACCAGCAGGGGATGCGGATTCGGATAGCGCGCGACAAAGGCCAGCAGCGCATCAATCACCGTTAACAGCGCGGCGTAGCGCACCGGTAGCGAACCGGGCAGCGCCAGCACGTAGGCGTCCGTTTGCGGGTCCAGATCGAGCTGCATTAGCGCCTGTTGCCAGGCGGCCACCAGATCAGCCTCATCAACCGGAATCGCCACTGGCAGATTGCGCAGCGGAAGCGCCACACCCTCCAGCCAGATAGTGCTGCCCGAAAGCGACAGCGTATGCGCCCCGGCGCCAATCACCGTGGCGCGCACGGTTTGCGCCGGAAACTGCACGTTCATCTCACGCAGGCGCGGATGTTCATGCAGCGCCGTTGCTAACAGCGGCCCAATGTCGGAAAAACAGAACGGATCGGCAGGTTGGTTGCGGTAGCACTCGCCCACCCCACCGGACAACGTAATCACTTCAGGTTTCACGCCAACCGGTAACAGACCGGTTTGCATCAGCGCCTGCGCCAGCGGTGACAGCGTGCCGTCAATCACCTCCACAATCAGCGCAGCCATCCGCCGGGCCACCAGAACAAGCTGCGCCGCATTGAGGGTTCGGGCATCAGTGCCTGGACCAAATACGTCATCAACAATCATCTGTCCTGGCTGATGCGCATGCACCACGCGCCCTTGACCGTCTGTTTCCAGTAGCCGTCCGCCGACGTTCAGGCAGGCCGAGCCGCTGACTTTTCCCGCGTCGAACAAGACGTAGTTCGACGTACCGCCGCCGATGTCGATATTCAGTACGCGGCACAATTTCTGTTCGGACAGGGTTTGCGCTCCCGCGCCGTGACCGGCAATCACCGATTCCAGATGTGGACCAGCGCTTGCCACCACGAAGTCACCCAGCGACTGGGAGAGCGTCATCACCGCAGGTCGTGCATTGCGGGTTTTGGCGCTTTCCCCGGTAATGATGATCGCACCGGAATCGACGGTCTCTGGGGCAATCCCCGCCGCCTGATACTGGGCGAGGATCAGAGCTTTCAGTTCGGCCTCTTTCAACCCACCCTGCTTATCAACGGGTGTAAAGAACACCGGGCTTTGCCAGCTAATTTCGCGTTTGATGAATTCGTAACGCGGCACCTGCGACACTGCCGCACGATTGACCAGCTCAAGGCGCGAGAAAATTACCTGAGTGGTGGTGGTGCCGATATCGATACCGACGCTGAGTAGCTGGCGGGTATTCACGATTGCGCCTCCGGATTGGTTTCTGCTGGAGCCGGAACATCTTCGTCTTTCGGTACTAACAGCATAGCCACGCCAATCGCCGTCACGCCGCCGACCAGCTTGCCGACAATCATCGGGAAGATCATGGCGTTCATGTTGGCAGCGGCGAAGCCTAAGTGGTCACCCAGGGCGAAGGCCGCAGAGACTGCAAAGGCGCAGTTGATCACTTTGCCGCGGGTATCCATGTTTTTCATCATGCCGAACATCGGGATGTTGTTGGCAAGCGTTGCTACCATACCCGCAGCCGCAATATTATTAACTTTCAACAGGTTGCCAACGCTCATCAGCGGTTTTTCAAACCAGCGGGTCAGCAGCAGCACCATCGGGTAGGCGCCCAGCAGCACACAGGAGATAGAACCGATAACTTCGATGGCGCGCATCACTTCACCCGGCTTATCGCCCGGTGCCATGAAAATAGGATCAAGACCCGGGATTAGCTCCCAGCCGAGCAGGAACTTGATGACTGCCGCCGCCAGACCGAGGGTGATCAGCGCTACCAGGAACTTGGCGAAGATCTGGAAGCCGTTGATCATTTTTTCCGGGATGAATTTCAGTCCCAGCGCCACCAGCACGGCCACGATCAGCACCGGGATCATGTTCATCAGGATCAGTGCAAAGGTGAACTCCACTGGCTGACCGTTTATTTCCACACCGGAGTACATCGCAACCAAACCACCCGCAATACAGCCAATCGGAATGGTGACGATACCGGCCAGCACGCCCAGCGCCAGATAACGACGGTCAGACGGTTCAATAATTCCCAGCGCAACCGGAATGGAGAAGACCAGTGTCGGTCCCATCATCGCGCCGAGAATCAGGCCAGAGTACAACCATGCCGCCACGTCGCCGCCCGCCAGTTCTTTCGCCAGGAAGAAGCCGCCCATATCGCACGCCAGCAGCGTTCCGGCAAACATCGACGGGTTCGCGCCCAGCATTTCGTACAGCGGAATGATTACCGGTCCGAGCACATGCGCCAGTACCGGCGCCAGCGCGGTCATACCGACCATCGCCAGGCCCAGCGCGCCCATTGCCATAAAGCCTTCTTCGAACTGACCGCCCGATCCCTCAATGCTCTTACCAAACTTACCGAGGAAGCGCGCCGAACCGCCGAACTGAGACAGGATCCTGTCCACGGCAGCAATCAGCATAAAGAACATCATGATGTACATGATGATTTCGTTAATTCCCATAGCCTTCACTCCCTGTCATATGTGTATTTATTGTGCCGCCGCATACAACGCGATAATGTCGGCCTGCGTGGCGGTGCGTGGATTACTGCGAATACAAATATCCTCCAGCGCAGCGTTTGCCCATGCGCTGTAATGCTCGGGCTTTGCCCCAACGTCAGAGAGTCGTTTGGTCTGGCCCACTTCGCTAATCAGCTCGCTGACGGCGTTGATGGCATCACGATCGTCCGACTTCTTGTTGGTTAACGCCCGTCCGATGTGGCTGAAACGCTCACGGCACACCATGCGGTTGAACCCCATTACCGTGGGCAGCAGCATGGCGTTAGCTTGTCCGTGCGGGATGTGCAGCGCAGCGCCCGGCTGGTGTGCCATCGCGTGACACAGGCCCAGTCCCGCGCTGGAAAACGCCATTCCCGCCATGCAGGACGCCAGTAACATGCTTTCCCGCGCCGCCAGATCATGGCCGTATCCCACCGCTTTCGGCAGCGATTTACCAATCATCGCAATCGCGCCAATCGCCAGGCTGTCGGTAAACGGCGTCGCGTTTAGCGCGCTATACGCTTCAACGGCATGGGTCAGCGCGTCAATGCCAGTCATTGCCGTCACGTGCGCAGGAACGCCTTCCGTTACCGCGGCATCCAGAATGGCGACGTCTGGCATAAGGGTTGCGTGGGCCAGCACTTTTTTAAGTCCGGTGGCGGCATCAATAATCACCGTAACGTTGGTGGTTTCTGACCCGGTCCCGGCGGTGGTTGGCACGGCAATCAGCGGTAGACGCGGGCGCAGTACACTGTGCTCCGTCATGTCAGCTAGCGTTTGCGTCGGGTTGGTCACCAGCAGCGCCACTGCTTTAGCGGCATCCAGCACAGAGCCGCCACCAAAGGCCACCACGCCATCGCACTTCGATTCACGCAATTGCGCGACCGCCGCGCAGACGTCCGTGATGCACGGTTCGCCGACCGGACATGGCCACAGCGTCATTGCCACGCCTTTCATCGCCAGGCTACGTTCCAGAGCGGCGGTCATCCCCGCCTCATGCAGGAAGCTGTCAACCATGACGAACATATGCGTCAGTCCGCGCGTTTGCGCTTCCTGTCCGCAGGTACTGAGCGCTCCCAGTCCGCATAATGTGACCGGTGGAACGCTGAACGTTTTTACGCGTTGCAGATTCAGTGCATCGAATGCCTGAAAGAGCGCGGTCTGCAATTCAGCTTGCATAGATTCCTTCCGCTTTTACTTTTCCGCTATTGGCAATCGCCAGCGGGGTCATAAACAGACTGTGCTGCGGTAAATGCACCTGCAGCTCCGGGAAACGCTTACGAAACAGCTCATCAACCCCCGGCTGCATACAGGACCCACCGGCCAGCCATAAATCCGTAATCCCTTGTCCGGCAATATGATGGGCGACAATTTCCGCCATCTTTTCGTAAACCGGCTTAACCACCGGCCAGATTTCTTTGCCGTTGCTGCGTTTGAACTGCTCGGCTTCTTCCAGTTGAATACGACGGTTCCCGGCGAGCGTCAGGGAAATGTGGTGCCCACCGGTCGCTTCGTCAGCGGAGTAAGTCACTTTGCCCTGTTTCACAATGGCGATACCGGTCGTTCCACCGCCGATATCGACGACTCCGGCGTTATCAAGCGCCAGCAAATCTGCCACGGCGGTCGGCTCATCCAGCACATGGCTCACCTCAAGCCCGGCGGACTCCAGCACGTTGATGGAGATACGCGGGTCAGTGCCAGGCGGGAATGAGGTAGCCGCATGAGTAAAGCGGCAACCCAGTTGTTGTTCGAGCGTATCGAGATGGCGACGAACAATGGTCACAGCACCGAAGAAATCCCAGACGATGCCATCGCGCACGACGTCGGCCCAGTCCAGACAAACCGCAACCGGCTGCCCTTCGTTGTCGACAACCATCGACACCACATCACAGGTTCCCAAATCAACGCCCAACCACAGCGGTGAATCGCTTGCGGCAGGCGTCTGGTTACACAGCGATGCCGCTTTTTGCAGTCTGGGTGTGAGCCACAGTTGTTCGTCATGCGCCATCTTTTTCACTCCTTATACGATGCGAAACGCATCCACCAGCACACAGCGACGCAGGCGTACAAAAGTGCGCGCACTGGTAACCCCTTCCCCGGTTGGCGTGGTAATGGTCATGGTCGTCCAGCCTTCGCCACCAAGTCCAAGGCCGGCAATGCATGGTCCGTTCTTGACGAAAATGCTGGTGTCGATGGCGTTAGCCATACGGTTCATATTGTCGATGTTGCGTGAGTGCATCGCCGCCGTATGGTGACAACCACCTTCGAGCGTAACGGCCAGCGCAATGGCTTCGTCAACGTTAGCTACCCGCACCACCGGCAGCACCGGCATCATCAGTTCAGTCACAGCAAACGGATGCGTGGCGGAGGTTTCGACGAACAACAAGCGGGTTTGCTCCGGAACGTTCAGGCCGATCGCCGCTGCGATTTTTGCCGCGTCGCGCCCGACCCAGTCACGGCTGACCGTGCCTTTACCGCGCTCATCGACATTTTTCAGTAGTACCGGTTGTAGCTGTTCAGCCTGGGCGGTTGTCAGTTTGACCGCGTGCTGGCCTTCCATCAGACGCATCAGTTCATCAGCAACGCTATCCACGACGATCAACACTTTTTCATCGGCACAGATAATGTTGTTATCAAACGATGCGCCTTTGACGATGGACTGCGCGGCGCGAGTCAGATCGGCCGTTTCATCCACCACCACCGGCGGGTTACCGGCACCTGCGGCAATCAGACGCTTGTTGGTATGCTTACGCGCAGACTCCACCACCGCTTCCCCACCGGTAACGACCAGCAGTCCGATGCCCGGGTACTTGAACAGACGCTGTGCGGTTTCGATATCCGGATTAGCAACGGTTACCAGCAGGTTAGCCGGACCACCCGCGGCGACTACCGCCTGGTTAAGCAGGCCGATCGCGCGCTGAGAAACGC
Organism: Citrobacter sp. Cu231; assembly: GCF_030332265.1. Classification (NCBI taxonomy): domain Bacteria; kingdom Pseudomonadati; phylum Pseudomonadota; class Gammaproteobacteria; order Enterobacterales; family Enterobacteriaceae; genus Citrobacter; species Citrobacter sp. Cu231. The sequence goes on along the minus strand of NZ_JAOWIE010000032.1, from coordinate 156,685 downwards.
CTTTTGCTGCCGGATGCGGCGCAAAGACGACGCTGTTACCCGCGGCAATCAGGCTGATGGCGTTGTTAATGACGGTCGCCGCCGGGTTGGTGGACGGCGTTACCGAAGCCACCACGCCCCACGGTGCGTTTTCAATCAGCGTCAGGCCGTTATCGCCGGTCAATACCTGTGGAGACAGGCATTCCACGCCTGGGGTGCCACGAGCCTGCGCCACGTTTTTGGCAAATTTATCTTCAACGCGTCCCATGCCGGTTTCACTGACGGCAAATTCCGCTAATTCTCTGGCGTGTTTTTCGCCCGCTTCACGAATGGCGTGAATGGCCAGTTGGCGCATAGCGACGCTTTTCAGCCCCTGCTGAGCCACTTTTGCTGCCGCTACTGCGTCATCCAGGGAGGCAAAGACGCCCATTTCTTGAACGGCACTGACGGGCTGACTGCTGTCTTTCATTTTCAGCAGCACCGCTTTCACGACCTGTTCAATATCCTGTTGATTCATGATTTTCTGCCTTATTTGTGAAATACCACTTTCCCACCTGCCACCACTTCATCGACGATGCCAATCACGCACAGATCGACAGGCGATGAGTCGTTATGGTGCGCCTGGCGGGCTGAGCTTCCACTGACCAGCAGCACCCACTCTCCGGTTCCCGCCCCGATGCTGTCTATCGCAACAGCGCACTGCCCGTCGGGATTTCCCTGGGCATCAATCATTTCCACCATCAGCAACTTGTCGTGCGCGAGCCCCTGATGGCGAACGGTACAAACAATTTGTCCTGTGACGATTGCCAGTTTCATACCCGCCTCCGTGGCATATTTCAGGTAAAACCTCCCCCTACCCTCCGCAGAAGGTAATGTGAAAAGGAGAGAGGGTGACGCCAGCTTTCTCTCAACGATCCAGTGGCGTCACTTGGACGACTTACATATCGTTGCTGTCGCCTTTGAAGCTGATCGGGAACACTTCTTCCAGATCGCCATGCGGACGCGGGATAACGTGCACAGAAACCAGTTCACCGATACGCTGCGCGGCAGCAGCACCAGCATCCGTAGCCGCTTTGCAGGCTGCCACATCACCACGAACCATGGCAGTACACAGGCCGCCACCGATCTGCTTCACGCCAACCAGTTTCACGCGCGCCGCCTTAACCATTGCGTCAGAAGCCTCAATCAGTGCAACCAGGCCCCGGGTTTCAATCATTCCTAATGCTTCCATTATGCTTTCCTCTTAATCAAAGGGGTCCAGAACGGGACCGTTCATTCAACCAGTGTTTGCGAGACGCTTTCACGGCTCACGTCAGTCTGGCGCGGCACAGCTGCCACTAACGCCAGTTCGATAATTTCCTGTACGCTACAGCCACGAGAGAGGTCATGAAGCGGTGCTGCAAGGCCCTGAATCAATGGACCAACGGCACGATACCCTCCCAAACGCTGGGCGATTTTATAACCAATATTGCCTGCCTCCAGCGATGGAAAAACCATCACATTGGCATTGCCCTTTAACGGACTGGCGGGCGCTTTTTGCGCGGCGACATCCGGCACAAAAGCGGCATCAAATTGCAGTTCCCCATCCACGGTAAGCTGTGGGGCACGCTCACGAACGATCTCCGTAGCCTGCTGCACGTTAGCAACATTGGGATGACGAGCACTGCCGTTGCTGGAAAACGACAGCATGGCCACGCGCGGCTCTTCACCCGTGATCGCCTTCCAGGTTTCAGCGCTGGCGATGGCGATGTCCGCCAACTGTGCAGCGGTGGGCTGCGGCACAACGCTACAGTCTGCAAATCCTAATGACGGCCCGAGATACTGCGGCAGCATCAGGAAAATTGACGACAGCGTTTTGCAGCCAGGCTGTAATCCAATAATGCGCAATCCTGCACGCAGCACGTTTGCCGTTGACGACAAGTTGCCTGCAATACACACATCGGCTTTACCGGCACTGACCATCGCGGCGGCAAACATCAGTGGATCGTTGAGCTTCTCGCGCGCATCCGGCGGCGTTTTTTCGCCCGCGCGGGCTAGCCAACGCAGGGCAAACTCTTCACGGATCTTTACATTGCTTTGTGGATCAATAACCTGAATACCATCCATAGCTACGCGATGGCTGAGCGCAAACTGGCGTAGCGCAAACGGGCTGGCGACGAGAATGGGGCGTGCCAGACCGTGCTGGTGCAGGTAATTGGCGGCTTTCAGCACCCGTACATCCAGCGCATCCGGGAACACCACCCGAGCGGGCGTTTGTTTGGCGAGTTGGCGAGCACGTTCAATGATCATGACTTCTCCCCCAGTCGCTGTTGGATTTGGCTGACGCTTAGCGGATGCTTCGCCACGCTCAGAATCATCATTACGTAAACCGTACTGGAAAGACGGTTGAGCGCCTGCAGAATGTCCGGTCGCAAGACTTCAAAACTGCGGGTGATAAATACCTGAGCGGCCACCGTTTCCGTTTCGCGGACTTTAGTGCGCAGCAGATTAAGCAACGCGCAATCACGTCCGTGGCTGGCTTCAGGCACCAGATGATCGTGGTCCAGGTAACGCAGCGGCTGATGCGAAAGGCGGTGTAAATCTTCGTCGCTTAAACCAACAATGGCTTGTGCGGCCAGCGGTTCATCCACAGCATCAGCCCGCATAATATTGCCCAGGCGCGAGCGAATATCCGCCAGCCACGGCTGCCACGGCTCCGCCAGTTCAATTTGCAACCACACGGCCAGACCAATGGTGCTGTCCAGCGCGGCGCGAAATCCAAGCCTCGGGTCACTTTTGGCGACCATTTTGTCCGCCGTCAGATGCGTCAGCGTGTCAGGTTTCTTCGCCACCGGTTGATGACACAGTTCACAGGTCGCCTGCGGATGTGTATCGCTGCTGGTTAAACCATGTACCGGCTGCGGCTGCTGTTCCTCGTCGTCAACAAACAAGCTTCCCTGCTCGTCGATATACTTAATGCGCAGACGACGGCTTTCCAGCAATTCCCGGGCAGACGGCGTCAGGCGAGCATCAGCGGGGAGATGAATTTCAGCCCCTTCGCTGAGCGTATGATTCGCTCTGAGCCATGCTTCGGTAATGAAATCCTTCATACATCCGCCTTAGCAGGACTGCCAGTTCGCAGGCCAGGCCACATACAGGAACTTCACTGTTGATGGCGTACCAAATTCGATGCTGGAGCCTTTCGGGATAAACATCACGTCCCCGGCTTTGGCAATCATGGTTTCGCCTTCATGACGAACGTGCAGCTCGCCTTCCAGAATCATGTCGATTTCGTCGTAGTTCAGCGTCCATGGGAAAAATGCGTTATCCCACTGCATAAAGCCGGCGGCCATACTGCTGCCGTCCTGGTCGGTCACCAGATCGGTTAAACCGACGCAGTGCGGCTGCGCGCCATCAAAACGACCAAACTTCACGCTGCTGCCGTCGATGACTTTCACACCGCCTTTGCCAGTCACCGATTTAAAACTCGGCTGCATTCCGCCCTGTTCCAGCGACTGCTTTTCCTTCATCACTTTGTCCATCAGTTGGGCGACCAGGCTTTCGGTAAACTGCCCTTCTGGCAATTGCGCAATGATGGTTTCACGAATGCGCTGGCTTTCCGTTTTGCCGTCCTCCACCGCAGCAGGCGCTGCGGTTGTGGCCGACATAGTGGCCGGAGCGGATTCATCGCATTCAGTGATAGTGACGCCGAGCAGCGCCGCAACTTCGCGCGCCTCCGGGGTGATGATACTGGCGCGCAGAACAACAGACATTTCCTGTTCGCCGCGTGCGTGGGCCGCACGAATATCGTTAGCTGTGATGAGTTTTTTCACCTGCCCTTTCCTCCTTTTGGCTGAGCTCAGTCAGATAATCCACCAGGTGCTGCACACTGCTTGGGTCGTGGCAATTGAGCTCAAAAATTGGCTCCTGAAACCCCATCCCACGAAGTAGTTGTCGCGTTGCGGCGACGTCGGCATCCGGCACATCCGTTTTGCTGATAACGGCTATTTGTCGTTTACTGGCGCCGATATCCAACAGCCCGGCAGGTAAGCGACTTTCTTTATCATTTGCCGCATGTATATAAATCAACGTATCGACATCCTGCAGCGTGGTAATTAAGGCGTGATACCAGCGCGGATGGCTAAAATATTCTCCTGGCGTATCGATATCGCCGTTTTCATTAAACTCCACGGCCTGTGTTTTTCTGGCGAGGGAATAATTCCCTTGTAGCGCGTTAAAGAGCGTTGTTTTCCCTGCCCCCACCGTACCGACAAACGCAATACGTTTCATCGCCGCCTCTGATTAACTTTTTGTCAGATTGCACAAAGTGAAATTTAATAATCGCCCGAGGCCGCTTACCGTCTGTAATAACGCTTCTTCTACCGCGCCTACTGAGCCGTAGATCACCAGCGCGCCGCTGAATCTATCGAGAAAGCCGATGTGTACATCCGCCGCTTTCATCGCTAAGTCACCTGCAATCATCGCGGTTTCGCCTGGCGTCAACGTCATGATGCCGATAGCGCCCGCTTCGGGAACGCCGATCTTTTTCGCTAGTTCCTCACCGGGGTGCGCAATGAGATGCGCCAGCGTGACCTGTTTCCCCGGCACAAACTCCTGAATAATGCGTTCTTTTTCCATTGCTCACCGCCTCCGCTAAAACTGCCCTCATCGTGGCAATTTTTTGTCAGAGTAAATAACAAAATTCGGCAACCAGGTTTAAAAGGTGAAGTGGATCACTAAGAAAGAGGAAATAAAAAGGCGCGGGAGAAACCCGCGCCGGAATTAATTAAAGTGAAATTACAGCGGCTGCGTTTGCGCTTCTACGACCGCCAGCGCCACCATATTTACGATACGACGAACAGAAGCAATCGGTGTTAATACGTGAACCGGTTTCGCTACGCCCATCAGTACCGGGCCGACCGTTACGCCTTCTGAACTTGAAACTCGTAGTAAGTTGTAACTAATACGCGCGGCTTCCATATTCGGCATGACCAGAATATTGGCGGAGCCTTTCAGCGGGCTGTCCGGCATCCGGTCATTACGAATACTTTCCACCAGCGCGGCGTCACCGTGCATTTCACCGTCAATCATCAGTTCTGGCGCATGAGCCTTAATCAGCGCCAGCGCCTCACGCATTTTGCTGGCCGACGGGCAGTCAGATGAACCAAAATTGGAGTGCGACAGCAGTGCCACCTTCGGCTCGATGCCAAAGCGACGCACGGTTTCTGCCGCCATCACAGCGATCTCTGCCAGTTGCTCCGGCGTAGGATCGTCATTGACGTAGGTATCGGCGATAAAGGTGTTACCGCTTGGCAGCAGCAGGGCGTTCATTGCCCCAGCCGTATGTACGCCATCACGGTAACCAAATACCGCATTTACCACGCTGAAGTGCTCGTGGTAGTCGCCGATTGTGCCGCAGATCATCGCATCCGCTTCACCGCGCTGCACCATGATCGCGCCGATCACCGTGGTATTAGCAATCACCGCCCGCTGCGCCTGCTCCTGAGTGATCCCACGACGCTTCATGATCTGATAATACTCACTCCAGTACTCTTTAAAACGCGGATCGGATTCATTGTTGACGATCTCAAAATCAACGCCCGCTTTGATCTGCAGACCCAGTTTCTGGATGCGCATTTCGATCACGCTCGGACGACCAATCAGGATCGGCTTCGCCAGACCTAAAGTGATCAATTCTTGAGTGGCGTGCAGCACTCGCGCCTCTTCCCCTTCCGTCAACACCACGCGCTTCGGCGCTTTGCGTGCCAGCGAGAAAATCGGCTTCATAAACAGGTTGGTTTTGTAGACGAATTCGGTCAGCTTATCGATATAAGCGTCAAAGTCGCCAATCGGGCGCGTTGCCACACCGGAGTCCATCGCCGCCTTCGCGACCGCAGGGGCGATTTTGACGATCAGACGTGGGTCGAACGGCTTAGGAATAATGTATTCCGGGCCAAAGCTCAGGTCCTGATCGCCATAGGCAGAAGCCACCACTTCGCTCTGCTCGGCGTGCGCCAGCTCAGCAATGGCGTGTACCGCGGCCAGTTTCATCTCTTCGTTGATAGCAGTAGCGCCGACATCCAGCGCGCCGCGGAAGATGAACGGGAAGCACAGAACGTTGTTAACCTGGTTCGGGTAGTCGGAACGACCGGTGCAAATGATGGCGTCGGAACGCACCTCTTTTGCCAGCGGCGGCAGGATTTCCGGTTCCGGGTTCGCCAGCGCCAGAATCATTGGCGCACGCGCCATCTTCTTGACCATTTCCTGCGTCAGCACTTTCGGGCCGGAACAGCCAAGGAAAATGTCTGCGCCATCAATCACGTCGTCCAACGTGCGCTTACCGTCATCCACCACCGCGTAAGCCGCTTTGGTTTCCGCCATGTTCGGTTCGCGGTCTTTGTAAATCACGCCCTTGGAGTCGCAAACCACAATGTTGTGTTTCTGCATCCCCAGCGCCACCAGCAGGTTCATACAGGCAATCGCTGCCGCACCTGCGCCGGACACCACCATGCGCACATCAGAGATATTTTTCTCAACCACCCGCAGACCGTTAAGAATGGCGGCGGTACTGATGATTGCCGTGCCGTGCTGATCGTCGTGGAAGACCGGAATATTCATGCGCTCACGCAGCTTTTGCTCAATGTAGAAGCATTCTGGCGCTTTAATATCTTCGAGGTTAATGCCGCCAAACGTGGGCTCCAGGGCCGCGACCACGTTGATAAATTTATCCGGATCGAGTTCATCTACTTCGATGTCGAACACGTCAATCCCGGCGAATTTCTTAAACAGAACGCCTTTACCTTCCATCACCGGCTTGCCAGCCAGCGCGCCAATGTTGCCCAGCCCCAGCACCGCCGTACCGTTAGAGATAACCGCAACCAGGTTGCCGCGCGCGGTGTATTTGTAGGCCGCCAGCGGGTCCTTTTCAATTTCCAGACACGGTGCTGCAACACCGGGTGAATAGGCCAGCGCAAGATCACGTTGAGTGGCAAGCGGTTTGGTCGGAGAAACCTGAATTTTGCCTGGTACTGGAAATTCGTGGAAATCGAGGGCGCTTTGTTTTAACTGGTCATCCATCTTGTTGTTCCTTTCACGTATCGATCAAAAAAGTGTCGCAGGTACCCTTCTATTGAGCCGCACATTATCACCTCTGTCAGCGGCGCAAACTTTGAAGGTCCCCAAACTCTCACTACTCAAAGAAAGAATTTGTTATCAATTTATAACAACCATGTTACCTGCTTAAGCCAGCAATACCATGCCTGTCTGCTATGCTTTTTGCTGACAACGCCTGCAAATTCTCCAAAAGTGTGAATTAACACACGCTCTAACGCTTTACTTTTCAAGGAGTATTTCCTATGACCCGTAAAGATCTTGCCAATGCCATTCGTGCGCTAAGTATGGATGCCGTACAAAAAGCTAACTCAGGCCACCCCGGCGCGCCAATGGGTATGGCTGATATCGCCGAAGTACTGTGGAATGATTTCCTCCGCCATAATCCAAGCGATCCTCACTGGTACGATCGCGATCGGTTTATTTTGTCCAACGGCCACGCCTCAATGCTGCTTTACAGTCTGCTGCATCTTTCCGGCTATGACCTGCCGCTGGAAGAATTAAAAAACTTCCGCCAGCTGCATTCAAAAACTCCCGGCCACCCGGAGCTTGGCTACACGCCGGGCGTGGAAACCACCACCGGGCCGCTGGGCCAGGGTTTAGCCAACGCTGTCGGAATGGCGATTGCCGAACGCACGCTGGCGGCGCAGTTTAACCAGCCGGATCATAAGATTGTCGACCATTTCACCTGGGTTTTTATGGGCGACGGCTGCCTGATGGAGGGGATTTCTCACGAAGTCTGTTCGCTGGCGGGCACGCTGGGACTTGGTAAACTCATCGGCTTTTACGATCACAACGGCATCTCAATTGATGGCGAAACCGACGGCTGGTTTACCGACGATACTGCGAAACGCTTCGAGGCCTACCACTGGCATGTGATACACGATATTGACGGTCACGATCCTGAAGCGGTGAAAAAAGCGATTCAGCAAGCGCAAAGCGTTACCGACAAGCCGTCGCTGATTATCTGCCGCACGGTGATTGGTTTTGGATCACCGAATAAAGCAGGGAAAGAGGAAGCGCACGGTGCGCCGTTAGGTGAAGAAGAAGTGGCGCTGGCCCGACAGAAATTAGGTTGGCATCATCCTGCTTTTGAGGTCCCCAAAGAGATTTATCGGGCGTGGGACGCGCGAGAGAAAGGCGAAAAAGCGCAACAGGACTGGAATGAGAAATTCGCGGCGTATCGACAAGCGCATCCGGAACTGGCGGCAGAGTTTACCCGGCGGATGAGCGGAGAACTGCCGGAAGCATGGGAAGAAACAACCCAGAAATATATTACCGACCTGCAAGCCAACCCGGCCAAAATAGCCACCCGTAAGGCCTCGCAAAATACCCTGAACGCCTACGGACCGATGCTGCCCGAACTGCTTGGCGGCTCAGCGGATCTTGCGCCCAGCAACCTGACCATCTGGAAAGGCTCCACTTCTCTTAAGGAGGATCATGCAGGAAACTACATCCACTATGGCGTGCGTGAATTTGGTATGACCGCGATTGCCAACGGTATCGCGCACCACGGTGGCTTCGTACCATACACCGCAACGTTCCTGATGTTTGTTGAATATGCCCGTAATGCCGCACGCATGGCGGCGCTGATGAAAGCCCGACAAATCATGGTTTATACCCACGACTCGATTGGTCTGGGGGAAGATGGTCCCACACATCAGGCCGTCGAACAGCTCGCCAGCCTGCGACTGACGCCGAATTTCAGCACCTGGCGACCGTGCGATCAGGTTGAGGCAGCAGTGGGTTGGAAGCTGGCAGTCGAGCGTCATAACGGCCCTACGGCGCTGATCCTTTCCAGGCAGAATCTGGTGCAGGTTGAACGCACGCCTGAGCAAGTGCAGCAGATTGCCCGCGGCGGCTATGTGCTGAAAGATAGCGGCGGTAAGCCGGATGTTATCCTGATTGCTACCGGTTCAGAAATGGAAATCACGCTGCTGGCTGCGGAAAAACTGACCGGCGAAGGCCGTAACGTACGGGTAGTTTCTCTACCTTCAACCGATATCTTCGACGCCCAGGATGAGACGTACCGGGAGTCGGTCCTGCCGGCAAACGTCAGCGCACGCGTGGCGGTAGAAGCCGGTATTGCCGACTACTGGTACAAATATGTTGGGCTGAAAGGGGCGATTGTTGGTATGACGGGCTATGGGGAGTCGGCGCCGGCAGACAAGCTGTTCCCGTTCTTCGGCTTTACGGTGGACAACATCGTAGAGAAAGCGCATAAGGTGCTGACAAAATAACAATTCATCCGTCTTAACCCGCATACGAGGGACATTACGTCCCTCATTAAAGTGACCAACAAAATAGCCTTTATTCTGGCATGCAGACATCGTTTTTCATTTTAAGTCTTGGCATGCTTTCTGGCGTGGTAAAAAATATTTCACCTGAAACTCAAATATATTTGAATGCAATATAGAATAATCAATTGGTTGGTAATTTTCATCAACTGCCTGCGTTTGAATTCTCAATATTGGATCTTTGGTACTGGTATGAAGAATACTGGCTATTTCCGCCGTTGGAAATACCGGAGAAAACGTTTCAAACGTGCCAATTATTTTAATATTACATTCTTTTTCTATATACGTAAATTTGGAATTCCTCATATGTGAAATGGTTAATTGCGGGAAGCGACTCACTGAAAGCCAGGTTTCCTCTAATTGCGCTGGTTTATTATCAATCACCCGCAGTCGTTTTATATAATATACTGATTCACTTTGCTCCATATTTAATTCTTTAGCAATACGTCCTGAGGCTACCTGTAGTTCAAACTTCATAATCTGGCTAACAACCTCTTTACCACTGTTATATGCAATCTCACTAAAACTGTTCATGTGATGTACATGTGCGACAAAAATCTTCTTCTTCACATAGGTACCGGAACCGTGCTTACGTTCAATTACCCCCTCACTCTCTAAGAGATTCAGCGCTTTTCGTAAGGTATTGCGTGAAACATTAAAACGCTGTGCCAATTCGACTTCTGACGGCAATAAATCACCCACATTATATAAATATCCATTAATGATATCTTTCAGCATTTTTGCAATATTCTGGAATACCACTTTAGCACCTCTTTGCATTCATAAAAAACAATTGGTTACGTTATATGAAAACGAAAAAATGGAAAGTTGTTCATTTTTTCTAATCAAACTGAACCTATTTATCGATATCGACTGTGACCAATGTAACAAAAAACACCCCAAGGATTAAATAATATTAAAACGTAGTCATTCAGATTTAATATAACAATTGAGGATTTATATGAAAAATATATTATTGGTTTGTGCCGCGGGAATGTCGACCAGCATGTTAGTAAAGAGAATGATTGAACATGCCATAACTATCAATGCTGATTTTAATATTAATGCTCTGGCTATTGCGGAAGCCAAAGGACGGATCAAAAACAATGAAGCCGATGTTGTCTTATTAGGTCCACAGATTCGTTTTCAGAAATCTGAAATTGAAGAGGTTGCACAAGGAAAAATCCCTGTCGCGGTTATTGATATGAAAGATTACGGATCAATGAATGGCAAAGCAGTTCTGGAGTTTGCACTGAAACTTCTCAAGTAACCAACGCACTGCATAGTATATTCCTGCTCCTGAGAATAACCAACTCAGGAACCAAAAGACCTATCCAAAATAAATACCTAACAATTACAGGTGACCGTAATGGGATTAATGAATACCTTTGAGCGAGGGATGGAACGTTTTCTTGTTCCAATAGCAATAAAATTAAATTCACAAAAGCACGTTGCTGCTGTTAGAGATGGGTTTGTCTATACCTTTCCAATTATAATGGCAAGTTCATTAATTGTATTAATAAATTTTGCGATCTTATCACCCGATGGCTTTATCGCCGGACTGCTGCATCTTAGCAGCATATTCCCGAACCTGGAAAAGGCTCAAGCCATCTTTACCCCAGTAATGAATGGCTCCGTGAATATCATGTCCATCATGATTGCGTTTCTCGTCGCCAGAAACATGGCAATCAGCTACGAACAGGATGAGCTTCTGTGTGGATTAACAGCTATTGGCGCGTTTTTCATTGTTTATACTCCCTATCAGATGATCGATAACCAGGCATTTCTGACAACCAAATTTTTAGGTGCACAAGGCCTGTTTGTTGCAGTCATCGTGGCGTTATTGACCAGTGAAATTTTTTGTCGGATGGCAAGAAATCCCAAGATAACCATCACCATGCCAGCAGCGGTTCCACCTGCAGTTGCACGATCGTTCAAAGTGTTATTACCCATTTTCTTTGTGATGATCTTTTTTTCAGCACTGAATTTTTTACTCTCCCTTATCTCTCCCAATGGGCTCAACGATCTGATCTATACGTTAATTCAGGCTCCTCTCAAGCATATGGGGACGAACATCTTCGCTGTCATCGTTCTGGGCGCCGTCGGAAATTTTCTGTGGGTTCTCGGGATCCATGGCCCTAATACAACATCAGCTATTCGTGAAACGGTTTTTTCCGAAGCAAACCTGGAAAACCTTTCCTAGGCCGCCCAGCACGGCGCAACCTGGGATGCCCCCTACCCGGTAACCTGGACATCAATCAACGATGCATTTGCAAACTGCGGTGGCTCAGGTATGACCTTAGGGTTATTACTGGCGATCTTTATTGCTTCACGTCGCGCTGAATATAGAGATCTGGCCAAGATGTCTTTTATACCCGGTATTTTCAATATTAATGAACCGGTCATGTTTGGCTTACCTATTGTATTGAACCCAATAATGATGGTGCCTTTCATTCTGGTGCCGATTGTTAACTCGCTGATTGGCTATTTCTTTGTCACGATGAAAATCATTCCCCCGGTTGCCTATGCCGTGCCGTGGACCACCCCAGGCCCCCTCATCGCATTTCTTGGAACAGGTGGTAACTGGTTGGCTTTACTCGTGGGCTTGCTCTGCCTCGGCGTTGCAACATTGATCTATTTACCCTTCGTTATTGCTTCCAATAAAGTGAATGCTACCACAGCTGAATAACCATCAGATTATCAAATAAAAACCAGGAGTTATTTATGTTTGCCAATGAAGAAACAGTAATGGAATTATTGATTCATGCCGGACAAGCTCGTTCCGACGCAATGGAGTCGCTGAAGTATGCGCGTGAAAAAAATTGGGATGCTGTAACGCAATTGCTGAAAAGCTCAGAAGAAGCAAGCCTTCAGGCTCATAAAATACAAACGGCTTTAATCAGCCAGGATGAAGGCTGCGGAAAAATAAATGTCAATTTAATTCTCGTACACGCACAGGATCATTTGATGAATGCGATACTTTGCCAGGACTTAGTCAAAGAAATAATAGCATTAAGGAAAGAGCTTTTTTCCTGATTTACTTTCCTTCAGCAACCAGTTAGAGGAAGGTATTTTAGCTTATCAAGGATACTCTATATGCAATTAAATAAATACAAAACCAATATTTTATATGTATTGGCATGCCTCGCTTTATACCCTGCTAGCGCACTGGCAAATAAATTAACTATTGAACAAAGGCTGGAACTTCTTGAAACAGAGCTGACAGAAAACAAGAATGAACTGCAAAAAACAAAAGAAGAATTGGGGCATTACAAATCAAAGGTTGCATCTTTGCAGCACAGTATAATAGCAAATGGTTACCGCAAGGCAGCTATTTCTGAACCATCAAAATCATCCCCCGTCGCCGATAACATAGCGAATGAAAATGGCGAACTCACCCAATCCGCGGAGAATGCTACGGTTAAAGGTAGTCAGCAGATAGCCGTTATTGACAGCAACGGTGAACAGACCACCATTGAAAGCGTCACGCTTAAAGATATCAGCAAGTACATTAAGGATGATATCGGTTTTAGTTACCAGGGATATTTTCGCTCCGGATGGGGGACGGGTAATGACGGTTCGCCGGAAACTTATGCAGCCGGATCGTTGGGCCGTTTTGGTAACGAAATGAGCGGTTGGTTCGATCTGACATTAAATCAACGCGTTTATAATCAGGATGGTAAAACGGCTAATGCGATTGTCACCTACGATGGTAACGTTGGTGAACAATACAACGACGCATGGTTTGGCGACAGTGATAATGAAAATATCATGCAATTCAGTGATATTTATCTGACAACTCGTGGTTTTTTACCTTTTGCACCTGACGCTGATTTTTGGGTGGGCAAGCATAAATTACCTCAGTATGAAATTCAGATGCTTGACTGGAAAACATTAACTGCGGATGTCGCCGCTGGAGTGGGTATTGAAAATTGGGCATTAGGGCCAGGCATGCTCGATGTTTCCTTAAGCCGCGATGATGTTGATGTCTATTCCCGCGATTTTGAACATACCACTCAAATGAATACCAATTCTGTCGATCTGCGCTACAGGAATATACCTTTATGGAATAATGGAATGTTATCGCTGATGGCCAAATACTCTTCACCTAATAAAACCAATCAACAGGAAAACAATGAAAATGACGGTAGCTACTTTGAAATGAAAGATAGCTGGATGTTGACATCAATACTTCGTCAAAACATGGAGCGTGATGCGTTTAACGAATTTACTCTGCAAATTGCTAACAACTCTTATGCCAGTAGTTTCGCCAGTTTCTCCGATGCAAGCAATACTATGTCTCATGGTCGTTACTACTATGGCGATCATACCGACGGTATTGCCTGGCGTTTGATTTCCCAGGGAGAAATGTATCTCGGTGACAATATCATTATGGCCAATGCTTTGGTCTATTCTCATGGGGAAGATGTATACAGTTATGAAAGCGGCGCACACAGTGATTTCGATAGTATTCGTACGGTTATTCGTCCAGCATGGATCTGGAATACCTGGAATCAAACTGGCGTAGAATTAGGCTGGTTTAAACAACGTAATAAAACTCAACAAGGTATTACCCTTGATGAATCAGCATATAAAACGACCCTTTACCATGCCTTTAAAGTTGGAACCAGTATTTTAGGCTCAAGACCTGAAATTCGTTTCTATGGCACATATATTAATATTTTGGACAATGAACTCTCTAACTTTAATTTTGATGATAAAAGTAAAGATGAATTTATGGCCGGTGTGCAAGCCGAAGTCTGGTGGTAATAATTTAATTAAGGAGAAATATTATGTCTGGTTTTAAAAGTGATTTCCTTTGGGGGGGCGCCGTGGCCGCACATCAACTTGAAGGGGGCTGGAATGAAGGCGGAAAAGGAATCAGTATTGCCGATGTTATGACTGCAGGGGCATATGGCGTTCCACGCGAAGTGACCGCAGGGGTAATGGAGGGACGAAACTACCCAAACCATCAAGCTGTTGATTTTTATCATCGGTACAAAGATGATATTAAACTATTTGCTGAAATGGGATTCAAATGTTTTCGCACATCCATCGCCTGGTCCCGAATCTACCCTCTCGGTGACGAAATTGAACCGAATGAAGCTGGATTACAGTTCTATGATGATATGTTTGATGAATGCCTGAAATACAATATCGAACCGGTTATTACTTTGTCTCATTTCGAAATGCCATACCATCTTGTCACTGAATATGGTGGCTGGCGTAATCGTAAAATGATCGAATTTTTTACCCGCTTTGCCAAAACAGTTTTTACTCGCTATCGGTCCAAAGTAAAATACTGGATGACGTTTAACGAGATAAATAATCAGGTTAATTTTCATGAAAGCCTTTGTCCGTTTACTAATTCCGGGGTTCTTTATTCTGATGATGAGAATGAATACGTTCGTGAAAAAATAATGTATCAGGCCGTACATTATGAACTGGTTGCCAGCGCAATGGCCGTAGATGCCGGGCACATTATTAATCCTGATTTTAAAATTGGTTGTATGATTGCGATGTGCCCGATTTATCCTCTCACCTGTGCGCCAGCAGACATGATGATGTCCATTAAGGCAATGCATCGCCGTTACTGGTTCACCGATGTTCATGTGCGCGGCCATTACCCGCAACATATGGTTAATTATTTCGCCAAAAAAATTTTTTCCCTCGACATAACTGAGAGTGATCTTGAGATTCTGCAGCATGGTTGCGTAGATTATATTGGTTTCAGCTACTATATGTCTTTCGTCACCCAATCCACAGATGATAACCCAGATTTTAATTACGTTGAGCCGCACCATTTAGTTAAAAACCCTTATATTCAGACATCTGACTGGGGATGGCAAATCGATGCCCAAGGGCTACGATATTCACTTAACTGGTTCTGGGATCATTACCAGTTACCGATGTTTATTGTAGAAAATGGTTTTGGCGCAATTGACACACTGAAAAATGACAAAACCGTAGACGATCAGTATCGTATTGATTATCTCACGGCACACGTCAGTGAAATGAAAAAAGCCGTGGTTGATGATGGCGTCGATTTAATCGGCTATACGCCATGGGGATGCATTGATCTGGTTTCTGCTGGTACCGGAGAAATGAAGAAACGCTACGGAATGATTTATGTAGACAAAGATAATTCCGGCAGGGGTTCACTGGAGCGTTATCGTAAAAACTCTTTTTACTGGTATAAAGAAGTTATTGCTCATAACGGTAATAATCTTTAATTATTTCTGCCATATCAACACATCACCGCGTGATCCACAGCGTGGGCCAGGCATCTGGCCCATGCCAGTTATCGCAGCTTGGCTCCTGGGCATAACGCACCAGACGAAAACGCTGACCGTCGTAGCGCCAGCGAGTCTGGATCCCGCAATCTGCCATCCCTCGCCCTTTGGCGAGAGTTACCAGCTCCCGCGATTTCTCGTCAAACGTAGCGTTGGTCAGCTCCATATCGCGACTTTCTGCATCCGTTTTAAAAGGCAGACTTAGCCGTACCGCACGTGAAGTCAATGGCGTAGTACGTGAAACCACCCACGCCAGATCGATAGTGTTATACGCCCCGGCCTCACAGCCGATCATCATCAGCGCTTTATCATCCGTTAAGGCCGTCACGCGTATCTCGCGACGCAGCGGATCGATCGAGCAGCGAATACCGTTGATCCGCCAGTTACCGTAGTCCAACAGTTCACTGCGCTCTTGCTGCGTGAGAGGCGTTGGTGTTGGGTTAATGACAGCCACGCCTTTTAAAGCGGGAGCCGGTGGTACGCTGAGCGGTGGCTCGTCGCCTTTTTCGATCCATGCGGTTTCGTTACCGACCCGTTTTTGCTGGGCGTCGATAAACAGCAGCGCGGCTTTTAGCCCGACCAGTGACAAGGTTTGTGCGCCTTTTTGCAGGGTTATCGCCTTCGCGTCCTGGACGGTTTGTAAAAATGCGCTGATGGTGGCCGGATCATCGGTCATCAGCTGCCAGGGGGTAATACGCCAGCGTTCGCCGCGAAGCGAGAGCGGTGCGCCATCCAACAGCAGACGTGGCGCAATATCGCTCTCTTTGATATTGGAAGACTCCAGTCCACCCAATTCAATACGCAACACAGCGTCGGTATGTGCCCCAGCGCTACGGCTTAAAGTCATGACCAGGCCGTGATGTTCTCCGGTATTGCGCGCCACGCAAAAGTTTTGGTTATTGCACGTTACCTGCCAGTCAGAAAACGCCTGTTGCGCAGGCGCTGCCCACAGCAAACTGACGGGTAACAACCCGAGCAGGAAAAGTAAAATAACGCGATAGCGCATGAACGGTACAACCCCGAAGTCAAAACACACAGCCTAAGCGGTATCTTCCTTGCGCGACTGATGTGGCTCAATAAGAATCGTCGGATTGGCCGAAAATTTGTAAAGAAATATAAATACCGGTATTAGTCCATGAGATGCGACGACTGCAAATAATTCAGTAATAGCACCGTTTTACCGTCACGGATCTCACCCGTTTTAATCATTTCCAGCGCCTGTGTAAACGGCAGCTCCAGAACCTCGATATCTTCATCCTCCACACCGCCGCCCGCGTTTGCCCGCTGGTTGTCGCTGTATTGGGCGATGAAAAAGTGGATTATCTCCGTCACGCCCCCCGGCGACATGTACAGTTCGAACAGCTTACGCACTTCACCTACTTCAAAACCGGTCTCTTCAATGGCCTCTTTGCGAATGCACGCCTCCGGTTCGTCGTTATCCAGAAGCCCGGCGCAGGCTTCAATCAGGTGACCATCTTCGTTACCATTGACCCAGGTAGCAACGCGAAACTGGCGAATTAACACCACCGTTTTCTTCTCCGGGTTATACAGCAGGATAGTGGCACCGTTGCCGCGATCGTAAACCTCGCGTTTATGACGAATCACCTCACCGTTGCTACGGGTCAGATCATAGGTGATGTTGCGCAGGATGAAGTAGTTATCGGAAAGGACTTTGTCTTTGATGAGGGTGATTTTTTGCGACATACCGGCTCCACGACGAAAAGTGAGAAATAATACTACGCCGTGAAACCGGGTTTGTCTTGAGCTCAGGCTAGTGAGATTTGGCTGATTTTACGCCCAGCCAGTCAACGATCCCCTGTGCAGCATGTCGCCCTTCCGCCATCGCCGTCACCACCAGATCCGCACCGCGAACCGCATCGCCACCGGCAAAGATTTTCGGGTTACTGGTTTGATAACGGTATGCGCTTTCAACATCGGCGGCAATGCGCCCCCAGCTATCGACCTTAACACCATGCTTCTCAAGCCACGGCATACCGTGCGGATGAAAACCAAACGCCATAATCACCGCATCTGCGGGCATAACAAATTCACTCCCGGCGATGGGGACCGGGCGACGCCGCCCCTGTGCATCAGGCTCGCCAAGCTGGGTACGTAAGAAACGCACGCCGCTGACGCGACCGTCGGCATGCAATACCAGCTCCACCGGCTGGACGTTAAATTCAAAGAATGCCCCCTCTTCCCGGGCATTCTTCACCTCTTTTTTCGAACCCGGCATGTTGGCTTCATCACGACGATAGGCGCAGGTCACCTGGCTTGCACCGTGGCGCAGCGCGGTACGTACACAGTCCATGGCCGTATCGCCTCCGCCGAGAACAACCACGTTCAACCCGGCGGTGTCGATAAACGGCTCTTCAGGCAACTCATCCAGCCCCATCACCTGTTTGGTGTTGGCAATCAGGAATGGCAGTGCGTCATACACGCCAGGCGCGTCTTCATTCGGCAGATCCGCCTTCATCGAGCGATAAGTCCCGACCCCCACAAACACGGCATCGTAATCCTCGAGTAACGTGGCCAGCGTAACGTCCTTGCCGACCTCACAATTCAGTTCGAAATGAATACCCATGGCGCTGAAGATTTCGCGGCGGCGCGTCAGCAGCGATTTGTCCAGTTTGAAGGCCGGAATACCGAACGTCAGCAAACCGCCGATTTCAGGGTGGCGATCGTACACGGTGGTGTTGATACCGCTGCGCGCCAGCACATCTGCGCAGGCTAGACCCGCAGGGCCCGCACCGATGATGGCAACACGCTTGTCCACTTTCTGCACGTGGCTTATGTCTGGTCGCCATCCTTTGCTCAACGCCCGATCGGAGATGTAACGCTCAATATTACCGATAGTCACCGCGCCATGCTCGTTACGTACGGTACAGGCGCCTTCACAGAGCCGATCCTGCGGGCACACGCGCCCTGTCACTTCCGGTAAGCAGTTGGTCTGGTGAGAAAGTTCAACCGCCGCGTCGATGTTCCCGGCTTTGACCAGCTCAATCCACTGCGGAATATGGTTATGCAACGGACAAGTCCATTCGCAAATACTGTGGTCGCCGCACTTCAGGCAGCGGGACGCTTCCCGCTCCGCCTGTACTGTGCGAAACGGCAGATAGATCTCTTCAAAACTTGTTTTACGCGCTTCAATCGGTAGTTTATCCGGTTCGCCACGCGCAGGCGTAGCCTGCATTTGCTCACGTTTGGTAATGACATGTGGAACAAAATCGGTAGCGCTGGCATGCCAGGGCTGGCTTTCCAGACTGGCGGTACGCAACCTGCGCGCTTTTGACAGACCGGTCAGCGAATTCTCCGTCACCAGCTGTAACGCCTGCGCCGGACAGTTTTCTACGCAGGCGGGTCCCTGTTCACGCTCCTGACACAAATCGCATTTGTGCGCGGTCGCTTTGACCTTTCCTTTAGCGACGGGCGTGAGTACGATCTGCATGGTGCCGAAAGGACAGGCCACAACGCACGATTTACAGCCAATACACTTTTGCGGGTTAACCTGGACGCTGTCATTTTCATGGCTGATTGCCCCGTTCGGGCAACTTCGGGCGCAGGGCGCATCTTCACAGTGATGGCAGGTTACCGCACTGCGCTGCTTCTGATGCTTGATGACGGTAATTCGGGGCTGAAAATGCCGTTGGCTCAGGACATGCTGCTCGCCGTTGTGAGCCATGACGCAGGCGACCTCACAGGCATGGCATCCCAGGCACTGCTGGCTATTGACCATAACAAAACGATTCATGGCTTCCTTCTTTTTTGGTTGCAAAAACCTTATTCTTTATATGAGTGTTGTTATTAACCGACACGGAAGGAAGCGGCAATGTTCATTTGCCCAGGAAGCGCAACTATTTATCCAGAACCTGTGGCAGATCAATTTATTTCATCGCATATGAAATTGTGTTTCAGTTACTATTCAGTTTCATGGCGTTTTTATTAACATTTATCAAATACACCGCATCGTTCAGGCTGTTTTAAGGCGCGACGTGTATTGTGTGGGGATGCACAAGTGACGGTAAAGCGTCCGGTCTCGGCCAGTCTGGCTAAAGCTTTTTTCTACATCGTGTTGCTGTCGATTCTCTCAACGGGTATTGCGCTGCTCACGCTGACCAGCAGCTTACGGGATGCTGAGGCCATCAACGTTGCGGGCTCATTGCGCATGCAAAGTTACCGTCTGGGTTACGATCTGCAAAGCCAAAGCCCGCAGCTCAACGCTCACCGCCAACTTTTCCAGCAGGCGTTAAACTCACCCGCATTACAAAATCTGAACGCATGGTATGTTCCGCAAGCGGTAAAAAGCCGCTATGGGCATCTGCACGCCAACTGGCTGGAAATGAACGCCCGTCTGATCGATGGCGATTTAAAATGGTACCAGGCCAATATCAATAGCTATGTCGATCAAATCGATCTCTTCGTGCTGGCGTTGCAGCATTATGCCGAACGCAAAGTGATGTTAGTTTTCGGTATTTCACTGGCAGGCGGAATCGGCATATTCACTCTCGTCTTCTTTACCTTGCGGCGCATTCGCCAGCAGGTGGTACGCCCACTCAATAAGCTGGTGATGGCCAGCCAGCACATTGAACACGGTCAGTTTGATATCCCGTCGCTGGATACCGGTTTGCCCAACGAACTGGGGTTGCTGGGCAAGACCTTTAGCCAGATGTCGAGTGAGTTACATAAGCTTTACCGCTCACTGGAAGCCTCCGTTGCGGAGAAAACGCACGATCTCCACGAAGCTAATCGTCGCCTGGAAGTGCTGTATCAGTGTTCTCAGGCGCTGAATACCAGCCAGATTGACGTGTACTGCTTCCGCCACATTTTACAGATTGTCCGTGAGCATGACGCCGCGTATTTCCTGGAACTGACCGTCGGCGATAACTGGCGTATCAGCGAAGGGACGAAAAGCCCCGATCTCCCGATGCAGATCCTGCCGGTCACGATGCAGGAGACCGTTTATGGTGAACTGCACTGGCAAAGCCCAAACGTGAATGCTTCCATCCCGCTGCTCAATAGCGTTTCCTCAATGCTGGGACGCGGGTTGTACTTCAATCAGGCGCAAAAACATTTTCAGCAGCTGTTGTTAATGGAGGAGCGGGCGACGATTGCGCGCGAGCTGCACGACTCGCTGGCGCAGGTGCTCTCTTATTTACGCATTCAGCTCACGTTGCTGAAGCGCTCGATCCCGGAAGATAACGCCCCGGCGCAAAGTATTATGGCCGATTTTTCTCAGGCGCTGAACGATGCCTATCGTCAGTTACGCGAACTGCTCACCACCTTCCGCCTGACCTTACAGCAGGCCGATCTGCCCTCAGCATTACATGAAATGCTGGAGACGCTGCAAAATCAGACCTCGGCTAAACTGACGCTCGATTGCCGACTACCTACGTTGGCGCTAGACGCGCAAATGCAGGTGCATCTGCTGCAGATCATCCGTGAAGCGGTGCTGAACGCGATTAAGCATGCCAGCGCCACCGAAATTGCCGTCAGTTGTGTCACCGCGCCGGATGGCAACCACACGGTTTATATACGCGATAACGGCATCGGCATAGGTGAACCGCACGAGCCTTCAGGACACTACGGGTTAAATATTATGCGTGAGCGGGCAGAAAGGCTGAGCGGCACGTTGACCTTCTCACAACCCTCTGGCGGGGGAACGCTGGTGAGCATCAGTTTTCGTTCGGCAGAATCCGACGGTGGACTAACGTAAAAAAACGAACAGCGTCGTCGGGCCTGACGGCGTTGGCACGAAAGGTACGCCGTAAACAGGCATGATAATTTACATTATCTTCTTTTTTTCTCCACGTTTGACCCGTACCTTGCCGCTAAAGTGAAGCAAGTCATACCTATAACGATACGCAGAAACACGAGGTCCCCTTTTAATGGCGAATTTTTTCATCGATCGCCCCATTTTTGCCTGGGTGTTAGCTATCCTGTTGTGCCTGACAGGAGCCCTGGCTATTTTTTCGCTGCCCGTTGAGCAATATCCCGATCTGGCGCCCCCCAACGTGCGGATTACCGCGAACTATCCAGGTGCCTCTGCGCAAACGCTGGAAAATACCGTAACCCAGGTTATCGAGCAGAACATGACCGGCCTCGACAATCTGATGTACATGTCGTCACAAAGCAGCGGGACAGGCCAGGCGTCAGTTACGCTGAGCTTCGTCGCCGGAACCGATCCTGATGAGGCCGTCCAGCAGGTGCAAAACCAGTTGCAATCGGCAATGCGTAAGCTGCCGCAGGCGGTACAGGATCAGGGGGTCACGGTACGAAAAACCGGGGACACCAATATTCTGACCATCGCCTTCGTCTCCACCGATGGCTCAATGGATAAGCAGGATATCGCCGACTACGTCGCCAGTAATATTCAGGACCCGCTCAGCCGCATCAACGGCGTGGGCGATATAGACGCCTACGGCTCACAATATTCCATGCGGATCTGGCTCGACCCAGCCAAACTAAACAGCTTCCAGATGACTGCCAAAGATGTGACCAACGCTATCGAGTCACAAAATGCGCAGATTGCCGTCGGACAACTTGGCGGCACGCCTTCGGTGGACAAGCAGGCGCTAAATGCGACGATTAACGCCCAGTCCCTGCTGCAAACGCCAGATGAATTCCGTGCGATTACACTTCGTGTCAACCAGGACGGATCTGAAGTTAAACTGGGTGACGTAGCAACAGTTGAAATGGGTGCAGAAAAGTATGACTACCTCAGCCGCTTTAACGGCAACCCAGCTTCTGGTCTGGGGGTAAAACTGGCCTCCGGGGCCAATGAAATGGCAACGGCAGAGCTGGTGCTTAACCGCCTTGACGAACTATCACAGTATTTTCCGCACGGGCTGGAATACAAGGTGGCGTATGAAACCACCTCTTTTGTTAAAGCCTCAATTATCGACGTGGTGAAAACGCTGCTGGAAGCGATTGCGCTGGTATTTCTCGTGATGTACCTGTTCCTGCAAAACTTCCGTGCCACGCTTATACCGACCATCGCCGTTCCGGTAGTGTTAATGGGCACTTTCTCCGTGCTTTACGCCTTTGGCTACAGCGTTAACACCTTGACGATGTTTGCCATGGTGCTGGCGATCGGACTGCTGGTCGATGACGCCATTGTGGTGGTGGAAAACGTCGAGCGTATTATGAGTGAGGAAGGACTCACGCCGCGTCAGGCAACGCGGAAATCGATGGGGCAAATTCAGGGCGCGCTGGTCGGCATCGCTATGGTACTGTCGGCGGTGTTCATCCCGATGGCCTTCTTTGGTGGTACTACCGGGGCTATTTACCGCCAGTTCTCGATTACCATCGTCTCCGCGATGGTGCTGTCCGTTCTGGTGGCGATGATCCTCACCCCCGCCCTGTGTGCCACCTTGCTCAAACCACTGCATAAGGGCGAACATCACGGACAAACGGGTTTCTTTGGCTGGTTTAACCGGATGTTTAATCGCAACGCCGAGCGCTACGAAAAGGGTGTCGCCAAAATTTTGCACCGTAGCCTGCGCTGGATCCTGATCTACGGCCTGCTGCTCGGCGGCATGGTCTTCCTGTTCCTGCGTCTGCCCACCTCCTTCCTGCCGCTGGAAGATCGCGGCATGTTTACTACCTCGATACAGTTGCCCAGCGGCTCCACACAGCAGCAAACGTTGAAAGTGGTTGAGGAAGTAGAGAAGTATTACTTCACCCATGAGAAAGACAACATTATGTCGGTCTTTTCCACGGTTGGTTCCGGCCCGGGCGGGAACGGTCAAAACGTAGCGCGTATGTTTGTCCGTTTAAAAGACTGGGATGAGCGCGACGCCATCACCGGAACCTCTTTCGCCATTATCGAACGTGCGACCAAAGCCTTTAATAAGATTAAAGAGGCCCGCGTCTTCGCCAGCAGTCCTCCGGCGATTAGCGGCCTCGGAAGCTCTGCCGGTTTCGATATGGAGCTGCAGGATCACGCTGGTGCCGGTCATGACGCGTTAATGGCCGCACGCGACAAGTTGATTGAACTGGCCGGGAAAGACGCGTCCCTGACCCGCGTTCGTCACAACGGTCTGGACGACAGCCCGCAGCTGCAAATTGATATCGATCAGCGCAAAGCCCAGGCGTTGGGCGTTTCCATTGACGATATCAACGACACAATGCAAACAGCCTGGGGCTCCAGTTACGTTAATGACTTCATGGACCGGGGCCGCGTGAAGAAGGTCTACGTGCAGGCGGCGGCAAAATATCGCATGCTCCCGGACGACATCAACCTATGGTACGTACGCAACAATAGCGGCGGCATGGTGCCTTTCTCGGCCTTTGCCACGTCACGTTGGGAAACCGGTTCACCGCGTCTGGAACGCTATAACGGCTACTCCGCCGTCGAGATCGTCGGTGAAGCCGCGCCCGGCGTCAGCACCGGTACAGCGATGGACATCATGGAATCGCTGGTCCATCAGTTACCAACCGGATTCGGCCTCGAATGGACGGCAATGTCCTATCAGGAACGACTGTCGGGCTCTCAGGCTCCAGCCCTGTACGCTATTTCTCTGTTGGTGGTATTCCTGTGTCTGGCTGCCCTGTACGAAAGCTGGTCGGTTCCCTTCTCCGTCATGCTGGTTGTGCCTCTGGGGGTAATTGGCGCGCTACTCGCCACCTGGATGCGCGGCCTGGAAAACGATGTGTACTTTCAGGTCGGGTTACTCACCGTTATCGGGCTTTCGGCAAAGAATGCGATATTGATTGTTGAATTCGCCAATGAGATGAACGAGAAAGGACACGATCTGCTCGACGCCACGCTGCATGCCTGCCGCCAGCGCTTGCGTCCAATTCTGATGACGTCGCTGGCGTTTATCTTCGGAGTCTTGCCGATGACCATTAGCAGCGGCGCAGGTTCCGGCGGCCAACATGCGGTGGGGACTGGCGTAATGGGTGGGATGATTTCAGCCACGATCCTGGCGATTTACTTCGTGCCCCTGTTCTTTGTACTGGTGCGCAGACGCTTCCCGTTGAAACCGCGCCCGGAATAATCGGACACAAAAAAGGCGACTTACGTTGAGTCGCCTTTTTTTATCCCTTGCAGGATATGAATTTCTTCCAGAAAATTATTTACGAAGCATCACTTCGATAAAGTCTTTCCAGTTCCCCAGTTCACGTTCAATCATAACAACCTCTCTTATTATTATGAGCATTCTACAAAAACATCATCATCAAAAGAAGATCATTTAACCGATGGTTGTGATTACATCCTCCCGTGTTTGGGGTTATGTATTCACTATGCGCCATACCCATAAATTTTATGTGACTTAATGCAATATTTTGAAATATTCATACACTATCTACTACTTTGCCAATTCTGATGGAAAAACAGACTGATGCAAACAGATAAATTCTGAATTGTGGTTCAGTACAGATTATTGGAACTTTCAGGAATTATTATTAACCATTGCTCAACAATGTTATATTTTTCTATAACGCCTGAATGACAATATGTATTATCTGCATTCATCAGCACAAGAATAGATATTCAAAATTAGTTAATAAGGATTCAAATGATCACCCTCTACGGTATTAAGAATTGCGACACAATTAAAAAAGCCAGACGCTGGCTGGAAGAAAATGAGGTCGACTACCGCTTTCATGATTATCGCGTCGATGGTCTGGACAACGCGCTATTACACACTTTTATCAGCGAGTTAGGTTGGGAGGCACTGCTCAATACGCGTGGCACGACCTGGCGTAAACTGGATGAATCCACTCGCAGTCAAATCACCGATGCGGCTTCCGCCGCCGAGTTGATGATTGAAATGCCAGCAATTATCAAACGCCCATTGCTCTGCGCGCCGGGTAAGCCTATGCTGCTTGGTTTCAGTGAATCCAGTTATACTCTGTTTTTTAATGAGGTGTAATCTATGTCGTGCCCGGTTATTGAGCTGACACAGCAGCTTATTCGCCGTCCTTCTCTGAGCCCGGATGATGCCGGGTGCCAGGCGTTAATGATTGAACGTCTGCGCGCGGTAGGTTTTACCGTTGAGCGTATGGATTTTGGTGACACACAGAATTTTTGGGCATGGCGCGGTACAGGTGAAACCCTGGCGTTTGCCGGTCATACTGACGTAGTGCCTGCCGGCGATGTCGATCGCTGGATCAATCCGCCGTTCGAGCCGACCATTCGCGATGGCATGTTATTCGGGCGTGGCGCTGCCGATATGAAAGGCTCACTGGCGGCAATGGTCGTGGCCGCAGAGCGTTTTGTCGCCCAGCATCCAAACCATCAGGGTCGTCTGGCGTTTTTGATAACTTCAGACGAAGAAGCCAGCGCCAAAAACGGCACCGTGAAGGTGGTTGAAGCGCTGATGGCACGTAACGAACGACTGGATTATTGCCTGGTCGGCGAACCGTCCAGCACCGAAATCGTTGGCGACGTGGTGAAGAATGGACGTCGTGGTTCACTGACCTGCAACCTGACCATTCACGGCGTGCAAGGCCACGTAGCCTACCCTCATCTGGCCGATAACCCGGTACACCGCGCAGCACCAATGCTCAACGAACTGGTGGCAATTGAGTGGGACCAGGGGAACGAATTTTTCCCGGCGACCAGCATGCAGATTGCCAATATTCAGGCAGGTACCGGCAGCAACAACGTTATCCCCGGCGAACTGTTTATTCAGTTCAACTTCCGTTTCAGCACAGAACTGACCGATGAAATGATTAAAGCACGGGTTCACGCGCTGCTGGAAAAACATCAGCTGCGTTATACCGTCGACTGGTGGCTTTCCGGTCAGCCGTTCCTGACCGAACGCGGTAAACTGGTGGATGCAGTAGTGAACGCTATTGAGCACTATAATGAGATTAAACCGCAGTTACTGACTACAGGCGGGACGTCCGACGGGCGCTTTATTGCCCGCATGGGGGCACAGGTAGTCGAACTTGGGCCGGTCAACGCCACTATTCATAAAATAAATGAATGTGTTAATGCCGCCGACCTGCAACTGCTTGCCCGTATGTATCAACGTATCATGGAGCAACTCGTCGCCTGATGAGTACTCCCGCAAGAGGAAAAATGCATGGACTGGCTAGCTAAATATTGGTGGATTTTAGTGTTAGTGTTTCTGGTAGGCGTGCTACTTAACGTGATTAAAGATCTCAAGCGCGTCGATCCAAAGAAATATCTGGCCAACAAGCCGGAGCTTCCCCCGCATCGCGACTTTAACGATAAATGGGACGACGATGACGATTGGCCGAACAAGGATCAACCGAAAAAATAAACCAACACAGGCCGGAGGAGACTTCATATCGCCATCCGGCCTACGGATTAAATCATCTCAATCACATCATCATCATGAGGCTTACCGCCGCTCAGCGCTTCATCAAAGTAATGCTTCGGTACGGTAAAACGCAGATGATCGAGTGCAAACTGCATGCTGCGTTCATCAATGGCATGCCCCAGGTTTTCGACGATATCCAGTGTCACATCTCCACCCGCAGCAATTAATGCCTCTTGCGCAGCAACGGCGTGAGATAACTCAATCACCCGATCTTCACCGCCGTGAATCAAATGCACCGTCGTCGCGGTGGTTGCCGTCTCTGGCAAAGTAGCATAGCGACCATTGAAGGCAATGACCCGCGACGCCAGCCCCGGCTCGGCTTTGATGCTCTCAAGCGACATAATCGAACCCTGAGAAAAACCAATCAGCGCGGTAGCCTGCGGTGAAACGCCGCTTTGCTTCTGCCAGTAACGAACGGTTTCGATAAATACCGGCATAATCGCGTCAATACGCGCCTGGCGGTTATCTTCCGTTACGCCCTGTACCGAAAACCACTGACGTCCGGAAGTCGTACCGTAAGGCTCTGCCCCGCCAATACTGACAATTAGCGCATCCGGAAACAGCGGCGCAAACCAGGAGCCAATTTCGCCCATGGCAACCGGGTTATCGCCGACGCCATGAAACAGCAGCAATAGCTGTTGAGCGGGTTTATCGGGACTTTGAACAACAAAATGGTCATGTTTCATGGCGATCTCCTTAACTGATGAGAATCATTCTACGCCGCTTAACCGCAATGACCATGCCAGGAAATTGAAGATGTTAGTGAAAAAATTGCCATTGCATAATGCGATTATGTAGCCGCTGTGCACGCTCAGCATCCAGCTGATTTAAGGCCTGTGCCGCTTCAGCGCGCTGAACGACCAGCAGCGCTTTACGGCCTGAGACCTTCAGTTGTTGGCACAATTCGGCGTCGCTGCGTTGAGCCTGTATACGTCCGCGCAATGCCGGAAGGGGTAACTCGCTGTGCTCAAGCAGACGACTCAGACAGCCCAGTGATGTCAATAGTGGTCGATGCGCGAAGGCAAACCCAGCCAGCTCATCCCAGTCATCCTCATTAAGCGTAGTCTCTTTCAGCGGAGTAAGCGGGATGTGCTCATCGTTCCACTGCGCCAGGATTTCCGCATCCCGACGCAAACGCTGATGCTCTCGCCCGGCAAGGCGCCTGCCCGCTTCGCTGATGGGCAGCAACGCCATGGCGGTATAACAACCGCTGCTGGCTTCGCGATGGTTCCCCATCCGCACCAGCACAAAACCACAGCGCTGCCAGAAACCCCATAGTTCAGCCGTATAACCAAAACTGACGGACAGATAGTCACACTGCGTGCAATAGTGCCGAGCCTGCATAATCAGCTGTTGCCCAATACCTTCTCTTTGGCGCGCAGGATGAACCGCGATTCGACTGACCCGCCGCCCGACAAGCGTCGCCGCTAAGGGGTCACTACCGTGCGCCGCCAGCGACTGCGCAACCAGATTGCCTCTGGGTCTGCGATATCCGGCCCAGACGGCCTGGCTTAATTCTGCGGATAATCCCCCTTCATCGACCAGCCAGACGGCTCCCGCCACCGAATCAGCAGCCGAAGCCTGCAGAAAATGCTGCCCCGGCGCGTCCATCATGCGTCGCAGGTCCAGCGGTGAGGTACGATAATGCGCCCCGGAAAGCAGCTGATATACCGCCAGCGGCAGCGCCGGTTGAAAACGCCATGATTGCTGCTCAAATGTCGAGTAGTGCAACTCCCCCGATGGAACATGCGTGAAGTTATCATCGTCAAACACCAGTGCATCGCTGACGATTTTCTCCAGGGGGCATCCCTGCGCCCAGCGCACGGGCTGCTGCAACTCATAGCGTCGCAGATTGGGAAAGCGGGCGCAGAATTTGAGCAAAAAGCCCCTGCCGGTCCCCTCGTAGCCCTGTACCGTAGTGGTTAACAGCGTTCGGGGAAAACGCGCCACCAGTTGTTGCAGCAGCGGCGCGGGGATCGCAGCAGCTTCATCCACGATCAGCCAGTCTGCACGTGCTGTACTGCTTAACAGCGCATCTGGTGCCATAAAGCGATAACGCTCTGCGGCAAATTGCGCCAGCACGTCTGTTGCTGCTTTCGCGGGCGCGGTAACGATCGCCGTCCCGTTTATGCGTGATATCAGCTGTCCTGCCAGCGCGGACTTACCCCGACCACGCGCAGCTGTGATGGCCACCACGCCGGAAGACATATCCAACAAGTGCGTTAAAATCATCGCCTGTTCAGGCTGTGGTTCACCGGTTGCCGCGTGCCAGTCGACACGAGCAGGAAAGTGCGGACACAAAGCGGGCTGATGTTGCTGCCAATGCAGAGCCTGCCCGTCACGGGAAATCACTCTTTTGAGGTGTTCAATAAAGTGCGGTGTTGGGACGGGTTCTGCGCAGTCGCTCCAGCGCAGTGAGTCCGCATCAGGATGCGTGTGCCAGGTATGCCACGGTAGAGTCAGCAACACCAGCCAGCTCCCGGCGATCAGCGTACCGCTTAAGGCGGCAAATGCTGCAGCGTCAAATCCCTGCCCGGCGTCGAAAACAGCATGACGAAACTCACGCCCCAGTAACGTTTGCAGCGCCTGTGGCGTACAGTTTGGTTCAGCAGGGGCATTCGCCCCTACCCACAACCAGTCGCCGGGTAATATGTCGCGTAGCGATAACGCCTGCCCCTGACACCAGTTTTCCTCGCCACTGATAATCAGCAGACGACGGATCCCCTCACGAGCCATCTGTTCGGTTAACGCGCTCAGCGCTGTGTTATCAGACATCCCTGCCCCAGTATCTTAAATGCCTTTACCAAACGTATTACATTGTCCCGGATCGCCGCTGTCAAAGCCGCGCTTAAACCAGGTAAAACGCTGTTCGGAAGTACCGTGGGTAAAGCTGTCCGGCACAACGCGCCCTTGCCCTTGCTGCTGCAGGCGATCGTCGCCAATGGCCTGAGCGGCGTTCAGCGCCTCTTCCAGGTCGCCGGACTCCAGCACGCCCTGCTGCTGCATGCTGTGGCCCCAGACGCCAGCAAAGCAGTCCGCCTGCAATTCCATACGTACGGAAAGACGGTTCACCTCAGCTTGTGAGGCGTTCTGCTGCATCTGGCGAACTTTCGGTTCAATACCCAGCAGTTTCTGTACGTGGTGGCCCACTTCATGCGCGATAACATAGCCCTGGGCAAAATCACCATCGGCGCCCAGCTTGTTTTTCATATCGTCATAGAATGAGAGGTCGATATACACCGTACCATCCGCCGGGCAATAAAATGGCCCCATTACGGACTGGCCCGCGCCACAACCGGTCCGCGTCGCTCCGCGATACATGACCAGCTTTGGCTGTTGGTAGGTCCGCCCCATTTTTTCAAACTGCTGCCCCCAAGTATCTTCCGTGGTGGCCAGAATCACCGAGGTGAATTTTGCCGCTTCATCATCATTGGGGCTGATGGAGTGTGATGATTGCTGTTGGGATACAGGTTGGCCGGTCATTAATCCGGTAAGATCCACGCCATAATAACCTGCGACAAGCACCACAATCAGCAGGATGATACCGCCTTTACCACTGGGTAAACGAAAACCTGGTCCGCCCATAGAGGGGCCGCCGCCAGAGCTGTTTCGTCTGTCTTCCACATTGTCACTTTCACGACGCCCTTGCCAGCGCATAATCACCTCAACTTTTTTATTCATTATGATGATGATGATCGTAGGCGGTTCGGAACAGGATTACCATAAGAAACAGTAATCAAAATCGGCGGGATTGATGAGCCGGAGAGCGATCGCCGGCTCAGGGGAGGATTAGTCTAACTTCACACCCAGACGATGCGCGACGGCTTCATAGGCTTCGATCAGGCCGCCAAGGCTCTGGCGGAAGCGATCTTTGTCCATTTTATCCAGCGTTTCTTTGTCCCACAGACGGCTACCGTCCGGTGAGAATTCATCGCCCAGGACCACTTCGCCTTTATACAAACCAAACTCAAGTTTGAAGTCGACCAGAATCAGACCTGCATCATCAAACATCTTTTTCAGCACGTCGTTGGCTTTGTAGGTCAGCTCTTTCATACGCGCCAGATTCTCTTTGCTCACCCAACCAAAGGTTTCGCAATAGGAATCGTTAATCATTGGATCGTGCATAGCATCGTTTTTCAGGAACAGATCAAACAGCGGTGGATTCAGTTCAATACCTTCCTCAACGCCTAAACGCTTAACCAGTGAGCCTGCCGCGCGGTTACGTACCACACATTCAACCGGTACCATCTCCAGTTTTTTCACCAGACATTCGGTATCAGAAAGCAGTCGCTCCATCTGGGTAGGAATGCCCGCTTCTTGCAGTTTAGTCATAATGAAATGGTTGAACTTGTTGTTCACCATGCCTTTACGGTCAAACTGTTCAATGCGCGCGCCATCCCCTGCTGACGTATCATTGCGGAATTCGAGCACCAACAGGTCCGGGTTTTCCGTGCTGTATACGGTCTTCGCTTTACCACGATACAACTCAGCTTGCTTTTGCATCTTTATTACTCCTGGGTGTGAATTAACGATAAATATTGCGTTTTTCTGCCGACGCACACGTTTGCGTATCATATCAGAAAAAAAGGGCTGGATAACTCCAGCCCTTCATTTTTACTTACTGAACGCTGCCTGGAAGACTGCGACCAGCGCGTCGTTCTGGCTTTGCGTCAGGGTATGCCCCTTCGGATCGATAAACTGCAAGCTACTACGGTTGTCTAAATCACCGACCTGCAGTTTATAGTCGCCGGATACCAACCCCGGATCGCTTGCGCCCAGCTCCTGCCAGCTGCTATCAGACAGTGGTTTGTAGGTCACGGCGATGCTGCCCTGAGAACGGGTGCTGTCGGTCACTTTCATCCCCACTTTCTCAAGCGCTGCCGGCAGACGCTGCCACACCACGTTGAACGGTCCGCGTACCACCAGCATAGGTAAACCGGTGTCATCGGCGGCGCTCTGAACATCCATGGTGGCTGCAGAGCGGTTCTGCGCAGCATTCGCGGCGTCGTTGGCGTTCTTGTCCAGACCAGCAGAGATAACGTTCATCATCTCAGCGCTGTAACGCTGCATTGATGCCGCATCGGCAACGGGTTTGCCCGCCTGCTCAAGGTTAATCAGTTTCACCGTTACCGCTTGCTGATAGCCCTGCGGTTTAACCGAGATTTGATAACGCCCACGGTACTGCTCGTCTTCATCCAGACGGTTCCAGTCGACCCAGTCGGTGGTTAACGTCTGGCTGGCATCATCTCGTTTGGCGATTGTGTAGTTTTTAGACTGAATGACACTCACAACCTGCGGCCACAGCGTGTTACCACGACCATTTTCAACCAGCAACGTTGAGGTATCGCCTGCGATTTGCGTGCGAGCACCGGTGACTAACGCTAACGGCTGAGCCGGTGGACGAATATCCAGTGCCTTACCCACGGCACCGCTGCCGTTGGTTACCGGGATATTATAATCACCCGACATCACCGGCAGAATCATTCCAGCTGGAGCATGAAGCTCAGCAAGCGGTGTGGCCTCCAGATAGGATTCATCACCGCTCACCTGGCGCTTATAACGCGAGTCAGAACTACAGGCCGCGAGCAACATAACAAGCGAAACACCCGCAACCTTGGCCAGGCGCGACTTTTGTACTGAGTAAGCCATCAAATCTCCCTAAACTTTACAGCAAACCGGCATGCTTAAGCGCCGCTTTGACGATTTCACGAGCATTGTCCGTGATTGGCGTCATCGGCAGACGCAGCGTATCGGTCGCCACAAGTCCCAACTCCTTACATGCCCATTTCACGGGGATAGGATTGGGTTCGACAAATAGTTTGTTGTGTAACGGCATCAGACGCTGGTTAATCACCCGTGCTTCAGCAAAATGACCAGCCGCCGCCAGTTTGCACATTTCAGCCATATCGCGCGCCGCAACGTTAGACGTTACGGAAATCACGCCATGACCACCGAGCTGCATGAAATCCAGTCCGGTCGCGTCATCACCGCTAAGCAGAATAAAGTCGTCTGAAACCAGCTCTTTGATCTGGTGAACACGACTTAAGTTCCCCGTGGCCTCTTTAATAGCGATAATATTTTTTACTTTCGCCAGACGACCTACGGTTTCCGGCAGCATATCGCAGCCGGTACGGGACGGCACATTATACAGAATTTGCGGCAGGTCAGTATGTTCAGCGATGGCTTTGAAATGCTGGAACAAACCTTCCTGGGTTGGGCGGTTGTAGTAAGGCGTCACCGTCAGGCAGCCGACAACTCCGCTGTCGTTGAAACGCTGCGTCAGACTAATGGCTTCCGCGGTCGCATTGGCGCCGGTTCCGGCAATGACCGGAATACGCCCGTCAGCCAGCTCCAGGGTCATCATCACCACATCGCCATGTTCATCATGACTCAGGGTGGCCGACTCACCAGTGGTGCCAACCGAAACGATCGCCGAGGTGCCGCTGGCGACATGATAATCAATCAGTTTTTTCAGGCTCGACCGGCAGACTTTACCTTTCTCATCCATCGGCGTAACAAGCGCGACAATACTTCCCGTGAACATGGGCCATCCTCTGTGCAAACAAGTGTCTCAATGGTACGTTTGGTACGGCAATAAAAGCAAGCGACCAGAGCCGTTCTGATTGTTGTATGCATGTTTTTTTTATGCTTTCCTTATGATTACCTCACCGCTCAAAGGAAGAACAGGTTTGACTTCGTCATCGCAACACTATCTGGTCATTACTGCGCTGGGTGCCGACCGCCCGGGAATTGTGAACACCATCACTCGTCATGTCAGCAGTTGCGGCTGTAATATCGAAGACAGCCGACTGGCCATGCTGGGTGACGAGTTCACGTTTATCATGCTGTTGTCTGGCACCTGGAATGCCATCACCCTGATTGAATCAACCTTGCCGTTGAAAGGCGCAGAGCTGGATTTACTGATTGTGATGAAACGCACGACCGCGCGTCCCCGTCCGGCAATGCCCGCCACGGTATGGGTGCAGGTCGATGTTCCCGATTCTCCGCATTTAATTGAACGCTTCACCGCCCTGTTCGACAGCCACCAAATGAATATTGCAGAACTGGTGTCACGCACACAACCGGCGGAAAACGGAAAGGCGGCGCAGTTGTTTATTCAAATTACCGCACATAGTCCTGCGTCACATGATGCGGCAAATATTGAAGATGCCTTTAAAGCACTCTGTACAGAACTCAATGCGCAAGGCAGTATTAACGTCGTCAATTACTCACAGCATGATGAACAGGATGGAGTTAAGTAATGAACCCACTGAAAGCCGGTGATATCGCACCGAAATTTAGCTTGCCGGATCAAGACGGAGAACAAGTAAATTTAACCGACTTCCAGGGACAGCGTGTTCTGGTTTATTTTTACCCGAAAGCCATGACACCCGGCTGTACCGTCCAGGCCTGCGGCCTGCGCGATAACATGGATGAGTTAAAAAAAGCAGGCGTTGAAGTGCTGGGAATCAGCACCGATAAATCGGAGAAACTTTCCCGTTTTGCGGAAAAAGAAGTCCTTAACTTCACGCTTCTGTCCGACGAAGATCATCAGGTTTGCGAGCAGTTCGGCGTCTGGGGTGAGAAGTCATTTATGGGCAAAACCTACGATGGCATCCATCGCATCAGTTTCCTGATTGATGCCGAAGGCAAAATTGATCACGTGTTCGATGACTTCAAAACCAGCAATCACCACGACGTGGTACTGAACTGGCTGAAAGAGAACGCCTGATTTACGTTTTACCGATCCAGGTCTGATGGCGACACTACGCGTCTTATCAGGCCTGGATCCGCCCCCCCATAGGCCGGAAAAAGCGTTTATTCAAACGTCCCTTTTACGCAGGCTTTCTTCTCTCTGACCACGACTTTTCCCTTCGCCCACAGGTGATTAACCTCCAGCGCATCGTTAAGCACCAGAATGTCTGCATCGCATCCCGCCGCCAGACGCCCCTTATGTTCGAGACCCAAAAATTCTGCGACCGTACGCGTCAGCGGACACAGCGCCTGTTCCAGCGGGACGGCATGCACCTTCACTAACTGACGCACCGTTTCAGCCAGAGATTCAAACCCTGCGACACCAATGCCGGTGAGATTACCCAACGCATCAAATTCCGGCTGACTACCGTTGCCGTCCGAACTCAGGGTAATGCGTGACAGCGGTACATTCTGGCGCAGCGCCGTGGCAATGGCCATGGCCGGATCGACAGGCTCATCAATGCTGCTGGTAATATCGATAAATCCGCCCTGGCGGGCATACTCTAACGCCGCCTGGAACAACGGTTCCGCACGGTTAACGTGTGTCGGCAACAGCCTGGTGATCGGAACATCACAGCACTCGAGGATGTCGTACAACGGCTCCAGCATGCGCGGGCTGTCACCCATGTGGAAAACACTGATCCCCGGCTTGCGCCCTAACAATCCGCCAACGCGTGACTGCGCCGCCATGTTCGCCAGCGCCGAGGTGTCCGGGGCGGAGGAACGATGATCAGAAACCGCGCATTTCACGCCAATGACTTTATCGATCAGCGCCACGTCGCGATCGATACTGCCGGTGATGGTCGGCGATGGCAGAGAATAGGCCCCGGTCAGCATCCATGCGCTGATACCTTCCAACTCCAGCGCGCGGGTTTTCGCCAGCAGCGATTCCGGGTGACGGGTGATGCCATCGGTACCCAGCAATCCCACCACCGAAGTGACGCCAGCTTCCACCAGTCGTGACAAGC
This sequence comes from Citrobacter sp. Cu231, assembly GCF_030332265.1. Taxonomy (NCBI): domain Bacteria; kingdom Pseudomonadati; phylum Pseudomonadota; class Gammaproteobacteria; order Enterobacterales; family Enterobacteriaceae; genus Citrobacter; species Citrobacter sp. Cu231. The sequence continues at coordinate 121,007 of NZ_JAOWIE010000032.1, read as the reverse complement.
GCACTTCCGGCGTACGCGTGTGCGGCCCCGCTTCCCCGCCGCCGCCAATCAGGTGGACGTGCTGATCAATAAACCCCGGGCACACAATCGCACCATCAAGATGGATGCACTTGCAACCGGGAAAGTCTTCAGGAGAAATCGACGGCGCGATGGCAACAATTTTAGTACCAGAGACCAGAATATCCTGGCGTCCTAAATCTTCCGGCGCGTACACATGTCCCTGCAGGAACAACGTCAAATTAAGAATTGAACAGTTCATAACCTTCCTTGTCAGGCAATTACCTGCATAACCCAAATAGAGAGCAGCGCATTAATGACGCATACCGCAATAATCAGTGGATAATAACGAGGATGGACCCCCGCAGTCCCCAGACAGCGTCCCACATTTTGCACCGGATTGCCCATCAGGTAGATAGCCGGTAGCAATACAGTCGCATCATGTCCCGAAAGCGTACCAGCGACAACCAGACTGGCGCAAACGCCGACACCGCCTCCCATACTCATCACCGCCGCCAGCAGCACGGTGGCAGATTCCCCCGGTAACCCCCACAGCGCCATAACCGGTTCGCACACCCGCCCGACAATCTCGAGCAACCCCGTCACCTTCAACGCCTGAATAATCACAAACGCCATCACCACGTTTGGTAACAGGCTGGTAGTTGCAATAGTAAACCCGCGCCGTGCGCCATCGATAAACATATCCATGACGTTTTTACGTACCTGCGTTGTCATCTCAGACCTCCCGCTGCAGACGGCGATTTTCAAGCTGCGCGATCCACAGACGCAGCAGATTCGCTCCCACAAATTTGAAGACAAGGATCACCGCCAGCGGCGTAATCACCGGCACGGTCACCATGGTAAACAGCGCGGCACCCGAGGAAAAATAGTTGGTAATACACGCGCTGCCGCTGGTTTGCCAGCAGGCAAAAATAGCGCGTTCCTGTTCAGTAATAATTCCCTCTTCCGCCATCTCTTTGGTCATCCCTGCCGCAGCATCGGTATTTTGCAAATTCGCAATCAGCGCCAGCGAGCAAATACCAGGAATACCGAGTAACGGGCGCAGGGCAGGCGTCATTAACTGTTGCGCCGCGCGCAAACCGCCCAGCCCTTCAGTGACGGAGATTATGCCGAGAGAAAGAATGACGGAAGGTGCCAGCTCAAGTGCGAATAAGAAGCCGTCTTTTGCTCCCATTCCCCCTGCTCCGCGAAAAGAGACTGCCGTATCGCCTGCGGCATTGATCTGCCCAAACGCGCCATTGAGGATGGTGAAGTCAAAGACTCGCCACCATTCGGTACTTTTCGCAAACATGCCGGAAAAAAGCACAATTGTAATAAAAAAAGCGAGATAACCGCCCCATCCCACTTTTTGCTGCGTGTGTGTGTTATGACCCATGTTGTTCTCCTGTTGGTCTTATTCCTTGCGTGACGAAAAGACATCACGTTGGTCAAGTTAAAGGCAAACAAGGAGAAAAACGACACCAGAGGAGATTATTCAGAAAGAGTGGATAGAGGTCAGACAAGTTCAGGTCCGGCGACGTTGCGCCGCCGGAACTTGCCGATTAGGGTTCGTCAACGGCCTGACCATCCGGCCAGGCATGCATTACCGCTTTGATTAACGTCGCCAGTGGGATCGCAAAGAATACGCCCCAAAAGCCCCACAGGCCGCCGAATATCACGACTGAGAGAATAATGACCAGCGGATGCAAATTTACCGCTTCAGAGAACAGCACCGGCACCAGCAAATTACCGTCCAGCGCCTGGATAATCAGGTACACGGCAAAACAGCTCCAGAACTCGGTACCAAGCCCGAACTGGAACAACGCCACACCGACCACCGGAATCGTCACCACAAAAGCACCGATATACGGGATCAGCACGGAAAATCCGACCAGCACCGCCAGCAGCAGCGAATAGTTGAGGCCAAACATCAGGAAGCCGAGCCAGGTCGCCACGCCGACCACCACCATTTCCAACACCTTGCCGCGGATATAGTTGGTGATTTGCTGGTTCATCTCTTTCCACACCTGCCCCGCCAGCCCGCGATTACGCGGCAGCACCCGGCGCACGGCGTTCAGCATTTGTCCTTTATCTTTGATCAGGAAGAACACCATCAACGGGACAAGCACCAGATAGACCGCCAGCGTTAGTAAACCGACCAGTGAAGCCAGCGAATATTTCACCACCGAATCGCCCATGGTGAGCATTCGCGAGCGCATATTCTCCGCCATCGCATCAATAATGCCCGCATCCATCAACGCCGGATAACGCCGCGGCAAGGTAGCGGCAAAATCAGACAGTTTATTGAGCATGCCGGGCATATCGCGGATCAGGTAGATCCCCTGCTGCCACGCAACGGGCATCACCACAAACGCCATCAGCAGCAAAATACCGACAAACAGAATAAGTACAATCGATGTCGCCCAACGTCGTGAACAACCAATATGCTCCAGCCGCACCGTTGGCCACTCAAGCAGATACGCCAGCACTATGGCGACCAGTAGCGGCGCCAGAAGACCGCTAAAGAAGAACAGGATGCCAAAACCGGCAACCAGAATAATCAGCAGGGCAATGGCTTCGGGGTCGCTAAAGCGGCGACGATACCATTGCATCAACATTTCGAGCATAAAACCCTTCCATGAACCCAATAGCGGGATTGCGATCCCGAATTGTATCGAAATGTCACAAAAAAGACTTCGCTTTTTATGGCTGATTACGCAAAGTGAAAAGACATTTTTCCTGGGTGTTCATCGTCAGGTTTCGCAGTTACACTCCCTAAGCTTGCGGAGTGTGAACGATACTTCACGGCATTGGTCAAATGGCTATCTCAAAAAAGAATACAGGACAGAGGTTATGTTCAGGCAGTTGAAAAAAAACCTGGTTGCTACCCTCATTGCCGCACTGACTATCGGTCAGGTCGCGCCCGCATTTGCAGACACCGCGGACACCCTGCCTGATATGGGAACCTCGGCAGGGAGTACGCTTTCCATAGGACAGGAAATGCAGATGGGCGATTATTACGTACGCCAGCTGCGCGGTAGTGCGCCATTAATTAACGATCCGTTGCTGACCCAATACATTAATTCTCTGGGTATGCGTCTGGTCTCGCACGCCGACTCGGTAAAAACGCCCTTCACCTTCTTTTTGATTAACAACGATGAAATCAACGCCTTTGCTTTCTTTGGCGGCAACGTTGTCCTGCACTCCGCACTATTCCGCTATTCCGATAACGAAAGCCAGTTAGCATCGGTCATGGCGCACGAAATCTCCCATGTCACTCAGCGCCACCTGGCACGTGCAATGGAAGATCAGAAACGCAGCGCGCCGTTAACGTGGGTTGGAGCGTTAGGTTCAATTTTATTGGCGATGGCCAGCCCGCAGGCGGGTATGGCTGCGCTGACCGGTACGCTGGCAGGTACACGTCAGGGTATGATTAGCTTTACGCAACAAAATGAACAGGAAGCAGACCGTATCGGTATTCAGGTACTGCAACGTTCGGGCTTTGATCCCCAGGCCATGCCAACGTTCCTCGAAAAACTGCTCGATCAGGCCCGTTACTCTTCGCGTCCGCCGGAAATTTTGCTGACTCACCCCCTGCCTGAAAGCCGTCTGGCGGATGCCCGTAACCGCGCCAACCAGATGCGTCCGGTTGTCGTCCAATCATCGGAAGATTTTTATCTTGCTAAGGCGCGAACATTGGGCATGTACAACTCGGGTCGTAACCAGTTGACCGATGACCTGCTGAGTAACTGGTCGAAAGGCAACGTACGTGAACAACGTGCCGCCCAGTATGGGCGTGCATTGCAGGCGATGGAAGCCAGCAAATATGACGAGGCGCGTAAAGCGCTGCAACCGCTGCTGGCGGCGGATGCAAACAATGCCTGGTATCTCGACCTGGCAACGGATATCGATCTCGGCCAGAAGAAAACCAGCGACGCCATTAACCGGCTGAAAAACGCCCGTGACCTGCGAACCAACCCGGTACTGCAGCTTAACCTGGCGAATGCGTATCTACAGGGCGGACAAGCCAAAGAAGCGGCAACCATCCTGAATCGCTATACATTTAACCATAAGGATGACCCTAACGGTTGGGATCTGTTAGCGCAAACGGAAGCTAGCCTGAACAACCGCGATCAGGAGCTGGCGGCGCGCGCGGAAGGGTATGCCCTCGCCGGACGTCTGGATCAGGCGATTTCGATGCTCAGCAGCGCAAGTTCCCAGGTGAAACTGGGCAGTCAACAACAGGCCAGATACGATGCCCGTATCGACCAGCTACGCCAGCTGCAAGAACGCTTTAAACCGTACACCAAGATGTAACAGGAAAGAAAAATGTCCGACGCGATTAAAATCTACCATAACCCACACTGCTCCAAGAGCCGTGAAACACTGGAATTACTGAAGTCCAACGGCGTGGATCCGGAAGTGGTGCTATATCTGGAAACCCCGGCTGACCCCGCGACCCTGCGTGAACTTCTGCAGATGCTGGGCATGTCCAGCGCGCGTGAGCTGATGCGCCAGAAAGAAGATCTCTATAAGTCACTTAACCTGGCGGACAAAAACCTGAGTGAAGATGCGCTGATTCAGGCAATGGTAGAAAACCCGAAACTGATGGAGCGCCCCATTGTGGTTGCCAAAGGCCAGGCACGAATTGGACGTCCCCCGGAGCAGGTACTGGAAATCGTCGGTTAACCTGAAACCTGCCGCAGTCTTTTGGCTGCGGCGCTTACAGCTTCAGTATCTCTTTTACGAACGGAATGGTCAGCTTACGCTGGGCGGTGATTGATGCATGATCAAGTTGATCCAACGTCATAAACAGCGTACGCATTTCCCGATCCAAACGCTTAAGCAGAAAGCGTCCCACATCTTCCGGCAGTTCAAACCCACGTAGCCTGGCGCGTAATTGCAACGCCTGCAGTTTATCTTCATCAGAAAGCGGCTGTAGCTTATAGATTTGCCCCCAGTCCAGGCGCGAAGCGAGATCTGGCAGCCCCAAATTGAGCTGCCTTGGCGGGCGATCACCGGTGATCAGCAGCCGAGTTTTCCCCGACTCCAGGATGCGATTGTAGAGATCGAAGATCGCCATTTCCCATAGCGAATCGCCGGCCACGCATTCGATGTTGTCGATGCAGACCAGCGACAAATGCTCCATACCGTCAAGCACCTCGGGGACGAACCAGGTGCGCTTATCAAGCGGCACATAGCCTACCGCATCGCCCCGCGCAGACAGTTCCGCACAGGCTGCATGCAGCAAATGGCTACGGCCAGCGCCTTCACGCGACCAAAGATAAATATACCCGCTATGTTCCTGACGCAGCACATTTTGCAGTGCAGCCAGTAAAGAGGAGTTATCCCCCGGCCAGAAACTTGCGAAAGTTTCGTCGTCAGGCAGATAAAGTGGCAAAGAGAGCTGTGCCGGTGTGTTCAGAGATACCTCAACCCAGGATTTCATAAAATCGCGTTGAGTTTAACACAGAAATGCGTCGCGATAGAACCGGGCAGCGTCGCCGCCCGGTCAAAGGTTTACTGTTGCTCAGTGTCGGCATCTTTGGCGTCAAGCACCACTTCTTCCGGACGCAGCAGGCTGATAACTTTGAAAATCAGGCTCAGACAGACACCCACAATAGTCGCCAGCGCCATGCCTTTCAGCTCAGCAGCACCGATGTGAACTTTCGCGCCGCTGACGCCGATGATCAAAATAACCGAGGTCAGGATCAGGTTCTGTGCTTTGTTGTAATCAACTTTTGACTCGATTAGCACGCGAATACCGGAAGCACCAATCACGCCGTACAGCAGCAGAGATACGCCGCCCATGACCGGCAGTGGAATGATTTGGATCGCCGCAGCCAGTTTACCCACGCAAGAGAGCAGAATGGCGAAAATCGCCGCGCCACCAATAACCCAGGTACTGTAAACGCGGGTAATCGCCATAACGCCGATGTTCTCGCCGTACGTGGTGTTCGGCGTAGAACCGAAGAAGCCGGAGATCACCGTCGACAAGCCGTTAGCAAACATAGAACGATGCAAGCCTGGATCGCGAATCAAATCTTTTTTTACGATATTCGCCGTTACCACCAGGTGCCCGACGTGTTCAGCAATAACCACCAGCGCCGCAGGCAGAATGGTCAGAATAGCGACCCATTCAAAGCGCGGTGTGTAAAACGTTGGCAGAGCAAACCAGTGAGCCTGCGCTATCGGCGTGGTGTCCACGACGCCCATCACGAAGGAGAGCGCGTAACCGGCCAGCACCCCAATCAAAATCGGGATAATCGCCATAAAGCCACGGAACAGTACGGAACCAAATACCGTCACCGCCAGCGTCACCATTGAGATGATGATGGTTGTTGAGTCTGGCGCTTGTCCTTCAGCAGGCAGTAATCCCGCCATGCCCGCAGCGACCCCTGCCAGCTCCAGACCGATGACGGCAACGATTGCGCCCATAGCCGCAGGCGGGAACATTACATCCAGCCAGCCAGTACCGGCTTTCTTAACAATGAATGAAACCAGGCAGAAAAGGATGCCACACATAATGAAACCGCCCAGCGCCACTTCATACCCTAGCGGCAGCAGCAGCAGAACCGGGGAAATAAACGCGAAACTGGAACCGAGGTAAGCCGGAATTTTACCTTTACAAATAAAGAGATACAGTAACGTACCAATGCCGTTAAACAGCAGAACGGTAGCAGGGTTGATATGAAACAGGACTGGCACCAGTACCGTTGCGCCAAACATGGCGAACAGGTGCTGCAAACTAAGCGGGATTGTCTGTAAAAGCGGCGGTCTTTCACTCACCCCGATAGCACGGCGCGTCATAGTGTTTTCCTCTGAGTGTTGTTTGTTATTAGCGATTGGGTTGTTTTATTCAAAAAAAAGCCGACTCTTAAAGTCGGCTTCTTTTTATTTATTCATTTACTTGGTACCAAAAATCTTATCGCCGGCATCGCCGAGCCCAGGAATAATGTATCCGTGCTCGTTCAGTCCCTGATCGATGGAGGCGGTGTACAGCTCGACATCCGGGTGCGCTTTTTCCAGCGCCGCGATACCTTCCGGCGCGGCAACCAGTACCAGTACTTTAATGCTGCTGCAGCCTGCTTTTTTCAGCAGGTCGATGGTAGCGATAACCGAACCGCCGGTTGCCAGCATCGGGTCAACGATCAGCGCCATACGCTCATCAATGTTAGAAACCAGCTTCTGGAAGTATGGAACCGGCTCCAGCGTCTCTTCATTGCGGTACATACCTACCACGCTGATACGCGCGCTTGGAACGTTTTCCAGTACGCCTTCCATCATGCCCAGGCCCGCACGCAGAATTGGCACAACGGTGATTTTTTTACCTTTGATTTGGTCAACTTCAACCGGACCATTCCAGCCTTCAATGGTCACCTTTTCGGTTTCCAGACCAGCGGTTGCTTCATAAGTCAGCAGGCTGCCAACTTCCGAGGCGAGTTCACGAAAGCGTTTAGTGCTGATGTCGTTTTCACGCATCAGTCCCAGCTTGTGTTTGACGAGTGGGTGTTTGACTTCCACGATCTTCATACTCTTCTCCTTTCCTCAGACGAGTGGCAACCACAAAAAAAATCGCCGGATTATACCGCTTTTCGTCTCTGGCGCAACACTGCATACGCTTGATATGGATCAACCAAAATCGTTTGCGTCCGGATGATGAGTATAAAACAAGCCCCGCTTTGAGGTCGGGGCTTATTGTCAACACTATGAATTTTAAATATTTTCAGCGTTGCTCTGGATGACGTTTCGATACCAGGAAAAAGATTTCTTCGGCGAGCGTGCTAATGTCCCACTCCCGTCATTATTTTTATCAACATAGATAAAACCGTAGCGTTTTTTCATCTCCCCCGTCCCGGCCGAGACTAAATCAATACAGCCCCACGGGGTATAGCCCATCAGATCCACGCCATCTTCCACCACCGCTTTTTTCATTTCGCGGATATGCGCGGCCATATAGTCAATACGATAGGAATCATCCACCGAGCCGTCGGCCTGCTGCACGTCAATCGCACCAAAGCCGTTTTCTACAATAAACAGCGGCAGTTGATAGTGATCCCAGAACCAGTTCAGGGAATAGCGCAAACCGACCGGATCAATCTGCCAGCCCCAGTCCGACTTCTGCACGTACGGGTTAGAAACCAGGCTTTTCGACTCATCGTAATCCAGCTGTGGATTATCTGCCGTAGCCTGCGTCGCGAAAGACATATAATAACTAAAGCCAATGTAATCAACGCAGCCTTCAGTCAGTACCTGGCGATCTTCCTCGGTGATATCAAGTAAAAAGCCACGGCGTTCGAAATAGTTCATCAGATGCTGCGGATACTTGCCGCGCACGTGTACGTCAGTGAACCAGTAGCGGCAGTGCATGGCGTTCATCGCCATCATCATGTCATTCGGCGCACAGGTCAGCGGATAAATTGGGCACATCGCAATCATGCAACCAATTTGCAGCGCCGGATTTATCTCACGTGCGGCCTTTACTGCCAGCGCGCTCGCTACCAGCTCATAGTGCGCCGCCTGGTACATGACCGGTTCGCGATCTTCACCGGGCAGGTATTTCAGACCAGAGTTAGTAAAGGGCGCGAAGTCTTCGTGATAATTTGCCTGATTGTTAATCTCATTAAACGTCATCCAGTACTTCACTTTGTGCTGGTAACGAGTGAAAACCACCCGGGCAAAACGGACAAAAAAGTCGATCAGCTTACGGTTGCGCCAGCCGCCATATTCCGTCACCAGATAGTAGGGCATCTCGAAGTGCGACAACGTAATCACCGGCTCAATGCCATATTTCAGACATTCGTCGAACAGATCATCATAGAACTGCAGGCCAGCTTCGTTGGGTTGCGCTTCGTCGCCTAAGGGAAAAATCCGCGTCCAGGCAATAGAAGTACGAAAACATTTAAACCCCATTTCGGCAAACAGCTTTATGTCGTCTTTATAGCGATGATAAAAATCGATGGCATCGTGGTTAGGGTAATTTTTACCGGCAATGACACCGTCAGTAATTTCACGCGCCACACCATGCGCCCCCGCCGTCATGACATCGGCAACGCTAATTCCTTTACCGCCCTCCTGCCAGCCACCTTCCAGTTGATGAGCAGCGACAGCGCCACCCCACATGAAATCTGCTTTAAATCCTGACATCCCCTTCCCCTATCGTGATGAGTCTGCGCAAAACGCTCTATACCCGTCATACTTCAAGCTGCATGTGCGTTGGCTTTTCTCGCTCACTCCAGTTACGTACTTATGTACGCTCCTGGAGATTCGCTGCGTCGCCGCCTTCCTGCAACTCGAATTATTTAGGGTATAAATGAGGTTCGTAACAGAAAACAGAAACCGGTTTCAGTACGATACTGTGCATTCGGCTGGCAGGTTTCAAGCACAAGACTGTACCCGGTTTCATTTTCGTGGCGCAGTTCAAACAAATAGATAAATGATTGTAAAATGCTGAAAAAATCAGCAGATAAAACTTGATGCAGAGCAGGCTCGCAAACGTTTGCTTTCCCTGTTAGAATTGCGCCGAATTTAACTTTTACTGCAAGTAAACATGTGGGGAAGCAGGCAGTGACCGATAAAACCTCTCTTAGCTACAAAGATGCCGGTGTTGATATTGATGCAGGTAATGCTCTGGTTGATCGAATCAAAGGCGTAGTAAAGAAAACGCGTCGTCCGGAAGTTATGGGTGGTCTGGGTGGCTTCGGTGCGCTGTGCGCATTGCCGCAAAAATATCGTGAACCGGTACTGGTTTCCGGCACTGATGGCGTTGGCACAAAACTGCGTCTGGCAATGGATCTGAAACGTCACGACACTATCGGTATTGACCTTGTCGCTATGTGCGTGAACGATCTTGTCGTTCAGGGTGCTGAGCCGCTGTTTTTCCTCGACTACTATGCGACCGGCAAACTGGATGTAGATACCGCAGCCAGCGTCATTAACGGGATTGCCGAAGGTTGTCTGCAGTCTGGCTGTGCACTGGTCGGCGGGGAAACGGCAGAAATGCCGGGGATGTACCACGGCGAAGATTACGATGTGGCGGGCTTCTGTGTTGGCGTCGTCGAAAAATCAGAAATTATCGACGGTTCTAAAGTGGCTGACGGCGACGTACTGATTGCGCTCGGCTCCAGCGGTCCGCATTCCAACGGCTACTCTCTGGTGCGTAAAATTGTTGAAGTCAGCGGTTGTGACCCGGAAACCACCGAGCTCGAAGGCAAGTCGCTGGCCGATCACTTGCTGGCCCCGACCCGCATTTACGTAAAATCCATTCTGGAACTGATCGAGAAGGTTGATGTGCATGCCATTGCCCATCTGACCGGCGGCGGTTTCTGGGAAAATATTCCACGCGTTCTGCCAGACAACACGCAGGCCGTGATCGACGAATCTTCATGGCAATGGCCAGCCGTCTTCAACTGGCTGCAAACGGCGGGTAACGTTAGCCAGCATGAGATGTATCGCACCTTTAACTGCGGCGTAGGCATGGTTATCGCCCTGCCAGCTCCGGAAGTGGACAAAGCCCTGGCTTTGCTCAATGAGAAAGGTGAAAACGCATGGAAAATCGGTATCATCAAAGCTTCTGATTCCGAACAGCGTGTGGTTATTGAATGAAAAACATTGTGGTGCTCATTTCCGGCAACGGAAGCAATTTGCAGGCGATAATTGACGCCTGCGAACAGAAAAAAATCAATGGCACCATACGTGCAGTATTCAGTAACAAGGCCGATGCGTTCGGCCTTGAACGCGCACGCGAAGCGAATATTCCGGCGTACTCGCTGGAAGCCGCCCAGTTTGCCAGTCGCGAAGCCTTCGACCGTCAACTGATGCAAGAGATTGACGCCTGGGCACCCGATGTGGTGGTGCTGGCCGGTTATATGCGCATCCTCAGCCCGGCGTTTGTCGCACACTATTCTGAACGATTGCTGAATATCCACCCGTCTTTATTGCCGAAGTATCCAGGCCTGCACACGCACCGTCAGGTGCTGGAAAATGGCGATGAAGAGCATGGGACCTCCGTCCACTTCGTCACCGATGAACTGGACGGTGGACCGGTTATTCTCCAGGCCAAGGTTCCGGTATTTGAAGGCGACAGCGAAGATGATGTCACGGCACGGGTTCAGGCCCAGGAGCACACCATTTATCCGCTGGTGGTAAGCTGGTTTACCGATGGTCGACTGAAGATGCGTGATAACGCTGCATGGCTGGACGGCGTTCGTCTGCCGCCACAAGGCTACGCCGCCGACGAATAATAAAAAAACCTGTAAACCGGATCTCACCCTCCGGTCTACAGGCATAAATACCTTTTCCGGTTAACATCTCCGGTATTCATCTATGCTCCCCCTTTCTCTTTGCTATCAGACGGTTTATTGTCATATTTTTCTGGCACAGTTGGACATCTGAGAGCAATGCTCGCCATAATAAATCGGTAGTGTCCCGTGAATGAAACGGAGTAAAAGTGGTAATGGGTCAGGAAAAGCTATACATAGAGAAAGAACTCAGTTGGTTAGCGTTCAACGAACGCGTACTCCAGGAAGCTGCTGATAAATCAAACCCGTTGATCGAACGGATGCGTTTCTTAGGCATCTATTCCAACAACCTCGACGAATTTTACAAGGTTCGCTTTGCCGAACTGAAGCGCCGAATCATTATTAGCGAAGAACAGGGTTCAAACTCTCACTCCCGCCATCTGTTGGGCAAAATCCAGGCTCGCGTATTAAAAGCCGATCAGGAATTTGACGGACTGTACAACGAGTTGTTGCTGGAGATGGCGCGCAATCAGATTTTCCTCATCAACGAACGTCAGCTGTCGGCCAATCAACAGAGCTGGTTACGCCATTACTTCAAGCAATATCTCCGCCAGCACATTACGCCGATTCTGATTAATCGCGAGACGGATTTAGTTCAGTTTCTGAAAGATGACTACACCTATCTGGCGGTGGAAATTATCCGTGGCGATACAATCCGCTACGCGCTGCTGGAAATCCCTTCTGATAAGGTTCCCCGTTTTGTGAATCTGCCGCCGGAAACTCCGCGCCGTCGCAAACCGATGATCCTCCTGGACAACATCTTACGTTACTGCCTTGACGACATTTTCAAAGGATTCTTTGATTACGATGCACTGAACGCCTATTCGATGAAAATGACCCGTGACGCTGAATACGATTTGGTGCACGAGATGGAATCGAGCCTGATGGAGCTGATGTCATCCAGCCTGAAACAGCGTCTGACCGCAGAGCCTGTACGCTTCGTCTATCAGCGCGACATGCCCAATGCGCTGGTTGAGGTACTGCGTGAAAAACTGACGATTTCTCGCTACGATTCGATTGTGCCCGGCGGGCGTTACCATAACTTCAAAGACTTTATTAACTTCCCCAACGTTGGCAAAGCCAACCTGGTAAATAAACCGCTGCCACGTCTGCGCCACATCTGGTTCGACAACGAGAAATTCCGTAACGGATTTGATGCAATCCGTGAACGCGATGTACTGCTGTATTACCCATATCACACCTTTGAGCATGTTCTCGAACTATTGCGTCAGGCCTCCTTCGACCCAAGCGTACTGGCGATAAAGATCAATATCTACCGTGTAGCAAAAGACTCGCGCATCATTGACGCGATGATCCATGCCGCGCATAACAGTAAAAAAGTGACCGTGGTCGTGGAATTACAGGCGCGCTTTGATGAAGAAGCCAATATCCATTGGGCCAAACGTCTTACCGAAGCGGGCGTTCACGTTATCTTCTCTGCGCCGGGTCTGAAAATTCATGCCAAACTGTTCCTTATCTCACGTAAAGAAGGTGATGAAGTCGTGCGCTATGCGCATATCGGGACGGGCAACTTCAACGAAAAAACGGCGCGACTGTATACCGACTACTCGTTGCTTACCGCTGATTCGCGCATCACCAACGAGGTTCGCCGGGTTTTCAACTTCATCGAAAACCCGTATCGTCCGGTGACGTTCGATTATCTGCTGGTTTCTCCGCAGAACTCACGCCGTCTGCTGTACGCGATGATCGACAAAGAGATCGCTAATGCACAGCAAGGCCAGCCTTCTGGTATCACGCTAAAACTGAATAACCTTGTCGATAAAGGCCTGGTTGATCGTCTCTATGCGGCCTCAAGCTCAGGCGTACCGGTTAATTTGTTGATTCGCGGTATGTGTTCTCTGATCCCAAACCTGGAAGGTATCAGTGACAATATTCGCGTGATAAGCATTGTTGACCGCTACCTTGAACACGACCGGGTTTATATTTTCGAAAACGGTGGCGATAAGCAGGTATACCTCTCCTCCGCAGACTGGATGACCCGCAATATCGACTATCGTATCGAGGTCGCCACTCCGCTGTTGGACCCTCGTCTTAAGCAGCGCGTGCTGGATATTATCGATATCCTGTTCAGCGACACGGTGAAGGCTCGCTTCATCGATAAAGAACTCAGTAATCGCTACGTACCGCGCGGAAACCGCCGTAAAGTTCAGTCACAATTGGCGATTTACGATTACATCAAATCACTCGAGCAACCTGACTAACGCTATGCCAATACACGACAAGACTCCACGGCCGCAAGAATTTGCTGCGGTCGACCTTGGTTCAAACAGTTTCCATATGGTCATTGCCCGCGTGGTTGATGGCGCAATGCAGATAATCGGACGACTGAAACAACGCGTTCACCTGGCGGATGGCCTCGGCGAAGATAACAAACTGAGCGAAGAGGCAATGGAACGCGGATTAAGCTGCCTGTCGCTATTTGCCGAACGTCTGCAGGGCTTTCCCCCGTCAAGCGTATGCATCGTGGGAACCCATACTTTACGTCAGGCGCTAAATGCGACCGATTTTCTCAAGCGAGCAGAAAAAGTCATCCCCTACCCGATTGAGATTATTTCCGGTAATGAAGAAGCCCGACTGATTTTTATGGGTGTGGAACACACCCAGCCGGAAAAAGGCCGCAAGCTGGTTATTGATATCGGCGGTGGCTCAACAGAACTGGTGATCGGCGAAGATTTCGAGCCCAGGCTGGTCGAAAGCCGCCGTATGGGCTGCGTCAGTTTTGCCCAGATGTATTTCCCAGGCGGTGTCATCAACCGGGAAAACTTTCAGCGTGCCCGCATGGCAGCAGCGCAGAAGCTCGAAACCTTAACGTGGCAGTTTCGCATTCAGGGCTGGAATGTCGCAATGGGCGCGTCAGGCACGATTAAAGCGGCACACGAAGTGCTGCTGGAGATGGGTGAAAAAGACGGTTTTATCACCCCCGAACGCCTGGACAAACTGACATCTGAAGTGCTGAAGCATGCCTCATTTGATGCGCTCAGCCTGCCGGGGCTGTCAGAGGAGCGAAAGGCGGTATTTGTTCCCGGGCTCGCGATTCTGTGCGGCGTTTTTGACGCACTGGCGATCCGCGAACTTCGCCTTTCTGATGGCGCGCTACGCGAAGGCGTGCTGTATGAGATGGAAGGACGTTTTCGCCACCAGGACGTTCGCAGCCGTACCGCCAGCAGTCTGGCGAATCAGTACAACATCGACAGCGAACAGGCCCGGCGCGTGCTGGAAACGACGATGAAAATGTACGACCAGTGGCATACGCAGCAGCCAAAACTGGCCAATCCTCAACTGGAAGCGTTACTGCGCTGGGCAGCGATGCTGCATGAGGTTGGGCTGAACATCAACCACAGCGGTTTACATCGCCACTCTGCTTATATCTTACAAAACAGCGATTTACCGGGGTTCAATCAGGAACAACAGCTGATGATGGCAACATTAGTTCGTTATCATCGCAAAGCGGTGAAACTGGATGACTTGCCTCGCTTTACGTTGTTCAAGAAAAAACAGTTTCTGCCGTTAATTCAGTTGTTGCGCCTGGGCGTGCTGCTGAATAATCAGCGCCAGGCGACTACTACGCCGCCATCCCTGACTCTGATAACCGACGACAACCACTGGACCTTACGCTTCCCGCATGACTGGTTTAGCCAAAATGCGCTGGTGTTGCTCGATCTGGAAAAAGAGCAGCAATACTGGGAGGGCGTAACCGGCTGGCGTCTCAAAATTGAAGAAGAAAGCTCACCCGATATCGCCGCATAAACTCTCAGCAGGTGCCAGTTCAACTGGCGCCTGTTCTTCCAGCGTTTCATGCAATGGCAGGGGTTTTCCAATCAAATATCCCTGCATGTAATCAATTCCCAGCGAAATTACCGCACTGCGTATTTCTTCACTTTCAACATACTCTGCAACCACCTGCATTCTTTTCATCCGCGCTAGATGGCAAATAGAAGCCACAATTTGGTAGTCGAGGCTGTTCGAAACGATATTGCGTATAAAGCTGCCGTCAATTTTCAGGATATCGGCATTCACATTCTTCAGCCGCGCATAGCTGGCGTATCCGGTGCCAAAATCATCAATCGCAATCTGACAGCCCATAGATTGCAGCTGCAGTAACGTTGCCTGTGCCTGTTCCGCATTGGTTAAGGCGTTGCTTTCCGTAACTTCAAAGATCAACTGCCATGCTTCAACCTTGTACTTAACCAGTAGCTGGTTGATGTCATGCGGAAGTCGGGCGCGACATATCGACGTGGGTGACAAGTTAATGGCAAACCGACGGGCGGGCATTTTTTCCCGATTCTGCGCCATAAACTTCAGCGTATTTTCAATCACCCATAGATCAATACTGGACGACAAGCCAAACTCATGCGCGACCGGCAAGAAGCAATCAGGGGCGACGGTTTCACCGTCATCCCCCTCAAGACGTAGCAGGATTTCATGATAAACATCGCCGCGTACGCCAGAAATCGGCTGCGCCATCAGGAAAAAACGATTGTGCTCCAGCGCCTGCTGTAGACGATTCATCATCGCAACCTTATCTTTCAGATCACGTTGCAAGTGCATTACGCCCCGGCGCTGCAAGTTCTCTGGCGCATTGGTCGCCAGAGAAAGTTCGGCAATGGTGCTTAACTCACCCAGTAACAGATAGATATGGTTAACAGGAGAACGGACATAGCAAAAACTGATCCCCACCTGCGGCTGTAAAGGCATGCCATCCCAAATAAAACGGAACTGCTTGATATGCCTGTCCAGGGCCTCAATGCGCTCCTGATGAGACTCGGTGTTAAAACGCAAAACTAAGTCATTACCCGATAGCTGATAGACATGCTCATCCTGTTCCAACTGTGGCGTTATCCACTGTGAGAGTTTTTGCTTGTACTGGATACGCAGCATAATGCCGTAATTTTTTACCAGTAACTCCATGCCCGGAACACGCAAAAAGCAGAGTACTGACCATGGCGTTTTTTTCAAATCCCGGTTCAATGCGCGCAAATTTGGCAGATGCACCATCGGATCAAAGAATGCCAGACGATGATTGCGCCGGGTAACAAAGCGTTGGCGCGTTGCCAGTACGGCAATGAAGTTCACGATGAAGGAGAAAACAAGATAACTCGACGAGGTAATGGCAAGCTGGGTATCGTAGCCAGAATACCAGGGCATATAACGCTGGTAATAATGAATTGCGGTAATAAGTACGACAGACCATATCAGCGAAATAAATCTGTAGCCGTAACGCATTGCTCCCCAGAGCATGACGGGTAGCAACAGCGACAGCGTATAATTTGTGCTAAATATTGAGCTTTGTTCATTTAACGGCATACACAGTAATGCCATAAGTACAGCCAATATAATCAGCCAGATCGCAAACTCGGTTTTGGTAACTTTGTTATCAAACTGCTGCTTTAATTGAGAAAAATAGCCTCTGACATGCAAAGGGTTGCGGATCGTGCGAATAATAAAGTAGCACAAAGGAACCCCAACCAAATTCCCGACGAGCATGGCCTGATAGTTGATCAGCGTGCCAGTATTAAAGGGCATAACCCCCACCATGCCGGATTTACTCTCATAAACGCCCACAAACGCGGCAAACTGGAAGAGGATCAGAAACAGCGTCGCCGGGCAGAAGACCTGCCAAAACATGCGCTGAAACATCAGATGAGAGTCACCGTGAGATACGTTGTTCCGCCGGGGAGCAAATACTTTATACCCTCCCCAGCTCAGCACTATCGTAACAATAAAGTGCGAAATTATTGAGAGCGTTTCAAATAACCCAACCTGCGGATATTTGTAGCAGATAATGGAAATGATAATTCCCGGCAATGCCGCCCAGCCAAAAAATAGCATCAGGCTAATCATCAACGCCAAAGGCATGTAGAAAAGAATTACGGTCCCAGAACTAATATGGGCATAGGTATTAGCAGTGCTCAATATAGGCAACAGCAAAGATGGTAAGATGAGAGGTAACGCCCACCATCTATCTCTCATACCAATATAATGTTTTTTGAGTTTCATAGATGCTCAGTAGAATCCCGCACATCCTGCAGGGGGTATTCAGACAGGCATCCCACCTGACTCTAAACGATAAAGTTAAATACATTACGATGTCTCATCGATTTTAGTTATCATCAAACAGTGACGTTTGACATATATCAAAAAAAAGACTCTCATTAATCAATTATTACTCTTTTCATCGTTTCTTATCGTTAATTCATTATTAATGCAAATAATAATATTAATTTTCATAACATATGAGGATGAAACAACTGAAGCAATTTTACATAACGAAAAATTGACCATTGCCCCACAGTATGCCTTAATGTGAATATCGCCCTCAGTTGGGTACACTACAAGGAACCTTTTGTGAGCCAGGTTACCAGCCTACGCAAACGACATCGATTTAATAGTCGCATGATCCGGATCGTACTGCTTATCAGCTTTCTCTTCTTCTTCGGACGCTTCGTCTACTCCGCTATAGGTGCGTGGCAGCACCACCAGAACAAAAAAGAATCTCAGCAGATCACCCAGCCGCAACAGGCATCTCCTGCTCAAACCGACGTGCGCTGATCGCTCGCGCCTGTAGTATCTCAGCATTAAGATTCCTTACCGGATGGCTAATCGCCTGACATTTAACCATCCGGTAAGGGATTTAAGTGATGAAACAAAACGCTGCCTTACCCACCACTCGCACGGAGTTATCGGATGATAAACCGTGTTTTCGCACAAATGCACAATCTTTTAATCCCACTTCACCGCACCATTCGCGCTGATTTTTACGTTCCGATTGACTGGGTATAAAAAAACACACCGTGTTCAAATAGACGTCAATTAATATCGCCAAAAAATATCACAGATGAAAGCATTAATATTATGTATGGAATTAAATGCTTATTTGAATCATTACCATTTTAAATTCTACAGGGTTATACCATGAGTGGTTTTTCGTTATTTCCGAAAATAAGCAGCGGTCTTGAATGGATCGCTGGACACAGCGATGCGGTTATTCAATTCGGGTGGAATATCGTTGCCGCCGTAATTTTACTGCTTGTCGGTAAATTTGTCTCTCGCCTGCTCTCCAGTGGTCTGGAAAAGTTACTGTTAAAACGTAAAGTTGACCGAACCATTATCCAGTTCTTCACCGCGCTGGTACGTTACATTACCCTCGCTTTCGCCGTTGTTGCCGCGTTGGGTCGCGTCGGTATCGAAACATCCTCCATTATTGCCGTCATTGGTGCCGCCGGGTTGGCCATTGGGCTCGCGCTACAAGGATCGCTTTCCAACTTTGCCGCTGGCGTACTATTGGTCTCCCTGCGTCCTTTCCGCGCCGGAGAAGTGGTACAAATTGGCGCAGTCACCGGAACGGTGGAAAAGGTGCATATTTTCTCCACCACCCTGCTCACCGCCGACAGTAAAGAAGTGGTCATTCCAAACGGTAAGATCATCGCTGACAATATCATTAACTATTCCCGCCACCCTTTTCGTCGGATCGATCTGGTGATTGGCGTGGGCTATCAGACCCGGATAGCAGATGTTAAGCGCGTGATTAACCAGATTATCGAGCAGGATAGCCGCATCGATAAGCAACGTGGAGTAACCGTTCGTCTGGGCGAACTGGGCGCTTCAGCATTGAATTTTTACGTCCGCGTATGGGTACCCAACATCGAATACTGGAATACCTATTACGATCTGCTGGAAAACATTAAAGAAGCCCTGGACGCCAACCATATTGCCCTGCCGTATCCGCAGATGGATATCCGCGTGGAGAATGTGTCACCCCAATCTCCTCCCCAGCTACAGTTAGTTGATTAATAAGTTGTTCTCCGGTGTGAGCGCAATAAAAAACCCTCTGTTAAAGAGGGTTTGACATATTACCGTTCAAAAACCGCTAACGGAGAGAGATATTATTCCCACTCAATGGTAGCTGGCGGCTTACCGCTGATGTCATACACCACGCGGGAAATACCGTTAACTTCGTTGATGATGCGGTTAGAGACTCGGCCTAAGAAGTCATACGGCAGATGCGCCCAGTGGGCGGTCATAAAGTCGATGGTCTCAACAGCACGCAGGGAAACAACCCAGTCGTACTTACGGCCATCGCCCATGACGCCAACGGAACGCACCGGCAGGAACACGGTGAACGCCTGACTGACTTTGTTGTACAGGTCAGCTTTGTGCAATTCTTCAATGAAGATAGCATCCGCACGACGCAGCAGGTCGCAGTACTCTTTCTTCACTTCGCCCAGTACACGCACGCCGAGACCCGGCCCCGGGAACGGGTGACGGTACAGCATGTCGTATGGCAGGCCCAGCTCCAGACCAATCTTACGCACTTCGTCTTTGAACAGCTCACGTAGCGGTTCAACCAGACCCATCTTCATCTCTTTCGGCAGGCCGCCGACGTTATGGTGAGATTTAATGACGTGCGCTTTACCGGTGGCGGAAGCCGCGGATTCAATCACGTCAGGGTAGATAGTACCCTGCGCCAGCCATTTCACATCTTCCAGTTTCAGCGCTTCTTCGTCGAACACTTCAACGAATACGCGGCCGATGATCTTACGTTTCGCTTCCGGATCGTTCTCACCTTTCAGCGCGTCCAGGAAACGCTGTTCGCCTTCAACGTGAACGATGTTCAGTCCAAAATGGTCACCAAACATATCCATTACCTGCTGGGCTTCGTTCAGGCGCAGCAGACCGTTGTCAACGAACACACAGGTCAGGTTTTTACCGATCGCACGGTGCAGCAGCATCGCAGTCACGGAGGAGTCCACGCCACCGGACAGGCCGAGGATCACTTTATCATTGCCAACCTGCTCGCGAATGCGGGCAACGGCGTCATCGATAATTTTTGCCGGTGTCCATAGCGCTTCACACTGGCAGATATCGCGCACAAAGCGCTCCAGCATACGCATGCCCTGACTGGTGTGGGTCACTTCCGGGTGGAACTGCACGCCGTAGAAGCGTTTTTCTTCGTGCGCCATAATGGCGAACGGGCAGTTGTCGGTACTGGCGACAGTAACGAAACCTTCCGGGATAGCGGTCACTTTATCGCCATGACTCATCCATACGTCCAGCAGCGGTTTGCCATCGGCGGTCAGGGAGTCTTCAATACCACGCACCAGCGCGCTGTCGGTCTGAACCTCTACCTGTGCATAGCCGAATTCACGTTCGTTAGATCCTTCAACATGACCACCGAGCTGCATTGCCATAGTCTGCATGCCGTAGCAGACGCCGAATACCGGCACACCGGCATTGAAAACGTATTCTGGCGCGCGCGGGCTGTTTGCTTCGGTGGTGCTTTCCGGACCACCGGAAAGAATGATACCGCTTGGGTTGAATTCGCGAATTTGTGCTTCCGTAACATCCCATGCCCACAGTTCACAGTAGACGCCCAGTTCACGTACGCGACGTGCAACCAACTGAGTATACTGCGAGCCGAAATCGAGGATGAGAATGCGATGTTTATGAATATTGTCTGTCATTGACGCTAATTCCGAGGCAAGTGAAACAAATTCGCCCGGCATATAGCCGGGCGCGGAAACTTATCAGGAGCCCATGCGGTAGTTAGGGGACTCTTTGGTGATGGTCACATCGTGAACGTGACTTTCCTGAATACCCGCACCGCTGATGCGTACAAACTCTGCTTGAGTGCGCAGCGCGTCGATAGTACCACAGCCGGTCAGGCCCATACAGGAGCGCAGGCCACCCATCTGCTGGTGGATGATCTCTTTCAGGCGGCCTTTATACGCTACACGGCCTTCGATACCTTCCGGGACCAGTTTG
Organism: Citrobacter sp. Cu231; assembly: GCF_030332265.1. Classification (NCBI taxonomy): domain Bacteria; kingdom Pseudomonadati; phylum Pseudomonadota; class Gammaproteobacteria; order Enterobacterales; family Enterobacteriaceae; genus Citrobacter; species Citrobacter sp. Cu231. The sequence continues at coordinate 99,927 of NZ_JAOWIE010000032.1, read as the reverse complement.
TCAGCAGCGTTATCGCTCTGGAAGTAACGGTCGGAGGAGCCTTTGGACATCGCACCCAGAGAGCCCATACCGCGGTATGATTTGTAAGAACGGCCCTGGTACAGTTCGATTTCGCCCGGGGATTCTTCGGTACCCGCCAGCATGGAACCAACCATCACTGCAGCAGCACCGGCAGCGATTGCTTTCGCGATGTCGCCGGAGAAGCGAATACCGCCATCGGCGATAACCGGAATACCGGTGCCTTCCAGCGCTTCAACGGCGTCAGAAACAGCGGTGATCTGCGGTACACCTACGCCGGTCACGATACGAGTCGTACAGATGGAGCCAGGGCCGATACCGACTTTAACCGCGCTGCAGCCGGCTTCCGCCAGTGCGCGAGCGCCTGCGCCCGTTGCAACGTTACCGCCGATGATCTGCAGATCCGGATATTTAGCGCGAGTTTCACGAATACGCTGCAATACACCTTCAGAGTGACCGTGAGAGGAGTCAATCAGCAGTACGTCAACGCCCGCGGCAACCAGCGCGTCAACACGCTCTTCGTTACCAGCACCCGCGCCGACAGCAGCGCCAACGCGCAGACGACCATGCTCGTCTTTACAGGCGTTAGGTTTACGTTCTGCTTTCTGGAAATCTTTAACCGTGATCATGCCGAGCAGGTGGAAGCTGTCATCAACAACCAACGCTTTTTCAACGCGTTTTTCGTGCATTTTGGCAAAAACAACATCACGCGCTTCACCTTCGCGAACGGTCACCAGACGCTCTTTCGGGGTCATGTAAACGCTCACTGGCTGGCTGAGATCGGTCACAAAACGTACGTCGCGACCGGTGATGATGCCGACCAGTTCGTTATCTTCCGTCACAACCGGGTAGCCTGCAAAACCGTTACGCTCGGTCAGTTCTTTCACTTCGCGCAGCGTGGTGGTTGGCAGTACGGTCTGTGGGTCAGTTACCACGCCAGATTCGTGTTTCTTCACGCGGCGAACTTCTTCCGCCTGGCGCTCGATGGACATGTTTTTGTGGATAAAACCGATGCCGCCTTCCTGGGCCAGAGCAATTGCCAGGCGCGCTTCCGTCACGGTGTCCATTGCTGCGGAGAGCATAGGAATGTTCAGGCGAATGGTTTTCGTCAACTGGGTGCTGAGGTCAGCAGTATTCGGCAGAACGGTAGAATGAGCGGGAACGAGGAGGACGTCGTCAAACGTCAGGGCTTCTTTTGCGATACGTAGCATGGGCAATATCTCACCTGGGAGGTTATTAAATATTGCCGCGGCATTATACAGAGCGTAACCGATTGCATCCACACTTTTTTGCAAAAAAACCTTGCGCTCCTCTGTGGGCATGTTACTTTCGACTGAATAACCTGCTGATTTAGAATTTGATCCCGCTCACATGTTATCCTCTCAGACCACCTCAATTTTTACCGTAAGCCGCCTGAATCAGACGGTTCGTTTGCTGCTTGAGCAGGAAATGGGGCAAGTATGGATCAGCGGTGAAATATCCAATTTCACTCAGCCGTCCTCGGGTCACTGGTATTTCACGCTCAAAGATGACACCGCTCAGGTTCGCTGCGCGATGTTTCGCAACAGCAACCGCCGGGTAACGTTCCGCCCACAGCACGGGCAACAGGTACTGGTACGCGCCAACATTACATTGTATGAGCCGCGTGGGGACTACCAGATAATCGTCGAGAGCATGCAGCCAGCTGGCGAAGGCTTGTTGCAGCAAAAATATGAGCAACTGAAGGCCAAACTGCAGGCTGAAGGGCTGTTCGATCAGCAATTCAAAAAAACACTGCCCTCACCGGCCCACTGCGTCGGGGTTATCACCTCTAAAACCGGGGCTGCACTGCACGATATTCTTCACGTCCTGAAGCGTCGCGACCCTTCCCTGCCCGTTATTATCTACCCGACCGCAGTCCAGGGCGATGATGCGCCAGGACAAATTGTACGCGCCATTGAGCTGGCGAATGCCCGCAACGAATGCGACGTATTAATCGTCGGACGCGGCGGCGGCTCGCTGGAAGATTTATGGAGCTTTAACGACGAACGTGTAGCGCGAGCGATCTTTGCCAGCAACATTCCAGTAGTCAGCGCCGTCGGCCACGAAACTGACGTCACTATTGCCGATTTTGTCGGCGATCTGCGAGCGCCCACGCCATCAGCCGCGGCGGAGATTGTCAGCCGCAACCAACTTGAACTGCTGCGTCAAATTCAGCATGGTCAGCAGCGTCTGGAGATGGCGATGGACTACTATCTTGCCAACCGAACTCGTCGATTTACCCAGCTTTTTCACCGCCTGCAACAACAGCATCCGCAGTTGCGTCTGGCCCGCCAGCAGACCGTGCTGGAACGACTGCGTCAGAGAATGAACTTCGCACTTGAGAATAAGATCAAACAGGCGAATCAGCGTCAACAGCGCATACTACAGCGTCTGAATCAGCAAAACCTGCAGCCGCGTATCCACCGCACGCAAACACGTATTCAACAACTGGAATACCGGCTGGCGGAAAATATTCGCTCGCGCGTCAGCGAGCAGCGAGAACGTTTTGGCAATGCGGTCACGCATCTGGAAGCCGTCAGTCCGCTGGCCACGCTGGCACGTGGTTATAGCGTCACTACCGCGACAGACGGCAAAGTGCTGAAGCAAACCAAACAGGTGAAGGCCGGTGATGTGCTCACCACCCGACTGTCAGATGGTTGGGTAGAGAGCGAAGTGAAAGGCGTAACGGTGGCAAAGAAAACGCGTAAGAAAAAGCCGGATTAAACCGGCGCAAACTCCACGCGTTTCTTCGAAATCAGCCCATGGCCATTCTGACAGAAATAATCCACCGCGCCGCAGGCTTTTAACACTTGCAGTGGCAAATGGCATTCCGGACAACGCGCTTCCAGCTGAATATCTTTGTGACACTGCTCGCAGTGCGCCACACCGTTTTGTGGCTCCAGCTCTGCATGACAATCCGGGCATGTAATCGACATATCGTGTCCTTGTACAGAAAATGTATTCTTGTTTTTATTTTAACACCATGCGCGTAATGTGGCCCACGTAACTGCTGTTGTAACGTTAACAGGCACTCCACTTCTTCCGCACCGCATCGGTCATGGCTGATGATGTTCCCGTCGCGAAGATAAATCCGCAGACCTTTTGTCCGCCATCAGGTCCCGCATATTTGTTGAGCCAGATCGCCAGTGGATTTTCAACCACGGTACATGCGATGGGAAAGGCCTGGACTTGTTCAAACAACTCAAGATGATGCAGGGATTAGGTCGTGATAAACAAGGTATCAAAAGGCTGAGTAAGCAGTTCTTCGAAGGATGTGCAACGCGTCACGCCTGCAGGCTGTTTAGTGGAGCGAACATCAAAACCCGCTCAGCGTAGTGAATAACTAAAGAGGTTATGTAATGCAGGCAAGTATGCCGTTTCAACGACTGCGCCAAGGCCAACAAACCCAAACAGCATGTTCTTACCTCGAAAATTAAATGGCCGGGACACAACGTCTGCCCCGGCACAAACGAGGTGTTATCAGGCGCTGGTCACCGGTTTAGTTTGCGTATTCTCCAGCATGCGACGAATAGGAACAATGAGGACGATCAGTACTGCAGCGCAGATCAGCAGCGCAATCGAACAGCGCGCGAAGAGATCCGGCAGCATATCCAGTTGGTCAGCCTTCACATGACCACCAATCAGACCCGCGGCCAGGTTACCCAGCGCACTGGCGCAGAACCACAGACCCATCATCTGCCCACGCATTCTTTCCGGTGCCAACAGCGTCATGGTTGCCAGACCAATCGGACTCAGACACAGTTCGCCAAGCGTAAGCATCAGAATACTGCCCACCAGCCAGAATGGTGAAACGCCTGCCCCGCCGTTGCTCAGCACGTTTTGCGCCGCCAGCATCATCAGACCAAAACCTGCCGCCGCACACAGAATACCGATAACGAACTTGGTGATGCTGCTCGGACGAATGTTCATGCTCGCCAGCTTCGGCCACGCCCAGCTAAACACAGGTGCCAGCAGAATGATAAACAGCGCGTTGATTGACTGGAACCAAACCGCCGGGATTTCAAAATCACCGATCATACGATTAGTGTAGTCATTGGCGAACAGGTTAAACGAGGTTGGTTTTTGCTCAAACGCCGACCAGAAGAACGCGGCGGAGACCAGCAGGATAAAACAAACCAGCAGTCTGGCGCGCTCTTTACGATTCAGACCAGCAAAGATAAACAGGTAGATGAAGTAGAGAGCAACGGATGCGGCGATCACGTACACCAGCATGCTGGCAACCGCGACCGGGTTTATCACAATCACGCCCTGCGCAATCAGCGTAACGATAACCACCACGCCGACGGCCAGCGCCAGCAGCCACGCGCCCACGCCGTTACGTTTCACAACAGGACTATTCCAGGTGGAATCCAGACCGACTTCGCTATCGTAGCGCTTCATCGACGGAACGGCAAAAACACGGAAAATAATCAGCGCGACCAGCATCCCGATGCCACCAATACCAAAACCCCAGTGCCAGCCGTGGGTTTTAATCAGCCAGCCGGAGATCAGCGGCGCGATGAACGACCCCATGTTGATGCCCATGTAGAACAGCGAGAAACCGCCGTCGCGGCGCGCATCGCCTTTTTTATACAGCGTGCCTACCATGACCGAAATACAGGTCTTAAACAGACCGGAGCCGAGCACGATAAACATCAGGCCGATAAAAAACAGGTTGTTCCCCATGATGGCCGAGAGCGCAATCGACAGATGGCCGAGCGCAATCAGAATGGAACCGTACCACACTGCTTTTTGCTGACCGAGCCAGTTATCCGCCAACCAGCCGCCCGGCAGCGCGGCGAGGTACATTGTACCGGCAAAGATACCCACGATCGCCGAGGCGTTTTCACGCGCCAGCCCCATGCCGCCGTCATAAACGGTAGCCGCCATAAACAGGATCAGTAACGGGCGAATGCCATAAAACGAGAAACGCTCCCACATCTCTGTGAAGAACAGTGAGCCGAGCGGATAAGGATGGCCGAAGAAAGTTCGACTTTCTTTTTGATTAACAGAGGATTGCATAATTCTCCCGAAAGTTATGTCGTCGTGCGTGTAGACACCGCGATGTACGCCAGTCAGTTACGTATCTGACCGATTTTTTACATGCGGCGAAAATTTATTTAACCATTTGATAACCTAAGACTAGTTTTGTCTAGTACCAGACCCCGGACTTTAAGATGAAAACTCGACAAATGTCTACTTTCTTAGATTTAAACTTGGTAAAAAACGAATAGTAATTGACATCGCACGGGTTGAGGCTGGCGATGAATTAACGAAAAAAACCCGCGACAAGCGCGGGTTTTTATCAGCATCAAGCAACGATCACTTGCTTTTTTTAATATGCTTAATCAAACGCTTACGTTTACGCATCTGAGTGGGAGTCAACGTATTGCGTTTGTTAGCAAACGGGTTTTCTCCTTCTTTAAACTGAATGCGGATCGGCGTCCCCATCACGTTCAAAGATTTACGGAAATAGTTCATCAGATAGCGCTTGTACGAATCCGGCAGGTCTTTAACCTGATTGCCGTGGATCACCACGATTGGCGGGTTATAACCACCGGCGTGAGCATATTTCAGCTTAACGCGACGACCACGCACCAGCGGCGGCTGATGATCTTCTACCGCCATGGTCATGATGCGAGTCAGCATCGCGGTGCTAACGCGGCGGGTGGAGCTGTCGTACGCTTCACGGACCGATTCAAACAGATTACCGACACCGCTGCCGTGCAGCGCAGAGATAAAGTGTACGCGCGCAAAATCAATAAAGCCCAGACGGAAGTCCAGCGTCTCTTTGACCTGCTCTTTCACTTCCTGTGTCAGGCCATCCCACTTATTGACTACGATAACGAGTGAGCGTCCACTATTGAGGATAAAGCCCAGCAGCGACAGGTCCTGATCGGAAATACCTTCGCGCGCGTCAATCACCAGCATCACCACGTTGGCGTCTTCAATCGCCTGCAGCGTTTTGATAACTGAAAATTTTTCTACCGCTTCGGTAATTTTGCCGCGCTTGCGCACGCCTGCGGTATCGATGAGCACATATTCGCGTTCATCACGCTGCATTGGGATATAAATACTGTCACGCGTGGTCCCCGGCATGTCGTAAACCACCACACGATCTTCGCCGAGAATACGGTTAGTAAGCGTGGACTTACCTACGTTCGGACGACCAACAATCGCCAGTTTGATCGGCAGATCCTGCGGGTTGAAATCGTCTTCAGGCTCTTCTTCGCCGTTTTCTTTGGCTTCCAGTTGCGCCCAATATTCCGCGTCTTCGTCCACTTCTTCCTGCGGAGCAACGTCATCCATCCACGGCAGCAGAACATGTTCCAGCAGGCTAAGAACGCCACGACCATGAGACGCCGCGATCGGATAAATTTCGCCCAACCCCAGTGAGTAAAAATCAACAACCGCCTGGTCAGGATCGAGTCCGTCAGTTTTGTTGGCGACCAGGAACGTCGGTTTCTGGCGTGAACGCAGATGCTTCGCAATAGCTTCATCTGCAGGCATCAGGCCAGCACGCGCATCCACCATGAACAGCACAACGTCCGCTTCTTCAATAGCCAACAGCGACTGTTCCGCCATACGGGTTTCAACACCGTCTTCGGTGCCATCAATACCGCCGGTATCAATACAGATAAACTCGCGGCCTTCAATTTCCGCACGACCGTACTTACGGTCACGAGTCAGACCCGGGAAATCCGCAACCAGCGCATCTCGGGTGCGAGTTAGACGGTTAAATAACGTGGATTTGCCAACGTTAGGGCGCCCGACAAGCGCGACCACAGGTACCATGTTTAAAGCCTCATTTAAAAAATCATCAGACAACGGGCGCATTTTGCGCCGTTGTTAAAAACAGTAAAACGGCCCCTGCACCAGGAGCCGTTTTTCAAAGCGAGCGGCCGGGACGATTAACGCGTAATAGAGTACAGCGTACCGTCTTTCGCCTGGATCAGCAGTTTACCATCAGCAGAGACCGGCTCAGTCAGGAAACCAGAGCTGTCAACTTTCTGCTGGGCAACAAAACGGCCATCGTCAACGTTGATCCAGTGCAGGTAGCCTTCGCTATCACCCACAACCAGATTGCCGTTATACAATACCGGGGACGTCAGCAGACGGTGCAGCAGATCGCTTTGCGTCCACAGCGTCACGCCGCCGTCGGTGGTCAGCGCCAGTACGCGGTCGTTCTGGTCAACCAGGTAGATACGGTTACCGTCGACGATAAAATCATTCACCGAGCCCAGTTCACGTTTCCACATGATCTGACCGCTACGCAGATCCAGCGCCGTCAGGTTACCATTATAAGCCAGCGCGTAAACAACGCCATTGACGATAACCGGTGTGGTATCAACGTCGCTCAGACGATCGATTTCCGTTGGACCTGTCGCCTGCGAAATGCGTTGCTGCCAAATCATCTGGCCCTGCTGCATCAGCACGGCGCTTACGCGACCATTATCGCCACCGACAATGGCAGCGCCAAAAGCGGTCGCTGGCGCAGATTCTCCGCGCAGTGACAGAGAAGGCATATCGAGGTTAACGGTCCATTTGATGGCGCCGTCAGCTTCGTTCAAGGCTTGCAGTTGGCCGTTACTGGTGTGGATCAACACCATGCCATCGCTAACAACCGGACGAGACAGCGCTTCCCCGGCAACTTTCGTCTGCCATGCGGTGGTACCGTCGCTGGTGTTCAGCGCATAAACCTGCGCTTTCTCACTGCCGATATAAACATGCCCGCCGGACACGGTGACACCGCCAGAAAGCTGTGCTGATGCACGGGAGAACCAGCCGTCTTTCTCACCCAGATTAACAGACCAGACTTCTTTACCGTCGTCTGCATTCAACGCTTTCACGACACCGGCGCGTGAAGCTGCATAGACAACATTATCCGCCAGCGCAGGATGAAGATTGGAATAGAAATCACCAATACCGTTGCCTACAGAGGTGCTCCATGCAGTGGACGGAGTAAACTGGTTTTCAACCACCGGTAATGGGGACATCTTAACGACATCTTCTTCGCCACTAAACAGTGAACAGCCGCTCAATAGGGTAACAGAAAGCAGCCCTGGCAGAAGTAATTTACGCAATTGCATCGGGTCCCTCTCAGATGGACAAATTATTGATTTTCATCTGCATCATTTCGCTCAGAGCAGGAGAGGCATCGCTTTTCACGCCCGCTTCCCATGCGCTACGCGCGCCTTGTTTATCGCCTTTGCTCAGCAACGCTTCACCGCGCAGATCGGCAACAATGGCCGTCCACCCTTCACCCTTAATGGTGTCGAGCGTTTTCAGCGCGGTATCAGCCTGTTTAAGCTGAACCTGAACACGAGCCAGACGCAGGTTAATCACCGCTTTGAGATTTTCATCGCTGGTCGCAGCTAAGCCTTGTTGCAATTGGCTTGCAGCTTTCTCTAGTTCATTTTGGTCAACAAACTGTTGCGCCAGTTCCAGTGAAGCTAACGCGCCGTAAGTATTTTTGTTCTCTGCGGCAAATTTCTCTGCAGCAGGAATGCTATCCGGTTTACCCGCGCTAACCGCAGTCACCGTATTTTGATAAGCCAGAGAAGCAGAGCGTGCGGACTCTGTCTGATGGCTGGTCCAGTAACGCCAGCCAACCAGCGCGCCAACCCCTAAAATGATCCCAACAGCCAGCGCTTTGCCATTTTCAGCAAAGAAGCGTTTTACCGCATCAACCTGGTCGTTTTCGTTCTCGTAAATTTCCACGCTGTCCTTCTCCTTAGCCCAATAGAGTGCGCAAATGCGCGGCAACGCTATCCTGCGCTACTGCCGTTTGCTCACCAGAGCGCAAATCCTTCACTACAACAGTACCGTCAGCCACTTCGGACTCGCCCAGTACTAGTGCAACGCGGGCGCCCCACTTATCGGCGCGGGCAAACTGTTTCTTAAAGTTGCCGCCGCCGTGGTTTGTCATCAGTTTCACACCAGGAACTTCATCGCGCAGACGTTCTGCAAGTCGCATTGCCGCTGACTGCGTGTCTGCCCCTGAAGCGACCAGGTATATATCGACAACAGGATCTGCGTTAAATTCCGGATTAACTGCCTGAACTAACAAAACAAGTCGTTCAAGGCCCATAGCAAAGCCTACCGCCGGCGTTGCGCGGCCGCCAAGTTGCTCTACCAGACCGTCATAACGACCACCTGCACACACGGTACCTTGTGAACCCAGACTGGTGGTGACCCACTCAAATACGGTACGGTTGTAGTAATCAAGACCACGAACCAGACGCTGATTGACGGTGTAGGCAATACCTGCGGATTCCAGCAGTTTGCACAAGCCTGCAAAATGCTCGCGCGAGTCGTCATCCAGATAGTCGCCCAGCGCAGGCGCATCGTTGAGCAGTGCCTGTACTTCCGGGTTTTTGGAGTCGAGCACGCGCAACGGGTTGGTGTACATGCGGCGCTTACAGTCTTCGTCCAGTTTATCTTTATACTGTTCCAGATAAGCGACCAGCGCATCACGGTAGTTCGCACGTGCTTCAAGCGAACCAATGGAGTTCAGTTCAAGTCTCACATGCTGGGAAATACCCAGCGCACGCCACCAGCGGGCGGTCAGCAGAATGAGTTCAGCATCGATGTCCGGGCCTTGCAGGCCAAAAACTTCGCAACCCAACTGATGGAATTGACGATAGCGCCCTTTTTGCGGACGTTCGTGGCGGAACATCGGCCCGATATACCACAGACGCTGTTCCTGATTGTACAGGAGACCATGTTCGATGCCGGCGCGTACGCAGCCCGCAGTCCCTTCAGGACGCAACGTCAGGCTGTCGCCATTACGGTCCTCAAAGGTATACATCTCTTTTTCAACCACGTCGGTGACTTCACCAATCGCGCGTTTGAATAACGGGGTCTGCTCTACAATCGGCAAGCGGATTTCACTGTAACCATAGCTGCCGAGCACGTTTTTGAGAGTGCCTTCAATGCGCTGCCAGATGGCGGTTTCGCCAGGCAGATAATCGTTCATGCCGCGAATGGCTTGAATGTTTTTTGCCACGTTTATTCTCTTTATGAATATAAAAATGAACCCTCAGCGCTAACCCGAACAATGCGGGCGCCATGCGGGTTCAATCATACACGGGAAGCACGCCGCTTCCCATCACGTTGTTATTTTTCAAGCTGCTGCACGTCGATACGACGCGCTTCGTCCAGAATACTTGCTTTAGCACGAATGCGGGCTTCAAGCTGCGTAATCATGTCGTCGTTATCGAGTCTGTCCTTACGCACTCCGTCTTCATACAGACCGCTTTTCTTGTTACCGCCCGTCACGCCCAGCGTAGAAACCAGCGCTTCACCAGGGCCGTTTACCACGCAACCGATGATCGAAACATCCATTGGCGTAATGATATCTTCCAGGCGTTGCTCCAGCGCGTTCACCGTGCCGATAACGTCAAACTCCTGACGCGAGCAGGTTGGGCAAGCGATAAAGTTGATCCCGCGCGCACGAATGCGCAGCGATTTCAGGATGTCGAAGCCAACTTTGATCTCTTCCACCGGATCGGCAGCCAAAGAAACGCGCAGCGTATCGCCGATCCCTTCAGACAGCAGCAACCCTAAACCGATCGCGGATTTTACCGCCCCGCTGCGTGCACCACCGGCTTCGGTGATCCCCAGATGCAACGGCTGATCAATCTGTTTCGCCAGCAAGCGATAAGACTCTACGGCGAGGAAAACGTCAGACGCTTTAACGCTGACTTTGAATTGATCGAAGTTGAGGCGATCGAGGTGATCCACATGGCGCATAGCAGATTCCAGCAGCGCTTGCGGCGTCGGTTCTCCGTATTTTTCCTGCAGATCTTTTTCCAGCGAACCGGCATTAACGCCGATGCGGATCGGAATATTTTTATCACGAGCGCAGTCAACCACCATGCGAATGCGCTCTTCGTTGCCGATATTGCCTGGGTTAATACGCAGGCAATCAACGCCGTATTCCGCCACCTTCAGCGCGATACGATAGTCGAAGTGAATATCGGCAACCAGCGGGACATTAACCTGCTGTTTGATAAGCTTGAACGCCTCTGCTGCATCCATTGTCGGTACAGAGACACGAACAATGTCTGCGCCTACGCGTTCCAGCGCTTTAATCTGATTAACCGTTGCTTCCACATCTGTGGTACGCGTATTGGTCATCGACTGTACGGCGATGGGAGCGCCATCGCCGATCGGCACGTTCCCAACGTAAATTCGTGTCGATTTTCTACGTTGAATTGGAGCCTGGTTATGCATTAAAAAATCTCCCGCATTGCCGTCTGTTACTGAGCCGGTGATTGTTCGGCATTAACGGTCAGACGCGCAACCTGGTTAGTTCTGATAAAACGACTCAGGTCGACAGGTTTACCCTGGAACTGAATCTGCACTGCCGCCGGAGCGCCAATTTTCAGTTTGTACGGCGCCTGACCGGTCAGATTCAGATTGCCATCTTTACGCTGCATCCCGCTGAACAGTTTCTTACCGGTCGCATCGGTGACTTCCAGCCAGCAGTCGGCGGTAAAGTTCATTACCAGCGCGTTAGGATCGCCAGCCGGTGTTGTAACGCCCGCCTGGTCAGTCGGCAACGGTGCTGCGGCGGCCGGAGCGGTTGGCGCTGTGGTTGCGGTATCAACGTTAGCCTGAGAAGGTGCTACAACGGCGTTCTGTTGCGCATCAGCAGCCGGAGCCTGAGTCGCTGCGGCATCTTGTTGCGCTGGCGCCGCATCCGTTACCGCGCCATTTTCAGCAACCGACGTGGTATCCTGGCTTGCCGCAGCGCTGGTATCTAACGGTACATTCTGCGCACCCTCTTTACCGGCATTCAACTCAGCGGAGGATTGATCGGCCATGGTGGTGATCTCTTCCTGCTGCGCTTTATGGTTCTGCCACCACCAGGCACCTGTCAGTCCGACAACGACAAACAGTACCAGCCAGGTAAAGGTCATTAACCAGCCGTCGCGTTTCTTACGACGCTTACCGAGCGAAAAGCTCTGCATCGGCGCGACTTTAGCAGGACGAATCGGAGCCTGTTTTTCCAGCCCTGGCAACAGTTCTTCTTCAGGAATATGCACCAGACGCGCATAAGAACGGATATACCCGCGCAGGAATGTTGAAGCGAGATCGGCTGGCGCCTTATCTTCTTCAATATCGCGTACCGTGGAGACCTTCAGGCAAAGTCGCTCCGCGACTGCCTGCTGGCTGAATCCGAGTTGTTCACGGGCATTGCGCAGACGAACGCCGGTGGAGAGTGCTTCATTTTTGTCGTGCGTGGCTTCAGTATTCATTCGCTACAGCTGCGTAATATTTGGGTTCTGATGCCGGCGAGCCATAATGCTCACCCACACCGCGAAACATCTGGTCAGTTAACCTTCGTCAGACAGTATAAAACCGTCAGACCATCAATGACAAAACAGCGTAAACCTGAGGGTTAAACGCTTGTTGCGCCGTTACATACTGCCTTAAAGTCGACAAAAACGCACCGTTATTATTGACCTGACGACAACAACAAAGAACCTCATCTGGCTTACGTTGCACTACGGTACATGAATTATACCGTAGTGCACTCAACATCAAACGGTCTTGATGTCGATAGCGTCGCCCTGCATACGCTTACGCAGAGTACGCTTGGTACGGTCGATAACGTCGCCCGCCAGCTGACCGCAGGCTGCATCAATGTCATCGCCACGTGTTTTACGCACGATGGTGGTGAAACCATAGCTCATCAACACTTTGGAGAAACGATCGATGCGGCTGTTAGAGCTACGACCATACGGCGCGCCCGGGAACGGGTTCCACGGGATCAGGTTGATCTTACACGGCGTATCTTTCAGCAGCTCGGCCAACTGATGCGCGTGTTCAGTGCCATCATTGATGTGATCCAACATCACATATTCAATGGTTACACGACCCTGGTTAGCGTTGGATTTCTCCAGATAACGACGGACGGCGCCAAGGAACGTTTCGATATTGTACTTTTTGTTGATAGGCACAATTTCGTCACGAATTTCATCGTTCGGCGCATGCAGAGAAATCGCCAGCGCGACGTCGATCATATCGCCCAGCTTATCCAGCGCAGGCACAACGCCCGAGGTGGAGAGCGTAACGCGACGCTTGGACAGCCCGAAACCAAAGTCGTCCAGCATGATTTCCATCGCTGGCACCACGTTGGTCAGGTTGAGCAGAGGCTCGCCCATCCCCATCATCACCACGTTGGTGATAGGACGCACGCCCGTTGCTTTCACCGCGCCGACGATTTTCGCCGCACGCCAGACCTGACCAATGATTTCCGACACCCGCAGGTTACGGTTAAAGCCCTGTTGCGCTGTAGAGCAGAATTTACACTCTAATGCACAACCGACTTGTGAAGAAACACACAGGGTAGCGCGATCGTCTTCCGGGATATACACGGTTTCTACGCGTTGATCGCCAACCGCAATGGCCCATTTGATCGTACCGTCAGAGGAACGCTGCTCTTCCACCACTTCCGGGGCGCGAATTTCAGCCACTTCTTTCAGCTTGTTACGCAGCACTTTATTGATGTCAGTCATGTCATCAAAGTTGTCGCTGCAATAGTGATACATCCACTTCATGACCTGATCGGCACGAAACGGTTTTTCGCCCATTTCTTTGAAGAATTCGCGCATTTGCTGACGGTTCAGATCCAGCAGGTTAATTTTTCCATTTTTATTTGGAACCGCAGGAATGACGACTTCAGAGGTGTTAACTAATTCAGACATAATTTTTTCCGGCCTCGTTGTTACACGTTGTGGCCCGTGGAGGGTTAAAAAGAAACGCCCCGGCAAGCGATCTGCTCTTCCGGGGCGTTGCATTGTACAAAGTCTGGCGCAGGGATGCCACGTTTGCACGAAGCATTAGCGAAAATAATATGTAAATCGCTAATTCATCTCCAAAGGATTTCGCGTCGCAGGAAGGCGGCAAGTTCGAGCATCTCCGGGAGCATAGAAAACTATGTGACCGGAGTAAACGAACGCAGCCAACGCATCTGCGACGTGAAAGACGCGGGAGATTAGCGAGTACGAGGGCAAACCTCGCCTTCCCCAAAGAAATAAGCGATTTCGCGCGCCGCTGACTCAACGGAATCGGAACCGTGGGTACCGTTCTCAGTAAAGCTGTCAGCGTAATCTGCGCGCAGAGTGCCTGCCAGCGCATTTGCCGGGTTAGTTGCGCCCAGCAGATCGCGGTGGCGCTGTACGGCATTTTCGCTTTCCAGAACAGAAACAACGATCGGACCAGAGGTCATGAACTCAACCAGACCGTCAAAAAACGGCTTGCCATCATGCTCGGCGTAGAAGCCGCGCGCCTGCTCAACGGTCAGGTGCAGCATTTTAGTACCGACAATTTTGAACCCTGCAGCTTCAAAGCGCGCAAAGATGCTCCCAATAACGTTTTTTGCCACCGCGTTTGGTTTGATGATGGAAAAAGTACGTTCAATAGCCATGATTACCTCTGAAAAAGATGTTTTGTTGTGGTTTACCTGGCGCGGATTATAAAGAGCATCCTGGCAATTGACTATTGACGAAGATAACATTTCTTTAAAATAAGATGAATTTTAGCAACAAACAGTAACCAATTGGTCTACTGCAATGAAAATCTCACCGTCGCCACCTGTCCGGCATCATCCATCACCAGCAATTGATAATCCCCTTTGTTCGCCAACCGTAGCGTCAGGCGACGTCCTCGTTCATCCAGCCGTTCACCGTTAAGAAACCACCAACGTTCGCCTGTCCCGCCGCTGGTTTGTACCGGCAATGAGGCCTGCGCAGAACCGGGTAAACGCCTTACAATTGCGCCATCGCGAACGCCTGTCAACTGCAGCGGCAGTGAAACATCCTGTCCCAGTGGCGGACACGTGGCTGAGACCGGCGGTAGCCTTGCCCCACGTCGCTCTGACTCCGGTAACCACGGCTCCAGTGGCAAAGGCCAGACGATTAGCGTTTGCTCGTGCGCCTGCGGGCAATCCGCCGCCACACGTTGACCTTCATCGTCCAGCCAGACAGGGAAACGAATGCCACTCACTCCTTCCTGTTCGGGCAATAACAACGTTGGCGGCTGGCTATCGTCCAGTAGCCAGGTAGACAGACGGCGTCGGCAGTTGCTGTCACCGGGGGCAAGAGATTGCCCGCCCGGCCAGCACACCACACCGCGACTCACGGATTCAGGGCGTGGATCTTCCGGCTGATTTGTCCCGCGAGAGAGCAAAAGATTGTTGACCTGATTGAGCAACGGCACGGCACTGGCGAAACCAAACTGACCCACGACCGGCGTACCGTCGGGCCTGCCGGTCCAGATTCCAATCACATAACGAGCGTTAACGCCAATCGCCCATGCGTCGCGATAGCCATAGCTGGTGCCCGTTTTCCACGCCAGAGGGGCCACCCGGCTCAGCGCGTTATCCGGCAACGGCTGCCCTTCATCGGCCATAATGCGGCGAATAATCCACGCCGCGCCCGCCGACATCAGCGGACGCTCCAGCAGCGGATCGTCTGGCTGTAGGCGCAGTTTTCCCGCTTTCCCCTGGCGGGCAAAGGCGCTGTAAGCCGCTGCCATATCCTCAAGCTTTGCTCCCGCACCGCCCAAAATCAGCGACAGATTCGGTGCGGCCCCGGCGGGTAGATACAGCGATAAGCCAACGTTACGTAAGGATGCGGCAAAACGCTTCGGGCCATAGGCTTCGAGTACCTGCACAGCGGGTAAATTCAGCGAGCGCACCAACGCTTCACTCATACTCACCGGGCCATGAAAACCACTGTCAAAATTTCCTGGTCGATAATCCCCGGTTCGACGCGGTACATCCTGCAATAACGAAGCCGGATGGATGAGTCCGTCATCCAGCGCCAGACCATAAACAAACGGCTTTAGCACCGAGCCCGGCGAACGGATCGCATTCACCATATCCACATGACCAAAACGGGAGTCGTCATTCATATCTACCGACCCCACCCAGCCACGCACGCTCATATCGGTGTGATCGACCACGATCATCGCCAGCGAACTGCGCGCAGGTAAGCGTCCTTTCCAGTTTTGCGCCAGTTCTTCCAGTTGGCGCTGTAATCCGGCATCAAGGGTAGTCACGATTTTATCGCTTCGGCTTTTTCCCAGCATCATGCGCGAGAATAACGGCGCTAACTGCGGCATTTGTCTGGGCGCCAGCCAAACTGGTTCTTCGCGTGATTCCTGCACCTGCCTGACTGACCAAATGCCCTGCGTTGCCATGCGTTCCAGCACTTTATTGCGCGCCACTTCAGCACGGTCCGGCCAACGATCCGGTCGTAGGCGGCTCGGTGCCTGCGGCAGGACTGCCAGCAGCGCGGCATCGGAATAACTCAATTGTGCAGGCGATTTCCCCAGATAGGCCCAGCTTGCCGCCCCCACGCCCTGTAGCGTACCGCCAAACGGCGCACGGTTGAGATACAGCGTCAGGATGTCGCGCTTGGAGAGATGCCATTCCAGTTGCAATGCGCGCCAGAGTTGGCGGAACTTGCCGCCGAAGGTGCGGGGATGGGGATCGAGCAATCGTGCAACCTGCATGGTGAGCGTGCTGCCGCCAGAAATCACACGCCCTGAGGAGAGGTCCTGCCATGCCGCGCGCAGCACTGAAAAAGGATTAACGCCAGGATGTTTCCAGAACCAGCGGTCTTCGTAGTTGATTAACGCCTCGAGATACCGGGGTGACACTTCATCAATTGTCACCGGATAACGCCAGATGCCGTCTGCATCGGCGAAGCGCCAGAGCGGCGTACCATCATAGGCCACCACGACACGCGCCGGATCGACTTCGTGAAGCGGCAGCGGCCAGATTTTATCTGCTGCCCAAACCGCCACCACAAACAATAGCGTAGCGGCTACCAGCCAGTGCCAGCAGCCGCGCTTACCCAACACGCGCATCATTTACGGTCTGACAATCAAAAGTCCCTCTGTCGCACCGGTCGCGCGCCACTGCGGAACATACATTGATTCCACCTGCGGGACAGGAACCTGGTAGGTCCCCGGCGTTACCGCCCTCGCCAGATACACCAGCGTAACCGGTTGTCCTTCGTTAACCGCCACCGCGGCGACAAAGCGATCATCACGGAACTCAACATGCTGGATATCCGCCTGCTGCATCTGATTGAGCAGATTCGCCACTTCGCTGCCGCTATCCTGCAGGCTGGCGCTGCCGTTGGCCAGATTCTGGTTTTCAAGTTCCAGGCCCGCAGGCAGTAAGTCGACCACCAGCGCATCCGGTACGTTCTGACTGGCTTTCACCTCCAGCCAGACCAGCACCAGCTCGCCGCTGCGCAGAGAATCCAACGATTTGCTGTTCCCGTCGAGTCCCAGGATCTGACGCTCAATGTGCAGCACATTACTGGCAGGCGTCGGCGAGGTTTGCGGGTAACCACTCACATCCAAACGCAGCCACAGCGGCAGGCTACCTGTATTGGTCACGCTCAGCGTAGACAGCGCGTCGGCATCCAGATTACGCGTCTGTGATTTCTCTGCGGCTAACGGTTGTTCAGAGAATGACGTTTGCGCCTGCCATGAGCCAGGCAAGTCCTGCAACGTATGTGCGGCAAGGAACAGCGCATTATTTTCCTGAGTAGAGAGCCAACGCTGCCCAAAGGCCTGTTCTGACAAGGTGTTCAGCAACGTATTTTGCACCTCAGGTTTAAGTTTGTTTTCTTCCAGCAATGCCAGCATCAGCGCGTTGTCGCGAAGTTGACTGCCGTAATCCGCCATCCACTGATGCGCATCGCGGCGTGGTGTATTCAACGCCAGCGTCAGCGCCTGTTCACTGCGGTTAGCATCGCCCATGTTTTTCAGCGCGATCCCCAATTGTAACAACGGTAAACCCGAAGCCGCCTGCGTACGACGCTCCCAGATTTCACGCAGCGCACCTAGCGGGGCTTTCTGCTGACGAGCCAGTACCAGCGCGGAGTAGGCCTGGACGGCAAACCGGCTCGCTGAAGCGTCGTCGGTATAACGAATCGACATCATGCCCGGATCCTGCAAGTAGCGCAGCAATCGCTCATTGCCCCGGTTAATGACCTCTGTCGGAACGCTATAGCCTTGTTCATTCGCCCGAACGAGGAAATCCATCACATACGCGGTCAACCAGTACTCTTCCGACCCGTTCTTATCCCACAGTGCGAAACCGCCGTTATCACGTTGCATTTGCAGTAAACGAGAGATACCAATCTCTATTGCCGCGCGGCGTTTTTCATCGCTGTCGCCCGCGATACCTAATGCCTTCATCTGCGCGGCGTTGGTGTATAATGACGGGAATAACCCGCTCGCCGTTTGCTCGAGGCAACCGTAAGGATAAGCTTTCAGTTCACGGATGTAGCGCGCCAGATTCAACGGCGGTTTACCGCTGAACAGCAGTTGTCCCTGCATCGTCGCTGGAGAGAAGCTCATCAGTTCTTCGCCCGGAAGCTGCCAGGTTGCACCCGGCTGAAGTGCGACACCGTTGTTGATGGTTTGCGCCGGGAACGCCGGACGCACGCCAATCTTCCACTGCTTATGCTGAACCGGCAGCGTTTCGCCCGGTAACGTCAGACCGCTAATCTGCGCCTGAATTTCGCCATCGCCAAAACCCTCTCGTGCACGTACCGGAACAAACAATGTTGTCCGTACGCCCGGTGCCAGATTTACCGGCGCGGGATCTTGCCCCATCAGCTCCAGTAAACCGCTGGCCACGAGCTTAATGTCCAGCGTTTGTG
Organism: Citrobacter sp. Cu231; assembly: GCF_030332265.1. Taxonomy (NCBI): domain Bacteria; kingdom Pseudomonadati; phylum Pseudomonadota; class Gammaproteobacteria; order Enterobacterales; family Enterobacteriaceae; genus Citrobacter; species Citrobacter sp. Cu231. The sequence goes on along the minus strand of NZ_JAOWIE010000032.1, from coordinate 81,187 downwards.
GTTTGTCAGTCAGGTTGGTCACGTCCATCGTCAGGCGCGACGTATCCCCCCCAGCCAGAAAGCGCGGCATGTTCAGTTCAGCAATCACCGGCGCGGCGACAATCACTTTGCTTTCACTGCTGCCAAAATCATCCGCCGTCCAGCCTTGCGCCATAACCCGCAACTCGCCGTTGAAATCACCAATCGGTAATGTCACCGTACCTTCGCCCTGGTCGTTAAGCATGACTGGCAATGCCTGTTGCGCCACAATATTAACGTGATTGACTGGAGGTTTGCCGCCGCGTTTTAACTCATCGCCATCACCACCAAAGCGCAGCGCCGCCAAACGTCCTTGCCCTTCTATCACCTGGCCGTAAATATCATAAATATCCGCGCCATAGCGTTTTTGCCCGAAAAACGCCTGCCACGGATCCGGCGTGGCGTAATCGGTAATGTTCAATACCCCGCTGTCAACGGCAGAGACCAGTACGTTAACCTGTTTAGGCACGTCGCCATTTTTAACGCTGGCTTTAATCTTGACGGTCAACGGCTGATTTGGCCGTATTTTCGCCGGGCTTTCCAGCGCCAGCCCCAAACGACGGTTTTCATCACCTAACGGTAAATGCAGAAGGCCGACAGCCCTTTTGGGCGTTGCCGAGCGAGACTTATCGCCCGGACGAACCACCAGTGCGCTGAGATACAAATCGTGGCGGTTCCAGGTTTTATCGACCGGAATGGAGATATCAAGCCCCTCTGCCGGCACGTTTATCTCTTGCCACCATAGCGGGCCTTCGCTGGACTCCACCATCGCATAACCTTTGCCGGCGGCGGGTGCGGCAATGTGCAGCTTTATGGTATCACCGGGACGATAACTGGGTTTATCCAGTTTCAGGGTCACACGATCAGGACGCACTGACCCGCTGCCGTCGCTGTTATCCTGCCAGCTATAACCGGCCCAGAAGCGCACGCTGCTCACCGCATCATTCGGAGCTTTCACTTCCAGACGGTAAGCACCCCACTCAACCGGGAAGCTGACTTTACCGGTTTCATCGGCCTTAAGATCCAGGGTCTGCTCTCCCTCAATCAGATCTTTTTGATCGAACTGTGATTGCCACCCCTCGCCTTCAGACCAGTTCCAGTAATAATCACGACGTTCACGGATCAAGCGCACCTGCAAACCGGATACCGCTTTTTTCTCGCCTTGTGCGTTGGCATACACAATATCAAACGCGGCATTGCTGCCTTCATCAACGATGGGCTGATTCACGGTGGTATCGGTGCGGTAGTCATAAACGGCTTTCGCTGCAAACTGCGGACGAATACCCGGCAGCGTATCCGCAGGCCAGATGGCCTGTTCAACCCGACGCGTCACCGGGCGACCACCTGACTCCAGCAGGCTGGCTTGCAGAATGACCTGTAACGGGGAATGCGCCTCCTGCCACTGGCTGTTAGTGATTACTTCGCCGCGTCCGTGGTCATCCAGCGTGAGCTGAACTTCATCGAGGCTACGGGAAAGGTTTTCTTCAGCGATATTCCCAAACTGGAACCCCGGCAATGCCTGCACCGCATCCCGCAATGGTCGCAGATAAAGCTGTCCTTGCAGAGCATTGCCGTTGGCGGGCGCGCCATACAGGTAATAGCCCACCGCAGAGAACTTCACTTCATCAGTTGGCGCCACCGGCATCTTACTGGCGGTGAGGTTAAGCGCCATCCGCTCCGGCATAAAATCTTCGACATGGAAATCCCACATCCGTGACTGGTTGTCACCAGTATTGGCACGAATATGCCACATGCCGGTTGGTGCGCTGCTGTCCAGCGGCCAGCTAAAGCGGTACAAGCCGTTTTCCGGTTGGCTAACTACCGAGCGTAAAACCTGTCCGTCGGGTTTAACGACTTCCAGCTTCACCGGCTGGTCGGGTAACGTTTTGCCGTCGCTGTCACGCAGTAATCCGTTGAGGATCACCGTTTCGCCGGGGCGATAGAGGTCACGAGGACCAAACATAAAGAACTGTTTGCTGTATCCCGGCGCGCCAGCGATATCAAACTCAGCCAGATCTAACGCCGGGAGCTTCAGGTCCAGCAGCGTGGTTTGTCCGTCTTTGCGAGCCAGCAATAAGGCAGCGTCTTTATCATTCTCCAGCTTTACATGTCCTTGCGCATCGCTGGTCGCCTGCGCCAGCGTCTGCCCTTTTTCGTTGAGTAACGTGACCTCAATACCCTGCTGCGCAGCGCCATTTTCCAGACTCTGCGTAAAGACATCCAGTTGAGTGTGGTAACGGTGCACAGACACGCCAATATCACTGAGAGTAAACAGCGTAGCGGCATTGCTGTAGTTGTATTTTCCAGCCTGATTCATAACCGCAATGTAAACTCCCGCCTGCTGCAGCGGTTTGATATCGCTAAGCGGTAGCAGCAGTTTCTCGCGGGTGTTACGCGCAGGATTAAGGTCAAAGCGCCCGGTATAAACCAGTTCAGCCATCTTCAGCAGATTGTCAGACTCCCAGTTAGACAGCGAGTTGCGGTATTCCCACTGGCTGACAAACGCACCGAGCGATTCAGGCTTAACGCGAAAGAAGTTCACATCCACGCTATTAACGTTAAGGGCCATCACCGGCAGCCCTTCAATCACTTTGCCTGGCAGCAGCGAGCCACGACTGGCGAAGCCTACGCTTGGCTGGACATCGCGGGTGGTAATGTTTTTTTCATAGTCGATAGCGAACGTTGCTTTATTCAGCGCCAGCAACTCACGCTCGATGCTCACCACCAGTTCGCGATTAGGTTCGAGATGGCGTAAGCGTAGCTCTTTCAAATTTGGCGCCAGTTCCCAGGCTCCATCCACTTTGCCGCTTTTTTTATCAACCACGTGTAGTACGCGAGAAAAATCTTGTTCAGGATCGAGAGGAATAGAAAAAGTCAGCACCAGGGTCGCCGCACCATCCAACTGGACTTCTGAGGCATCCAGCAGCGTCAGCGGCTTGCCCTGGCTTTGCTGCATCAGCTTATGTAATTGCGCCGGATCTTTTGCCAACGTGGTCTGTGGGGCGGGCGTATCATTTTTTGCCGCCATCGACGGCTTATCGTTATTATCGCACCCCGCCAACGCCAACATCAGCAGACAGGCCACTACGTGTAATTGTTTCATTTTTCATCCCTGGCCTGAGTGGCCCGTTAGCTACGTAGAACAACTATTATGCGTCAGATTTCAGGCGGTGGAAGTCAGTAATGAGATGTTGTTGTCTGAATTTTCGTGATTAATGTGGGTCCACCTGACAAATCAGCCTCTTTTACTTGTCGCTTTACGGTAAACAGCCGACAATTTGCCGAAACCTGGTAAAAATGGAGATGCCTATGACCACCGCCTTCTTTGTCGCTGCCGACTGGCTTGTCGAACACATTGACGATCCGGAAATACAAATTATTGATGCCCGGATGGCTCCTCCAGGACAGGAAGAACGCGATGTTGGCGAGGAGTATCGCGCCGGCCATATCCCTGGCGCGGTCTTTTTTGATATCGAAGCGCTCTCCGACCATACTTCTGCGTTGCCGCATATGCTGCCACGTCCGGAGGCTTTCGCCGTAGCCATGCGCGAGCTGGGTGTACATCAGGATAAACACCTGGTCATCTACGATGATGGCAATCTGTTTTCTGCCCCGCGAGCCTGGTGGATGCTGCGCACGTTTGGCGTCGAAAATGTCTCCATTTTGGCAGGCGGTTTTGCGAGCTGGCAGCGTGATGCGTTACCGTTGCAGAAAGGGAACGTTGATTTGCCCGAAGGCGAGTTTGACGCTGCGTTTACGCCAGAGGCCGTAGTGCGGGTGACCGATGTCCTGCTGGCCAGTCATGAAAAAACCGCACAGATTGTCGATGCTCGCCCGGCAGCGCGTTTTAACGCCGAAGTTGATGAGCCGCGACCAGGCCTCAAGCGTGGTCATGTGCCCGGAGCGCTTAACGTACCGTGGACCGAACTGGTTCGTGACGGCGAACTGAAAACCACCGAAGAGCTGGATGCTATCTTCTTCAGCCACGGCGTGAGCTTTGACCGCCCAATTATCGCCAGCTGTGGCTCAGGCGTAACGGCTGCCGTGGTGGTGCTGGCACTTGCCACGCTGGGTGTGTCCAACGTCGCGTTGTATGACGGCGCATGGAGCGAGTGGGGTGCTCGCAACGATTTACCGGTAGAACCGGTATTATAAAGCTGGAAATGCCGGATAGCGCTTCGCTTATCCGGCTTACAATTTAGATAATCCGATTCTGTTTAAAGTCGCGCAGGAAACCGCCCCAGCGGCGTTCGTAGAACGGTGCGATGTGCTCAGTGATAAAGTGGCTCACGCCCTTCTCACCTTTGACCACCTGGCAGATATCAATCGGTTCATCACCTGGCAACGTATCAGTCGCCACGCTGCCCGCGACATGAATGATCTCTTCAATATCACCGTCGGCTTCAATGCCAATCAACAGGTTGGGTTGGGCATCCGGACTTTCTTTGATTGAGCAGAGAAATGCCCGTTTTACCGGTTTAATGGTTTTAAACAGCGTGGTCAGCGAGTCAATCATCTGCGCCGGAGGTTCAGCGACTTCAGAGAGGATCAGCGATTCACCGCCTTCCAGTACTTCCTGGGTACTGAGCGGATTCCCTTCATCTCCCATCAGCAGGCTTATTTCACGCGGCATAAATTCTTTGCCGGTCGGCAGTTTCGCGTTGAGAAACAGCGTTTCGCCAAGCGTCATTTCAAACAACGTGCGCACTGGCATGACAACAAATGCCTGCTCCTCTTCAACCACCTGCTGCAAGGCTTCCAGAGAGGTGAAGAACGGGATCACGGTCGTGCCATCTTCTTTTTCCCAGTGCTGAAGGTCGAGCGCACTATCTTCAACCACCGTCTCACCTTCTGCGGCAGTACCTGGCACCCAGACGGTAGACTCCAGTAAAGTACGGAAAAATGCCGGACGATGTGCAGGCTCTGTCGCCGCTTGCTCCAGCAGGATTTCTAATTCGTTTTTCGTTTCGGACATAAGGATCACAAATTGGGTAAATACATGTAGGCCGGATAAGCGTAGCGCCATCCGGCCATACAATCATGAATTATGCGGTCAACAGATTCGCGATAGTACGCACACCTAAACCGGTTGCGCCCGCAGCCCACTGCTCAACCGGCGCTTTGCGATAGGTTGCAGAGCAGTCGATGTGCAGCCAGCCCTGCTGATAGTTTTCCACGAAATGGGACAGGAAGCCCGCCGCAGTGCTTGCACCCGCCGGATAAGCCGCGCTGCCGGTATTATTCAGCTCGGCAAAGTTAGACGGCAACTGGCTACGGTGGAACTCTGCCAACGGCAGACGCCAGAACGGCTCGTTTTCTTGCGCCGCACTTGCCAGCAGACGGGCAGCCAGTTGATCATCAAAGCTAAACAGCGCGTGGTAATCGTTGCCCAGTGCCGTTTTTGCCGCACCGGTCAGCGTGGCAGCATCAATGATCAATTCTGGTTTTTGCGCGCTGGCGTCGATCAGGCCATCGGCCAGCACCAGACGCCCTTCAGCATCAGTATTCATCACTTCAACTTTTTTACCGTTGCGATAGTGAATAATATCGCCGAGCTTAAAGGCGTTACCGCTGATCAGGTTATCCGCGCAGCACAGATACAGCTTCACGCGCTTGTTCAGACCACGGGTGATGGCGAACGCCAGCGCGCCGGTCACCGTTGCCGCGCCGCCCATATCAGACTTCATCGAGTCCATAAATGCGCTTTGCTTGATGCTGTATCCGCCGGAGTCAAAGGTAATTCCCTTGCCAACCAGACAGGCATAAACCGGAGCTTCTTTATCGCCAGTTGGATTGTAATCCAGTGCCAGCAGCACCGGAGGACGTTCGGAGCCACGACCTACGGTATGCAATCCCATGTAGTTCTGCTCGCGCAGATCTTCGCCTTTAGTGATCCGATAAGAGATGTTATCGCAGGCAACAGAACACAGCAGGTCTACTGCGCGTTGCGCCAGCTGTTCCGGGCCCAGCTCTTCTGCCGGGGCGTTAATGGTATCGCGCACCCAGTCAATAATCTTCAGACGGTTATCCAGCTCTTTGCGCTGTGTCTCGTCCAGAGCAGCCCACTCAACGTTGCGGGTGCCTTTTGGTCCTTTGTAGCCCTGCCAGAACGCCCAGCTACGTTCGGTATCCCAGCCTTCACCTTCCAGTTGGACATGTTTAATACCCAGGCCGTCAATTTTACGGGCAGCGCGCTGGATAAGGCCGAGGTCATCTTTTCCGTTCAGGTGCAGGGTAATGCCGTCATTATTAATGCTGTATGTCGCCTTTTCACCCCAGCGGGCGTCGGCGGGTTGCGTGGAAAGCGTAATTTTCATGGCTTCTGTCATTTTATTTATCCTTATTTTCGCGCATACAGGAAAACGGGCCACCCGTGGGCAGCCCGTTGACTTATTCGGCTTCGTCCAGCCAGACCAGCAAAATGGCCTCAAGGATTTTTTCGTTCGATGCCTGTGGATCATCATCGAACTCTTCCAGGTCACAGATCCACTGGTGCAGATCGGTGAAACGAACGGTCTTAGGGTCGAGATCGGGGAACGCGTCGTACAGCGCCTCGCCAATTTCACGGCTATCGGTCCACTTCAGTCCCATACTACCCTCTGTTAATGCTCACGTGCATGATTGATTGTGTAACGTGGGATTTCGACCACTAAATCGTCCTCGGTGACGCGCGCCTGACAGCTTAAACGGCTCTCCGGCTCCAGTCCCCAGGCTTTATCCAGCATATCGTCTTCTTCTTCTGTGCTTTCCGGCAAAGAATCAAAACCTTCACGTACGATGCAGTGGCAGGTTGTGCAGGCACAGGATTTTTCACAGGCGTGTTCAATCTCAATACCGTTACGCAGGGCAACGTCAAGAATGGTTTCGCCGGTCTCAGCTTCCAGAACTGCGCCATCGGGACAGAGATCCTGATGAGGCAAAATAACAATCTTTGGCATATTAAACCTCGTCCACGGAATGGCCCTTCAGCGCGCTACGGACGGATTTGTCCATGCGGCGAGCGGCGAATTCCTGGGTTTGTTTGTCTACGTTTTTAATGGCTTGTTCTATCGCGTCAACATCGTCACCCTGTGCAACCTCGCTCAAATGCGCGGCGGCGGTGTCGATAGCCTGACGTTCTGCGGCGCTTAACAGCGCGGCATCAGCGTTCAGCGCACCGGATAAACTCTCCAGCACGCGTGCCGCTTCGACTTTCTGTTCTGCCAGCATACGCGCTTTAACGTCCTGCTCGGCAAAACTCATCGAATCCTGAATCATGGAGGCGATTTCACTGTCGGTCAGACCGTAGGACGGTTTAACCTGAATTGAGGACTCAACGCCGGTAGATTTTTCCATCGCGGTGACGCTGAGCAGGCCATCGGCGTCCACCTGGAAGGTCACGCGGATATGCGCGCCACCCGCCGGCAACGCCGGGATACCGCGCAGCGCAAAACGCGCCAGGGAACGGCAGTCCTGCACCAGCTCACGCTCGCCTTGCATCACGTGAATGGACATCGCGGTTTGGCCATCTTTAAAGGTGGTAAAATCCTGCGCGCGCGCCACCGGAATCGTGGTGTTACGTGGGATCACTTTCTCCACCAGACCGCCCATGGTTTCAAGACCAAGCGACAGCGGGATAACGTCCAGCAGCAGCATTTCGCTGTCCGGTTTATTTCCGACCAGAATATCTGCCTGGATTGCCGCACCAATAGCGACCACTTTGTCCGGGTCGATAGAGGTCAGCGGCGTACGGCCAAAAAATTCACCGACGCGTTCACGCACCAGCGGCACGCGTGTTGAACCACCGACCATCACCACTTCCAGCACATCCTGCGGCTCAACGCCCGCATCTTTCAGCGCGCGACGGCAGGCCAACAGCGTACGCTTAACCAGTGCGGAAATGAGTTCATTAAAGGTTTCACGGGTGATTTCACCCTGCCATCCCGCCACGTTAACCGTCACAGAATCGGCGTCGCTAAGCGCGATTTTCGCGGCAATCGCGGCATCCAGCAGCTCGCGCTGTACGCGGTTATCACTGCGATCGGCAACACCCGCCTGCTCGCGAATGTAATCTGCCAGCAGATGGTCAAAGTCGTCGCCGCCGAGCGCGGAATCACCGCCGGTCGCCAGCACTTCGAACACGCCGCGACTCAGGCGCAGAATAGAAATATCAAACGTGCCGCCGCCAAGGTCATAGACGGCGATCACGCCTTCCTGACCTGAGTCCAGGCCATAGGCGATCGCCGCAGCTGTCGGTTCGTTCAGCAAACGCAATACGTGCAGACCCGCCAGACGCGCGGCGTCTTTGGTCCCCTGACGCTGTGCATCGTCAAAGTAAGCCGGAACGGTGATCACCACGCCGTCCAGTTCTCCGGACAGCGATTCGGTTGCCCGCGCGGCCAGCGCTTTCAGAATGTCAGCGGAGACGCGCACCGGATTAAGCAAACCGGCAGCGGTTTCAATCATCGGCAAGCCATTTTCGCTTGCCTGGAAGGTATAAGGTAAATGCGGGTAACGCGCCTGGATATCCGTCAGAGAGCGGCCCATCATGCGTTTTACCGAACTGACGGTGTTTGCCGTATCCAGCGCGGCATTGGCGCGGGCATCGTAACCGACAGAGTAGCCCTGTTGCTGATAGTGAACCACTGACGGCAACAGGTGGCGACCTTCATGGTCTGCCAGCGTTTCGGCCTGGCCGCTGCGTACGGTCGCAACCAGGGAGTTGGTGGTGCCTAAATCGATACCTACCGCCAGACGACGCTGGTGCGGTGCGGCGCTCAGACCAGGCTCACTAATTTGTAATAAGGCCATTTTCGCTTCCGGAAATTAAAAATCGAGCAGTTTTTCTTCGAGTTGTTCTGCACTGCTTCGCAGTTTATCGAGAAAACGCAGTTTACGCACGGTATCTGCCGCCGCGTCCCACGTCTCGCTATCCAGTTGTTCCACCATCAATTGATGGCGTACGTTATACATTTCGCTAACGCGTTGCATAAACGTATCCAGACGTTGACTGTCTTTTGCCTGTTCAATTTCGTCCAGCTCTTCGCGCAGCTCCAGCTGTTCCATCAGGAACGCGGTGTCGCGCACCGTGTGTTGCTCGCTACGGATATCAAAGCCGTGTAAAGACAGTAAGTATTCCGCGCGCATCAAAGGATGACGCAGCGTTTGCCAGGCCTGGTTGATCGTGGCGGACTGCGAAACCGCAGCAAGTTGTTCCGCCTGGGAACCGCTGGCGAATTTATCAGGATGATACTGACGTTGTAGATCCTGAAAACGTAGGCTCAGCGCCTGAGTATCGAGCTGATAACGGGCCGGTAAGCCAAAGAGGGTGAAGTAGTCCATAACATTCTCAGGGTAGCCTGTTAGAACAAACCCCACACGTAGCAAAGCCACGGTGGGGTTTTCGGGTGACGCACGTTATACGTGGAAGCTTTCGCCACATCCACATTCGTCTTTCACATTCGGGTTAGTAAACTTAAACCCTTCGTTAAGACCTTCTTTGACGAAGTCTAACTGCGTACCGTCGAGGAATTGCAGGCTCTTACCGTCGACCACAACTTTAACGCCTTTGTCTTCAAACACGGTATCTTCAGCCGCCGGCTCGTCAACAAATTCCAGTACATAGGCCATACCTGAGCAGCCGGAGGTTCTCACGCCCAGACGCAGACCAAACCCTTTACCGCGGTTTGCCAGGAAGGTATTTACACGCGCTGCTGCACTGTCGCTTAAGGTAATCGACATAATAAAACCTCAACTCTTAATTATTTTGCTTCACGTTTGCTTTTGTAATCCGCAATCGCGGCTTTAATTGCGTCTTCAGCCAGAATAGAGCAGTGAATTTTCACCGGTGGCAGTTCAAGCTCGTCGGCGATATCGGTGTTTTTAATCGCCTGTGCTTCGTCCAGAGATTTCCCTTTCACCCATTCGGTAACCAGAGAGCTGGAGGCAATAGCGGAACCGCAGCCGTAAGTCTTGAAACGCGCGTCTTCAATGATACCTTCATTGTTGACTTTAATCTGCAACTTCATCACGTCGCCACAGGCCGGTGCACCCACCATGCCGCTGCCCACGTTCTCGTCGCTGTTGTCAAAAGAGCCCACGTTGCGTGGATTCTCGTAATGATCGATTACTTTTTCGCTGTAAGCCATGATGAATTCTCCTTATTGGTGCCGAATTAGTGATGTGACCATTCAATACTGTTCAGATCCACGCCCTGTTTGAACATTTCCCACAGTGGGGAAAGGTCACGCAGACGGCCGATGGAGTTGCGAACCAGATTGATGGTGTAGTCAATCTCTTCTTCGGTAGTGAAACGACCTAAAGAGAAACGAATTGAGCTGTGTGCCAGCTCGTCGGTCATCCCCAGCGCACGCAGCACGTAGGATGGCTCCAGGCTTGCAGAAGTACATGCAGAACCGGAGGATACTGCCAAATCTTTCAGTGCCATAATCAGCGATTCGCCTTCAACATAGTTGAAGCTGACGTTGAGAATGTTCGGTGCGCCCTGCTCGAGATCGCCGTTAAGATACACTTCTTCCATATCTTTCACGCCGTCCCACAGACGGTTACGCAGGCTGCGCAGGCGCGCCATCTCTGTTTCCATCTCTTCTTTGGCGATACGATATGCTTCACCCATACCAACGATCTGGTGCACAGGCAGTGTACCGGAACGCATGCCACGCTCGTGACCGCCGCCGTGCATCTGGGCTTCAATACGAATACGCGGTTTACGACGCACGTACAGCGCACCGATACCTTTCGGGCCATAGATTTTGTGACCGGAGAAGGACATCAGGTCGACTTTCAGCTGGCTCAGATCGATAGGCAGTTTGCCCACGCTCTGGGTTGCATCGACGTGATAGATGATGCCGCGCGCACGGCACATTTCGCCGATAGTCGCGATATCCTGCACCACGCCGATTTCGTTATTCACGTGCATGATGGAGACGAGAATGGTGTCGTCACGCATTGCCGCTTCAAGTTCTTTCAGGTCGATAATGCCGTTACGCTGCGGGGCGAGGTAGGTGACTTCAAACCCTTCGCGCTCCAGCTGGCGACAGGTGTCCAGCACGGCTTTGTGTTCGGTTTTGCTGGTGATGATGTGCTTGCCTTTTTTCTGATAAAAGTTGGCTGCACCTTTGATCGCCAGGTTGTCGGATTCGGTCGCACCGGAGGTGAAAACAATCTCACGCGGGTCGGCACCCACCAGGTCAGCAATCTGATTACGGGCGATATCAACCGCCTCTTCAGCATGCCAGCCAAAACGGTGTGAACGGGAAGCTGGGTTACCAAAGTTTCCGTCCAGGGTCAGACACTGCATCATTTTCTCGGCAACACGCGGGTCCACCGGCGTGGTTGCGGAGTAATCGAGATAAATCGGTAATTTCATTGCTCTATAAACTCCGTACATCGCTTCAATGCAAGGAATCAGGCAACCGGCTGGATGTACGACCGAGTTAACGGGGCGTCTGGCACCCCGGCCTGATTCTAATATCTTATTATCTTTACCCTAAATAGTTCGTGTTGCAGCAAGGCGGCAAACTTGAGAGTGCCCAGTCACTTACATCATGTAAGTGACTGGGGCGAGCAAGTGCGGCTAACGCAGTTGCGGCACGAAATATAACGGGCAAATTATGCGCGTAACTTAACGTCGATCGCGTCTTGTGCACGATTAGTGCGTGGAGCGTCATGTGTGTGCTGGCGACCAGACACATCCAGGACTTCCTGATTATTCACCAGTTCGCCCAACGTAATGTTGTTGAGGAAGCCGGTCAGACGATCGCTCAGATCGCGCCACAGCGCGTGGGTCAGGCATTTATCGCCGCCCTGACAACCGCCTTTGCCCTGGCAACGAGTCGCATCTACTGACTCGTCCACAGCGCTGATAACTTCACCTACTGCGATGCTGCCGGCATCTTTACCCAGCAGATACCCGCCACCTGGCCCACGTACGCTGGAAACCAGACCGTTTTTACGCAAACGGGAAAACAGCTGCTCCAGATATGACAGGGAAATTCCCTGACGTTCAGAAATATCAGCCAACGGTACCGGGCCCGTTTCGGAGTTGAGCGCAACGTCCAACATTGCGGTCACGGCATAACGCCCTTTTGATGTCAGTCTCATGTCTTACTTAGCCTCAAACTCGCCCCTGCCCGGGGTTTTTTATTGTAAAATGGGGGTATTGCATAGCAGGGGCAAGTCTGACATTCCCGACTAAATCAGTCAACTATTTACTTGACTAATTTAGTCAGGTATTTAACCTTCAGTGCCATTTTTACTTGCCGGAGGCGTTACGTTTACTTGCCTTTATTCTGTTGCTCAATTGAAGCTAAAATTCCGCGCAAAATGTTCAGCTCCTGGCTCTCAGGACGTGCGCGCGTAAACAGACGGCGCAGCTTGTTCATCACCTGTCCCGGATGCCCTTCGCGGATAAACCCGGTCGACAGCAGCGTTTGTTCCAGATGACCGTAAAAACGCTCTAAATCATCGACCAGCGGGTACTCAGCGTCTTCGTATTCTGCGGTCTTCTCGCTTTCCTGCGTCGTCAGCCAGGCCATGCGCACTTCATAAGAAATGACCTGTACCGCCATCGCCAGATTCAGCGAACTGTATTCCGGGTTCGCGGCAATAGCGACGTGGTAATGGCACTTCTGCAGTTCTTCATTCGTCAGGCCAACGCGTTCACGACCAAACACCAGCGCCACGGGCGAATTCGTCGCTTCAGAGACGCTTTTTAAGCCGCATTCGCGCGGATCCAGCATCGGCCACGGCAGCGTACGGGAGCGCGCGCTGGTGCCTACCACCAGGCTGCAACCTGCCAGCGCTTCATCGAGAGTATCGACGATCTGCGCGCTGCCGATCACATCGCTGGCACCTGCCGCCAGAGCGATGGCCTGGGAATCCGGTTTAACCAGTGGATTTACCAACCACAGATTGGTTAAACCCATGGTTTTCATTGCGCGGGCTACAGAGCCCATGTTGCCAGTGTGAGAGGTTTCCACCAGCACAATTCGAATATTTTGCAGCATTGTATTTCTTCGGCTAAAGATTATTCGACCATATTATCATAAAACGAAGACATATTCCGAACTCGCTGCTATACTCTGCGCCGTTTTCCCGTTCTTTAACATCCAGTGAGAGAGACCGATGCATCCGATGCTGACCATCGCCGTGCGCGCAGCGCGCAAGGCGGGTAATGTAATTGCCAAACACTACGAAACCCCCGACTCTGTAGAAACCAGCCAGAAAGGCAGCAATGATTTCGTGACTAACGTCGATAAAGCCGCCGAAGCGATCATTATCGAAACTATTCGCAAATCTTACCCACAGCACACCATCATCACCGAAGAAAGCGGTGAGCACGCTGGTGAAGATCAGGATGTTCAATGGGTTATCGATCCACTGGATGGCACTACTAACTTCGTAAAACGTCTGCCGCACTTCGCGGTATCCATCGCAGTACGCATTAAAGGCCGTACTGAAGTCGCCGTTGTTTACGATCCAATGCGTAACGAACTGTTCACCGCAACTCGCGGCCAGGGCGCACAGCTGAACGGCTATCGTCTGCGTGGCAGCACCGCCCGCGATCTGGACGGCACCATCATCGCCACCGGTTTCCCGTTCAAAGCGAAGCAGCACGCTGCTTCTTATATGAAAATTCTTGGCAAAATGTTTACCGAGTGCGCTGACTTCCGCCGCACGGGTTCTGCTGCGCTGGATCTGGCTTATGTGGCCGCTGCGCGCGTTGACGGTTACTTCGAAATTGGTTTGAAACCCTGGGATTTCGCCGCAGGTGAGCTGATTGCGCGTGAAGCCGGCGCACTGGTTTGCGACTTCACCGGTGGTCATAACTACCTGGCGACCGGCAACATCGTTGCAGGTAACCCGCGCGTTGTTAAAGCCATGCTGGCTAACATGCGTGACGAACTGAGCGATGCGCTGAAGCGTTAATCTGCTGTGGTGCCGGATGCGACGCTTTCGCGTCTTATCCGGCCAACAAGTCATACCATTCCGCTCACTAACCTAAAACGGTCTTATCCCTCGCCCTACCGGCACCGCGCTCATCCACATCACTACCGCAGCAACAATAAGCACTGCACCACCGGCTAATGCCAGCGTTGTCCAGCCAATCTGTCGCCACAGCACCGGCGCTTTATGTCCGCTAAGTCTCACCGCCAGTGAGCGAAAACTGTGTACCAGCAGAGCCAGTGACGTAATCGTCAAAGAGGTTCCTGCCGCCATCGCCAACGCCGACGCCATGCCCCAGCTAAAGACGCCAACCACTTTACTGAACAGCAGCACCATAATTGCACCAGAGCAGGGACGCATGCCCATGGAGAGAATAATCATCAGCCGCGCGCGCCAGTCATCTCCGCTTTGCAGTTGTTCCGGCTTGGGCAAATGCTGATGCCCACAACCGCAGCCCTCGTGATGCACATGGTACGGCGTAAAGGCGGTGAATTTCGGCCGACGCAGCAGCTGGCGCAATTTCTTCAGCGCACGGACGCACAATAAAACGCCCAACATGCCAACCAGCGCATAACTTCCCTTCTCCAGCCAGAAATTGCTCATATGCAGCTGCCGGGCAGGCAGTTGAAGCACCGTGAGGACTACAACCACCAGTCCTATTGCCACCAGCCCCTGCAATAGTGAAGACGCCAGCGTCAGCCCAATGCTCGACTTGAGCTTCGACGGATGCGTCGCAAGCCAGGTCGTGATGACAATTTTGCCGTGCCCCGGCCCCAATGCGTGCAATACCCCATAAAGAAAGCTAAACAGCAGCAGAGATCCGCCCGCACGAGTGGGATTCGCGGCAACCGCTTTCAGCAACCCGCTCATCTGCTGGTTAACGTCGCGCTGCCAGACGACACTTTGCATCATTACCTGAGGCCAGGCTTGCCATAGCCACAGCCCCCCGCCTGTCGCCAGCAACAAAAAGACCGCCAGCGGCCATAGCGTGAGCCAACGGCGTCTGGCTGCGCGTTGTTGATAAACTACTGACATTGCAGCGTCACCGTCTGTGCAAACTGTTTACCCAATTCCATATCCTCCGGCGGAGCGTCTTCTTTATCCAGCGACTGCGCAAAGCTCAGCATGTGTTCATTCGGCGTCGGCGTATGCATTGAAATATGGCATTGCTGGCTTATAGTCTGCGAAAGCCGGGCGTCGCTGTCTTTGTCATAGCTCATATCGACGTAGTAGGTCGGATCGAAGGTTGAAATAGTATATTTTTGACCGCTCAGTGGTTGAGCTTCGGCCAGCGGCAGAACGAACGTCAGCACCGCCTGGTGTTCTTCACGCTCCATGCCATATTCCGTCGGTCTGTTTTTAAACTTTACCTTTTTCCCATCGTGCCACACTTCGGTGAAATAGTGCTGCCCGAGAACGTTGGCCATCACTTCCGCCGCCAGTTTCTTCCAAATTTCATCGCCAGGTTTAGCATTCCCCGCGTCGTAAAGCAGATCCGCCGACGTGATTTCATCCATCGTCCAGCGCATTTTCAGCGCGACGAACCGATCATTCTCGCTCACGACTTCGGTTTTCAGATGAATAAAGCTGTGGGGATGCGCACCTGCGCCAAAGGACAGGACAGCGAGAAACAACGTCATAATGATACGTTTAACGCCTTGCATGAGTTCTCCACGTTAAAAATCAACACCGCCACAAATAATGATGCCGTATTTGGCGCAAGTGTGCCGAGGATACCATCGAACGAAAAAAAGTTGAGCACCCTTTTCCGGTATCGATTCAGTTCTCAATTTCGATAATTTATTCTTCATCAATGTCAGCCTAAATCCCTTTTTTACGCCACAACTTAAGTTAAATGAAAATAGAATGTTAATTAATGGTTTAATTTTAATGTTTTTTTAACTTTAAATTCATTCGCATCAATAAAAATCCGCTCAATTTTAACCAAAATCTAACTGTTTATTTTCCATAAATTAACAATAACGGATATAGATCACATTCATCAAACTTGTGGTTCATTCCCTCTTCCATTCGTTGTTAACTTCACGCCGTGACATGTCCTGCCCCCTACAAAAGGTACAACTATGAAATTCAAACTCGCATTACTCAGTGCAACCCTGGTTTCTGCATGCATGTTGTCCGGCACGTCCTTTGCGGCGGAAAAATATGAAATTGCTGTGGTTGCCAAAGTCACCGGTATTCCCTGGTTTAACCGCATGGAAACCGGTGTTAACGAAGCAGCAAAAAAACTGGATGTGAACGCTTACCAGACCGGTCCGTCTACGCCGGATCCGGCACAGCAGGTCAAAGTGATTGAGGATCTGATCGCCAAAAACGTCAACGCGATCATCGTGGTACCGAACGATGCCAAAGTTCTTGAGCCAGTACTGAAAAAAGCGCGCGATAAAGGCATTGTGGTCCTGACGCACGAATCCCCGGACGAGCAAATCGGTCAGTGGGATATCGAAACCATCGATAGTGAAAAATACGCACAAGCCAACGTCGATGAGCTAGCAAAAAACATGGGCGGCAAAGGGGGTTATGCCATCTATGTTGGTTCGCTGACGGTCCCGCTGCATAACGCGTGGGCGGATTATGCAATCAAGTACCAGAAAGAAAAATATCCGGAAATGTTCGAAGTCACTTCACGTCTGCCGGTTGCGGAAAGCATCGATAAATCCTACGCCACGACGCTGGATCTGATGAAAACCTATCCGCAGATGAAGGGGATTATTGGTTTCGGCTCGCTGGGTCCAATCGGTGCGGGTCAGGCTGTACAGAAAAAACGCGCCAAAGATAAAATTGCCGTCGTCGGGATCGCCATGCCAGCACAAGCTGCGCCTTACCTGATGCGCGGTGATATCAAAAAAGCGCTGCTGTGGGATCCAAAAGATGCGGGCTATGCGCTGGTAACGGTCGCCGATCAGCTGTTGCAGGGCAAAGAAGTCAATGCCGATCTGAGTATCGACGGTTTAGGGAAAGCCGATATCGACACGGAGAAGAAAGTGATCCGCTTTAATAAGATCCTCGAAGTCACCAAAGACAACGCACAATCACTTGGTTTCTAAGGCTTTAGCCAACACCAGGGAACCTTAACGCCGACCGTCTGGTCGGCGCTATCAACCAAACTAACACTCAGCGTCCGTCAGGGCGCTCGCAGGGGTATTGTCCATGACAGACACCACCGCATTTATCACTCTTGAGAATATCAGCAAACAATTCCCGGGCGTGCTGGCGCTGGATAACGTGAATCTGACGCTGAGAAAAGGCGAAGTTCACTGTCTGGCGGGTCAAAACGGCTGTGGTAAAAGCACCATTATTAAAGTGATCTCCGGGGTTTATCACCCGGAAAAAGGCGCGCAGATTTTACTCGACGGAAAATTGTTCCATCACCTGACGCCGCAGCTCTCTTCCCATTATGGCATTCAGGTTATTTATCAGGACCTGTCGTTGTTCCCGAATTTTAGCGTCGCGGAAAATATCGCGGTCAACCGTTATCTGCCTGGTGGCGATATCTGGGTACGTCGTGGCGCCATGAAGCAGCAGGCGTTGGCCGCCATGAAGCGTATCGGTGTGAACATCGATCCCGACAAAAAAGTTGAAAAACTCTCGATTGCCGACCGACAGCTGGTCGCCATTTGCCGGGCGATTGCCGCCGATGCACGTCTGGTCATTATGGATGAACCCACCGCCTCGCTGACCCGTCAGGAGGTCAATGGCCTGCTGAAGGTGGTTAACGAACTGAAAGCGGCTGGCATTTGCGTGGTGTTTGTCAGCCATCGCCTGGATGAAGTAATGGAAGTCGCTGACCGCATCAGCGTGATGCGCGACGGCAAACTGGTGGGCACGTACCCTGCCAGCGAACTGGACAGCCACGAGCTGGCTTTCCTGATGACCGGACAACGCTTCCACTACAGCCCGCTGCCGGAGAAATCATTCGACGATCGAGAACCCCTGCTTGAGCTGCGCAACCTCAGCCGCAGAGGCAAATACCAGAACATTAATCTGTCGCTGCATGGCGGCGAGATTGTTTCCATTGTCGGCCTGCTGGGCGCCGGGCGTACCGAGCTTTGTTTGAGCCTGTTCGGCATGACGCACCCGGAAAGCGGCGAGATGCGTATTAACGGTCAGCCGGTCACGCTTCGTAATAACCACGACGCCATTAAGCACGGGATCGGCTACGTCTCAGAAGATCGCCTGACGCAGGGGCTGATCATGGAGCAGTCGATTTACGACAACACCATTGTCACGGTGTTTGATCAACTGCACACCGGTAGCGGCTTGCTCGATCATCGTAAAGCGCAAAAGCTGGTCGCCGATTTAATCCGCGAACTGAATATCAAAGTGTCCGATCCGCACCTGCCGGTCAAAACGCTTTCCGGCGGCAATGCCCAGCGTATCGCCATTGCCAAATGGGTGGCAACCAATCCGCGCATTCTGATCCTCGACTCCCCGACTGTTGGCGTGGATATCGCCAACAAAGAGGGTATTTACCAGATCGCCCGCGATCTGGCGGAACAAGGTATGGCGGTGCTGATGATTTGCGATGAAATTCCGGAAGCGTATTACAACAGCCACCGCGTGCTGGTGATGCGTCGCGGCAGGCTGGTGGCGGAATTTAATCCTCATCACTGCCGTGAAGAGGAGATTGCTGAAGTGGTCGAGGTAATCAATGAATAAGATGCATCTCTCCCGTTTAATCGGGCAACATGAATTCTGGCTGGGCCTGCTGGTCGTGGCGCTGGCGGTTGGGCTAAGTGTCAGCACCGATGAGTTCCTCTCGCTCGGCAATCTGACAGATGTGGCCACCAGCTACGCGATTCTCGGCATTCTTGCCTGCGGGTTGTTTGTGGTGTTGATTTCCGGCGGGATCGACATCTCATTTCCGGCGATGACCGCAATTGCCCAGTATGCGATGGCCAGTTGGGTGATCGGCCACGGCGGCAACTTCGCACTGGCGTTAACCATTGCGATTGCGGTGGGGCTGCTTCTTGGACTGATTAATGGCTTCCTGGTCTACTGGCTGCGCGTTCCGGCAATCATCATTACCATCGCCACGCTTAACGTCTACTACGGCCTTCTGGTTTACACCACCAAAGGCACCTGGCTGTACGGTTTCCCTGACTGGTTTATGAACGGCATTAACTGGTTGTCGTTCACCGCGGCAGATGGCTACGACTACGGCCTGACCCTGCCTCTGCTGTGCCTGGCGGCGGTGATCGTCTTTACCGCTGTGCTGATGAACTATACCCGTCTTGGCCGTCAGGTTTACGCCATGGGCGGCAATCGCGACGCAGCGTCACGCCTCGGTCTGAACCTGCTGAAGCTGCATTTCTACGTGTATGGTTACATGGGGATTCTGGCAGGCATTGCCGCCGTGGTTCAGGCGCAAATTACCCAGTCAGTTGCGCCCAATTCGCTGCTCGGTTTTGAGCTGACGGTGCTGGCGGCGGTCGTACTCGGCGGAACCAGCATGAGCGGCGGACGCGGTACGTTGACCGGAACCCTGCTCGGCGTTGTCCTGCTCGCCTTCTTACAAAATGGTCTGACGCTGCTCAGCGTCTCCTCTTACTGGCACACCGTGTTCAGCGGCGCCATTATCCTGGTCAGCATTAGTGCCACGGCCTGGAACGAAAAACGCAAACTGGCAAGGGAGCTTTGAGATGAAAACAATCGCCAGATTTTTACCCGGTGATGCCATCATTCGTCTGCAATGCGTCATTATTGTGGTCGTTGCCCTGGTCTTCTCAGCCCTGCTTGGCAGCCGCTTTTTTAGCGTCGCTAACTTCCAGTCGATAGGCTCACAGTTACCGATCCTCGGCATGCTGGCCCTCGGAATGGGTATGACCATGCTGACCGGCGGCATTAACCTGTCAATTATTGCCGGAGCGAACGCCTGCTCGCTGGTGATGGCAGCGATTATCGTCACCCAACCGGATAACCCGCTGTTTCTGGTGCTGGCGCTGCTGGCAGGCGCTGCCGTGGCGGTGGCTATCGGTACGCTCAACGGCACGCTGATTGCCTGGGTCGGCGTCTCACCGATTCTCGCCACCCTCGGCACGATGACACTTATCTCCGGGCTGAATATTCTGCTCTCCAACGGGACGGTGATTTCGGGTTTCCCGACTGCCATTCAGTATCTTGGCAACGCCACGATTGCGGGTATTCCGGTGGCGCTGTTGCTCTTTTTCCTGGTGGCAATCCTGCTATGGGTACTGCTGGAGCACACCACGCTGGGGCGCAGTCTTTATCTCGTCGGCTCCAATGAACAGGCTACCCGCTACAGCGGCGTGAATACCGTGCGGGTACAAATTTCCGTGTACGTTATTTCAGCCCTGCTCGGCTGGGTCGCCGCCATTCTGATGATGGCGAAATTCAACTCGGCAAAAGCCGGATACGGTGAGTCCTACCTGCTGGTCACCATCCTTGCCTCCGTACTCGGCGGCATCAATCCGGATGGCGGCTTCGGACGCATTATCGGCCTGGTATTGGCGCTGATTGTGCTGCAAATGCTGGAAAGCGGCCTTAACTTGCTGGGGGTTAGCAGCTATCTGACGATGGCGCTGTGGGGCGCGGTGCTGATCCTCTTTATCGCATTACAGAATCGTAAAGCCTGATTTCAGGAGAAAAAATTATGGCAAGTTACTTTATTGGTGTGGATGTCGGAACCGGAAGCGCCCGCGCTGGCGTGTTTGATCTCAACGGCAGAATGGTCGGTCAGGCCAGTCGGGCCATCGAAATTTACCGTCCGCAGGCCGATTTTGTTGAGCAGTCTTCCGATAACATCTGGCAAGCAGTGTGTAACGCGGTTCGCGATGCGATTAACCAGTCGGATATCAACCCTATCCAGGTGAAAGGTCTGGGCTTTGACGCGACCTGTTCACTGGTGGTGTTGGATAAAGAAGGTAAACCGCTGACCATCAGCCCGTCCGGGCGCAGTGAACAAAACATCATTGTGTGGATGGATCACCGCGCGATTACCCAGGCCGAACGCATCAACGCCCTGCATCATCGGGTGCTGGACTACGTTGGCGGCATTATTTCGCCGGAAATGCAGACGCCAAAGCTGCTGTGGCTGAAGCAACATATGCCCAATACGTGGGCCAATGCAGGTTATTACTTTGACCTGCCCGATTTCCTGACATGGCGCGCAACGGGCGATGACACGCGCTCATTGTGTTCAACAGTGTGCAAATGGACCTACATGGGCCATGAAGACAAATGGGATGCCAGCTATTTCCGCCAGATTGGGCTGGAAGACTTGCTGGAACATGACGCCGCCAAAATTGGCCGTTACGTGAAAACTATGGGCGAACCGCTTGGTCACGGGCTGTCAGCACGCGCCGCCAGCGAAATGGGGCTGATACCCGGAACCGCGGTCAGCGTCTCGATCATCGATGCCCACGCCGGTACGCTCGGCACGCTTGGTGCCTGCGGTGTTTCCGGCGAGGTGGCTGATTTCGATCGCCGCGTCGCACTGATTGGCGGCACCTCCACCGGGCACATGGCGATTTCCAAAGAGCCACGTTTTATCGGCGGTGTCTGGGGGCCTTACTACTCAGCAGTACTGCCGGAGTACTGGCTCAACGAAGGTGGACAGTCAGCAACCGGGGCGTTAATCGACCACGTAATTCAGTCGCATCCCTGTTACGAAACCTTGTTGACCCAGGCGAAGTCTCAGGGGCAAACCATTTATGAAGTACTGAATGCGCTGCTGCGTAAAATGGCCGGAGAGCCGGAAGATATCGCCTTTCTGACCCGCGACATGCACATCTTGCCCTATTTCCACGGCAACCGCTCGCCGCGTGCCAACCCCACACTCACGGGGGGGATCACCGGACTGAAACTGTCGCGCACGCCGGAAGATATGGCGCTACAGTACCTCGCGACCATCCAGGCTATTGCGCTGGGAACGCGCCATATTATTGAAACGATGAATCAAAGCGGCTATACCATCGATACGATTATGGCCAGCGGCGGCGGAACGAAAAACCCGATCTTCGTCCAGGAGCATGCCAACGCCACTGGCTGCGCCATGCTACTGCCTGAAGAGAGCGAAGCCATGCTGCTGGGCGGCGCCATGATGGGGACTATCGCCGCAGGCGTATTCGACACCTTCCCGGAAGCGATGTCGGCAATGAGCCGGATTGGTAAAACGGTCACCCCGCAGACCAATCGCATCAAGCAGTACTACGATCGCAAATATCGGGTGTTCCACGAGATGTATCAGGACCATATGAAATACCGCCAGTTGATGCAGGAGGACGCATGAGTGATTCATGGTCTCAGGCCAGCGGCGTATTCCAGCTCTATAGCGATGCCCTTGCGGGTCTGCGGCAGCATTTGACTGAACCGCTCTGGCAGTCGCTGATGGCGGAGTTGCGCGGTTGTGAGGGTAAAATCGTCGTTACCGGCGTCGGTACATCCGGTATTGCGGCGCGTAAAGTCGCGCATATGCTTGCCTGCGTGGAACGTCCGGCGATTTATCTCAACGCGACGGATGCAGCGCATGGCGATTTGGGCTTCTTACGCGCTAACGACCTGGTGATTATGCTGTCGCGTGGGGGAAATTCGGATGAACTCACCCGACTGCTGCCAGGGCTAACAGCGAGGAATGTGCCAATCCTGAGCGTGACTGAAAACGCCGATTCGGCCATCGCTAAAGCGTCGAGGTTGGTGATATCCACCGGTGTCCAGCGAGAGGCTGACCCGTTGAACATGTTGGCTACCACCTCTATTTTACTGGTGCTGGCTATCTTTGACGCCGCCTGTGCCTGTCTGATGAGCGAGAGCGGCTACTCAAAGGAAACGCTGCTGGCGGTCCATCCGGGCGGCGATGTGGGATTAACGCTAAGTCGTGGGCGGTAACGCCAGACAGCTGTTACGGAGGTAATGAATTTGTTGCCTCCGTCGTATTACTACGTTCACCTAAAGTTTTCACTTCTCTGAAACGATACTCCCTGTGAACGTGTTAAGGGTATCAGCGCTTCAGAGAAATGACACTGCTGAGGTGAACGGAACCCTTTCTCTGCGAGAGCATGTTCATACCACCCTCCGCCAGCATTCCCCCCTCTGGCATTTTTTATATCTCAACAAAAGATAAAACAGTGAAAAAGCGGATTAACGCGCAGCGTTCCACTCCCGCTATCTGATCCCCACGTGAAAAATTCTGTGACGCCCTCCAGCATTCCTGGTGGAAAGCATTCCATTCCCCAAATCTATGAGCAAACTTTAGCTATTCTTATCAAACATACTTACGGGAGATCCTACAGATGATGTCAACGCTTGCTCCGCCATCTGTACTTTCCGCTCCCCAGCGCCGTTGCCAGGTACTGCTGACGCTTTTCCTGCCCGGCCAAATCGCTACGGCTCAAACCTTTACCAGCCTCAATGGCGTTGATGATGCCACGGTCCAGGAAGATATTATTGGCGCAGGACTCGAAATCCAGCGTTATCATCGACTCGCGATTACCATCGCGCAACATGGTGGCTATACGATCGAAGGAACGCCGCTCAATCAGCGCCTGTGTCTGTTGCAGTGGCTGCGCCGTGGTTTGCGAATTTGCCCGACTTTTATCGCCCAGCATTTCACGCCCGCATTAAAAATGGAGCTGAAACAACGAGGTATTGCGCGGACGCTGTATGACGACACCAACCTGCATGCGCTTATTAACCTCTGTTCCCGGCGCTTGCAAAAACCCTTTGAGTGCCGTGATATTCAGTTCCTGCGCTTGTATTTACAGTATTGCCTGCTGCAACATCACGCAGGGATCACCCCGGAGTTTAATCCGCTCCAGCAACGGTGGGCGCAATCCTGCGCTGAGTATCCGCTCGCCGAGGAAATTGGCCGCCACTGGCAGCGCCACGTCATGCAAAGTGCGCCGCTGGGCGAATCGTTGTTTATGGCGTTGTTATTCTCAATGATCCGCATCCCCGACCCTATCCGCGATAATCACCAGCAGGATCGCCGCCTGCGTCTTGCTATTGCTCGGCTGGTGCTGCGTTTTCGCGAGTATGGCAACGTCCGCTTCAGCGATGAGCAAGGACTGAATGACCAGCTTTATATTCATCTTGCCCAAGCGCTTAACCGTAGCGTGTTTGCCATTGGCATTGATAACACACTGCCGGAGGAGTTCAGCCGACTTTATCCCCGACTGGTACGTTCCACCCGCGAGGCGATACACGGCTTCGAAGCGGAATACGACGTGCAGTTTTCAGAAGAAGAGATCGGGCTGGTGGCGGTTATTTTCGGTGCCTGGCTGATGCAGGAAAAGGATTTGCACGAGAAGCAGATTATCCTGCTGACCGGTAGTAACGAACAACTCGAAATGCATATAGAACAACAGCTGCGCGAACTAACGCTGCTGCCGCTCAACGTAAAACATATGCCAATGCAGGACTTTCAAAAAGAGGGCGCGCCGCGCGGTGTAACGCTGATCGTCACACCATACACTACGCCGCTGCCGCTGTTTTCACCGCCGTTGATTCATGCGGATCTGGCGCTGACGTCTCACCAGCAGCAGCAGATCCGCAAAATCCTCGAATCATAATGTTGCAGGCTGCGCCACCACTTTCGGGCGCAGCACGATAGCCGGTAGCGCCACCAGCGCCATCACCCAGAATACGCCGCTGCCCAGGTTCTGGTACAGGTAACCGGCGAAGACGGTCATGATGGCGATACTGCCGCCCATCGCCACCGCGGAATAGACCGCCTGTAAACGAATCACTTCGCTGCCCTGTCGCGCCGCGATATAGCGCATTGCCGCCAGGTGACAGACTGTAAAGGTGCCACAGTGCAGGATCTGCACCACAATCAGCCACGGGAGCTCTGTGCTCCAGCCCATCAGCCCCCAACGAATCACGCCGCAAACGGCGGAAAGCAGCAGCAGATCGCGGGCGCTAAAGCGGCGGAACAACTTATGGCTGAGCGCAAAAATAATCACTTCCGCCACCACACCTAATGACCATAAATAGCCCACCGCCGAAGCGGAATACCCGGCAGACTGCCAGTAAATGGCGCTGAAACCGTAATAAGCCGCATGCGCGCCTTGCAGCAGACTCACGCAGGCCAGAAAACGCCAGCTTTGGGTTATCAGCGCGCGCCAGGCGGGCCATCCCGCACTCTCCTGCTGACGGGTTTCACCTGCGGGCTGCACGGTCGGGCGAATCATCATGCCCAGCAGCATCGAGGCGATGCCAAGCGACAGCAGGACCAGGATAATCCGATAGTCAAACAGGCTCACCAGCTTACCGGTCAACGCAGAGCCGATCACAAAGGCCACGGATCCCCACAACCGTACCCGACCGTAATCCATGGTTATCTGTTTTTGCCAGGTGTTGGCCAGTGCGTCGGTCAGCGGCACCAGCGGCGAGAAAAACAGGTTAAAGCCGACCATCACCACCATCAGCCACGCCACGTTGGTTCCCGCCCAGAAGGCCAGCGCAAACACCAGCGTCAACAGGGCCAAAATACGTAAAGCTGAGATCAGACGAGAGGGATCGCTTACGCGCGGCGCAATCAGTAAACTGCCGAGAAAACGGGCAATCAACCCAGTCCCCAACAGTAAACCAATCGTTTCCGGCGTCAGTCCCAGCCCTTCGAGCCAGACGCTCCAGAAAGGCAGAAAAATACCGTAGCTAAAGAAGTAAGTAAAATAACCGAGCGCCAGCCAGCGCGTGGAATGCAAAGCCATGAATCCCTCCCGTTTGGTGGCGATAGTCTGGCGACAAACGCTGGCTGGCGCAAGAGTGCATTAACACGCAGATAACATGATATTGGCCCTATTCGACGCAAATTTGCATCGTAAAATGGCAGCGTTCTCCCTGCGCTAAAACCTGCAACCCCGGCTGCCCCTGCATGTGGTGGGCATTCACCGGATGCGTCTGCGGCTCCAGGCACAGAAACGGCTCACCCGACATTCTGAACAGCATCAACCACGGAGTTTGCGCTAAAATCGTGATTTTCATCACGTTCCGCTGAATAACAGCCCGTCCGCTCCAGCCAGAATAACCGACGTTCAGCCAGCGATCCTCACCGTATTGCGCGCGCATGAAATCCGCTGCTGGCGGAAGGACACTTTGCCATTCCAGCGGCAGATGCTGTTCCCCCTCCGGCCAGTAGCCGCTGGCGGTGAACTGCGCCGTACTGTGCTTATCAAAGGCGAAAAATGGATGAAACCCGCAGCCATAGATCATGGGCTGCTCACCGCAATGGGTAAGCGTCAACGAGGCATGCAGGCTTGAGGTTTCCAGTTGATAGCAAAGCTGCGCCGTATAGTCGTAGCCACAGGGATGCCAACTGCGCAACTGCAGCAAACAGCCGCTTTGGGTAGCGGTAATAATCTGCCAGCGTTGCAACCAGCCGTCACCGTGCAGGAAGAAAGTATCATCTGCGTCATGCTGAGGTAAAACCACCTCTTCACCACGTAGCTTAAAACGATTGCCCGCTACCCGATTTGCGACAGGCAGCATCGGAAACAAGCCGCAATCACCCGGTTGCTGGCCCTGGCCTTCGCGTAAAACGGCCTGTTGATGTTGTAACGACACCAGACTCAATAGCGAACCGCCTTGCGGATCGACGCACATCCGTAGATGTGCGTTTTGTAGCGTCAGCAGACCATCCATCAGCGGGCGTTTCGCGGTTGAGCTGATGCGCCAACTTTTGTATGCTGCGCCGCCAGTTGCTCCTCCAGCGCTTCCAGCGTCACGCCTTTGGTTTCCGGTACATTACGCAGAACATAGATGAAGCCCATCGCGCAAATCACACCGTACAGCAGGAAGCTTCCCGACGCGCCAAGACTCGCATTGAGCAGCGGGAAGGTATAGGTTAGCAGGAAGCAGGCAATCCACAGCGCCAGTGTACCGAGCGACATTGCCAGCCCGCGTACGCGATTGGGAAAAATCTCCGACAGCAGCCCCCAGGTCACCGGGGCCAGCGTCAGGGCATAAATCGCGATCGCCGCCAGAACCAGAACCAGAACCGGCCAGCCCATAATGCCCAACCCGTACGCCCCGGCAATCAGGACATAAATAACCGTCAATCCTGACGCGCCGAACAACATCAGTTTACGACGGCCAATTTTGTCCACTAACGGCAGGGCGGCAAGAGTAAAGACCAGATTGATGATCCCCGTCGCCACGATCGATTTTAACGTACCGTTGATGTCGAATCCGGCGGAGGCGAAGATCTCCTGCGCATAGTTGAAAATAACGTTGATCCCACACCACTGCTGGAACACCGCCAACACCATACCGATAATCACGATCGGTTTAATTTGTGGTTGTAACAGCGTTGACCACGCGACTTTGTGGTTATCTTTTTGCAATGTATGTTCAATCTCTTTCAGCGTTTGCCCGGCATATTCCGCCGAACCAATGCGCTGCAGCATGGCACGAGCACGATCGACTTTGCCTGCTTTCACCAACCAACGCGGTGATTCAGGCACAAAGAACATTAGTACCAGGAAAATTACTGCGGGCACCAATTCCGCACCAAACATCCAGCGCCAGCCCGTCTGACCGTTCCAGCTTTCCACAATCGCCTGCTGCGTGGCGCCTGTGGCGACAGGTTCGGCTATCATCAGGTTGATAAGCTGCGCCGCCAGTACGCCAATCACAATGGTGAGCTGGTTAACGGCAACAAAGCGACCTCGCTTTTCCGCCGGGCTAACCTCGGCGATATACAGCGGGCTTAGCGCAGACGCCAGACCAATCCCAACACCACCCACGATACGATAGACAATAAACATGTCGAAATGACTGGCGACGGCGGTTCCCCATGCGGAAGCGCTAAACAGGATCGCCGAGAGAATCAGCGGCATCTTTCGACCAAACTTATCGGCGCACCAGCCGGAAATCAGTGCACCAAATACACAACCGACCAGCGCGGAACTCATCGCCCAACCGGATTGCGCCGGATCGGTAATCGAGAAATACGCTTCATAGAAAGGTTTTGCCCCGCCGATTACCACCCAGTCATAGCCAAACAGTAAACCACCGCAGGCCGCAACCAGGCAGATAGTCCAGACGTAACCAATCTTTAAATGTGTCTGCGCGTTATTCATTATGATTCCTCTTTCAGGGAAACGCAGGGGACAGAAGGTTTCGGGTGAGGTCGCCCCCACCCATTTCAGGTATTACTGGAAAAGCCTTACGTTAATGGCGTGACGCAGCAGTAATGCCTTGTCATGCGCCGGATTAAGTTGCAGGAGTTCATCAAGATCACGCTGACAGGCTGCGCTATTTCCCAACCCCAGATGCCCAAGCGCATTGATAAACAGGCAGTGTTGCTGGTGTTTTGCTTGTGCAGAGGTATCCAGCACCACCAGATCGGGTAGCGATACAGCAAAGAAATCGACATCCGGCACGTTGTCGCGATTCAACTCAACCCATTGCAGGAAGCTGTTGAACAGAACATCCGCCTCTGCATCTTCGCCAAGTTTTCTCTGCGCCATTCCTTGCCAGAAGAGATAGTCCACCGGCTGGTCGTTGTAGTAACGTCCTGCATCCAACGAGCTACCGCCACGCGTCGCACGGGAGAAGTAGCGCTGAGACTCGTCAAAATGGCCTTGTTGCTGCGCGCAATGCCCCAGCAAATACCAGATGTCATTATCCGTTTGTCCGGGTAAACGTCCCTCGCCGAGGTTTTGCGGATAGTGCAGCGCCTGTTGCAGCTGCATAATAGCCGTTTGCGGGTCGCCGGACTGCACGGCAGCCAGCGCGCGATGCAATTGATTAAGCAGATATTGCCCGGTGGCTTTGCCTTCACCGCCTTCCCACGGATGGAACACCCGCTCGCGTAATACTGCGGCAGCATCGTCATAGCGCCCCAATCCATTCCATAGGCTGAGCAGTTCCACCGTCAGATCATCACGCTGGAAGACAATCTCTTTGCTGGCTTCCAGTCGCTGCAGGCGCTGTTCAACCGGTTGTGCCATCAGCTTATTGAGATAGTCGAGTTCAAACAGGAAGCGGGCATTTTGCGGATCCAGCGCCACAGCCTGCGACAGATACTGTTTCGCCTGCTGCGCATCGTGCAGTTTGTTCCAGGCGTAGATACCCAGTAAACGATGCACCGGGGCAAAATCTGCTTCCTGCGCAAGCGTAAATTGCCAGCAGGAAACCGCCTCGGCATAACGTCGTTTGCTGTACCAGAAACAACCGAGTAAATAGCGAGCAAATGCGCTCTGTTCGAGGCTCTGCAGCATCTGCACTTCATCCAACGTATTAGGGAAACGGACGCGGTTTTGCAGGCACGCGCGGGCTCGCTCAATGAAAGGTTGCGGGTCGTCGCTCAGTGAGGCGCGCCACAGCATCGGCAGCGTTTCCTGGCTGTCGAGCAGTTCCAGCACACCACGGGCAGCATCCTTTTGTCCGAAAGAGGTCAGCCAGCCCGCCAGTTCACACGCATTGGTCCCGCGACACCCGGTAATCGAAATCAGTGCTTGCGTCGT
The DNA here is from genome assembly GCF_030332265.1 of Citrobacter sp. Cu231. Lineage (NCBI taxonomy): Bacteria > Pseudomonadati > Pseudomonadota > Gammaproteobacteria > Enterobacterales > Enterobacteriaceae > Citrobacter > Citrobacter sp. Cu231. Next base: position 51,770 of record NZ_JAOWIE010000032.1, on the reverse strand, counting down.
CGCCTCATCCTGGCAGATAGCCCAGCGCGCATAGTGCAGGGTATAACTGAGCGGATAATCCACCAACTGTTGGCGGATATAGTCCAGCGCTTGTTCACGACGATTAAGCCTGGACAACACCAGCGCTTTTAGCCCCATCGCCAGGTTGTTACTGCCGTTAAAGCGTAAGCTCTGCTCGACCTTTTCCAGTGCACCGGCGTAGTCCTGACGCTTCATCGCCAGACGCGCTAACGACCAGAATGCCGCATCCCGACAGTTACCGCTCCAGCTTGCCTTAAAATAGTTATCCCAGGCGCTGTCATCATCGCCCTGACGTTCCTGTGCGGCGGCCAGCAACATACTGGCCTCACCATCCCGTGGATTCTTATTGAGCTTATGCGCTCGCTCCAGCGCTTTGCCCGCACAATGTTCTGCCAACCCCCAGTCCGCGCGGTTTAACGCCAGCGTTCCGAGGGCAACATTATTGCGATAATCCAGCGGGTCAACCTCCAGCGCGCGACGATAATAATCTTCGGCATAGCGACTGGCGTGGTTGTACTGCTCCAGATGCTGACCAATGAAATAGAGTTCATCGGTATTAGACAGCGCTTCTGGTCGTGCTGGCGCGACGGCCGCTGAAGGTAGTGGTAACTCTTGCGCGATGTGCTCTTTGTACTGCAAAAGCGAAGTACCATCGGCACCAGTGACAGTCATCGTTACCCGCGCATGGTTATTGTCAGACACATCAGCCAGCCAACTTTGTCCAGGCTCCAGGGTCAGCGTATGCTCATAGAACGGTTGCCCATCTTCAGAAAGCGTAACCTGCACGTCGCACAGCGGCGCAATCGCATAAACCCCCACTGATAGCTGATTACTCTCACGTACCAGGCGCAGTGCCAGTTGCGTGCTGGCGTTTTGCACCATGCCCAGTTCGCTGTAGGGCAGGAAGTTTTGTACGAAGACTTTCTCTTCATACGGCGCAAGCCAGGTGAAATCCGGCTGGTTGTCGGTAAAGACCCCGGTCATCAGTTCAATATACGGACCGTTGTCATCGGTAAGGTTACGATCCCAGGCAACGCCAAAGTCGCCATAGCCCCAGGTCCACTGTTTTTTCCCTGGCGAAACGTGGTGATCGGCCACATGCAGCAGCCCGCCTCGCTCACCGTGATGCCATGCACCAACAAAATCATAATCTGATTTTTCAGCCATGTAGGAGGTCGGTACAGGAACGTTTTTGTAGCGCGAGATATCCACGCCAGCCGAGTAGTCCACTTTGTAGTATGTGCCGGTGGCAATGGGAAATGCAGAAACATCGCGCTTACCGTGGTCAAATACTGCGGTCACATCCGGCGGAAACACGCTCTGATGATCGTCACCGCCCTTCACCGCTGGATTCGCCCACCATAAAAAATGGCGCGGCGTGGCGTTACCATTAAACACCTTCCCGGTTATCTCGATCAGAGCGCGATCCGGATACAGCGTAAATCCGGTCATCACCTGTAAACCGCGCATAGGTTCTACTTCACCCATCCATACAGTATATTCGCCATGCTCACCCTGCTGCTGCGTAAAATCGACCGGCATAAAAGTGGTTGGGCGATGATGCTGCGGCCAGTTAAATTCAATGCCACCAGAGATCCACGGTCCAAGCAAACCAACCAGAGCGGGCTTCACCACTTCGTTGTAGTAGACAAAATCGCGCTGCTGTACTTTGTCATACGCTCGATGAATACGCCCGCCTAACTCCGGCAACAGCATGACGCGAATGAAGTCATTCTCCATCCACACCGCCTTGTAGTCGCGCATTTCACGTTTGCCGGTCAGCGTATCAATCACGCCATACGGATACACCGCGCCAGAAGATCCCTGATAAACCCTTTTCTCCAGAAACATGGGGTTAGCGTCTTCTTCACCCGCCGTCCACGTTGGGAGGGTGATCGTTTCTTGCCAGACTTTAACTGAACCGTACATGCCGCTCTCCACTCAATAAACAAAAGTAAAAATTCAACTTGATGCTATTCTGCGGCAGTTAAGTGGCGGTAAAATGCGCAATGCTCACGCAATATAGTTAAGGGAGTTAAGTGAATGCAACGTTCGGGGTTCAACAACGCCAGGGTTCGTCAGGCGAATAAGCAGATCTTTTTGTCGCACCTTTGGCGGGAAAAGCAGCTCAGCAAATCACAGCTGGCGCAGCTCACCAGTCTGTCGATCCCGGCGGTCAGCAATATCCTCGAAGAGCTGATGGATGAAGGGAGAATCAGCCACTCGCGAGAAACCTTAAGCCAGCGCGGTTTGAGCAGCGGCAGTTATCATTTGCCAGAAAAAGGCACATGGACGCTATGTATCAACGTCACCCCTACCAGCATCACCAGTCAACTGGCAGACGCACGGCTGGTTGCCATCGGCGCCTGGCGTCATGAGGTCATCAAGCCGGAAACGCCCAAAGCGCTGCTGTCGGCCCTGGCTGCACACTGGCGGGAATACCGTCGACAATTTCCCGAAGTCACGATTAATCTGGCGCTCGGCGTTCACGGCCAGGTTGATCCGATCACCGGCGCATCAAAAACCATGCCCCAGGCACCGTGGAAAACACCGGTGGAAATAAAATATCTGCTGGAAGAGATGCTCGGCGTTCAGGTCCGCCTGGACAATGACTGCGTGATGCTGGCGCTGGCCGAAAAATGGCAAAACCCAGCGGCTAACGGTGATTTTTGCGTGATTAACGTTGATTACGGTATCGGCTCATCGTTTGTGATAAACGACAATATCTGGCGCGGTAGTCTGTATGGCAGCGGTCAGATTGGACACACCATCATTCATCCCGATGGAATTGCCTGTGACTGCGGTCGCTATGGTTGCCTGGAAACGGTAGCGTCATTGAGCGCGTTGAAAAAACAGGCCCGCGTATGGATGAAATCGCAGCCGACATCCCTTTACGATCCGGAAACGCTCACCACCGACCAGCTTATTACTGCCTGGCAGAACGGTGATGTTCGTATTCAGGCCTGGGCCGAGCATGCCGCCAGCGCTATTGGACTAAGTTTATATAACTTTCTGAATATACTGAATATTAACCAAATATGGTTGTACGGACGTAGCTGCGCTTTCGGCGATAGCTGGCTTAATACGCTGGTGCAGCAAACTGGGTTTAACCCATTTGATCACGGTGATAACCCGCGCGCCAGAGCGACTCAAATAAGCTTCGGCCAGCTCAATCGCGCCCAGCAACTCATGGGAATTGGCTATCTGTATGTCGAGTCGCAGCTCAGCGAGTTGTAACCATTATACCATCAGGCTCACGGCCAAACGTTCATGTACCGTGGCGATAAAATCGGTCAGTGCCGGTTTGAGCGATCCTTTTTTCCACGCCATCAGCAAAGCAATGGTTGGGGCATCGCCAACAATAGGGCGAAAAACCACCTGCCCGGTATTAAAATTATTCATATAACCGGGTATCAAAGTCACCCCCAGCCCCATCCCGACCAGGTTCATCGTCACCAGAATATTGGTCGCTACTTGCACAATATTGGGCTGGCTTTTCTGCTGCTGAAACCAGTTTTTGACAATCATCGCTAACGCGCCGGAATACGCAGGATCGGTGCTGACAAAATTCACCCCGTGCAGCTGCTCTGCGGAGATCGCTGGTTCATTGGCTAACGGATGATTCACCGGTAACACCACCACCAACGGCTCATGAATGAGCTCCAGATAGTCCAACTCCGGGCTGTAAACCGGGTGGCGCATTAAGCCCACATCCAGCTCGCCGCGCAGGATCTTCTCCTCCTGCTCAGTGGTTATCAAACTTACCAGTTCAATATGCGTATCCGGCTGCTTTAAACGAAATAAAGGCAGCACCTTCGGCAGTAAATTCACCTCTGCAGAAGGGACAAAACCAATAGCAAAATGGTTATCTTCCTGTACCGTTTTACGGGCGCGAACTTTGGCGTTTTCAGCCTGCTCGAGGATCGTCAGCGCATCCTGTAAAAAGCACTCTCCCGCCGCCGTTAGCGCAACTTTTCGCTTATCGCGCACCAGTAACGGAACGCCCACGCAGGTTTCCAGATCGCGGATCTGACTGCTTAACGACGGCTGGGAGGTATGCAATTTTTCTGCCGCTCGGGTGAAATTCAGCGCCTGCGCCACCGCCACAAAATAGCGTAAGTGCCTCAGTTCCATGCCCTTCTCCTTGTTATCGAAAAAATGTCTCAACTGGTAGAAATTTACTATTTCACAGATTGATAACTAACCAGCAACATCCTTATGGCACAAAAAATGAAGGTCAATACATCTTAGCTTTCAGGATTAAAAAATATGACCACACCCTCAAATTTAGACATCTACCAACTGATCGACACGAAAAACGGTCGCGTAACCCCACGGATTTATACCGACCCTGAAATTTACCAACTGGAGCTGGAACGCATCTTCGGTCGCTGCTGGCTGTTTCTCGCCCACGAAAGCCAAATTCCCAAACCCGGTGATTTTTTTAACACTTACATGGGCGAAGATGCAGTCGTGGTAGTCCGCCAGAAAGACGGCAGCATCAAAGCGTTTCTCAACCAGTGCCGCCACCGCGCGATGCGCGTCAGCTATGCCGACTGCGGCAATACCCGTGCCTTTACCTGTCCGTATCACGGCTGGTCGTACGGCATTAACGGCGAGCTGATCGACGTCCCACTGGAACCACGCGCTTATCCGCAAGGTTTATGCAAATCGCCTTGGGGACTGAACGAAGTCCCTGGCGTCGAGAGCTATAAAGGGCTGATTTTCGGCAACTGGGATACCACCGCACCAACGCTTCGCGATTATCTCGGCGATATCGCCTGGTATCTCGATGGCGTGCTCGACCGCCGTGAAGGCGGCACCGAAATCGTCGGTGGCGTCCAGAAGTGGACTATCGACTGCAACTGGAAATTCCCCGCCGAACAGTTCGCCAGTGACCAGTATCACGCGCTGTTCAGCCATGCCTCAGCGGTACAGGTGCTGGGGGCGAAAGACGACGGTAGCGATAAGCGCCTCGGCGATGGTCAGACTGCCCGCCCGGTGTGGGAAACCGCCAAAGATGCGCTACAGTTCGGCCAGGACGGGCACGGCAGCGGATTTTTCTTTACTGAGAATCCCGATGCCAACGTGTGGGTAGACGGCGAAGTCTCCAGTTACTACCGTGACGCCTACACGGAAGCCGAACAACGCTTGGGCAAGGTTCGCGCCCTGCGCCTGGCCGGTCACAACAACATTTTCCCCACGCTTTCCTGGCTGAACGGTACCGCCACGCTGCGCGTCTGGCACCCACGCGGACCGGATCGGGTTGAAGTGTGGGCGTTCTGTCTTACTGATAAAGCCGCCTCCGACGAGGTGAAAGCCGCATTTGAAAACAGCGCCACCCGCGCCTTTGGTCCGGCCGGATTCCTTGAACAGGACGACTCGGAAAACTGGTGCGAGATTCAAAAACTGCTGAAGGGTCACCGGGCACGCAACACTAACCTGTGCCTCGAAATGGGCTTAGGCCAGGAAAAGCGCCGCGAAGACGGTATTCCGGGGATCACCAACTACATCTTTTCGGAAACCGCCGCGCGCGGCATGTATCAGCGCTGGGCCGATCTGCTCAGCAGCGAAAGCTGGCAGGATGTGCACGACAAAACCGCCGCTTACCAGCAGGAGGTGATGAAATGAGCGCGTTAGTTTCTCTCGAACTGTATCATCGCATCAGCCAGTTCCTGTATGAAGAAGCACGTCTGCTGGACGACTGGCAGTTTCGCGACTGGCTGGCGCTGCTCGATGACGACATTCGCTACACCATGCGTACCACGGTCAATGCCCAGACCCGCGACCGCCGCAAAGGCGTGCAGCCGCCGACCACCTGGATTTTCAACGATAACAAAGACCAGCTTGAGCGCCGCATCGCGCGGCTGGAAACCGGCATGGCCTGGGCGGAGGAGCCACCTTCCCGCACCCGTCATCTGATTGACAACTTACAAATCAGCGAAACCGACCAACCGGACGTGTTCGCCGTGCGCCTCAACTATCTGCTGTATCGCGCGCAAAAAGAGCGGGACGAGACGTTTTACGTCGGTACGCGCATGGACAAAGTGCGTCGTTTGCCCGGCGATGAGTGGCGCTTACTGGCGCGTGAGATCGTGCTGGATCAAGCGGTTATCACTTCCCATAACCTGAGTGTACTGTTCTGATGAGCCGTGTATTTGCCTGCTCCGCCACGGAGCTGCCGGATGGTGAAGCCCTCCGGCTGGAAACCTCGCCCGTCATCGCCCTGTTCAATGTTGGCGGCGAGTTTTATGCCATTAACGATCGCTGTAGCCACGGTAACGCCTCGATGTCCGAAGGTTATCTGGAAGACGATGCCACGGTGGAATGCCCGCTGCATGCGGCCAGCTTCTGCCTGAAAACCGGCAAGGCGTTGTGCTTACCTGCCACCGATCCGCTGACCACTTACGCGGTTTACGTGGAAGGCAGCGATGTATTTGTTGATATTCCAGAGGACGCCCGATGAGCGATTTACGCGATAACGTGGTTTTTATTACCGGCGGTGGCTCCGGCCTCGGCCTGGCGCTGGTCGAGCGCTTTATTGAAGAAGGCGCGAAGGTCGCCACGCTCGAACTGTCGCCAGCCAAAGTTGCCAGCCTGCGCCAGCGTTTTGGTGAACACGTGTTGGCGATAGAGGGCAACGTCACCTGCTACGCCGACTATCAGCGTGCGGTCGATCAAATCCTCACCGCGTTTGGCAAGCTGGACTGTTTTATTGGCAATGCGGGCATCTGGGATCATAACGCAACGCTGGTGAACACCTCTGCTGAGGCGCTGGAGAGCGGCTTTCACGAGTTATTTAACGTCAATGTGCTCGGCTATCTGCTTGGTGCAAAAGCCTGCGCCCCAGCGCTTATCGCCAGCGAAGGCAGCATTATCTTTACCCTGTCCAACGCCGCGTGGTACCCGGGCGGCGGCGGTCCTTTGTATACCGCCAGTAAGCATGCAGCTACCGGGCTGATTCGCCAATTGGCCTACGAGCTGGCACCAAAGGTACGTGTTAACGGTGTCGGTCCGTGCGGTATGGCCACCGATCTGCGCGGCCCACAGGCGCTGGGGCAAAGCGATACCTCGATTATGCAGTCGCTGACGCCGGAGAAAATCGCCGCGATTCTGCCGCTCCAGTTCTTCCCCGACCCTGCCGACTTTACCGGACCGTACGTGATGCTGGCGTCGCGTCACAACAACCGCACCTTAAGCGGCGTGATGATCAACGCTGATGCCGGACTGGGGATTCGAGGTATTCGTCACGTTGCCGCCGGGCTGGATCTGTAGGGAGTCGTTATGAGTGAACAGATTATAGCCATCATCGGCGGCGGTCAGGCGGGGGCAATGGCCGCCGCCGCGCTACGCCAGCAGGGGTTTAACGGGCCGTTACACCTCTTTTCTGACGAAGCGCATCTACCCTATGAACGCCCGCCGCTCTCCAAAGCCATGCTGCTGGACGATGCCCCGCAGCTTCAGCCGGTATTCCCCGCCAGTTGGTGGCAGGAACACAACGTGCAACTGCATCTCGGCGTTACGTTACGCCAGATTGATCGCGCCTCGCGTACGCTAACGCTGGCCGATGGTCAAACCTACCGCTGGTCGCAGTTGCTGCTGGCCACCGGCGCCGCTGCCAGGCCTTTGCCACTGCTCAATAAGCTGGGCGAGCGTTGCTTTACGCTGCGCCATGCTGGAGACGCCGAACGCCTGCGCGACGTGCTACAGCCGGGTAAGGCAATTGTGATCGTCGGTGCGGGCACGATTGGCCTGGAACTGGCGGCGAGTGCCACACAACGCGGTTGCAGGGTGACAGTGGTCGAGATGGCGTCGTCGGTAATGGGCCGCAACGCCCCTGCTCCGGTGCGCGACTACCTGCTTGCCCGCCACCAGCAGGCGGGCGTGCGGGTGTTACTCAACAGCGCCATTGAATACGCCGAAGCGGGGGAGTTTCTCTCGCTGACGCTGCAAAACGGCGAGACGCTGCTGGCCGATGCCGTGGTATACGGCATCGGTATCGTGGCGAATGATGCGCTGGCCCGCGACGCCGGTCTGGAAACGGCTAACGGCATTATCGTTGATAGCGCCTGCACCACCTCCGATCCGGACATTTTCGCCGCCGGTGATGTGGCGATAATGCGCTTGCCCGATGGTTCGTTAGTTCGTGTGGAAAGCTGGGAAAATGCCAATAATCAGGCACAGGTTGCAGCCGCCGCAATGCTCAACCAGCCGTTGCCCCACAAGACACCAGGCTGGTTCTGGACCGACCAATATCGCGATAATTTGCAGTTTATTGGCGAAATGCAGGGGCAAACATGGCTATGTCGTGGCAACCCTGAAAGGGGGAAAGCAATCTGGCTCCAGTTGCGCGATGGAGCGATAATTGGCGCAGCCGCGCTCAACAACGGGCGCGAAGTGCGTGTACTGCGTAAGCTTATTCAGTCAGAGCGAGCCTTGAGCGAGGAAGCGTTGTGTGATGAAGGCGTGGCGCTGAAATCGTTATGACTGCTGCCTGATATCGAACATAAAAAAGGCCGCATTCGCGGCCTTTTTCACAGCTAACTATTGACGCTTACGCGTAAACCGGGAAGCGTGCGCAGATGTCCAGAACTTTACCTTTGACGCGCTCAATTACGGCTTCGTCATTGATATTGTCCAGCACGTCACACATCCAGCCAGCCAGTTCTTTCGCTTCCGCTTCTTTGAAGCCGCGGCGAGTGATTGCCGGAGAACCGATACGGATACCGGAAGTCACAAACGGGCTCTTCGGATCGTTCGGCACGCTGTTTTTGTTGACGGTGATGTTGGCACGGCCCAGCGCAGCGTCAGCTTCTTTACCGGTCAGGTTTTTATCAACCAGGTCCAGCAGGAACAGGTGGTTTTCAGTACCGCCAGAAACCACTTTGTAACCACGGTTCAGGAACACTTCCACCATCGCTTTGGCGTTTTTAGCAACCTGCTGCTGGTAAACCTTGAACTCAGGCTCCATTGCTTCTTTCAGCGCCACGGCTTTCGCCGCGATCACGTGCATCAGCGGGCCACCCTGCGCACTTGGGAACACCGCAGAGTTCAGTTTTTTGTACAGCTCTTCATCACCGCCTTTCGCCAGGATCAGGCCGCCGCGCGGACCCGCCAGAGTTTTGTGGGTGGTGGTGGTGACAACGTGTGCGTGTGGAACCGGGTTCGGGTAAACGCCTGCGGCAATCAGACCCGCAACGTGCGCCATGTCAACGAACAGGTATGCGCCGATGCTGTCAGCGATTTCACGCATTTTGGCCCAGTCAACCACGCCAGAGTAAGCAGAGAAACCACCGATGATCATCTTCGGTTTGTGTTCTTTGGCCTGCTTCGCCATATCTTCGTAGTCAATTTTGCCGGAATCATCAATACCGTAAGGAATGATGTTGTACAGTTTGCCGGAGAAGTTAACCGGGGAGCCGTGAGTCAGGTGGCCGCCTTGTGCCAGGTTCATACCCAGAACGGTATCGCCCGGTTGCAGCAGAGCGGTGTAAACAGCGAAGTTAGCCTGAGAACCGGAGTGCGGCTGCACGTTAGCGTAGTCAGCGCCAAACAGCTCTTTTGCACGATCGATAGCCAGTTGTTCAACGATATCAACGTACTCACAACCGCCGTAGTAGCGCTTGCCCGGATAACCTTCAGCGTATTTATTGGTCAGCTGAGAACCCTGCGCCTGCATAACACGCGGGCTGGTATAGTTTTCGGAGGCGATCAGTTCGATGTGCTCTTCCTGACGTACTTTTTCCTGCTCCATAGCCTGCCACAGTTCGGCATCATAATCGGCAATGTTCATTTCACGCTTTAACATCCGCATCTCCTGACTCAGCTAACAATAAAATTTTCGGCCTTAAAAGGCGGTCCGTAGGACAACGGCGAACAGTATAACCGAATCATTCTTCGATAACAGGTCTTGACAAAGGATTTTACGCAAACGATTACCTTCACGGTACGCAAGGCTTTGGAGAACAAAGGTCTGCTGAATTTCAACGGATTTCTTTTCAGGTTTGTGATGCAGATTTTTCACGATGTAACCTTTACAACGCAAAGTTACAAAGAACCATTTACAATGCAGGGGTATTTTTTATAAGATGCATTTGACATACATCATTAAAGTCTCAGATAAAGGAAGACCGTATGCTTGACGCACAAACCATCGCTACAGTTAAAGCCACCATTCCCCTGCTGGTTGAAACAGGTCCGAAGCTGACCGCCCATTTCTACGATCGCATGTTTACGCATAACCCAGAGCTGAAAGAAATTTTCAACATGAGTAACCAGCGTAATGGCGATCAGCGCGAAGCGCTGTTTAACGCGATTGCCGCGTATGCCAGCAATATCGAAAACCTGGCGGCGCTGTTGCCAGCGGTTGAGAAAATCGCGCAGAAGCATACCAGCTTCCAGATTAAACCAGAGCAGTACAACATCGTGGGTGGTCATTTGCTGGCAACGCTGGACGAAATGTTCAGCCCAGGCCAGGAAGTCCTGGATGCGTGGGGTAAAGCGTATGGTGTACTGGCGAACGTTTTCATCAACCGTGAAGCGCAAATCTATAGCGAAAATGCCAATAAAAATGGCGGCTGGGAAGGTACTCGACCTTTCCGTATCGTGGCAAAAACGCCGCGAAGCGCGCTTATCACCAGCTTTGAGTTTGAGCCTGTCGACGGTGGCGCAGTAGCTGAATATCATCCGGGGCAATACCTGGGCGTCTGGCTGAAGCCGGAAGGTTTCCCGCATCAGGAAATTCGTCAGTACTCACTGACCCGTAAACCTGATGGCAAAGGCTATCGGATTGCCGTTAAGCGTGAAGACGGTGGTCAGGTTTCCACCTGGCTGCACAATCATGCGAATGTTGGCGACGTTGTTCACTTAGCCGCACCTGCGGGCGATTTCTTTATGGATGTCGCGACTAATACCCCTGTGTCTCTGATTTCCGCAGGCGTAGGTCAGACCCCAATGCTGGCGATGCTGGATACGCTGGCGAAAGCAAACCATGCGGCGCAGGTTAACTGGTTCCATGCGGCTGAAAACGGTGATGTCCATGCCTTCGCCGATGAAGTGAATGAACTCGGCAAAACGCTGCCGCGCTTTAGCGCACACACCTGGTATCGCGAGCCAACCGAAGCTGATCGCGCGAAAGGTGCGTTTGATAGTGTAGGTCTGATGGATCTGAATAAACTGGAAGGCGCAATCAGCGACCCGGCGATGCAGTTTTATCTGTGCGGTCCGGTTGGCTTTATGCAGTTTGCCGCAAAGCAGCTGGTTGGTCTGGGCGTAAAAAACGAGAACATTCATTACGAATGTTTCGGCCCACATAAAGTTCTGTAATTACGTTATGCCTGATGGCGCTGCGCTTCTCAGGCCTACGAGATATTGTAGGCCTGAGAAGGTGTTTACACCGCCATTCGGCAAGCACGGCGCGGCTTAGATTGCCGCGTCGTCTTCTTCACCGGTACGAATACGAATAACGCGAGCCACGTCAAAGACAAAAATCTTACCGTCACCGATTTTGCCGGTCTGGGCGGTACGAATAATGGTGTCGACGCAGGTATCTACGATGTCGTCGGTAACCACAATTTCAATTTTTACTTTCGGCAGAAAATCCACCATATATTCCGCGCCGCGGTACAGCTCGGTATGGCCTTTCTGACGGCCAAAGCCTTTGACCTCTGTTACAGTCATACCGGTAATGCCAACTTCGGCCAGCGCTTCGCGGACGTCGTCCAGCTTGAAGGGTTTAATAATCGCATCAATCTTTTTCATGCTATTCCTTGAAAAGGTCGCCTGTCTTTTGATCGGATAAACGTAACATAATCCGGAAAACTATTCTTTGAAATCGTTTGCATCTAACTCATGGCGAGAAAGCAACTTGTAGAACTCAGTGCGGTTGCGCCCAGCCATTCGCGCCGCATGGGTCACATTACCCTTGGTAATTTGCAGCAGCTTACGCAGGTAATTGAGTTCAAACTGATTACGCGCCTCAACAAAGGTCGGCAGCGCGGTGTTCTCCCCTTCCAGTGCCTGCTCCACCAGCGCATCGCTGATCACCGGGGAAGAGGTCAACGCGACGCACTGTTCAATCACGTTGACCAACTGACGCACGTTGCCCGGCCAACTGGCGGTCATTAACCGCTTCATGGCATCGGTTGAAAAGGCGCGCACGAACGGTTTATGTCGTTCAGCAGACTGGCGTAGCAGATGGTTTGCCAGCAGCGGAATATCTTCCGTACGTTCGGCCAGTGCCGGGATCTTCAGACTCACCACGTTGAGGCGATAGTACAAATCCTCGCGAAATTCTCCCCGCGCCATGGCTTTGGGTAAATCGCGGTGCGTCGCGGAAACGATCCGCACATCAATGTCGATATCGCGGTTACTTCCCAGCGGTCTGACTTTTCGTTCCTGCAACACGCGCAGTAATTTAACCTGCAACGGTGCTGGCATATCGCCAATCTCATCGAGAAACAGCGTCCCACCTTCCGCAGCCTGAAACAGCCCTTCACGATTACTCACCGCGCCGGTAAAAGCGCCGCGCGCATGGCCAAACAGTTCAGACTCCAGCAATTGTTCCGGCAACGCGCCGCAATTAATGGCAATAAAGGGTTTGTGGCTACGCGGGCTGGCGTTGTGAATCGCCTGAGCAAAAACTTCTTTCCCGGTCCCACTTTGGCCGTTGATGAGTACACTAACGTCCGACTGTGCCACCATTCGCGCCTGTTCCAACAAACGCAGCATCAGCGGACTGCGGGTGACAATGGACTCACGCCAGCTATCATCAGTAGCAGGCGCAGACTGTTCCAGCGCCCCGTCAATTGCGTGGTATAACGCGTCTTTATCGACCGGTTTGGTGAGAAAACTGAAGACCCCTTGCTGCGTCGCCGCTACGGCGTCAGGAATGGAGCCGTGAGCGGTGAGGATAATAACCGGCATTCCCGGCTGTACTTTCTGGATTTCCGTAAACAGCTGCATGCCGTCCATTTCATCCATGCGCAGATCGCTAATGACCAGATCCACTTTTTCGCGATTCAGTACCCGTAGCCCTTCCTGCCCGCTTTCCGCAGTCACGACGCTGTAACCTTCGCTGGTCAGTCGCATACCGAGTAATTTCAACAGCCCCGGATCATCATCCACCAGCAGCAAATGCGCGGGCTTACGGCTTATCATGGCGTTACCTCATCGGCAGGCGGCGTGGCACCGTCCTCGTTATCAGGTGTAGTGAGTTTATCGTTCCCGTGCGGCGCATCAGGATTGTAGTTACCGGCGGGTTTGCGCGTGGAAAGCTGGCGCTCAATATCGGTCAGATTCTCCAGCTTGCGGGTCGTGAGATCGAGCTGGGACTGCAAATGCTGTTGCTGCTGACGCAGCGTATCGAGCTCGCTGTCTGACGCCTGCTGGAGCTTACTGTAACGCATGCGTTCTTCAGCAAGCTGTAATTGCAACAGTTGGTTACGAAACCAGGCCTGATAAAGCGGTCGAACCTGAGTCGGAATTTGTGGACTTAACGCATCGAGACGCGTAACTGCCTCCTGCCGTTCAGGCGGGGTAATACGGGCGTTATCAAGCAGGATCCCGCGTTTGAAAGCACCCTGCCAGGTATCCGTGAGTTGAGCACTGGCCTCACTGCGCGCCTGCACAGGCATCATGCGATCGGCGCAATCCATCGCCCGCAGCCAATACAGCGGGTTGGTATCCGTGGACTGACCCGTTAGCGACCAGATATCCGCACACTCGGTTGCAAGGTAGTCAGCAAGTTGATGAGGTGGAATTTTCTCCTGCGAGGGATCGCCGATGATATGATTCACCGCGTTCGGAACGCAGCCAACCAGCACCAGACACGGCAGGCTTGCGAGGATAACGCGACGGAAAAAATGTCGTTTAAGCATTCTGACAACAACGTAAGGCATACTCACCAGACTTAGGTTTATTTTAGTGATTTTTCGCAGCAGCTAGCGGCAGTTCTATGCGAAAACAAACGTTTTGCGCATGGTCATCAACCAGATACAGTTTGCCCCGCATACGGCGGATGCAATCTCTGGCAATGCTCAGCCCCAACCCGCTTCCTTTTACCGCCCCTTTTCGCTGATGGCTCCCCTGGAAAAAAGGCTCGAAGATCATGGTCTGTTCTGCTTCTGGGATCGGTGTGCCGGTATTCATTACATCAATATATACCGTTGAGCCATGCAAACTGCTGCGGATCCAAATGTTACCGGATTCAGCGCCGTAGTGCACCGCATTGGAATAAAGATTGTCCAGCACGCTCATTAATAGCATCGGCTCTGCCAGGCAGGCGTTCACCGCAAGCGCAACATCAGTATGGATCATTTTGGCGCGGGCGGGCAGGCTATGCGCAGAAACCACGTTTTCCACCAGCGGGGCGATTTCTACACTTTCAAGCTCAACCTCGTCATCCGCCAGCTTGCGGTTGTAATCGAGAAGCTGCTCAATCAGTTTTTGCAGATTGCGGCTGCTGTCATCGAGAATACCGACCACCTCTTTTTGCTCCGGTGTTAACGGGCCCACTACCTGATCGGCCAGCAATTCGGTACCTTCGCGCATACTCGCCAGCGGTGTTTTCAGCTCATGAGAAAGATGGCGTAAAAACTGATGCCGCTGCGACTCAAGCCAGGAAAGACGTTCGCTCAGCCAGATAATACGCTGCCCCACGGATCGCAGCTCACGGGGCCCGGTAAATAACACGCTATCACCCAGCGAGCGCCCTTCTCCCAGACGGTTGATCATCCGTTCGATGCCCTTCACCGGACCGATAATCATGCGGGTAAACAGCAGCACCATTGCCAGGCTAACGAGAAACAGCACCAGCGCCTGCCAGCCGAAGAACTGACCTCGCTCGGCTATCTCCTGCTGTAGTTGCTGTCCACGAGAAAAGACGACAGTCCGCGTCGCTTGTACCATCTCAGTATTGGCATTGGCGAACGCTTCCAGCCGCGCGGCCGCCACGCTGTCAGGACCACTGTTACGACACTGCAACTGCGCGAGATCGTTGATGTCCTGGCGTAACGCCTGATAGAGCCGGTTATCCGGCAACACGCCTGCATGCGCATCCAGCATGTCGCTGTAGCGTTTACGTTGACTCTGGTAAACCTTAGCTAACGTTGGGTCATCAAGTACACAGTATTGGCGGTAGCTACGCTCCATCTCAAGGGCAGCATTGGTCATCGCTTCACTGCGTCTGGCGTCAATCAGCGTCGTTCGGTTCGTCAGAGCCGCCTGCGCGCTCAGGGCATTCAGGCTTTGCCACGCCTGCCAGGCCAAAACTAACAACGGCAACAGGATAAGCAAAAATGCCAACGTCACCAGTTGACGTAAAGATCGGGGAAAAACTGACCAGCGCTTCAAGGCGTTACTCTCAATGGACAGGAATAGGTTGATGCTAACTGAGGGAAACGCCAGATACAACAAAGCCGGGATTAACCCGGCTTTGTTGTGGAATAAGGCGGTGCCTAACTCGACGTTTCGCCCGAAGGTTGATATAGCTACGCTAATATCAGATGTTGGACGGCAGGCACCTTGTTGTGCGTCATTCGAAGTTTATGTAGCACGTCCCGAAGGGGCTGACATAAGAAGGTGAATGAGCCACTGATTAATATTATGCAGCATCTGTGCCAATATTCAAAACATTTTATTAACACAATGATATATATAGAAAATATCATTATTTATCTGAAAAATGATATTGTCCGTTTTTTACCCATACCGTCGCCAATCAGCAACACCTGTAGCATTTAAAAACAAATTTATTGTAAATCATATAATTAAATGTCTCTTTTTGGCGACACCCCAACCCCGCCAATGTCGGGATTTCGAGACACATTAATTCTGTGCCATAAGCGCTGAGGTATTGCCGGATGACGGCGTGAACGCCTTAATTGGTCTGCGCCATAAAAAAAGCCCCTCACGAAGAGGGGCTTAATGATTACAGGCTAATTAACCCAACTGTTTACGCGCGTTACGGAAAATGCGCATCCACGGGCTGTCCTCACCCCAGTTTTCCGGGTGCCAGGAGTTACTCACGGTACGGAACACGCGTTCCGGGTGCGGCATCATAATGGTAACGCGACCATTTTCCGTGGTAACAGCGGTAATACCGTTCGGCGAACCGTTCGGGTTAGCCGGGTAGGTCTCGGTCACCTTACCGAAATTATCAACATAGCGCAGGGCCACCAGACCTTTGCTCTCGAGCTGAGCCAGATGCGCACCGTCACGCACTTCCACACGACCTTCGCCGTGAGAAACGGCAATCGGCATCATCGAACCCACCATATCGGCAAGCAGTAAAGACGGGCTTTGCGTCACTTCAACCAAACTGAAGCGGGCTTCAAAACGATCGGAGTGATTGCGTACAAAGCGCGGCCACAGGTCGCTTCCCGGGATCAGCTCACGCAGGTTAGACATCATCTGGCAACCGTTACACACCCCGAGCGCCAGCGTTTGCGGGCGATGGAAGAAGGTTTCGAACTCATCACGCACGCGGTTGTTGAACAGAATTGACTTCGCCCAACCTTCCCCTGCGCCGAGCACATCGCCGTAAGAGAAGCCGCCGCAGGCTACCAGCGCCTGGAAATTACCCAGGCCGATGCGTCCCCCCAGCAGATCGCTCATGTGTACATCAATAGCGTCAAAGCCCGCACGGTGGAAAGCTGCCGCCATTTCGACATGGGAGTTAACGCCCTGCTCGCGCAGCACGGCCACTTTCGGACGCGCGCCAGTGGCGATGTACGGAGCAGCAACGTCTTCATTGATATCAAATGACAGTTTAACGTTAAGGCCAGGGTCGGCATCGTTGGTTTTAGCGTCGTGTTCCTGATCGGCACACTCCGGGTTGTCGCGCAGACGCTGCATCTGCCAGGTGGTTTCCGCCCACCACATACGCATCGTGGTGCGGCTTTCGCTGAACACCGCATGACCGTCAGCTTCAACCACGAAGCGGTCGCCCTGCACGGCTTTCCCCAGATAGTGCACGCAATCGGCCAGGCCATGTTGAGCCAGCAACGCCTCAACCGCTTCACGATCAGCTGTGCGAACCTGAATCACCGCGCCAAGCTCTTCGTTAAACAGCGCAGCCAGACGATCGTCACCCAGAGAGTGGATATCAGCTTCAATACCGCAGTGACCGGTGAAGGCCATTTCCGCCAGCGTAACCAGCAGCCCGCCGTCTGAACGGTCGTGGTAGGCCAGCAGCTTACGCTGTGCCACCAGCGCCTGAATGGCGTCGTAGAAGCCTTTCAGTTGCTCAACGTTACGCACATCAGCAGGCTTATCGCCCAGTTGACGGTAAACCTGCGCCAACGCTGTTGCACCCAGCGCGTTGTGACCAAGACCAAGGTCAATCAGCAACAGGGCATTGTCTTCAGTAGAAAGCTGCGGGGTAATCGTGTGGCGCACGTCTTCCACGCGGGCAAAGGCGGTGATCACCAGCGACAGCGGCGAGGTCATTTCACGCTGTTCGTTGCCTTCCTGCCAGCGGGTTTTCATCGACATAGAGTCTTTGCCCACCGGAATGGTCAGGCCAAGCGCCGGACATAATTCTTCCCCAACGGCTTTTACCGCTTCGTACAGTCCGGCGTCTTCGCCAGGGTGACCCGCAGCAGCCATCCAGTTAGCCGACAGTTTAATGCGTTTGATATCGCCAATCTGCGTTGCCGCAATGTTGGTCAGCGCCTCACCTACAGCCAGACGCGCAGAGGCAGAGAAGTCGAGCAATGCGACTGGCGCGCGCTCGCCAAGAGACATCGCTTCACCGTAGTAGCTATCAAGGCTTGCGGTAGTGACCGCACAGTTGGCGACCGGGATCTGCCATGGCCCCACCATCTGGTCACGCGCGACCATGCCGGTAACGGTACGGTCGCCGATGGTCACAAGGAACGTTTTTTCAGCAACAGTCGGCAGATGCAGCACACGGTTAACCGCATCTGCAATCGAGATTTCGCCACGATTCAGGGCATCGCCTTTGGCTTTCAGCGTCTGCACATCGCGGGTCATTTTCGGCGTTTTGCCCAACAGCACATCGAGCGGCATGTCGATCGGCTGATTGTCGAAGTGGCTATCGCTCAGTGTCAGATGCTGTTCTTCGGTGGCTTCACCGATCACCGCATACGGCGCGCGCTCGCGCTTACACAGTTCGTCAAACAGCGGTAGCTGGTCAGCGGCAACCGCCAGCACATAACGCTCCTGGGATTCGTTACACCAGATTTCCAGCGGGCTCATGCCCGGTTCGTCGCTGAGGATATCGCGCAGCTGGAACTTACCGCCGCGACCACCATCGCTTACCAGCTCAGGCATGGCGTTTGACAGGCCGCCAGCGCCAACGTCATGGATAAACAGGATCGGGTTGGCATCGCCCATCTGCCAGCAGCGGTCGATAACTTCCTGGCAACGACGTTCCATTTCCGGGTTGTCACGCTGTACGGAGGCAAAGTCGAGGTCCGCATCAGACTGGCCGGAAGCCATAGAAGAGGCCGCACCACCGCCAAGACCGATGTTCATTGCCGGCCCGCCGAGGACGATCAGCTTAGCGCCAACGACGATCTCGCCTTTCTGTACATGATCGGCACGGATGTTACCGATCCCGCCTGCCAGCATGATCGGTTTATGGTAACCGCGCAGTTCTTCGCCGTTGTGACTGTTAACCTTTTCTTCATAGGTGCGGAAATACCCCGTCAGCGCCGGGCGACCAAATTCATTATTAAACGCCGCGCCGCCCAGTGGCCCTTCGGTCATGATATCGAGTGCGGTAACAATACGGTCCGGCTTACCGAAATCTTCTTCCCATGGCTGTTCAAAGCCTGGAATACGCAGGTTGGAAACGGAGAAACCCACCAGCCCTGCTTTCGGTTTTGCACCACGACCGGTTGCCCCCTCGTCGCGGATTTCGCCGCCGGAGCCGGTTGCCGCACCCGGCCACGGAGAGATAGCCGTCGGATGGTTGTGGGTTTCTACCTTCATCAGGATGTGGGCTGGCTCCTGATGGAAATCGTAGCGGCCGGTTTTGTGGTCGGCAAAGTAACGACCCACTTCAGAACCTTCCATTACCGCAGCGTTGTCTTTATAGGCAGACAGCACGTGGTCCGGCGTAGTTTCAAAGGTATTTTTGATCATCTTGAACAGCGACTTCGGCTGCTGTTTACCATCGATAATCCAGTCGGCGTTAAAAATCTTGTGGCGGCAGTGCTCGGAGTTTGCCTGCGCAAACATGTACAGTTCAATGTCGTTCGGGTTGCGTCCCAGTTTGGTGAACGCATCCTGCAGATAGTCGATTTCGTCTTCCGCCAGCGCCAGGCCCAGACGCAGGTTAGCGTCGATCAGTGCCTGGCGTCCCTCACCCAGCAGATCAACGCTTAAGACCGGTGCCGGCTGATGATGTACAAACAGCTTTTCGGCATCGTTCAGTGCTGGGAAAACTGTTTCCATCATGCGGTCGTGCAGTTCATCGGCAACCATCTGCCACTGCTCAGCGGTCAACGTAGAGGCCTCAACATACCAGGCAATGCCACGTTCCAGGCGGCTAATCTGCTGCAGGCCGCAGTTGTGGGCAATATCAGTCGCTTTAGAAGACCACGGGGAGATGGTGCCAGGGCGAGGCGTAACCAGCAGCAGTTTGCCTTCAGGGGCGTGGCTGTGAAGAGCAGGACCATATTTCAGCAGACGTGCTAGTTGTGCGTGCTCGTCCTCATTCAGCGGTGCATTCAGATCGGCAAAATGGACGTACTCGGCGTAAATATTGTGGACCTGGAGGTTGGCAGCCTGAAAACGTGCCAGCAGTTTGTTAATACGGAATGCAGACAGTGCAGGTGAACCACGCAGAATTTCCATCATAAGTCTCTCGTCTTCTAAGCTTTCGGTGTGCCCAAGTGGGGGAAACGGGCGTCATTATAAAGAATCTGGCGCGCCGACGAAACCGTTTGCGTCGAAATAAAATCACGACCATTTCTTATCATCAAATGCGGTCTGGTTTCTGAATAAGTTGCCAACTGGCGCAAGTTTAAGCAAAATGCCGCTCATTAATGACGACTTCACTTCTTAATCAGCACCACAGCAGGCAGAGAAAACGTACGGTTCAGAGAATTAACTAATTGAAAAAATTAAAGATTAATTATCTGTTCATCGGCATATTAACGCTGTTGTTGGCAGCGGCCCTTTGGCCATCTATCCCCTGGTTCGGTAAAGCCGAAAATCGTATCGCCGCCATTCAGTCGCGGGGAGAGCTGCGCGTCAGTACCCTCGACTCGCCGTTAACTTACGCAACCCTCAACGGCAAAAAATTCGGTCTGGATTATGAACTGGCCCAGGCGTTCGCCAACTACCTGGGCGTGAAGTTAAACGTCACAGTGCGCCAGAACATTAGCCAGCTTTTCGACGACCTGGATAACGGTAATGCCGATCTGTTAGCCGCAGGTCTGGTCTATAACAGCGAGCGGGTAAAAAATTACCAGCCAGGACCGACCTACTATTCAGTTTCACAACAGTTGGTGTATCGGGTTGGACAATACCGCCCGCGCACGCTCGCCACCGTGAACGAAAGCCAACTGACTATCGCCCCAGGACATGTGGTGGTTAACGATCTCCAACAGCTAAAAGAGAAAAAATTCCCCGAGCTGAGCTGGAAGGTCGATGACAAAAAAGGGACCACTGAACTGCTTGATGATGTTATCGCCGGAAAGCTGGATTACACCATTGCCGATTCCGTCGCCATCAGTTTATACCAGCGCGTTCATCCTGAGCTGGCCGTGGCGCTGGACGTTTCCGACGAACAACCGGTGACCTGGTTTAGTCGTCTGGACAATGACAACACGCTGTCTGCCGCGCTGTTGGATTTCTTTAATACCATGAATGAAGATGGTTCTCTGGCGCGGCTGGAAGAGAAGTATCTTGGGCATGGCGATGATTTTGACTATGTTGATACCCGCACCTTTTTGCGTGCCGTAGACAGCGTTTTGCCGGACCTCAAGCCGCTCTTTGAGAAGTATGCGCAGGAGATAGACTGGCGACTGCTCGCCGCAATATCCTATCAGGAGTCGCACTGGGATGCGCAGGCCACATCCCCGACTGGGGTACGCGGGCTGATGATGCTGACCAAAAATACCGCCCAGAGTCTCGGGCTAACTGACCGTACCGATGCAGAACAGAGCATCAGCGGCGGCGCGCGGTATTTGCAGGATATGATGAGTAAAGTGCCGGATACCGTTCCCGAAGGGGAACGTATCTGGTTTGCGCTCGCGGCCTACAACATGGGTTATGCGCACATGCTGGATGCCCGGGCGCTGACGGTGAAAACAAAAGGCAATCCGAACAGCTGGTCCGACGTAAAACAGCGACTGCCACTACTCAGCCAAAAGCCGTATTACAGCAAGTTGACCTATGGCTATGCGCGTGGTCACGAAGCCTACGCTTATGTGGAAAATATCCGTAAATACCAGATTAGCCTGGTGGGGTATCTGCAGGAGAAAGAAAAACAGGCGCAGGAAAAAATGCAACTGGCTCAGGATTATCCGGCGGTGTCACCGGCTGAGCTGGTGGGTAAAGATAAATTTCCGCTTTCAGCGTTTCTGACTCAGACATCGTCAAACTACCTGTCGCACTCCCCTTCGCTGCTGTTTTCAGCACAAAAGAAAGAGGATAAGTAGCCTGATTGGTATTTACTGATTGGCGGATTTTTTCAACGCTTTGATCTCCTGCCGACGCATGCGGAAGAAATCACTGAGCAGCGTGGCGCATTCATCCCGTAACACGCCTTCGGTCACGTCAACCCGATGATTCATTCCTGGGTGATGCAGCACATCCATTAATGACCCGGCAGCGCCCGTTTTCGCATCGCGTGCGCCAAAAACCACCCGGCCGATACGACTATGGACCATCGCGCCTGCGCACATCACGCACGGCTCCAGAGTGACGTACAGCGTGGCATCTAACAGACGGTAGTTTTGCAGTACCAGGCCCCCCTGACGCAGCGCCATAATTTCAGCGTGAGCAGTCGGATCATGGTGGCCGATCGGACGGTTCCAGCCTTCGCCAATCACGCGGTTGTTATGCACCAATACTGCACCCACCGGAACTTCACGCTCATCCCAGGCGCGCTTAGCCAGCGTTAAAGCATGACGCATCCAGTATTCGTGGCTAAATTCAACTTCAGACAAAGGGGTTACTCCACCAATAAAAGCGGGCGCATTATACACAGACGCTATCGTTTACTCTATTCGAGTTGTTGCAGCTCTCCGCGCGGCGTGACGCGCCAGCGATGCTGGCAAAAAGAGAGCAACGGATTGTCCTGCTTACTGTCGCTGTAGCCGCTGTAAAGAGACAGCGGTGCGCCAATCTGCCGCTCCAGTTGAGTCACTTTTTCATGGCCGAGGCAGCGCAGCGTCAGCACCCACCCGCCGTATCCCCGCGCCATTTTGCTGGCAATCAAATTGACACGCGGTAGCCACGGCGTGTCGAAGTAAACCTGCTCGACCAGCGACTGCGGAGAGCCGGTGATAAGCCAGATGTCAGCATCAGAGCTTAACAGGTAGGTTGTCAGGCGCTGCTGAACGAGCGGAAACGCCGTCACATTACTGCGAAACCAGCGTACAAAGTCGGACTGATGCGCTTTCAGACGCGCCTCGCTGCGACCAAAAGTGCATCCCCACAACAGCAGGCTCATTGGCCAGCGGGCGGCACGCCCTTGAATCAGCAATGCCAGCGCAATCACCGGTAGCAGAGGCAGCACCAGCAGCGCGTTCAGCGGCTGACGACGTAGCAGATAACGTATGAAACTACCGAACATATCCTGCTGGTGTAACGTGCCATCCAAATCAAAAAAAACAACGCGGCGCGGGTGATTGGTCAAACCTTAGTCCTCTGGATCGTTGAACCCCAATAGCCAGGTAAACAGGAACCCGGCAATAACTGCTACCAGATAGCCTAACAGATAGAACATCACTTTTCCGGCAACAATCGTCAGTGCCAGCGGTAATCCTGAGATACCAAAGGTGATAACCGTCGCCACCTTCCAGTAGCTAATCAGCGCTCCGCCTACCGCGCCGCCAAGGCAGGCACCAATAAACGGTCTACCTAACGGCAGCGTGACGCCAAAAATCAGCGGCTCGCCAACGCCCAGCAGTCCAACCGGCAGCGCGCCTTTGATCACTTTTTTAAGCCGTGCGTTACGGGTTTTCATCAGCACGGCAATGGAAGCTCCAATTTGCCCGACGCCAGCCATCGCCAGGATAGGAAAGAGCGCGTTATAACCATGCGCCTGTACCAGTTCAACGTGGATCGGCACCAATCCCTGATGAAGTCCGGTGAGCACCAACGGCAGGAAAGTCCCAGCCAGTACGGCCCCCACCAGAAAACCGCCGCGATCAATAGCCCAGGATGCGCCATGAGCAATAGATTCAGAAATCCAGCCGCCAAGTGGTTGCAGCGCAACAATCGCGATGGCCCCGGTGATAATGGTGGTCAGCAGTGGGTTTAGGATCAGCTCCAGCGATTCTGGCAACAGCTCACGGAATTTGCGTTCTATCCAGCACATCAACGCAACCACCAGCAGTACCGCGATCACCCCGCCGCGTCCCGGCTGCAACGCTTCGCCAAACAGCGTGATTTGTGCCAGTTGCGGACTGGAGAGGATCCCCGCCATCACCCCGCCCATCGCCAGGGAACCGCCGAATACTTTGGCGGTATTCACCCCGACCAGAATATTCATGATGGCAAACACGGCGCTGCCAAATATTCCCATCAGCCCAAGCATATTTGGATAGTGGGTCGCAAAATCCCCGACGATATCCGGTCGCTTAAGAATGTTAATAATGCCGGTGATCAAACCAGAAGCGATAAAAGCTGGAATAAGAGGGATAAAGACGTTCGCCAACTTACGCAGCGCATCGCTCATGGGCGCTTTGTACTTCGCTTTGGCCTCTGACTTCGTGCGCTCGATATCATTCGTATCTCTGCCTTCGCCGCCATCAGCAATCAGAGAGCGCATAGCATCCACCACCTTGGCCGCTTTACCGGGGCCGACAATGATCTGGTGCTGCGCGCCCTGCTTCACGTAGCCGCTGACGCCGGGCAGTTGCCTGAGACGAGGGATATCGAGCAGCCCGTCATCCTGAACTTCAACCCTGACGCGGGTCATACAGTTTTCCAGACGCAGAATATTTTTCTCTCCGCCAACGCCCAGCAGAATATCGCTGGCCAGCACCGCCGTCTTATCCATATACACCTCTTAGTGTTCTAACGCCGCGCGTAAAAAACCCTGGTGAGCGGCAAGCTTTTCGCGAGCGGCAGCGGCGTCCAGGCCGGTGAGCGCCATTAAAATAGCCGGCTTAACGTCAAAATCAGTCTGCTTTAGCAACGCTTGCGCCTGTTCACGCGCAATGCCCGTGGCTTCAACCACCATACGGCACGCACGATCGACCAGTTTGACGTTGGTTGCCTGCATATCCACCATCAGGTTCTGATAAACCTTACCGAACTTCACCATCGCTCCGGTGGAGATCATATTGAGCACCAGCTTTTGCGCGGTACCGGATTTCAGTCGCGTTGACCCCGTCAGCGCCTCCGGACCCACCACCGGGGAAATAGCGATATCCGCTTCATGTGCAATTGGTGAATCCGGATTGCAGGAAATAGCCGCCGTCGTACAACCTACCGTACGCGCATATTTCAGTCCGCCAATCACATACGGCGTACGACCTGAAGCCGCCAGCCCAACGACCATATCCTGTGCGGTGAGATTGATCGCGCGCAGATCGTCCTCACCTAGCTGTGGGTTATCTTCCGCACCCTCAACCGCCTTCAGCAGCGCGCCCGGCCCCCCGGCAATCAACCCAACCACCAGACCGTGCGGAACGCCGAAAGTCGGTGGGCATTCAGATGCATCCAGCACCCCAAGACGCCCGCTGGTACCCGCCCCCATGTAAATAATGCGGCCACCTGCTTTTAGCGCGTTAGCTGCCGCATCGACCGCGCACGCAACTTGAGGCAGAGTTGCTTTTACTGCTTCGGCTACCAGCGTATCCTGTTGATTAAAACGATGAACCAACTCCAGCGTGGAGAGCGCATCCAGGTCCATGGTCTGTGGATTGCGGGTTTCTGAAACTAATGCACCGAGATTCATTTTTTGGTCCTTAGGAATTTTTAATTCATAATAATCTGCCATAATGGAATATTATATTCATCAAGGCGAATGAAATTTTGTTTTGTAATCGCCATCACGTTTTTGCCAGGAGACAGCATGAACTGTTTAATTCGCATTCGTCAGCGTTACCCGGATCTCGCGCAGAGCGATAAAAAACTTGCGGATTATCTCCTTGCCCAACCGGATAGTGCGCGGCACCTCAGTTCGCAGCAGTTGGCCGCGGAGGCGGGCGTCAGCCAGTCCAGCGTGGTGAAGTTCGCGCAAAAGATGGGTTTTAAAGGATTTCCTGCACTCAAACTAGCGATTAGCGAAGCGCTGGCCAGCAACCCTAACCCCCACTCCATTCCGGTGCATAATCAGATTCGCGGTGACGACCCTATGCGTCTGGTGGGAGAAAAGTTGATTCAGGAGAACGTGGCGGCGATGCATGCGACGCTGGACGTCAACAGCGAAGAGAAACTGATGGAGAGCGTCATGATGCTGCGCTCAGCCCGGCGCATTATCGTGACCGGGATTGGCGCATCGGGTCTGGTGGCACAGAATTTTGCCTGGAAGCTGCTGAAAATTGGTTTTAACGCGGTGGTTGAACGCGATATGCACGCCCTGTTGGCGGCAGTGCAGGCGCTTTCGCCCAACGATCTGCTGCTGGCCATTTCGTATACCGGCGAACGCCGTGAGCTCAACCTGGCTGCGGACGAAACATTGCGCACCGGAGCCAAAATTCTCGCCGTCACCGGATTTACACCGAACGCCCTGCAGCAACGGGCAACTCATTGTTTATATACGATTGCTGAGGAGCAGGCTACGCGCAGCGCAGCGATTTCCTCTACGCATGCGCAAATGATGCTAACTGATTTATTGTTTATGGCACTGGTACAGCAGGATCTTGAGCACGCTCCGGAACGCATTCGCCACAGCGAAGCACTGGTAAAAAAACTGGTCTGAGCAAAGAATGCGCGTATAATGCCCGCCCGATTTGTGATGTTTTGAGAGTTTCCTGATGGCCCTGTTAATCACTAAAAAGTGTATCAATTGCGATATGTGCGAGCCCGAATGCCCGAATGAGGCAATTTCGATGGGTGACAGCATTTACGAGATTAACAGTGACAAATGTACGGAATGCGTAGGCCATTACGACACGCCAACCTGCCAGAAGGTGTGCCCGATCCCCAATACTATTTTGAAAGATCCGGCACATATCGAAACGGAAGAGCAGCTGTGGGATAAGTTTGTCCTGATGCATCACGCAGACAAACTTTAACTCTCGATAATCACCGTAGCGCAGGCGTAGTGACGCTCATCAGCGAGCGTCACATGCATATGTGCGACACCGAGTTTTTCCGCCAGTTTTAACGCCTCTCCCCATAACCGCAAACGCGGCTTACCGAGTTCATCGTTAAAGACTTCAAACTGATTAAATGCCAGACCGTTGCGGATACCCGTCCCAAAGGCTTTTGCTGCCGCCTCTTTGACCGCAAAACGCTTCGCCAAAAAACGCACCGGCTGCTGATGCGTCTCCCAGATAGCCCATTCGTTGTCACTGAGCACACGTCTTGCCAGACGGTCGCCGGAACGGGAGATCACCGCCTCAATGCGGGCAATCTCCACGATATCCGTGCCTAATCCCAGAATCGCCATTAGCCACGCGCTTCCAGCATCAGACGTTTCATTTCGACAACTGCATCTTTCAGACCGCTCATCACCGCGCGTCCGATAATGGCATGTCCAATGTTCAGCTCGTGCATTTCCGGGATTCGCGCGATGGCTTTAACGTTATGGTATGTCAGGCCGTGACCTGCATTTACCTTCAGGCCAAGGCTGGCGGCAAAGGTTGCCGCTTTGGCGATACGCGCCAGTTCGCTGGCCTGTTCAGCGTCGGTTTTCGCATCGGCGTAACAGCCTGTGTGAATTTCGATGTACGGCGCGCCGACTTCAGCAGCAGCCTTAATCTGCTCTTCATCGGCATCGATAAACAGCGAAACCAGAATGCCTGCGTCCGCCAGGCGTTTGCAGGCATCACGCATCTTATCTCGCTGGCCGGCGACGTCCAGACCACCTTCAGTAGTCACTTCCTGACGTTTTTCCGGCACCAGGCAGCAAAAATGCGGCTTAGTCTCAACGGCAATCTCCAGCATCTCTTCGGTGACCGCCATTTCCAGATTCATGCGCGTATCCAGCGTCTGGCGCAAAATACGTACGTCACGGTCGGTGATATGACGACGGTCTTCACGCAGGTGTACGGTAATACCATCCGCGCCCGCCTGTTCAACGATAAATGCCGCCTGAACCGGATCCGGATATGCGGTACCGCGTGCATTACGTAATGTGGCAATGTGGTCAATATTGACGCCTAACAGTAATTCAGCCATGACAATCCTCGTTAATCATTATTTGTTTTTACTGCTCGTTTTGGCATAAATTGCCGGAACAGTTCCCGGCTTTTTAACGGCTTACCACCAAGATACGGCTTTAACGCCATGCGGGTAAAGCGTTTCGCGGCGCGTAACGTATCGACATCGGGAAATTCACGCGACTCAAGCGCTTTGAGATGGCGTCCCGTAAAAGTGTTGTGATCAATAACAATGCTGGCAATAAACCCTTTTTCTTCCCGGTAACGATAGGTCATGGTGTCGTCTACCGGCTCGCCGCTGCCCGCACAGTGGGTAAAATCGACGCCGTATCCCAAATGTCCAAGTAAGGCCAGCTCAAAACGACGCAGCGCGGGTTCTGGCGAACCTGTGGCGCCAGCCAGCGCCTGAATACAGTTCAGATAATCGAAAAAGAGTTCAGAAAAGCGGGTCTCGTACTCAAGGACGCGGGAGATAAGTTCGTTGATATACAAGCCGCTGTACAGCGTGATACCGCTAAGAGGGAGTGCCAGAGAAACGGCTTCAGCACTACGTAGGGTTTTGACCTCTCCACGTCCACCAAAGCGAAGCAACAACGGGGTAAAAGGCTGGAGTGCGCCTTTAAGATTGGAGCGTTTGGAACGTGCGCCTTTAGCCACCAGGCGCACGCGACCCGACTCTTCCGTGAAGACGTCCAGCACGAGACTGGTTTCGCTCCAGGGGCGACTATGTAAGACAAAGGCTCGTTGCCATCCTTCCATATACTCGCCGTGTTTCAGAAGATGGGTTTAGACGTCGTCGCCGTAACCGAGGCTACGCAACGCGCGTTCGTCATCGGCCCAGCCAGATTTCACTTTCACCCACAGTTCGAGGTGAACGGGCGCTTCGAACATCTCCTGCATGTCTTTACGCGCTTCGATGCCGATGGTTTTAATTTTGGCTCCTTTGTTACCAATAACCATCTTCTTCTGTCCTTCACGTTCAACGAGGATCAGACCGTTAATATCGTAGCCACCGCGCTCGTTAGAGATAAAACGCTCAATCTCCACGGTGACAGAATACGGCAGTTCAGCCCCCAGAAAACGCATCAGCTTTTCACGGATGATTTCAGAAGCCATAAAACGCTGAGAACGGTCAGTGATGTAATCTTCCGGGAAGTGATGAATAGCTTCCGGCAGATGCTTACGTACGATGTCTGCAACGGTATCCACATTCAAACCCGTCTCGGCAGAGATCGGGACGATATCGAGGAAATTCATCTGGCTTGCCAGGAACTGCAGGTGCGGCAGCAGATCGGCTTTTTCCTGAACATTGTCTACTTTGTTCACAGCCAGAATAACCGGGGCTTTACCGTCGCGCAGCTTGTTAAGCACCATTTCGTCGTCCGGCGTCCAGCGGGTGCCTTCCACAACGAAAATAACCAGTTCAACATCACCAATCGAACTGCTCGCCGCTTTGTTCATCAGGCGGTTGATCGCCCGTTTTTCTTCCATATGCAGGCCCGGGGTATCAACATAAATCGCCTGATACGCGCCTTCAGTATGGATGCCAACAATACGGTGACGTGTTGTCTGAGCCTTACGTGAGGTAATGGAAATCTTCTGCCCAAGCAGGTTATTTAACAGGGTGGATTTGCCGACGTTCGGACGACCGACGATGGCAATAAATCCGCAGTAAGTTGTATCGATGCTCATTCCAGCTCCAGTTTTTTCAACGCCTGTTCGGCGGCAGCCTGCTCAGCCTTACGACGGCTAGAACCTGTGCCAACCACCGGTTCACTCAGGCCGCTGACCTGGCAGTGGATAGTAAATTCTTGATCGTGTGCTTCACCACGAACCTGCACCACCAGATAAGACGGCAGCGGCAGGTGGCGGCCCTGCAAATATTCCTGCAGGCGCGTTTTCGGATCTTTTTGTTTATCGCCTGGGCTAATTTCATCCAGACGAGTCTGATACCAGTTCAGGATCAGTTGCTCAACGGTTTGAATGTCGCTGTCGAGGAAGACGCCGCCAATTAAAGCTTCAACGGTATCAGCCAGGATCGATTCACGGCGGAAGCCGCCGCTTTTCAGCTCACCAGGCCCCAAACGTAAACATTCACCGAGGTCAAACTCACGGGCTAATTCAGCAAGCGTATTGCCGCGAACCAGCGTTGCACGCATGCGGCTCATATCACCTTCGTCCACTCGCGGGAAACGGTGATAAAGCGCATTAGCGATAACAAAGCTCAAAATAGAGTCGCCTAAAAATTCTAAACGCTCGTTATGTTTGCTGCTGGCGCTACGGTGAGTCAATGCCTGCTGCAACAGCTCCTGATGATTAAAAGTGTAGCCCAGCTTCCGTTGAAGCCGATTAATTACGATGGGGTTCATGCGATACCAATAAATGAATGCGTCAACAATTCAGCACACGAAACAGACCTGATATACGCACTTCGCTTAGCCATTTGGCTTTAGCTAAATGCATTTATACAAACCAACGCTGTTTCGTGTGCCGTGGCAACCTGTCGGTGCCAACCTAAAACTTCGGGGGAATATTCTATACACAACGACAAGGGATGTCGTTAGTCTGCGGGAATTTATCCGAGAAATAATTCACGCTGCCGCCATAATGACGACAACGTGAACGATTATCAGCGATTAGTGAATACCACCAATACGGCTTAAACGTACACCGGTCGGCCATTCGCCTTCTTGCTTGTCGAAACTCATCCAGATAGCGGTCGCTTTACCCACCAGGTTCGCTTCCGGCACAAATCCCCAGTAACGGCTGTCCGCGCTGTTGTCACGGTTATCACCCATCATGAAGTAGTGTCCCGGAGGGACGATCCAGGTTGCCAGTTGCTGGCCAGGCTGGCGGTAATACATTCCCACCTGATCTTGCGCGATTGGCACGGTCAGAATGCGGTGCGTTACCTCACCCAGCGTTTCTTTACGCTCGGAGAGGCGAATACCGTTTTCTTTCGTTTCATTCAGAGGAACTTCAAAGAAGCCGCTGGTCGCTTCCCCACCGTTACGACGGGCAAAGGTCTGCACGAAATCACTTGGCTGAACATCCGAATACGTTACCGGCAGCGCGTTTTCACACGCCTGACCAGAACTGCATCCTGGCTGAATCGTGACCTCTTTCGCCACCGGATCGTAGGTCACTTTGTCTCCCGGTAAACCGACAGCGCGTTTGATGTAGTCCAGACGCGGATCTTCCGGGTATTTAAACACCACGATATCACCGCGTTTCGGATGGCCAGTTTCGATCAACGTTTTCTGGTAAATAGGATCTTTAATCCCATAGGCGAATTTCTCCACCAGGATAAAGTCCCCGATAAGCAGCGTCGGCATCATCGAACCTGACGGGATCTGGAACGGCTCATAAATAAATGAACGTACCACCAGCACAATCGCCAGTACCGGGAAAACGGATGCTCCAGTTTCCAGCCAGCCCGGTTTAGGGGCTACTTTTTTTAGCGTTGCTTTATCCAGTGAATCACCTGCAGCAGCTTGCGCTGCTGCCTGACGCTCCCGGCGCTTTGGTGCGAAGATGAATTTATCTACGCACCACAAAATGCCAGTCACCAGTGTGGCAATCACCAGAATCAGGGCAAACATGTTCGCCATGCCAACTCCTTAAGGTTATTTGCTGTCTTTACCGACATGCAGAATGGCGAGGAAGGCTTCCTGCGGCAGTTCGACGTTACCGATCTGCTTCATGCGCTTTTTACCCTCTTTCTGTTTTTGCAGCAGCTTTTTCTTACGACTGATATCGCCACCGTAGCATTTCGCCAGAACGTTTTTACGCAGCTGCTTAACCGTTGAACGCGCAATGATGTGCGTACCAATGGCTGCCTGAATCGCGATATCAAACTGCTGGCGAGGGATCAGATCTTTCATCTTCTCAACCAGTTCGCGGCCACGGCTCTGGGAATTGTCGCGGTGGGTGATTAGCGCCAGCGCATCGACACGTTCGTTGTTGATGAGGACATCAACGCGCACCATGTCAGACGCCTGGAATCGTTTAAAGTTATAGTCCAGCGACGCATAGCCGCGAGAAGTCGACTTCAGACGGTCGAAAAAGTCGAGTACCACTTCCGCCATCGGGATTTCATAGGTCAGCGCCACCTGGTTACCGTGGTAAACCATGTTGGTCTGAACGCCGCGCTTCTCGATACACAGGGTGATCACGTTGCCAAGGTAAGCCTGCGGCAGCAGCATGTGACACTCGGCGATCGGCTCACGCAGTTCGTAGATGTTGTTCAGCGGCGGCAGCTTGGACGGGCTATCGACGTAGATAGTCTCTTTCGCCGTAGTTTCAACTTCGTAAACTACGGTCGGCGCGGTGGTGATCAGATCCAGATCGTATTCACGCTCCAGACGTTCCTGAATGATCTCCATGTGCAGCAGACCAAGGAAGCCACAACGGAAGCCGAAGCCCAGCGCGGTCGAGCTTTCCGGTTCATAAAACAGGGAGGCGTCGTTGAGGCTCAGCTTGCCGAGGGCGTCACGGAAGTTTTCGTAGTCGTCAGAACTCACCGGGAACAGACCAGCGTACACCTGCGGCTTCACTTTTTTAAAGCCTGGCAACGGTTTGTCTGCCGGGTTACGTGCCTGCGTCAGGGTATCGCCAACCGGTGCGCCGAGGATGTCTTTGATTGCACACACCAACCAACCTACCTCGCCGCATTTCAGCTCGGTACGATCAACCTGTTTTGGTGTGAAGATCCCCAGACGGTCGGCATTGTAGACCTGACCGGTGCTCATCACTTTAATTTTGTCGCCTTTACGCATGGTGCCGTTTTTAATACGCACCAGCGAAACCACGCCCAGGTAGTTATCGAACCAGGAGTCGATAATCAACGCCTGCAGCGGACCTTCCGGATCGCCTTCCGGCGGCGGAATGTCGCGCACCAGACGTTCCAGCACGTCGGTCACGCCCACGCCGGTTTTCGCCGAGCAGCGAACCGCATCAGTCGCGTCGATGCCGACGATGTCTTCAATCTCTTCTGCTACGCGCTCAGGATCGGCGGCTGGCAGGTCGATTTTGTTCAGAACCGGCACCACTTCCAGATCCATTTCCATGGCGGTATAACAGTTCGCCAGGGTCTGCGCTTCGACACCCTGTCCGGCGTCAACCACCAGCAGTGCGCCTTCACAGGCGGCAAGCGAACGGGAAACTTCATACGAGAAGTCAACGTGGCCCGGGGTGTCGATAAAGTTAAGCTGATAGGTTTCACCATCAGATGCTTTGAAATCGAGCGTCACGCTCTGCGCTTTGATAGTAATACCGCGCTCACGCTCAAGATCCATCGAGTCGAGAACCTGCGCTTCCATTTCACGGTCAGACAGGCCACCGCAGATCTGGATAATACGGTCAGACAGCGTCGATTTACCGTGGTCGATGTGAGCTATGATTGAAAAGTTACGTATGTTCTTCATATAGTGTAATTATTGTGCCTTACGCCCGCCTGAGCAGGCTCTGAGAAGTCGCTGTTCTGAGCTTAACGTCTGTTTAAGTGAAACGCCGCATTCTACACTACAACGCTGAGGCGAGGAAATGTTCATAGAGCAAGGATAGTGGGAACTGGAAACAACTACGCAAAGTCGGTGAAACTTTTGCCGGATGGCGTTACCTCCCCTCCGGCAAAGGTATCACTGCTGGGTTTCAATGCGAATGAGATCGGGCGGGAGAGCAACGTTCAGAATGACCGGCTGCCAGGCTTCACGCTCAGCAAGCTTACGAGAGAATCCACGGGCTATCAGGAATCCGCCCACGCCACCCAGTACCGCACCGCTTAACGCCGCAAGGTCGGAACCAAACAGCACCTGGAACAACGCCGCGAAAAGAAAAAGTCCCGCTAACGGTGACATATAGACCAGCATCGCTGATCCCAACAGGCTACCCTCGGCAATGCCCAGTTCAACTTTTTGTCCGGGTGTTAAGGGTTCGTCACTCGGCACCACAATGGTATGTGTGGTCTGTGGCCCAAGTTTGTTCAGCACGCGACTCCCACATCCAGCCCGGGAAGCGCAGCTGCTACATGATGCTTTAACGTCACAGCTAACCGTCGCCAGGCCATCTTGCCAGGAGACGACTGTCGCCCACTCTTTAATCATTGTGCTGCCCTGAACTTGATATTGTCCGCGATACGCTTCGCCGTTTGTGGTGGGAGCTCACCCACAATCGTAATTTCCGCGTTGTCACGCACGCTGGTGCTGACCGTCCTACGCCCGGTACGCAGCAGCTGCTCGGCGCTGTTTTGCGTCGCACGGTTTACGTTCACAGAAAAACTAAACAGGCCATCAGAATAAAGCCGCGATTCGATCGGCATGTTATCCATCGTCGGCAACGGGCGTCGACTGCTGGAAACTTCGCTGAAGCCTTGCGGCAACCACGACGGACTCCAGTTAAAGTTGGTTTTCTCGCCCGCAGGAACTGACAGCAACGGCGGCAGATTGGCCTTTGCCAGCGTCTGCATGCTGTCGCTGACGCCGTTGTTTACGGTAAAGGCGATGACGCGGAACTGTTCCAGCGTTTCGCCATCACGGTCAAGAAGATCAACACGCATCGGCAGCTTGGTCTCTGTGTCCATCCAGACGATATAGCTGTAACGCGTACCGTCTCGGGCTACCACGCGGATCACTTCACAGAGCCTGTCGGCAATGCGGGTGCGGCCTACTGAGATAAAATCATAGTAGGGAGCAAGACGTTTGAAGTCGGTATAAATCAGGGATGGCAGAGAGTCAACGATATAGTCGCCATTCAACGTGAACGGTTCAAGACCTGGCTCAAAATAGCTGATTTCATTGCCACGTTGCACCACTTCCCGGCGCGGCCCATCCATTTGCAACAGTTGTGCTAGCGGACGGTTATCCAGGCGAGCATGGCGATAACGTAGGGATTCAACACCCTGTTTATTGATGCTGACAAATGACAGCTCATAGGTTAGCGACTGGCTGGCCAGATTCATCTGCTGCAACAACGCCCCGGACGCAGGATTGGCCGAGGCGTTGACAGAGAAGAACAGGCTACCAGCCACAAGTGACATGGCAAACCAAAGTTGCTTCATTACTGCGATTGCGTTCCTAAAGTTTGAATTCCTGGCACCTGTACAGCGGCTTGCTGTGTTTGGGCCTGCTCAAACTGAAGCTGTTCAGAGTGCAGTCGACGTTGCAGTTCGTAATCCTGCAACATGGCATTAATACGACGACGCTGCTCCTGTACCTGCTGTTGCTGACCGCCGCTGGCCGTCGCGTCAGAAGGTACACCCAGGCTTACCGGACTGGCTTTACCCATCATCGGTAATGTATTAAATACCGGTGTTTCGGGCTGCTGGGACGTTTCAGATTGCCCATTATAGTGCTGGACGCCAACAATAACTGCAAGTGATACACACGCGGCAACACCCATTTGAGTAAGCTGCGCGGCCCACGGACGCATTTTCTTCCAGAACGGCATTTTCTGCCACTGGTGCGGTGCTGGCTGGGCCTCAGGAATCAATGGCACCGTCTGACGTACTGGCTCATCCTGGATGGCGGCCATTACGCGGGCGGAAATATCGAAATGGAGAACGTCGGCGGTATCACCTCGCATGGAATCGCGAATCAGGTGATAACTCTCCCAGGTTTTTTGCATTTCCGGGTCGTGAGCCAGCTCTTTGAGCAACTCAGTATCCAGCGTTTCGCCATCCATTAAAGCGGAAAGTTTTTCTTTCTGCATGCCTAATACCTTTTCCAGTATCCCGCTATCGTCAACGCCTGATAAGCGGTTGAACTTTATTATCAATAGCTTCCCTCGCTCGGAAGATACGTGAACGCACCGTACCCACCGGACAATCCATGATAGCGGCTATCTCTTCATAGCTCAGGCCATCCAGCTCCCGCAAGGTTATTGCCATGCGTAAATCTTCCGGGAGGGACTCAATAGTCCGGAAAACTATCTGTCTCAGTTCTTCTGACAACATTAAGTTCTCAGGGTTCGAAATTTCTTTCAGCGCACCGCCACTTTCGTAATTTTCTGCTTCAATCGCATCTATATCACTGGAAGGTGGACGACGCCCCTGAGCGACCAGGTAATTCTTCGCTGTATTGACCGCAATACGATACAGCCAGGTATAAAAAGCACTATCCCCCCGGAACGAGTCCAGCGCACGATAGGCCTTGATAAATGCTTCTTGTACGACATCGGGTACATCACCCGACGGTACATAGCGAGAAACCAGACTCGCCACCTTATGCTGATAGCGCACTACCAGTAGGTTAAAGGCTTTCTGGTCTCCCTTTTGGACCCGTTCTACCAGGACCTGGTCCGTTAACTGCTCGCTCATCCGAGGTAAAGTCTCCCCAAACCAAATTTCCACGCGCTTTCGAAACGCCACTCCATCAGCTTCACTATGAGCAAGCAAATGCTTAGAGTGCTCAAGTTTCGTAAAGTTCCGTTACGCATTGTTTTTTGTTTGTCATGTTGTAGACAGGTCTTATATCTCATTATAAGTCTACATAACCCAATCAACGCACTATCTGTAAGAAATGCCCATTTCACCGCCAGCAGAGTAACCCAACGGGCACTTTATTTCATCACATAATCTGATGCTAACGGCCTGCTTCACAAAATATTTTTGCTCATTTCACCCTCGTCACGCTTTTCTATCATGTTTAGTCATTGCAACACATATAAAAATAAAACGTGCAGTATCGCCCAATGTGGTGCTATGGTGACCACACACTGTTTAGTAAATTAAACAAAAAACATGAATACGACTCCTGAATTATCCTGTGACGTGCTGATCATTGGCAGCGGAGCTGCTGGACTTTCGCTGGCGCTGCGGCTAGCGGAAAAACATCAGGTCATTGTTCTGAGCAAAGGTCC
This sequence comes from Citrobacter sp. Cu231, assembly GCF_030332265.1. Classification (NCBI taxonomy): domain Bacteria; kingdom Pseudomonadati; phylum Pseudomonadota; class Gammaproteobacteria; order Enterobacterales; family Enterobacteriaceae; genus Citrobacter; species Citrobacter sp. Cu231. The sequence goes on along the minus strand of NZ_JAOWIE010000032.1, from coordinate 15,414 downwards.
GGTCAGCGAAGGTTCAACGTTTTACGCCCAGGGCGGTATTGCCGCGGTGTTTGATGAAACCGACAGCATCGACTCCCACGTTGAAGATACGCTGATTGCCGGAGCCGGCCTGTGCGATCGCCATGCGGTGGAATTTGTCGCCAGTAATGCCCGTAGCTGCGTTCAGTGGCTTATCGATCAGGGTGTCTTATTTGATACGCAGGTTCAGCCCAACGGTGAAGAGAGTTACCATCTGACCCGTGAAGGCGGTCATAGCCATCGACGCATTCTGCATGCGGCGGATGCCACCGGCAAAGAAGTTGAAACCACCCTCGTCAGCCAGGCGCAAAATCATCCCAACATCCGGGTTCTCGAACGCAGCAATGCCGTCGACCTGATTGTCTCTGATAAAATCGGTCTGCCGGGAACGCGTCGGGTTGTCGGAGCCTGGATCTGGAACCGTAATAAGGAAGCCGTTGAGACCTGCCATGCGAAGTCAGTAGTGTTGGCTACCGGTGGCGCATCAAAAGTGTATCAATACACCACAAATCCGGATATTTCTTCGGGCGACGGCATTGCGATGGCCTGGCGTGCAGGATGCCGTGTCGCCAATCTGGAGTTTAACCAGTTTCACCCGACGGCGCTGTATCACCCGCAGGCACGCAATTTTCTGCTGACCGAGGCGCTACGTGGCGAAGGCGCACACCTGAAGCGCCCGGACGGTTCACGCTTTATGCCCGATTTTGACGAGCGTGGCGAACTGGCTCCCAGAGATATTGTCGCCCGCGCCATTGACCACGAAATGAAGCGCTTTGGCGCTGACTGTATGTTCCTCGACATCAGCCATAAGCCCGAAGAATTTGTTCGTCAGCATTTTCCAATGATTTACGAAAAATTGCTGGGACTGGGTTTTGATCTGACCAAAGAGCCGGTTCCCATTGTTCCTGCCGCGCACTATACCTGCGGCGGGGTGATGGTGGATGACTTTGGTCGTACGGATGTCGACGGGCTATATGCAATTGGCGAAGTGAGTTACACCGGCCTGCATGGTGCTAACCGAATGGCGTCGAACTCATTACTGGAGTGCCTGGTTTACGGCTGGTCCGCTGCGGAAGATATCGACAGGCGTATGCCTTATGCGCGCGGCGTCAGCACGCTCCCTGGCTGGGATGAAAGCCGGGTAGAAAATCCGGATGAGCTGGTTGTCATTCAGCATAACTGGCATGAGCTACGGCTGTTTATGTGGGATTACGTCGGTATTGTGCGCACCACTAAACGTCTGGAACGCGCCCTGCGCCGTATCACCATGCTGCAACAGGAAATCGACGAGTATTATGCGCATTTCCGTGTGTCGAACAACTTACTGGAATTGCGCAATCTGGTGCAAGTTGCTGAGCTGATTGTCCGCTGCGCGATGATGCGCAAAGAGAGTCGGGGCCTGCACTACACGCTGGATTATCCAGAACAGCTTCCAGAGGCAGGCCCGTCAATTCTCTCGCCGCTCAGTCATCACATAAACAGATAGAACGCCTGGGTCAGTGCCGTGTAACCTTCAGAGTAACGTTGGTCTGGCCCACGGATCACCAGTCTGTCGCTAAAGCACTCCCCGGCCTGCGGGGAGAATGCCAGCAATACCCGATGCGGTAGACGGGCCTCGGTTTCTGCTACATCCGTGCGCAATCGCAGGTGCCAGCCCATGCCAAGTGCCAGCTGAGTGAATGCGTTACCAATCTCCTCCGGTAGCACCACGCAAAAAAAACCGTCTTCCGTAATGCTGTCCGCCGCCAGCGTAAGCAATGCTTGATGATCGAGCGTGGTGGTGTAGCGTGCTTGCTCGCGCTGCGGCGTAGCACATTCCACGCCCTGTTCATAATAGGGAGGATTGCTGATGATCAAATCAAAACGCACGGTCTGGCGTGGTATCCACTGTTGGGCATCTTCCGTATGCACGTTCATGCGATGCTTCCACGGAGATTGCGCGATGTTCTCCTGCGCCTGCTGCGCGGCGTCAACGTCGAGCTCCACGGCGTCAATGATGACGTTTTCATCAGTACGTTGGGCCAACATCAGCGCCAACAGACCGCTCCCGGTACCAATGTCCAGGATTCGTTTAACACCAGCAACGGGCGCCCAGGCCCCCAATAAAATGCCGTCCGTTCCGACTTTCATTGCACAACGATCGTGTGCCACAAAAAACTGCTTAAAAGTAAATCCATTACGTCTAAGTACGGATGTAGACTGGGGCATGAAGAACAACCTTCCTGGAAAAAAAACGATAACATAGGATAAAAACAATACCTGAGAAGGTATATCCATACAAACAGATGAAGATTGCAGCCGTAACGTCTATAATCAGCGCCCCACTCAGAGGTAGAACATGACTGTAACGACTTTTTCCGAACTTGAACTCGATGAAAGCCTTCTGGATGCCCTCCAGGAAAAAGGTTTCACTCGCCCGACCGCCATTCAGGCTGCCGCCATACCGCCTGCGCTCGATGGCCGTGATGTACTCGGTTCTGCGCCGACAGGCACCGGTAAAACGGCGGCATATTTGCTGCCAGCGTTGCAGCACCTGCTCGACTTCCCGCGCAAAAAATCGGGTCCGCCACGCATTTTAATTCTGACGCCAACGCGTGAACTGGCGATGCAGGTTGCTGAACATGCCCGTGAACTGGCGAAGAATACACATCTGGATATCGCGACTATTACTGGTGGCGTGGCTTACATGAACCACATGGAAGTCTTTAGCGAAAACCAGGACATCGTGGTCGCTACCACCGGCCGTCTGCTGCAATATATTAAAGAAGAGAACTTCGACTGCCATGCGGTTGAGACGCTGATCCTCGATGAAGCAGACCGTATGCTGGATATGGGCTTTGCCCAGGACATTGAGCATATCGCGGGTGAAACCCGTTGGCGCAAGCAAACGATGCTGTTTTCCGCCACGCTGGAAGGCGATGCGATCAAAGACTTTGCCGAGCGCCTGCTGGAAGATCCTGTCGAAGTTTCGGCGGATCCGTCCACCCGCGAACGCAAGAAGATCCATCAGTTTTACTACCGTGCCGATGACATCGAGCACAAAACTGCCCTGCTGATCCATCTGTTAAAACAGCCAGAAGCGACCCGCTCGATTGTCTTTGTACGTAAACGCGAGCGTGTGCACGAGCTGGCAGGCTGGCTGCGCCAGGCGGGCATCAATAACTGCTACCTCGAAGGCGAGATGGTGCAGAACAAACGCAATGAAGCGATCAAACGCCTGACTGATGGTCGTGTGAATGTGCTGGTTGCCACCGACGTTGCCGCTCGTGGGATCGATATTCCTGACGTCAGCCATGTGTTTAACTTCGACATGCCGCGCAGTGGCGATGCTTATCTGCACCGCATTGGCCGTACCGGTCGTGCAGGCCGTAAAGGTACTGCAATCTCTTTGGTTGAAGCGCATGATCACCTGCTGCTTGGCAAAGCGAGCCGCTATATTGACGAGCCACTGAAAGCACGCGTCATCGACGAATTGCGTCCAACCACGCGCGCGCCAAGTGAGAAATCTAACGGCAAGCCATCCAAGAAAGTACTGGCGAAGCGCGCCGAGCAAAAAGCCAAAGAAAAAGAGAAACCGCGCGTGAAGAAACGTCACCGCGACGCCAAAAATATCGGCAAACGTCGTAAGCCGAGCGGAGCTGTTCCCCAGCAATCCGACAAAGAGTAACCGAATGCCGGGCCATTTAGCCCGGCTTTTTTTCATGCGTCGCAAAGCTCTCTTCAATACACTCAATAAACACCCGCATCGCCGGACTAACGGCTTTCCCGGCATGATAGCCGCACAATGCCGTAATTAACTCGGGCTGTTTACTAAACGGTAATTCAATCAATTCCCCTGAATGTAGTTCCTTCTCGACGGCAAAATGCGGCAAAAAGCTGACCCCAAGATTTGCCGATACGCACTGCTTGATGCTCTCAATACTCCATAACTCAATCGTATTTTCCAGCGTAATCTGACGCTTACGCAGTAACCCCTCGAAGCGTTGTCTGAAAATACATTGCGGTTCATTAATGATAAAGCTGCAGGGAATGTGCTGGTTATGCCGGGTGAAATCAACGTGCTGCAGCAGAGGCGACGCAACCAGCGCCAGTGACTGATCACCCAGCGGCATCATCTCAAGGGCATCGTCATTACCTACACGATAAAATACGCCCAGGTCGACCTCATCACTGAGTAGCGCATCGCGAATGACATAACAGTTGAGCGACTGTAAGGACAGCCGCACATGGGGCGCGCGTTGTTTAAATCGCTGTAAAACCTGCGGCATTTTATATGCCAGCAACGTTTCACCGGTGGCGACGCGCAGATCGCCGCTCGGCTGCGCATCCTGTTGTACGGACTGACGAATTGAGGCCATCACACGCGTCAGGTCATGTATATGCGGCATCAGCCGTTTTCCTTCGCTGGTAAGACACATCCGGCGACCAATTTTTTCAAACAGCTGCACCGAGAGTTCTTGCTCAAGCTGTTGAATATGAAAGGTAACCGTTGACTGCGTACAGCAAAGCTTTTGTGAAGCCCGCAGGAATGAACCTTCTTCTACCACTGTTTTTAGCGTAATAAACCGACGTAAATCCATCCGCACCAACCCATCGAAAATATCGAACTCAGAATGCAAAAACATTCATTTTTTTAAATGTTTTATCTCGGGTACTGTCTACCAAAACAGAGGAGATAACAAGTGACCCCCACCCTTTTAAGTGCATTCTGGACCTATACATTGATTACCGCGTTAACTCCCGGGCCAAACAACATCCTTGCGCTCAGTGCCGCAACGTCACACGGTTTTCGTCAGAGTACGCGCGTTCTGGCCGGAATGAGTCTTGGTTTTTTAATCGTCATGCTGATGTGCGCCGGGATTTCGTTTTCGCTGGCGAATATAGACCCGGCCATCATCCATTGGCTCAGTTGGGCCGGAGCCGCTTATATTCTGTGGCTGGCGCTGAAGATTGCCACCAGCCCGGCGACAAACGATGGTTTACAGTCAGAACCCATTAGCTTCTGGGCGAGTTTTGGCCTGCAGTTTGTTAACGTCAAAATTATTTTGTACGGCATTACCGCGTTATCCACATTTGTATTGCCGTATACGCAGGACGCGCAGTGGTTGATTGGAGTGAGTCTTCTTCTGGCGCTTATCGGCACCTTCGGGAATGCTTGTTGGGCGCTGGCGGGCCATCTTTTTCAGCGCATCTTTCGCCGTTACGGTCGGCAGCTGAATATCATTTTGGCATTACTGTTGGTGTATTGTGCGGTGAGGATTTTTTACTAACGGATATAAAAAAGCGGAAGACGCACTGGCATCTTCCGCTTATAGATTCTCTGCTGGACGGGGTTATTCCCCGTGAACCTTACAGGCTCTCAGTAAAGGTACGGGCAATAACGTCGCGCTGCTGCTCTGGAGTCAGAGAGTTGAAACGCACTGCATAACCTGAAACACGAATGGTCAGCTGCGGATATTTTTCCGGATGCTTAACCGCATCTTCCAGCGTTTCACGACGCAGAACGTTTACGTTCAGATGCTGACCACCTTCCACACGGACTTCCGGCTGTACGTCTACCGGTACTTCACGGTATTCGATTTCACCCAGTTTGCTGACGGCAACGACTTCATCGGCATTGAAACCTGCTTTCGCAACGATGCAGCGTGCTTCGCCTTTTTCGCTGTCCAGCAGCCAGAAAGAGTTCAGCAGGTCGTCGTTTGCAGCTTTAGTAATCTGGATACCTGTAATCATTTGATGCCTCCCCGGCAAAATTATTTGATCTCGGTTGGCCGTCATCCGGCCAATTGGTAAAACCATTGTTGCTTGAGTGTATATATACCCCTCACCCACCCTTGAATCTTTGATTTAAATCAACAAAAACCACACATCAAAAGTGGTGATAGGTGGATTTTATTGTTTTACATCAACTTACGTCATATTCAGCACTAAACTTTTTACATAAATTTTCAACTATCTTTAAGGGGTAGCCCCTTGAGAAACGTACAGAATTTTGCGACGCTGAAAGAAGCAGTTAAGCTAGAGGGATTGAAAATTCGCAGGAGAGCGAGATGGCCACCGAATTAACCTGGCACGATGTGCTGGCTGAAGAAAAACAGCAGCCTTATTTTGTTAACACGCTGCATACAGTAGCGGGCGAACGTCAGTCGGGTATGACTATTTACCCTCCGCAAAAAGATGTATTTAACGCATTTCGCTTTACCGAACTTGGCGACGTTAAAGTCGTCATTCTGGGACAAGACCCCTACCACGGCCCAGGCCAGGCACACGGTCTCGCGTTCTCTGTTCGTCCGGGGATTGCCACTCCGCCTTCGTTGCTGAACATGTACAAAGAGCTGGAAGCAACAATTCCCGGCTTCACCCGCCCCACGCACGGATATCTGGAAAGCTGGGCACGCCAGGGCGTACTGTTACTCAACACCGTGCTTACCGTCCGCGCCGGCCAGGCTCATTCGCATGCCAGTCTCGGGTGGGAAACATTTACCGATAAAGTGATTAGCCTGATTAATCAACATCGGGAAGGCGTGGTTTTCCTGCTCTGGGGTTCTCACGCACAGAAGAAAGGCGCGATTATAGATGCGCAGCGTCACCATGTGTTGAAAGCGCCACACCCATCACCGCTCTCTGCGCATCGCGGGTTCTTTGGTTGCAATCACTTTGTACTGGCTAATAAATGGCTGGAACAACGAGGTGAAAAACCGATTGACTGGATGCCGGTATTACCCGCAGAAAGCGAGTAAAAAAATGCCAGCGATTCGCTGGCATTTTTATTATCAGGCTTTGTTCTGACGCCACCATTCCGCGAGCAGTACGCCGGTCGCGACAGAAACGTTGAGTGTTTCTACCTTGCCGGTACCGTCAATCGCCACGCACAGGTCGTCGGCTGAGCATGCCGCTTCTGGCAGAGCTTCACGCTCACGCCCTAATACCAGCACCATTTTTTCCGGCAGCGTGGTCGTAAACAGCGGTTTGCCTTTCACGCTTGAGGTCATCACTACCGTGTAACCTGCGTTACGGAAATCGTCCAGCACATCGACAATACTGTCACCGGTAATCGGCTGAACGTGCTCTGCCCCACCTTCAGCAGTACGGATAGCCGCACCCGATTCCAGCAGCGCCGCATCCTGCACCACCACGCCTTTCACACCAAAGTGCGCACAGCTACGCATCATGCCGCCCAGGTTATGCGGGTTGGCGATGTCTTCCAGCGCCAGTACGCAATCCTGCGCCCCCGCCTGACTCACCCACTGCTTAACGGTAGTACCGTTACGTTTTTTGATCAGGAAACAAACGCCACCATGGTGTTCAGTGCCGGAAGCTTTCGCCAGTTCGGCTTCGTCAACCACGTGGTAGGCTTTGCGGTTTGCCGCCATCCAGCGTAATGCTTCTTTAAAACGCGGGGTTACGCTCTGAACAAACCAGGCGCGGACGATAGCGTCCGGACGACTCTGGAACAGAGCCTGGCAGGCATTCTCACCGTAAACGCGCGTTTCTTCCGCGCGCTGGCGACGTAATACTTCCGGATCGATAAAGCTTTTGCCGCTGATACCGCCGTGATCGGCTTTTTCCGGTGCATCATCACTCGGTGCGCGGGACACGGTACGCCATGGTGAATCTTCACGTCTGCGGTCGCGTTCTACATCGCGGTCACGGCCACGTTCACGGCCTCGTTCGCTGTTCGGACCCTTTCTGTCATCACGGGCAGGGCGACGACCGCCTTCGGCTCGGGAAGTACCGGGGCGACCGCCGCCTTTACCAGTACGTGGATTTTGGGTGCGTTTGTCCGAGTCATCGTCACTGCGGACGTACATCACTTTGACCTTGCCGTTTTTGTTCTTCAGTTCGTCGCTCATGTTTTTCTCCACCTGCTCTGCGCGAAGCGCGCAGATTACCCGATGTGCACGTCGTTAGCCATTATTTCATTTAAAAGCTAAGGACTATTGTACTCATTGAATAAAACGCATTGTTGTTTAGAACAGACTCCCTGATAATATGTAACATAATAGAAACATACTGGCATTACTGCCGGGAAGTCCACTCCACCCATCCAGAGGTTAGTTATGAATACCGTTTGTACCAGCTGCCAGGCTATCAACCGCATCCCCGACGATCGTGTCCAGGAAGCGGCTAAATGCGGACGCTGTGGTCACGATCTGTTTGATGGGGAGGTGATCAATGCGACCGGTGAAACACTGGATAAACTGTTAAAAGACGATCTCCCGGTGGTGGTTGATTTTTGGGCCCCCTGGTGTGGTCCATGCCGCAACTTCGCCCCAATTTTTGAAGATGTCGCGGAAGAGCGTAGCGGTAAAGTACGTTTTGTGAAAGTGAATACGGAAGCCGAACGTGAGCTCAGCGCCCGCTTCGGTATCCGCAGCATTCCAACCATCATGATCTTCAGAAAAGGTGAAATCGTCGACATGCTTAATGGTGCCGTACCTAAGGCCCCGTTTGATAGCTGGCTTAACGAATCATTATAAACTCTGCGGGGCACATCTTGTGCCCCGTTTTGTCCTTTGAGACAATAGCATTTTTCAACGTGCTTCCCCATGACCAATAACGCCGTTCTCCAGTTACGTGCCGAGCGTCTTGCGCGCGCCACGCGCCCTTTTCTTGCCCGAGGTAATCGCATCCGTCGCTGTCAGCGCTGCCTGCTACCGCTGAAACTGTGCCTGTGTGAAACGCTGACACCAGCTCAGGCGAAAAGCCGTTTTTGCCTGGTGATGTTTGATACTGAACCGATGAAACCCAGCAATACCGGGCGTTTAATTGCCGATATCCTCCCCGAAACAACGGCTTTTCAGTGGTCACGTACCGAGCCACCGCAGGCGCTGCTGGAACTGGTGAAAAATCCGGATTACCAGCCGATGGTTGTATTCCCGGCCTCCTATGCGGGTGAAGAGCGTGAAGTGATTTTCACGCCACCAGCCGGTAAGCCCCCATTGTTTATCATGCTCGACGGCACCTGGCCTGAGGCACGCAAAATGTTTCGCAAAAGCCCGTACCTTGATAACCTGCCGGTGATCTCCGTCGATTTGTCACGCCTTTCCGCTTACCATCTGCGCGAAGTTCATGCCGAGGGGCAATATTGCACTGCCGAAGTGGCAATCGCTTTACTGGATCTGGCAGGCGATACGCAGGCAGCCGAAGGATTAGGTGAGCACTTCACGCGTTTTAAAACACGCTACCTGGCAGGAAAAACGCAACATCAGGGAAGCGTCACAGCAGACTCGTCAGAAAGCGTTTAGAATCATTCGGTCACTGGTGTCATTAAGGAAGCCGATATGAGTCAGCGTGGTCTGGAAGCACTCCTGCGACCGAAATCTATTGCGGTGATTGGGGCGTCAATGAAGCCTAATCGCGCGGGTTACCTGATGATGCGTAATCTGCTTGCAGGTGGTTTCAACGGACCTGTTTTACCTGTGACGCCCGCCTGGAAAGCGGTGTTGGGCGTACTGGCCTGGCCCAATATCAGCAGCCTGCCTTTTAGCCCCGATCTCGCTGTGTTGTGCACCAATGCCAGCCGCAACCTGACGTTGCTCGAAGCGCTTGGCGAGAAAGGCTGTAAAACCTGCATTATTCTCTCGGCTCCCACGACGCAACACGCGGAGCTGCTGGCCTGCGCTTCACGCTACAACATACGTCTGTTGGGTCCCAACAGTCTGGGGCTTCTCGCGCCCTGGCAGGGGCTTAACGCCAGCTTTTCCCCCGTCCCCATCAAGCGCGGTAAGCTGGCATTTATTTCCCAGTCGGCGGCGATTTCTAACACCATTCTGGACTGGGCACAGCAGCGCGACATGGGTTTTTCCTGGTTTATCGCGCTGGGTGACAGCCTGGATATCGACGTTGATGAGTTGCTTGATTACCTTGCCCGCGACAGCAAAACCAGTGCGATCTTGCTGTATCTCGAACATTTAAGCGATGCCCGCCGCTTTGTCTCCGCCGCACGTAGCGCGTCGCGCAACAAACCCATTTTGGTGATCAAAAGTGGTCGCAGTCCGGCGGCTCAGCGCCTGCTGCATACCAGCGCAGGGATGGATCCGGCGTGGGATGCAGCTATTCAGCGCGCCGGTTTATTACGCGTACAAGACACTCACGAGCTGTTCTCAGCAGTGGAAACCCTGAGCCACATGCGCCCGCTGCGTGGCGACAGGCTGATGATCATTAGCAATGGAGCCGCGCCTGCCGCACTGGCATTAGATGAACTGTGGTCAAAAAATGGCAAGCTGGCGACATTGAGTGAAGATACCTGCCAGAAATTACGCGATGCGTTACCTGAACACGTTGACATCGCCAACCCGCTGGATCTGCGGGACGACGCCAGCAGCGAGCACTATGTTAAGACAGTGGATATTTTGCTTGCCAGCCAGGATTTCGACGCGCTAATGGTGATTCACTCACCTAGCGCAGCCGCCCCAGGAACCGAAAGCGCGCAAGCGTTGATCGAAGCAGTAAAGCATCATCCGCGCGGCAAGTTCGTCTCGTTGCTGACCAACTGGTGCGGAGAGTTTTCCTCACAGGAAGCACGCAGACTGTTTAGCGAAGCCGGATTACCAACCTACCGCACGCCAGAAGGCACCATCACGGCGTTTATGCATATGGTGGAGTACCGGCGCAACCAGAAGCAACTGCGTGAAACGCCTGCGCTGCCCGACAATCTGACCACCAACACCGCCGAAGCGCATAATCTGTTACAACAGGCGATTGCAGAAGGCGCAACGTCGCTGGATACCCATGAAGTGCAGCCGATTTTACAGGCCTATGGCTTACACACACTGCCGACATGGATCGCCAGCGACAGTGCAGAGGCCGTACACATCGCGGAGCAAATCGGCTACCCGGTGGCGCTCAAGCTGCGTTCTCCTGATATCCCGCATAAATCGGAAGTTCAGGGGGTAATGCTCTACCTGCGTACAGCAACAGAGGTGCAGCAAGCAGCCAACGCGATTTTTGATCGGGTGAAAATGGCCTGGCCGCAGGCACGCATTCACGGTTTATTAGTACAAAGTATGGCAAATCGCGCTGGCGCTCAGGAACTACGCGTTGTCGTTGAACACGACCCGGTATTTGGCCCGTTGATTATGCTGGGCGAAGGCGGAGTTGAGTGGCGACCAGAAGAGCAAGCCGTGGTGGCCTTGCCGCCATTGAACATGAATCTGGCACGTTATCTGGTTATCCAGGGAATCAAAAATAAAAAGATCCGCGCTCGCAGCGCACTACGCCCGCTGGATATCGCCGGGTTAAGCCAGCTTCTGGTGCAGGTCTCCAACCTGATCGTCGATTGTCCGGAAATTCAGCGGCTGGATATTCATCCGCTGCTGGCCTCCGCCGGTGAATTTACCGCCCTGGATGTCACACTGGACATTGCCCCTTTTACGGGGGACAACGAAAGCCGACTGGCTGTCCGTCCCTACCCCCATCAGCTTGAAGAATGGGTGGAGTTGAAAAACGGGGAACGCTGCCTGTTCCGTCCCATTTTACCGGAGGACGAACCTCATCTGCAGCAGTTCATATCTCAGGTAACGAAAGAAGATCTTTATTATCGCTATTTCAGTGAGATCAACGAATTTACCCATGAAGATTTAGCCAATATGACGCAGATCGACTACGATCGGGAAATGGCCTTCGTTGCAGTACGCTGTAAAGATAATCAGCAAGAGATCCTCGGCGTAACGAGGGCAATCTCGGATCCTGATAACGTTGACGCCGAGTTTGCCGTGCTGGTACGTTCAGATCTCAAAGGGCTCGGGCTGGGTCGTCGGTTGATGGAAAAGTTAATTTCATATACCCGAGATCACGGACTTATACGTTTGAATGGTATTACGATGCCAAACAATCGTGGGATGGTCGCCCTAGCCCGAAAACTCGGGTTTGTCGTTGACGTCCAACTCGAAGAGGGAATTGTTGGGCTAACGCTTGATCTGGCCCAATTCGAGGAATCGTGAGTAAGGTACTGGAAATGTTGACCACATTAATGGGTACTGGTGGTATCATTGCCCGCTTATGTCGTCTGCATAGCACAGAGGACCCTCCAATGAACAGAGAAGAAATGCACTGTGATGTTGTCAAAATTTAAGCGTAATAAACATCAACAACACCTTGCCCAACTACCCAAGATTTCTCAGTCAGTTGATGATGTAGATTTCTTTTATGCTCCCGCTAATTTCAGGGAGACTCTGCTGGAAAAAATAGCCAGCGCGACGCGACGGATCTGCATTATTGCGCTGTACCTGGAACAGGATGACGGTGGCAAAGGCATTCTCGACGCGCTCTATGCGGCAAAACGGCAGCGTCCAGAGCTGGATGTACGGGTGCTTGTCGACTGGCACCGAGCCCAGCGTGGACGTATTGGTGCCGCGGCATCGAATACCAACGCTGACTGGTATTGCCGAATGGCGCAGGAAAATCCGGGTATTGATATCCCTGTCTACGGCGTTCCGATTAACACCCGCGAAGCGCTTGGCGTCCTGCATTTCAAAGGCTTTATCATCGATGATAGCGTCCTGTACAGCGGGGCCAGTCTGAACGATGTTTATCTGCATCAGCATGATAAATATCGCTATGACCGTTATCAGTTGATTCGCAACGCACAAATGGCCGATATTATGTTCGATTGGGTTACGCAGAACCTGATGAACGGTCGTGGCGTTAATCGCCTTGATGATATCAATCGCCCTAAAAGCCCGGAAATTAAAAATGACATCCGCCTGTACCGTCAGGAACTGCGTGATGCGTCATTCCATTTTCAGGGGGATGCGGATAATGAACAGCTTTCGGTTACGCCTCTGGTGGGCCTTGGAAAATCCAGTCTGTTAAATAAGACCATTTTCCACCTTATGCCCTGCGCGGAGCACAAGCTGACAATCTGTACCCCTTATTTCAACCTGCCAGCTATACTGGTGCGCAATATCATTCAGCTGCTGCGTGAAGGGAAAAAGGTCGAAATTATTGTCGGTGATAAAACCGCCAACGACTTTTTCATTCCCGAAGATGAGCCATTTAAGATCATCGGCGCGCTGCCTTATCTGTATGAAATTAACCTACGCCGTTTCCTGAGCAGACTGCAGTATTACGTGAATACCGACCAGCTGGTCGTGCGCTTATGGAAAGATGATGACAACACTTATCATCTGAAAGGCATGTGGGTTGATGATAAATGGATGCTGCTGACTGGCAACAACCTTAACCCTCGCGCCTGGCGTCTGGATCTGGAAAACGCCATTCTTATCCACGATCCTAAGCAAGAGCTGACTCCCCAGCGCGATAAAGAGCTGGAGCTCATCCGCACGCATACCACCGTCGTTAAGCACTATCGCGACCTGCAGAGCATTGCCGACTATCCAGTCAAAGTACGTAAGCTCATCCGTCGACTACGCCGTATTCGTATCGACAGATTAATTAGCCGTATTCTGTAACCAAGACCCCGTCCAGTGACGGGGTTTTTCCTATGGAGGCCACGGTGCGTCTGTTGATTCTTACCAGTATCCTGGTCATTTCTGGCTGCAGCCACATGGCTAACGACCGCTGGAGTGGGCAAGACAAGGCTCAACACTTTATCGCCTCCGCCATGCTTGCCGCAGCCGGAAACGAATATGCCCAACATCAGGGCAACAGCCGCGATCGCAGTGCGGCTATCGGCCTGATGTTTTCAGTCAGCCTGGGCGCGTCAAAAGAGCTGTGGGACAGCCGCCCCGCAGGGAGTGGCTGGAGCTGGAAGGACTTCGCCTGGGATGTTGCTGGCGCGTCTACCGGCTATGCGGTCTGGCAATTGGCACATTACTAGAGGCGCAGACCTTTCCCCTTCCCATGCAGCATCAATGATACCAAAAATGCGACGACTGCCAGCGCTGTAACGTACCAGAAGAATGTCGTTTCCATACCGACAGACTTCAGGGATAACGCAACATATTCGGCTGAACCACCAAACAGGGCATTAGCCACCGCATAAGATAACCCAACCCCCAGAGCGCGCACCTGCGCTGGGAACATTTCAGCCTTCAGAATACCGCTGATTGATGTATAGAAGCTCACGATCAACAAGGCACACATCACCAGAGTAAACGCCATGTACGGGGACGTCACGCTTTGCAATGCTGTCAGAATGGGAACAGTAAAAATCGCGGCCAACGCGCCGAAGCACAGCATTGAAGTACGTCTGCCAATCTTATCTGACAGAGCACCAAACAGCGGTTGCACCAGCATAAACACGCACAGCGCGGCTGTCATAATCCCACTGGCTACGTTGGCATGCATGCCGGCGGTGTTAACCAAATATTTTTGCATGTAGGTTGTGAACGTGTAAAAACACAGCGAGCCAGCAGCGGTAAAGCCAAGCACCATGATAAACGCTTTACGATTACGCCACAGACCTTTCAGAGATCCCGCTTCTTTCAGCGCGCGAACATCCTGTTTCGAGGTTTCATCCAACTGGCGACGCAACCATAGCGCAACAATAGCCAGCACGGCTCCCAGCGCAAAGGGAATACGCCACCCCCACGCTCTTAGGGCTGAATCTTCTAACGTTTGCTGTAATATGACCACAACCAGCAATGCCAGTAACTGCCCGCCAATTAACGTCACATACTGGAATGAAGCATAAAAACCTTTCTTACCTTCAACGGCCACTTCACTCATATAAGTTGCACTGGTTCCGTATTCCCCCCCGACAGACAGCCCCTGAAAGAGTCTTGCCAGCAGCAATAGCGCAGGAGCCCATGTGCCGATGGTTTCATATCCCGGAAGACAAGCGATCACCAACGATCCCATACACATCATACAAACGGACAGTAGCATAGATTTTTTACGCCCATGCTTATCTGCGATGCGGCCAAACAGCCAACCGCCAATCGGTCGCATCAGAAAACCTGCAGCAAAAACGCCGGCGGTTTGTAAGAGTTGCGTTGTGGTGTTTCCAGATGGAAAAAAGATATGAGCAAAGTAGAGAGAGCAGAAAGAATAAATATAGAAATCAAACCATTCGACCAGATTCCCTGATGATGCTCCGACAATCGCCCATATACGGCGACGGGTATCGCCGTCTGTCAGCGCCCCGTTATCAGTTACACTGCTATCAGCCATTAAAATTGTACCCCTGCCAACGATCGCATGAATTTATCAATGATGGTTGTGTATTTTTTGGTGAATCAAATGTTATACATTTGTTATGCTTTATTGTGCGAGAAAGATCACGGTTTTAATTAGCAGAGAAAGGATTCAGATATGTTCGAGGAATAGATCCGAGTTATCGGTCAGATATAGTGCGGACTTTTGTGGGCCGGATAAGGCAGGCACGCCGCAGCCGGCGGATTTCACTGCGCACAGACGCAAAAAAGCCCATCCGGCAGGATGGGCTTCTTCACTTTATTTGATGCCTGGCAGTTCCCTACTCTCGCATGG
>NZ_JAOWIE010000002.1:0-203 GCF_030332265.1 Citrobacter sp. Cu231 | reverse complement strand
AGAAATGAAACAGTGTGTCGTTTCAATTTTCAGCTTGATCCAGATTTTTAAAGAGCAAATATCTCAAACGTCACCCGAAGGTAAGTTTTGAGATATCGGGGTCGGCGACTTTCACTCACACATACCAGCAAGTGGCGTCCCCTAGGGGATTCGAACCCCTGTTACCGCCGTGAAAGGGCGGTGTCCTGGGCCTCTAGACGAAG
>NZ_JAOWIE010000031.1:0-17368 GCF_030332265.1 Citrobacter sp. Cu231 | reverse complement strand
GTTCTGCCTGTCTGCGAAGCAGCGCCCATACCCGACGATAACCATACGTGGGCAGCTCTCCGATAACATGGTGTATACGGCGAAGCACATCCGTATCATCCGTGTGACGGCTGCGGCGGCCGTCCTTCCAGTCATCGGCTCGTCTGAGAATGACGTGCAACTGCGCACGCGACACCCGGAGACAACGGCTGACGAAGCTTACTCCCCATCCCCGGGCAATAAGGGCGCGTGCGCTATCCACTTTTTTGCTCGCCCATATTCAACGGCTTCTTTAAGGAGTTCATTTTCCATCGTTTTTTTGCCGAGCAGACGCTGGAGTTCTTTAATCTGCTTCATGGCGGCAGCAAGTTCAGAGGCTGGAACGACCTGTTCTCCGGCAGCCACAGCAGTAAGACTTCCCTCCTGGTATTGCTTACGCCAGAGAAATAACTGGCTGGCTGCCACACCATGTTGCCGGGCAACAAGGGAGACCGTCATTCCCGGTTCAAAGCTCTGCTGAACGATAGCGATCTTTTCCTGTGTAGTACGCCGTCTGCGTTTCTCCGGCCCTAAGACATCAATCATCTGTTCTCCAATGACTAGTCTAAAAACTAGTATTAAGACTATCACTTATTTAAGTGATATTGGTTGTCTGGAGATTCAGGGGGCCAGTCTAGCGATATCCAGAGAATACAATATCAGCGAGGGGGCGCTTTTTGTCCTTATTACAGATATATTCACTGTGTGTGAGATGGTGCTAACGCATAAGGAAAGGTGTGGGGAAGTAATCCACTAAGTGCGGGTAAAACGTTGCTTACAATTCGTGCCAGTTACACTGTATTTTATCTTACAAGCTGTAATGCTAACTTCTATGAGAAATGAAGCCAGGGTAAACATAGAAAAAACTACTGAACACAAAATCCCTGCTCTATGGAAAGCCTACCTGTATCTCAAGAGTAGACTGATGGGGTTGTCGGCCGATTTTTTACAAGATATCCAGTGTATAACACCAAAAAAATTTACATATCCTGTCAATAATTTTTCCTGGCATATCTCTTGAGTGTTTTTTTGACTACTAAGTAGGTGGGTAATGATTAAGCAATTGTATTATTTGACAGGGTTAATCTCTGTTATGGTCATGATGCATACGGCGTGGAGCAGCTTCTTACTTCAAAGAAAAACAGTGAAGTGCGTCAGGAGTTCATTTTTTATAAAAATTGAGATGTTATTTGTGATGGTGTCTGTTTTATTGATTCATTGTATGGAAGCATCCATTTTTGCAATATTTTATTATGTTAATGATGCTTTGCCAGATATGGAAACATCCATGTATTTTTCACTGGCCAGTTATGCAACTGTTGGTTACGGTGATGTACTTTTACCTGAGGGGTTCCGATTAACTGGGGCGGCTGAAGGACTTGTTGGTACATTAATGGTTAGCTGGACGGTAGCCACATTAATTAGCTACTTTGGTGATAAAAAATAATGCGATAATCAGACCTTTTGTAAAGAGCTTGGTTTTTGGATTGCTTGCGGCACCTTTTAGTTCACTTGGCTGAACGAAATTAATATGAACGTAACATCGTTTATACAGGGGGGGAGTTGAAAGGGATTTCCAATATTGACTGTGCATCAGATATGATGAAATTGTGGCAAGTGACAGCCAGAAAGGATTAAACTGGACAGCAATTACATCATTGAATCAGTGAGTTAAAAAGAAAAAAAAGCCTCAACCCAAAAAGGTTGAGGCAATAAAACTTCAAAGGAAAGTAAGAACAGTTCACCTACTCATATACGCAAAACTATATTGCCAGTGTAATGCTTATCTTGCAAATTAATTGTGTTAAATATCTTTATTAATATTCCTGGGGCGAGGGGGGATTGTAAATAACAATGAATCTACACCTCAGAGCCATTTATGGACGGACCTCATGACAATAGACATTTTATGCTCTTGTAACAAAACCTGTTCGAGAGTCTCAGGGCTTATATCATCAAGGTGACAGTGGTGTCAGACCCAGTTGTAGAACACTTCAATGTAATCGAAGATCAGAGCCCGGGTTTTATAGAACCGTTTTCAAAACCTCTGCCAGAGTATCCGCTCAGATTCGAACACACAATGACTTCACTGTCTGGTTTTCGACGCAATGTCAATTATTGGGTTAAGTTACATATTAACAGCAACAGGTGCTGTTGCGATGGATAAAACAGCTGGGGGAGCTATTGCCGGGGCTACCGTTGGCGCTGGTGCCGGTGGAATGATCGGTAAGGCAGCTCGATAGGATTAAAATCACTAATATGTAGTGAATCCCCTGAGCGGTGGGGCAAAACAATGCTCTAACGAACACGTAATAGCACTGTGGCTGACCAAAAACTCACCGGTTAATCTCGGTACCGTAACACCTGTTCATCAATGTTTCATTGTAGTGAGCCTCATTCTTTCCAGCTAATTCTGAATATAACATAGTTCGCGTTTACCTGAAAATGTGGTTGCTTTCGCAAAGTTGTCTAATGACCGCATTACGGAATTACGCTTTACGCTAATTTTTTATATTGTTGTCTGGAACATCCAAACGTATTCTCAGTTAAGTACCCTTATTAATATTCTTTTAGGCGTCTTTACAATGCTACTCTCTACCTGCCACTGATTTTTTAATTGCTTTCTGGTGCTTCTGTTTCACTTACCTAAGAAGTTAAAATTATGGGGTTTTATTATAAATCATTATAATTAATCTCAATAATAATGGTGATTAAAATTAATCCGTTTCTTGTGCGGAACTTAAAGATTAACTTGTGCTATATATATGGCGTAATGTATTGCATTAAGCGTGGCTGGGATATTATCAAATGATAGCGTACATCCAGTGTTAACGTTAGTGGAATACGAAGGAGATGTAATAACAGAGGTTGTGCACCTCGCTCAATCTCATCAATATCTAGCATGGTTTTATAAAATAAAGGATCCTAAAACATGAAAAGAAAAGCACTGGCTCTGGTTATTCCCGCATTACTGGGAATGGGGACAGCACATGCTGCAGAAGTGTACAATAAAGATGGCAACAAGCTTGATCTCTACGGTAAGGTAGATGGCCTGCATTACTTTTCTGATGACTCAAATAATGATGGAGATCAATCGTATGTTCGATTTGGTTTCAGAGGTGAGACACAGATTTCCGAACAACTGACTGGTTATGGTCAGTGGGAATACCAGATGCAGGCTAATCAAACCGAGAATGGCGGTAATGATTCATGGACTCGTGTTGCCTTTGCTGGTCTGAAATTTGGTGATTACGGTTCATTCGATTATGGCCGTAATTATGGCGTACTGTATGACATTGAAGCGTGGACCGATACATTACCTGAGTTTGGTGGTGATTCTTACTCCAAAGCCGATAACTTTATGACTCATCGTGCAAGTGGCCTGGCAACCTATCGAAATGGCAATTTCTTTGGTCTGGTTGATGGTTTGGCCTTTGCTTTACAGTACCAAGGTGCTAACGAAAATCAGTCACCTGAACAAGAAGGTACAGGTAACGGCGGTGACCGCAATATGAAGAGCTCTAACGGCGACGGCTTTGGTATCTCATCTACTTATGATATTGGCATGGGCTTCAGTGCCGGCGCGGCTTACAGTACGTCCGATCGTACCAGTGAGCAAACGAGCAAGTCTACTGCGGGCGGCGACAAAGCGGATGCGTGGACCGTTGGTGCGAAATATGATGCAAACAACATCTATTTCGCAACGATGTACTCGGAAACTCGCAACATGACGCCTTATGGTGACAGCAGTAATACCATAGCCAACAAAACGCAGAACTTTGAAGTTACCGCGCAATACCAATTCGACTTTGGTCTGCGTCCGGCGGTATCCTTCCTGATGTCTAAAGGTAAAGATCTGACTCTGCGAGGAAATGCAACAGGCCCTGCGGGAACCAGCGGCGATAAAGATCTTGTTAAATATGTTGATGTAGGCGCAACCTACTACTTCAATAAAAATATGTCTACCTACGTTGATTACAAGATCAATCTGTTGGACGAAGATGATTCATTCTACGAGAGTAATGGTATCGGTACTAATGATATTGTTGCATTAGGATTGGTTTACCAGTTCTAGTTTCCAAGAAAATTATTCATTTAAAGCAATTATCAAAAGAAGAACCAGTGGTTCTTCTTTTTTATGGTCACCCCTAAGATGGACGCCAACGTTAGAAAATACAGTTTAATTGATTTTTTGTTGGCGTGGTTAAGCATAATAGCTATGAATGTTAATAATTTTACAGCTGGAATACTCTACGTTAAGCTTGTCTTTGCCACTGTTTGCTATATATTTTGATGTTTATTTTATTTTTGCCTCAAACGTATGTTTGAGGCTTTTTTATATTCTCTAATCATATAAAAACAATGTCATTTATTTTATTTGATTCTTGGGTTGGTTATGAGTTATTTTTATGCAAAATACATTTCCAGCAATATTAAAGAGTGATGTGTTTTATTAAATGAATATAAGTTATGTATAGAATTATTAATTGTACTCATGATAATAATGAATATTAATGACTTGCAAAATGAGCATAAAAAAATATCATATAAGAATATTTGTGAAAGAAAACTATTTAATAGGTAGTAAAATGAATTTAAAAAAAAGGCACATTATATTACCATTAACATTGTTACTTACAAACTGCATCATTGTTTCTGCGCGAGCGGAACTGTCATTAGGTACCGGGATTATTGCATTAAATACTCCCTATAAGGACTATGACATGCAAACCACCCCGTTTCCTGTCATTAATTACAAAGGCGACAATTTCTGGATAAATGGACTGGGGGCGGGTTACTATCTCTTCAATGATGCCACAGATAAATTGTCGATTATTGGTTATTATGATCCTACACAATTTAAGCATGACGATAGCGATAGCCGGGAAATGCGGCGTTTACTAACACGTAAAGGAACAATGATGGCCGGGCTTTCATATGTTCACAAAACGCGTTATGGATCGTTAAGAGCTGCCTTAGCTGGCGATGTACTCGATAACAGCGATGGGATGGTTGTCGACATGGCTTGGTTGTACCGCTATGAAAATGGAGCATTCACAATTACCCCTGCAATAGGTTTCAAATGGAACAGTGATAATCAGAATGATTATTATTATGGAGTGTCAAAATACGAATCAAAACGTAGTGGAATTAACACGTATACTCCAGATGCAAGTATCAATCCTTATGCTGAATTATCAGTCAGTTATGAGTTTTTATCCAACTGGAATATATATGGTGTAGGTCGCTGGACACGTTTAAGTGATGAAATAACTGACAGTCCAATGGTGGAAGATTCTTGGGATAGTATATTGTCTATGGGCATTACATATACCTTTTGAGTATTTTTTAGCAAGCGACTTACGAGTATACTGTTTAAGATGTTCTGCACCCTTTATCATACTCATGATAAAGGGTGCATAAACCCTCCATTACCAATGATGTAAATGATACTTACATTTAGTTTTAAGAAAATATGCTGATAATAATTAATAAAATGTTATGCTTCATAACATAAATTTTCTAGTGCAAAGGGAATCATATGTTGCAAAATAATTTTTCAAAAGTAATCAGGAGTGATATCAACTTATTAGTTACTTTATATTTTTTATTGGAAAACAGGCAAGTGAGTAGAACTGCAAAACAACTATATATAGGTCAGTCTGCAGTTAGCCATCAGCTAAATCGTTTGCGTGAAATGTTTGATGATCAATTATTAGTTCGAACCGCAGCAGGGATGATGCTAACTCCCTTTGCTGAACAAATCTATCCGACACTTGGAAATGTTGTTGCTGACCTTGAGGTATTGCTAAAAAAGAAGAATAAAAATTTACATCCACATCCAATAAAGGATATCTATAGAATATGTGTGCCTGAAGATACTTATATTGAGGATGTATCTGTACTATTTTATGATTTTGCTCATGATGAAAATATTCGTGATAATGTAACCTTCGAAGTTTTTAATAGATATGATTCTTGCATTTCAGATTTAAATGAGGGGAAAATTGACTTTTTCTTTGGTTCCAGCGACAATTTATCAGGAGCTATATGCTCCAGTAAATTAATAGAAACAGAATTTTGCCTGGCAGTTAGAGCAGATCACCCTCTGGCAAATAAAACAGTTCAACTTGCAGATATAGTTAAATATCCTTGGATAGATATTCTTTTTCGAGAAAAAGCCAATTCTTATGCGAATGAACATTGGGGAGAGGCAATTAATAACATGAGGTGTGTATTAAAAACATCTTCAGCGAATGCGGCAATTACGTTGCTAAGTCATTCTGATGCAATATGTTCATTATCTGATGATATTATTAATAAGCGTGGGCTTGCCCAAGTAAAAACTAAGAATAAAATAAAAATCACAAATTATCTTTACTGGCATAAAATTATGGGTGATGACATTTTTCATCGTTATATTCGTGAGGGGTTAATTAGTAGGTATGTTTCTGAAAATATCAATGCAAGAAAATAAATAGCACACAGAACTTACCAACTATTTCTCTATTACTTCTTTGGTAGCTTCAGGCGCTACCAAAGAAGTAATTAATGCTATTGATGAAGTTAATTTATTATATTTAACTATGATGGTGGGTGTTTCACTGAGTGCAAGTGTGATAATACGAAGCATGGTGGTTGGTGGTATTTTTGTAATGAGTTACTAATTCTCTTGATGAGATGAACAGGAGAAGTATAATATGATGGGAAATATGAGATTATTATTAACGAATGATAATTCTCCAGCAGCCATAGGGGTTTGTAACATCTTAGAGAATCTACCGTCGCGTAGCATTTTGTCTAATAAACATATTTTTGTTATGACTGGTGGGCTTCCTTATACTGAAAAACAACATAAAATTATTACACAAGTCATCACAGATCCTTCCATGATAGTAATCATTATTGAGCTTAGATCTAGAGCATTATCAAACTATCATCTGCACCTTCAGCGTGATTATGTCTATTATTTGGATGGAACAATTAGTCTTCAGGCGATCACCAGTCATCTTAAAAACATTTTGAATAGTGTTGCGGATGAAGTAAAAAATAACTTTGGGGCACTGCCGGAACAATCTATTGTCGATAGAGTTACCATTGCCGAAAAAGCGTCCATTGTGGGAATGCTTTCTAATCAAAGTTGCAAATTATATGCTGAAACATATGGGCTCAGTATAAGGTCGGTCAGCGAGGACAGGCGGAACGTGATTGTAAAATTTGGTACATGTAGTCCAGCATTATTACATGCCCAACTCTGTGTGGATAGTGCCCTCGAAAATAATATTGTAAAGGCTACATTTAATGAGAAGGGTACTGCCAGTTCAATATACTATGCAAGGATATTGCAAGATCTAATTACTCTTGAAGGCATCAAAGTTCTTCGCGATCTTTAATAAAAAAACGTATATCTAAAACTATCAAAAACTGTTGTAAGTATCCCGCATAATCGTGCCATTCACATTTAGAGATCCTCCGGCATAATCGCACTTGAGATGATGCCAGAGCATAGGGTGGCAGTTTCACAAACTGGTACAACGTTGAACATAAACATAGTGGGATAAAATATATCACGCCAGAAGAACGCCATCAAAGTCTGGACGAGAAAATGCTGGCAGCCAGAAAATCGGTCTGTTAATTAGCCTGGGCGCTCATCCTGAACATTAGAGTAAGCAACTACGTCACTGGGACTACATATCAGAAGTTTATTTGAACCCTGAAAAAGAAACGTCATAACGTAATTTTATTGCATTAAGCGACAATTTCTATGACAAACGCCGTTGCTCACCGATCTCCTTCATGGTAATACGCAGTTATGCTGCTTTGACGTTAAATTAAAGAACAGTAAATTTAGCGCCGATTCAAATCTCCATTTAAACTGGCGCACATACCAGCCATCACTACTTCACGGTCCACGCCTCGCTGTACTCCTTTTCCTGGAACAATTCCGCCAGCCCGCTGATTTGCTTTAGTCTCAGCACTTCGTCAGCATCCATGCCTAACTCTTCAGAAATTCGGGCATCACCCCAGCCCAGTTTATACAGGTCCTGTACAATCGCACTCATTGCGGCTATATGATGTTTTCCTCTGGCACGATTATGACGGATGGTTGCTGCAATGCGATCGGCCGGTTTCAGGTTTCGTTCCGTTACCAGCGTAACAGGGAGATAACCATTCAGTTTTTTCCGCAGCACAGGTTTAGATTTGCCCAGAGAATAACGATGGAAGCCATCAATGATGGCATAGCCTTTAGCACACGCTGTCACAACAACAGGCTGGGTATACCCATCGGTTTCAAGGGACCGCTGAAGCAGTTTTTTTTCCGGGGGAGCCATGACATTTGGATTATAATCATTGGGATGTAGTGCCGTTGACTGAATCCAGAGCACACAGTCAACCGGTTCACCTGAAAACGGACTATGTTGATGTAGTGCTTTTTTAAAGGTGTTAAGCACTTCAATTTTTTGCTTCTCGTCAATTATATTTTCGAAAAAAGTATCAACTTCAGCCAGTAAATCTTTTAAAGACATCATTATATTATTCCCCATTGCTGACGCTTTTGTTTCATTCGCTCAAGGTAACGCTTGTAATGTCGGGGGGCGTTGGGGCTGAAAGAAAGTCGCTGGCACCAGAAATCATTTCTTATTAGTGTCTTGCATATTCTTCGCCAGGACGGAATATCTTTACAACCCAGGTCCTTTTCTTGCTCGTCAGGAATGCCGTGCGGCCAGTCGTGCTCCAGATACCACTTGAGATAAATCGCCAGCTTGTTCCGGTAATGTTCTGCTGTGTGTTCGGGCATGCTTTCCAGTAAAAAATAGGCATAACTTTCCCAGGTGTGATGTTCTGGTTTGGTGATGCTTTTATGTAGTGCAAAAAATTCCCCGCTCTGACTTCCGTAACAGGCTCCACTGTTCGCGCCAGCTACCCGGTAACACATCCGCTCCCAGGTATCAGGTTCCAGAACATGGTAAAGCCAGAGGCCTCGTCTTTGTTCAGGTCCAAAAGGTTCACACACGCGCATACTTCCAAGAGGAACTCCTGCCTGGTACATTAAATCATACAGTGAGTTATATGCTTTGTTCTCTTTGGCACAGTACGTCCATATATCACTGGCTTTCCAGTCATAAAGGGGATAGGCAGTATAATACGTACCTTCAACTGATGCTGTTGTCCACGGTTTGTCATCGGCGTAGCGCAATTTCGAGTGCGAGCTGATGGCCATCATTCGGTGCAGTGATTCATCAGCCCGTATACCCACGAGTATAATCTGGGAATAATCGCCATTCTTTTTTGTCAGCCAGCGGGAGAATGCGGGGATGAATTCCTCGAATGTCATTGCATGTTTGTAAAAGGAGAAAAAAGACTCATCCGTGATAGCACCATGTGGTGGTTTTCGAACCCACTGAGCGCCCGGTGCCCAGGCCACCCATTCGGGCTCATGCTGGGATACTCCACTGACAGTCGTCATGGGGAGTGCCACCCAGTAGAAATTATCAATAACATCAGCGTACAGATGTTTCATCTTTTCGATATGCTCAATAGTCAGAGAAAATTGCGCTTCCCAATCGATGAACAGTACCGATATTTTCCTTTTTTGTCTTCTTGCAGACTCAGCGACAAGATGCAGGAGTACTGTCGAATCTTTGCCCCCAGAAAAAGAAACACAGATATGCCTGAATGTATCAAATGTCCATGAGATGCGTTTGCGGGCAGCGGAAAGAACAGTGATTCCTTTGAAACTTTTGTTCACAAATAAACACCTGGCATTTTTGAAGATTTTAATAAAATAAATTATTACTTTTCTTATTTCAATGTTATTTGTATTCATAGAGAGCATGAATATAAATAACATTACTTCATGTCGGAGTGTGGTAGAATCACCGAGGATATAAGATTTTATTTTGTGAGTTACTCATTGTTTTATATTGATGATGACTGATTCTCTGTACGAAGAAAAAAAATATATCATCATGATGAGAATGCTATAAATAATATTTATATTATCACGCGATATTTATTGATACTTAACTCAGTACGTGTATTGAATATTTATTCTATCTTTAATGGGTTGAATAATAATGATTAATTAACAATCTAAGATTATATCCGGTTATGCGTTTAAATTTAGTTTCTTTTTTACTCTTTATTTTTGCATCTTCAGCGTCGAATATTGCGGGGGAAACTAGCGTTATCAAATTCGAGGGTAATGTCGTTGTGGATACCCGCAGCCTGGTCTCGGCGTCAAAAAATCAGTCTGTTCCTCTGGGTGATGTATCCGCAAATGCATTTACAGGCACCGGCACCACAACCAGGGACACGGCATTCTCTATCGTACTGGACGACTGTGACATAACAATTGCAAAGACGTCGACAATTTGGAAGAACTTCCTCTTTCAGGAATAAATCATGTCTGTCTCATTTTTTACTAAAAAGTGGGTGGTATCAGTATTACTGGCCGGGGGGTTCCCGGCAATGGCCTATGCAGGCGGCGGTATCGTGCTGGGCTGAACCCGTATTATCTATCCTGCCGATCAAAAAGAAGCCAGCATTTCGGTGCGTAACACGTCGGACACGTCCCGCTTTTTGGTGCAGTCCCGGGCAGAAGACCGCAACGGTAAAAAGGCTGACGATTTTATCATCACTCCACCGCTTTATGTCAGCAATCCGGGGAGTGAGAACACCCTGCGTCTGATGAATGCCGGTCCCGCTCTACCGTCTGACCGTGAAACCCTCTTTATATCTCTCGGTCAAAGCCATTCCGGCTGTTGATAAATCCGGGACTGCAGGGAAAAACGTTCTGATGCTGTCGGCCGCCACCCGTATAAAGCTGTTTGTCCGTCCGGCTGGTCTGAAACCGTCCCCGAAAGAAGCGGTGTCAAAACTGACCTTCAGCCGTAATGGCAGGCAGATCACCATCACTTATCCTGTTGCCAGTGCCTGCAGATAGCATTGCCACTGTTTTTTGCTGGTGAAAATCTGTATCGACGGAGCCTCAAACGATTTCTGTTATGTGGCAATGCTCACACATAAATATCACAGATGGCGATAGTTTGGAGATGCAGAAGAGAGCTATCTGCGATGTGTTTAACGTATCCCGGGATGTTTAATGTTTCCAGAGTATCGAGAGTTAATTACACGTTTAAAAACACAGCACCCACGTTTTCAGTCACTGTTTGAGAAGCACAACGCGCTTGATCATGAAATAGCACGACTGGAAGGTGAAGATGGACACGGGTATGGACAGGAGGTGGCAAAGCTGAAAAAAGAAAAGCTACAAACTAAAGATGCAATGTATCAGATACTCCTCGAAGTGAGTTCAAAATCCTGATAGCGAAATTTCTACTATCCTGAGGCCCCGCAATCGCGGGGCTTTTTTGATACTGAAGCGAAAATAAGATGGATTTTTTTCATTCGATTCAACTCTGACAGTTGAAGAAAAAAACGGAGGGAAATTTTTTGACTGGGGGCCTGACAGGCTCAGGAAAGAGACTGAATTTTAAAGATAAAAATTATTATAATAAATGGCAATCATTATCATTTGATGGTGAATTAATCCTGGTGACCAGTTACCGATGCTGCCACTCGACCTTTCCATTCCTCATACTGAACCCTGTTTTAAAAAGTACTCCAGGCTGACAGCTCTGCCACGAAGAGTAGCGGTAAATGAAAGAAGAGGTGGCTGTGTTGAAAAGCTGGAGACAATCACACGGAGCAGCGATGGCTGGCCGGAGGGCAGGAATTAACCGTTCCACGACGCCTGTCATTCTGGAAATGCCTGGACACTATCAATGATGTGTTTACACGCCTTTTTCTTTATATCTTTCTGAGGATAACCGTGATGTGATTTAAGTGCCTGCCGGGCTCGAGAGTGATCTTACCAGCGCGTCCCGTTTTCTTATGTGTCAAAGAGTTAAATAAACTGAAACTGTAATTATTAAGAAATATAAAAGTTTGATTAAACAGTATATTCATAAAGAATTTTAAACTAAAACCACCGTTAACAGGTGGTTTTAGTTAGGTTTTTATTTAATATTTGCGGCTTCCATTGTTTGCTTGAGCGCGTCAAGTCCTTGTTTACATGTCATTTCCTGACTTTCTGCTGGCAGGTTTTTAATCTGTGTAAAAGACTGTTCGAATTGCTGTGACAACATATCTATCTGAGTTTGCTGAGTACCCATTTCTTTCATTTTAATTAAGTATGAATCCATCTGCTTTTTATAAGATTCGCATGATTCTGAAGTGGCAGCAAGGGCACTGTTTACAAATAATAAACTCAGGGAGAGGATGATGATTTTTTTCACTGATTATTTCCTTGTTGATAAGAGTAAATCTGCAACATGTATGGGATAACGTTAGTTTGTCACCCAGAATCCAGTCTGGGTAATACTTATATGCCAAATTAATAGCAAAAAAAATATGATATGCCGCAAATTAATATTCTGTTCAAAGGTGATCAGATGAGCAGGAAAACTCCTGGTATTATTGATTTTTCATTAATCCGATATTTGAAAATTGTAAGCCGCGGTGTTTGGCGCTGCAGTACCATATTGGGCCCGGATAGCTGGACACCCTGGCGGCATTCTGCACCATGTAGCTCTCGACATTAACAAGACCTGCTGCCCATGAACTCCCGTGCTGACACTTCAATGGCATTAACATATAGCAGAGATAACCATCATTTGAATTAGTCTGATTTTTATTGACCCTCTGTCAAATCTCGTCCCAGGTCGCTACGGTATCGTTATATTTCCTTCCTGAGAATTCAGTCATGGTTTTTGTTTACGAGAAATTACTCCCCGAAGGCCGCGCCCGCAATGACTTTGGGCGTGAGCAAGTCGCTTTCCACAATCACTCACGCCTGGAAAAACCACTTCCACCGCTGCGGCTACTCCATGGTGAAGCATGCTTCAAGAGAAAATCTGATTCTGGCGCTGCCTTATATGAAATTAAAGAGAAATACAATGTTATTGAGATAAAATGATGATGGCAAGTAATAATGAAGATATTAAAGATGGTATTAAATTCAAAAAATACAATTTTTTTGATAAGCGATTTGATTGTTTTTTTGCAACTGCAATCTATTCGCAAGTAATCGGTTCAATTATTAATGAATTTTGCGATTCAATAATTTTAAAAACAATAGTTATCCCTCTGTTTTTAGTGGCTATATTTTCTGTTCTATATTCTTTCTATCTTAATAACTATCTTGAGCCAATAAGAAGGAAAATTCAAAATGTATCAAAAGGAGAGGTTGTTGCGGCAATATTTGATAATGTTGAATTTTATCTAATCACTTTTTCATTAATTGTGTATGACATTAAATCTATGTTTGACATTATTTTCTTATTCTTAAAAGGCTAATGGAGGAATATCGCCATGCTAATAGCGGGATATACAGGAAAACAGCGCTGAAACCGGTTAACGTGTTTAGAAAAAGAATGGAAAAAAACATGAAGAATAATTACCCAGCCGTTTTTGAAACGGGTGATATCGTTTTTACCTGTATCGGAGCGTCCTTGTTCCGTGAAGTGTCGACCGCCTCGCGGTGCTGGTGCAACCATGTCGGGATCATCACCGGATATCATGGTGATGATTATCAGGTGGCTGAAAGCCGTATTCCCCTCTCCGGCATCACTACTCTGTCGGCATTCATTCAGCGTTCTGCCGGACAACGTTATGCCGTGCGTCGTCTGCAGGGAGGGCTGACCGTGGAACAAAAGCTGGCAGTGATGCAGCAGGTCCCCACACGTCTGCATAAACTGTACCATACGGGGTTTGATTACGAGTGTTCCCGGCAATTTTGTTCAAAGTTCGTGTTTGATATTTACAGAGATGCGTTGGGTGTTCAGGTTGGCAGCGTGGAGACCTTTGGCCAGTTACTGAAAAATAACCCGGGAGCCGATCTGCTGTTCTGGCGGTTCTGGTTCCTGGGCGCCATTCCGTGGGACAGAAAAACGGTCACACCCGCCAGTTTATGGCAGCATCCGGGGCTTGAGGGGATTTATGACAGTCCCAGATAGTCGCTTTCTGTTCGGGCGTGTAGTAAATGAGCGTTCTTCGTTTTATTGCAACGTCCCCCTTTGATTAAGGATAGCGTTGCATAGACCCGTTGAAATCACAGCTCTCAGCGGACGTTCGTATAATTGTTGGCCGACGTGGAATGGCAGCAGCGCTTTTGATGGGACGTCGCATTCATCAGCCTGTTTCCGAGCAGAGTAACGTCATTATCTTACATCTGATTTTGCAGAAGAATCATGATTTCCTCATTTATATGGTCCAACAAGGCATACCGTCTCCGGTATTCCGCGCGTTTTTTACTGGCAAGCTCATTAAATGACTTACGCTCTACAGAAATTGGCAACTTATACCACTTACCGTATGGACGACCAGCAACTGATTCCCAAAAATCACTGTACAGGGCAACAAAGTATTTACGTTTCTTATACCGGTATCGCCATTGCCTGAAAACATGGCTCTGTTCACTGACTGCTAAAATATCAGTGATTTCACAGCAACGCATCAATGAACAAAGTGCCTCAAAAACGATCCGCTTAGGGAATAGTCCATAGCAGGCTTTAGTAGCGTCCCGAATAATGTCTGGACCAATATTTTTTGGCGCCCCCTGCAAACCGCCAATAAATGCACAATGTCCTTTTTTTGACGGGATAACCGAGAAGGACAATCGGGCCACCGGGATGTTGTTAAAACTAAGAGACAACATCAGTTCGCCTTCACGATCAAAACCGCCTGAAGAACAGTGAATATTAAAATCCTCACCATTTTTTCCGGTGAATTGAACCAATAGCACATCTTTGTCTGGTAATAAAAACGCCTGTTGGTTCATTGGTAAACTTTGGACAAAACGGTAGTGTCCGACAATGTTTTTCCTTCGATTTCGTGCCAACCCTCCTTTATACAAATAGGGACGATGAATTTTTGCTGGTAACGTAGGTTGCATCTCCAGAATCTTATCAATTGATTTAAGAGAAAGTAATTCTTGATAATATCGAACACTGGAGACTGGACTTATCATAGAGCGTAAAAGATACATGAGTCGAAATTTTTTGTTCTTCCATTTGCCATGTAACGGGTCACGTGCCAATAAAGTTTTGTTAAAAAAGCTTAGGTATGATGTATTTTTCATAAGTATTTATCATTAAGCCAGGATGTATAAATTCATTTACGTGCAAGGTGTAAATGCTGGAGTCTCTACACTGTTTTGTTAATGCGAAAAATTACTGTTAAATGAATTCATGTCTGACATGCCAGTTTTATTGATAATCATTAGGGTGCTCTCTCGTTAGCCTGTCCTGATAAAACAATTTTTTCATTCTACAGAGAGGAACATATATATTTGTTAAACAAAATGTGTTTTACAAACATATCGCTGTTCATTGAGTAAACTGGTGAGTTGAGTTGTCAACAACATAGCGAAGTAAATCATGTGCTTCAGCGAACATGGGGGGAATGCACGATTTTGAACGACAGGACAAATTTCTGAACGATGACGGCTAACTTAATTGGATGTAATCCCGCGAAATATGCCGATTTTCGTAGATTAAGTTCAAATTGAATATCTTAAATGGGGGGTGCGTCATTCCTGACTTCTTTCCGGATATAATGCCCTGTATATTTTTGGTAACTTTTTGTGCTGAAAGGTGTTCGCTTTGTATGTTTATGAAACTGGTCAGCAAAAAAATACCAGGGGAGACCTGATTCGTTGGCGTTTTATATAATCTCGATAAATGACGGGGTAATCTTGAGTAAACAAACTCGAGTTGTTTACTCATTCATATCTGAGCGCGTGTTCCAGTAAAACGAAAATGCATACTGAGTTATACACTCAGCATGTACATTACCGTAAAGTGCCTTCCGGATGATTCCTTTTAGCTCCCGGAGGATAACGTCGGTAATGATAGTAAAGACTCTCAAATATACATAGCAATAATCCAAACCATACTGCTGAAAAACACAATAACTCGGGGTAATTAATAATCTCTCTAAATATAAGTATGGCAATGAGAAATTGCAGTGATGGCTCTATATACTGTGCAAGACCTGTCACAATAAGGGATGTATGATTTAACGCTACCGCAAATAACACTAACGGGATGACTGTAACGGGAGCGGTTAATATATAAAGAAAGACAGGGATATCAGATGATGTTGTTATACTAGAGTCAGTATATATAAAAATGATAATAGCGACAGGCAGAGCCCAGAATGTTTCAAGTGTGATTGAGGTTATTGCATCGTAATGGATAAATTTACGCGCCAGTCCGTACAATGCAAAAGAAAACCCCATGATTAGCGCCAGTGAAGGGAAACTGTTCGCGGAAATAATCTGATAGGCAAGACCACATACCCCGGATATTACCGCTATAAGCTGAAATAATGATAGTTTTTCTTTAAGGAAAATACAGCCAAGGGAAATGACAATAAGTGGATTGATAAAATATCCCAGACTGGCATCAAGTACTTTATGATTTGTTAGTGCATAAATAAAAGCTGACCACGAAATTACCATTAACAAACCTGCTATCATGCAGGATATGAAGGATGTTTTATCTTTCAGTAAATCGCGAAAAAACGTTCTCTTACGAAATAACAGTCTTATTGGCAGTAATAGAGGTATAGACCAGAAAACTCTGTACATCAAAATCTCAGCAAGGGCTCCGCCGGACAGATATTGATAAAACAATGGGATCAGGCCCCATAATATAAATGCCAGAACAACAACTGCGGGTCCATTTCGCAGAAACTTTACCATTTATGTGTATCCTTGCTTGCCATACCGACATGTCCTTCTGAAGAGCATTTTTAGCCCTTCATTCTGGCTCGTACCTGCTCTTAAGAGCAAAGTTTTCTGTTACAGAACTCAATCTCATTTACAGTCAGGTTGATATAAAAAATAAGGTCAATTTTATCATAGTCGTATCGGTAAATGATGATAAAAATCAATGGGAAGACTTCCGATTTGTATCGCGGACTGATGGAGGACATTTCTGAGCAGCCACAGGTAATGCGGCCATTCTCGCTGACCCAACAGCTTGCTGATATCTCAGCACTAATCGGGAGTATTGGCGGGCCAACTGTGCAGGACTGGGCAATGGGTGATGGCTTCTGTTGCCCGCGATAAGTGGAGCAGAAACCTTGAGTGGGGCGATATCCCCGCTATCAGCGAAGAGAACATTATCAGTACCTTTAAGCCGTTGCATTGCAGCAAAGATAAAATAAAAATCCTATGCTAATTAATAATATGCACTCGTAATATGGCGGTGAGGCGGGGATTGACTCGCTTAGCTCGCCCTGCGGGCAGCCTGCTCGCTGCACTCGCAGTCTGTCCAAC